>NZ_KK211301.1:38813-113350 GCF_000621525.1 Legionella fairfieldensis ATCC 49588 | reverse complement strand
TAACCTCAACTCGATATAAGAAATTTTTAAATAATAGCAATATTGCAATGAGCATCGGTACCAAGTACATTTTAGTTCGTTAAAAACTCCCCAGTTTATAAGGAAATAAGATGTTGGTACCGATAGTAGAAATATTCTGTGATATTGATGATTTTTGCAAGGCATGGTTTAAAGAAAGTTCATTTTATATACTTCCATCCCCCAATAGAAAGCGTGCTCGGTTTTGTAGAATGTCGGCCAGTGAAATCATGACGCTAGTTATTTTATTTCATTTGAGTCATTACCGTACCTTTAAAGATTATTATCGTGATTGTGTGCAGAAGGATATGAGGAACTATTTCCCAGAGCTGGTGAGTTACAATCGATTTACAGAAATTATGTCGAGCGTTCTCATTCCGTTAACAGCCTATCTTTACTCGCGATTGGGTAAGAAAACCGGTTTGTATTATGTTGACTCAACACCTCTTGCAGTCTGCCATAATAAACGCATTTATCGTCACAAGACCTTTGATGGGATAGCCGAGCGAGGCAAGACATCCATGGGGTGGTTTTTTGGGTTCAAACTTCATGTAGTGATTAACCATGAGGGCGAGTTAGTGGCTTTTTGCATTACCAAAGGCAATGTAGATGACCGGGTCCCATTAGAACAACTCTTTAAAAACCTTGAAGGACTCGCTGCTGGGGACAAGGGGTATTTGTCAAAACAAAAAACAGAGTCCTTATTGGCAAAGGGCTTACGCCTCATCACCAGGGTGAGGCGAAATATGAAAGAAAAAACAATGAATCTTTTTGACCAGTTCTTTTTGAATCACCGTGGACTGGTTGAAACGGTAATAGAGCAACTAAAGTCAATTTGTCATATCGACCATTCAAGACACAGAAAACCTGATAATTTTGTCATTAATTTGTTGGCGGGACTCATGGCTTATATGCTTAAACCAAGAAAACCCTCTTTACATCTTCATACAAAAATACAAAATAATAAATTCCTTATGTCGAGCTGAGGTTAATTAGCTTTATGATTCTTCTTTTGAATTCGGGCTGTGGAGGATTACGTCAAGTAAATGAAGATGCGAAAAATGTTAACTTGTATTTTTCCTATCCTACAGGAAATTGCCGTTTCTTAGGGATTATTAAAAATCCAAATGTACATGAAGTTATGGATATCCGCTCCTCTTTAAAAGATCTAGAAAAAGATGATAATAATTTTTTAAAAAATGAAGGCGCGAAGTTAGGAGCAAATGTTATCGTTCTTGTAACACATACACCAAGGGAATTTCATAAGAGATATGTAAGGGGATCAAAAAACTTAACAACTATTAATATCCATTCCGTAATAGCTAATGCATATTATTGTCCCTATGTGAAAATTGACCAATTACAACAAAGAAATTTAGAAATTAAGCAAACTCCATTATTTGAAAATGATGACCTGCAGATAAATTATTAAAAAATCCAGGGTCCTATCTGGTAACAGGACTACATTACTGTAGCCCCGTCCCATAAGAACGGAGCATGCGACTTTAGCCGCACTCCGCTCAAGCCTTCGCAAGGCCAACTTTGGTTGACCCAACCATCCAGTCTACTTCATTTGATGATAATAAGGAGGTTGATGCTTTATCCCTTGTTTCTAGCCGCTATAGTTTCAAGTAGCGCTGGCGCTTCTTAAAATATTCTGTATAGGCTGGAACATAGGGTGTTGCCTCTACCCTTATTTTGGTATGTCTTCTAATAGCAACAGAACTCATTAAAAATAAATCCATATAGGTGCTTTTGCTATCTTTATTTGGGTTTCTCGCAGTAAATATCCAATCTCGTGCACCCTGAGAGCGAAAGTACTTCTTTTCCCTCCATGCTGTACTTTTTCTCGGGCGTCTACGATGAACCAATCTCCACAAGGCTTGGTGTATTTGATGATCGATAAATCCAAACGTCTTTTTATCAGAATCGGTTTGGCCTTGTATTCCGGCAAGCCATTTATAAACCAGATATAACGGTCCATGTAACCAAACAATTCCATGCACAGGTATCTGATTTAACTGAGGCAACGAGTAATGTAAGGTTACCCTTCATCGGTAAAATAAATTTTAAACATAAGGCCATCTGTTACAAGGCCATTTTAATCCTTTCCTTATCTCTAGAAAAACTGCTTCATTTTATTTTTCATTGAGATAAATGATTATAATCCCGTTAAAAATAAAAACAGTAATAGCATCCGCCTCATACACATCCTTATTACGGTACCGTGCATCCATTTTTTAATTAAAAATCCCTGCCACACACTCTAATGCAACGTAAAGGAAACACCATGCAAAAAAATCGCTCCTAAGATGAGGAAAATGAATAGGGCGATGACAAATCGCAAATGCCTCTTTTTTCTAAAGAGAAACATGAGGCCAATTAACAGAATAACAAATACACCCAAAACGCCTATAAACCATGCATTGAGTTCCATTATTCATCCCTGAGTAGATTATAAAATCCCTTGTTATCCATTTTGGTGTATATGGCCACCATCACCACCAAAACCACCCTCATAAGCTCCTTCAGGATGAGTCTCGGCAGGGGTTGTTTTATTACAAGACATTAAACCGCATCCTAAAATGAGTAAGCCAATAAAAACAAAAATTGTTTTAAATCCGATAGGGTTCATTTACATCTCCATTTCCACAAATAAAAATCGTTGCATCGGTCATCATAACATACTGAATCCTATGATGTCCTGCTTAACGAAACCCTAAATGAATCTCTCCAGAGGCATGATAGGAAACAACCTCTTACCATTTTAACTGGTGTTTTTATTTTGAAAATTCAACAATCGCAAACCATTCGCAACAACAATGAGACTTGCTCCCATATCGGCAAAAACCGCCATCCAAAGTGTCGCCAACCCAGCCAAAGCCAAGATGAAAAAAACAACCTTGATAGCAATCGATAAACTGATATTTTGACGTAGCACCCGAGCTGTTTTATGACTTAAATCGATAAAAAAAGACAGCATCGCTAAATTATCGTTCATCAGGGCCACATCCGCTGTTTCAAGTGCGGTATCAGTCCCTTTTCCCATCGCGAAACTAATCGTTGCCTTTGCAAGTGCAGGGGCATCATTAATGCCATCACCAACCATACCCACGGTGTGGTAATGAGCCAACAGGGCGTTCATGGCATTCAGCTTCTCTGTAGGCAAGATATTGGCATTGACTTCATCAATTCCCACCTCTTTGGCAATAGCGGCAGCGGTGACGGCATTATCTCCAGTTAACATGGCTGTTTTGATGCCACGTTGATGCAAGGATTGGATGGCTAATTGGCTGGTTGAACGAAGGGTATCCGCTACTGCAAAAATAGCCAACACGGTTGTGTCATTACTTAAAATAACTGTGGTCTTTCCTTCTTGCTCTAACTGAGCAAGTTGTTTTTCGATACCGGAATTACACACCCCATTGTCTTCAGCCAGCTGATGATTCCCAACAAAATACTGCTCATTATTGACGCTCCCCATGACGCCCCGACCAGGAATTGCTTCAAACCGACTCACCGTCAATAACGACCCCGTTGGTTGTTCTTCTCGCCAGTATTCGACCAAAGCGTGGGCAACAGGATGTTCGGAGTGACTGTCTAAACTGGCTGCCAAGAGCAGTAAATCACCTTTGGTTTGCGTGCTTTCATAGGCAATAAAATCCGTGACCACCGGCTTTCCTTCAGTCAGTGTTCCCGTTTTATCCAGCGCAATGAGTTTTAACTGATAGCCGATTTCTAAATAACTTCCGCCCTTGATAAGAAGTCCGTGATGAGCTGCCGCTGCCAAGCCACTTACTACGGTCACAGGCGTTGAAATAACCAACGCACAAGGGCAAGCGATTACAAGCAAGGTGAGTGCCTTATACAGCCAATCATAAAAAGGATACCCCAATGCAATTGGTGGAATCAGAGCAACGGCTACTGCAATGAGCACCATGATTGGCGTGTAATATTTGGCGAACTCATCAACAAATCGCTGGGTTGGTGCCCGCTCTGCTTGTGCTTGTTCTATTGCTTTGCCAATTTTAGCCAACAGGGTATCGCCTGATTCTTTGGTCACCTTCACTTCAAAGGAGCCTCGCTCATTGAGCGTACCGGCAAACACACTGTCTCCTGTTTGTTTGCTCACAGGCATCGACTCACCAGTAATGGGCGCTTGATTAACGCTACTTTGGCCACTCACAATAACGCCGTCCAAGGCAATCCGCTCACCTGGCTTAACCAGGATAATTGCACCTGACTTGATGTTCTCGACCGCTAATTTTTGCCATTTTCCTTCCGTCGTTTTGACGGTTGCTTCATCCGGTGCAATCTGCATCAGGCTTCGAATGGCTAATCGTGCTTTATCCAATGAGTAGCGTTCAATACGCTCAGCCAATGCAAATAACACGGTGACCATCGCCGCTTCCGGCCATTCGCCGATGAGTATGGCACCTGTTATTGCAATCATCATCAAGCTGTTGATATTCAAGGCTTTCGTGCGCAGAGCAAGCCAACCCTTTTTGAAGGTAGGCGGTCCACTTATGGCCATAGCCACTAATGCCAATGCCGCTACCCAAACTGACTTCTCGGTCCCAAATAAATAGGAGAGCACTTCCGAGAAAAGAGCCAACAATCCAGCTACAGCAAGCCACCACCAAGAAAAATCATTGGCCTCTTTTGGGCTATCACTTTTAGTGCTGCTTTTGGTGCGAACACTCATGCCCAATGCTTCAATTTGTCTCTGGAGTGGCTCAATCGTATTTAAACGATGATGAATCGTCACTTCTTCGGCAATGAAGTTAAAATCCATCTTTTCGATTTCCGGAATTGTTTGTAATTGTCGCCTAATTAATTGCTCTTCAGCAGGACAATCAAGCCCTGCAACAAAAAAGGTCGTTAAGGTTAAAGGTGTTGTCATAATGATTTCCCACATTGACTGCAATGACGTATCTAAGCAGTGTTTATTTTCTTAGTGAGGTAATTTATTGATTACATTGCACTCAATACTCTCTCGAGTCGTTCCTTCACTTCAAGAGCAATATGATTTATCTCCGAATTGCTGACTAATTCCAATACTGCTTTAGGATCCATAAATTCAACATATACGTTGCCAAGGTTATCTTGACGTACGACTACATTACAAGGTAGAAGCAAACCTATAGAGGGTTCCTTAGCTAAAGCATGATGAGCAAATTGAGGATTGCATGCACCAAGAATTTGATAAGGAGGCATATCTTGATTTAACTTTTTTTTCAGCGTTGCTGATACATCTATAGTGGTCAGGACTCCAAATCCTTCTTTTTGAAGCCCTTCTGTAACTTTTTTTACTGTATCGTCAAAAGAATATAATACTTTTTTTCCAAATCCATATTTAATATGTTCCATTTTTTAATCCTCGATTTTTTATAAATTACTAAGATAATTCTAATTATTAACTCTAAAACACTCAGATATTACAAACTGTGTATCTCTCAGCATAAATTAGGTTTCCTCGCCTGATTTCTTCATCAATGGCTTTTTACGTCGCTCATGAAACACATAATACAAACCAGGCAATACCAACAAAGTCAGGAAAGTCGAAGAAATAATACCGCCAATCACCACCGTGGCTAAAGGCCGTTGCACTTCAGAGCCTGTACCGGTCGCTAATGCCATTGGTACAAAGCCCAAAGAAGCCACTAAGGCTGTCATTAATACCGGACGAAGACGCGCCAGTGAGCCTTGCAATACCGCGTCTTTTAAATACATTTTTTTTTGCTCGTGTAGTTTATTGATAAAAGTAATCATTACCAAGCCGTTTAGCACCGCAACTCCTGATAAGGCAATAAACCCGACTCCCGCGGAAATGGATAAGGGGATCCCCCGTAACCATAAGGCGAGTACACCGCCTGTTAATGCTAAAGGAATGCCGCTAAACACCAAAAGCGCATCTCTTACTCTACCAAAGCTCATAAACAGCAGTAGGAAAATGCCCAATAAGGTAATAGGCACTACAATTTGTAGTCGTTGAGAGGCCGATTGCAATTGTTCAAATTGCCCACCCCAGGTTATCCAATACCCACTGGGTATTTTGACATTTTGCTCAATGCGTTGTTTGGCCTCATTGACAAACGAACTTAAATCACGATTTCTTACGTTCGCACTGACGACCACGCGACGTTTACCGCTTTCGCGACTGATTTGATTAGGGCTCTCGCTTCTCACCATTTTCGCCACTTCATTCAGAGGAATGAAATGGCGCTCACCGTCTTTAGCAGGAGGCAAAGGAATAAAGATTTGTCGTAATACATTCGGATCGGAGCGCAATGATTCAGGTAGGCGTACAATTAAATCAAAACGTTTATCTCCCTCAAAAAGCTCCCCACCTTTTTTGCCGCCTGTAGCAATCACAATCGCATCTTGCACACTACCTATTTGTAAACCGTAACGGGCGAGCATATCGCGATTAATCGCAATGGTTAAAAGCGGCAAGCCACTGACTTGCTCGACCTTGACATCTGCAGCCCCGGGTACCTTTTTTAATTGCGCACTTATCGATTCAGCTATTTCTAGCAAGGTATCCATGTCATCGCCGAATACCTTCACCGCCACATCGCTTCGCACCCCAGAAATAAGTTCATTAAAACGCATTTGAATCGGCTGGGTAAACTCATAATTATTACCAGGAATTTGTTGTACCGCCTGTTCAATTTCCTGCACTAACTCTTGCTTGGTTTTTTTGGGATTGGGCCACTCTTTTCGAGGTTTTAAGATAATAAAAGTATCTGCCACGTTCGGTGGCATGGGATCGGTGGCTACCTCTGCCGTTCCAAGTTTTGCAAACACGTTTTTGACTTCAGGAAATTGCCGCACCCGTTCTTCCACCAAATCTTGCATGGCCAGGGCTTGAGTCAAACTGGTGCCTGGAATGCGCATCGCATGCATCGCAATATCGCCTTCATCCAGGCTTGGAATAAATTCCCCACCTAAGCGATAAGCAAGGAGCAAACTGATGACCACTAAAACCACTGCCGCACTAATGACCCATCGCCTTGCATGAAAACTACGGCGTAACACTTTAGCATAGACTTTTGACAGGTGATGCACGAGCCAATTTTCTTTTTCCTGGACACGTCCTCGAAGAAAAATTGCAACGGCTGCAGGAATAAACGTCAATGCAAAAAGCATGGAGGCCAACAAGGCGATGATGACGGTTTGAGCCATCGGTAAAAACATTTTTCCTTCCACACCCGTTAACGTTAAAATCGGCAAATAAACCACCGTAATAATGAACACGCCAAAGATGCTGGGCCTTATGACTTCGGTGGTCGCATAGGCAATCACTTTTAAGCGCTCTTCCAGATTTAAAACTCGCTGCAGTGCATGCTGTTGCTCACCTAAATGTTTAATGCAGTTTTCAACGATAATGACCGCACCATCCACAATCAAACCAAAATCAAGTGCTCCTAAACTCATTAAATTGGCACTGATTTGATTACTCACCATGCCGGTGATGGTGAGTAACATGGATAAAGGAATGACCATCGCCGTAATAAGGGCGGCCCTAATATTTCCCAAAAATAAAAATAAAATGACACAAACTAATAAGGCGCCTTCAAGAAGATTGTTCTTCACCGTATTAATCGTGGCATTCACCAGCAAGGTTCGATTATACACCGTGACTGCTTCAACACCTTGAGGCAAGGATTTGTTAATGTCTTTCATTTTGGCGGCCACGCGCTCAGAAACGGTTCGGCTGTTTTCTCCCATCAACATAAACACCGTGCCTAAAACCACTTCTTTACTGTTCTCTGTTGCAGCGCCTGTACGCAACTCTTTACCTAAAGCAACATCTGCCACATCACGGATACGAACCGGTGTGCCTTCAAAACTGGCAATCACAATATTTTCAATGTCCGGAATATTTTTTACTTGACCGGGCACGCGAATTAAGTTTTGCTCCCCATTGGTTTCAATGTAACCTGCGCCCACATTGGCATTATTGCGCGTAAGCGCTTCTACCACATCGTTCAAACTTAAACGATAGCGAACCAGTTTCATGGGATCGGGCGTAATATGAAATTGCTTTTCATAACCACCAATGGTATTGACCTCCGCAACGCCTTCCACATTTCGTAGTTGAGGCTTAATAATCCAATCCTGAATGGTACGAAGTTCAGTGGGATTGTAACGCTGGGACACAGGCACATTAGGTTTATTGGTGACAGTATACATAAAAATCTCACCAAGACCTGTCGATATGGGGCCTAGAGTGGTTTCCGCTTCGGGCGGTAGTTTATCCCTAACCTCTTGCAAACGTTCATTAATTAACTGACGCGCAAAATAAATATTCGTGCCGTCTTTAAAGACCACCGTGACTTGCGATAACCCATAACGCGACAAAGAACGCGTATAATCGAGATTAGGTAGCCCACTCATCGCTAACTCAATAGGAAAAGTAATGCGTTGCTCCACCTCAAAGGGCGAATAGCCTGAAGCTTGAGTATTAATTTGCACTTGCACGTTGGTAATATCAGGAACGGCATCAATGGGCAAACGTTGAAAGTTGTAGACGCCGAGCGCTGCAATCACCAAGGTGAATAAAAGAACAAACCAACGATGTTTTAGAGAAAAGCGAATAATTTTTTCAAGCATCTCAATCCTTAGTGCTCATGGCTCGCGCCTTCCTTGCCTAACTCAGCCTTCATAAAAAAGCTGTTTTTACTGACATAACGCTGGCCAGCATCAAGCCCTGACACCACTTCTGCCCATTGGTCGTCTTTTTCACCTAAAGTAACGGGTGTCGCTTCAAAATAATCCCCTTGCTGGACAAAAACCACCTCTTGTTTATCCATGCGCTGGATGGCCGAAAGAAGGACCGCCACTGGTACTTTTTTTTCTTTAATGGTAATGGCCGCATTCACATACATTCCTGGTAACCAGACTCGTGGTTCGTTAGATAAAACCGCACGTGCTAACGTGGTTTGACTGTCTTCGATGCCTAAAGGTGCAATGTAAGAAATCGTGCTGGTGGACTTTGGTTGTCCTTCATCGCCCGTGACAGTCACTTCCATCCCTTGCTTCACAAGAGGGGACTCTTTGCGATACAAGGTAAAATCGGCCCACACCGTGGCTAAATTGGCCACCTCATAAATGGGTTTGGTGTTTTGAGCCAACTCGCCATTCGTTGCATATTTTTGCACAATAGTCCCAGTCATTGGGGCAGTAATGCTGTAGTTTTGCAAACTCTCATTGCTTTCAATGGTGACTAATACGTCTCCTTTAGTGACTTCATCACCGAGATTTTTAGTCATTGATTTAATGATGCCCGAATAGCGTGCATAAATAGGAGTTAGGGTGTCGCGATTAGGAACAATTTTTCCGACCACCTTTAATTGGGTCTTAATGGTTTGGCTCTGAGCTGTAGCAATTTGAATGTCAGCCGCTTTTAGAATGCCTGATACTATTTTTACGCGACCTTCATAGCTTGAGTAACGCCAATTGTAACGTGTTCCATTAAGCTCTAATTGCACCGTCACATCAAAAGAATGAGGTTCTCGAATCACTTGATTGCTTTGTAAAAAATGCTCAACAGGAATAAAGGTAATCTCTTCTTTTTTGTCATTGAAGCGGAGCAATTGAACCGTTAAATGGGCCTTATCGGGTGAAATCAACTCTCCATTTTGATAAAGATAAGCACGAAAATGAGGAGGCATCCCTCGTTCAAATATTAACAGCTCAAGGGCTATGTTCCCTTCTTTTAGCAAACGTCCCCCATTGGGCCCTTTTTCCATGGTGTCTTGGTGATTGTTTTCCTCAACCGCATGAGTATCTCCACTTGCCCATAATGAAAAGGAACTTAAACCAAATAAAAGAATCAGTAATGGAATCGGGAGAATGAATAACTTTAGAAATTTCATTGACTCTCCTTAACAGGATTTAATCCTAAAAGCCCTACCAGCTGAATTAGTGCTTTATGATAATCCGCATGGGCTTGCTGGTAATGACGCTCTTCTTCATACAAGGTATTGAGTGCTGTGAATAACTCAATATACGTGTAACGCCCCATTTGATAACCCTCTTGCGCGAGTGTTATTGATTTACGTGCTAAAGGTAATAGTGAATCGGTGACTAAACTCGCTTCATAGTGACTTTGCTGGGCTTGTAAAAAGGCATTGTACACATTTTGACGCACATCAAGTCGCGTTCCTTGAAAGTCATGGGACGTTTGCGTGTATTGCGCCTCTGCAGTCAGGATTTTGCCTTGATTTCTATTGTAAACTGGCACTTCCGCAAAAGCGGACATCACGGCAGCATTACTGCCGTCATCAGAAAAATGACGGCCACCGAGTTGTATGTTTAAATCCGGCCAAACGGACTTTTTTACTGCCGTAATCGTCGCACGCTTGGCTTGCAATTGCAGTTGCATTTGCAGGAGCTGCGGGCTTTGAGGTAAGTGTTTTAATAATTTGGGCCAATTAAGTGAAATGCCCGGCAAGCCCTTATCCACCAAGGGTCTATCTATTCTTAGCCCGTCACCTAATGACCGAGCCAGTTTGGCTCGTTGGAACAACGCGTCACGTGCCGCTTTATTTTCCTGAATTCGAGCCTCACCCAACCGTATTTGGGCTAATCGCAAGTCCAATTCAGACCCAGCACCTGCCTTAACCCGTCGTTCAATGGCTGCCACAATGTCTAGATTCAGTCGAATTAGTTTTTTCGTCACGCGATGCCATTGCTCCGCATACAGCGCGTCCACGTAAGCTACCCCAACCGCCACATACAGGGTGGCCTTTTGCACTTTAATCTGGGCAAGAGATGCTAAGTAATCCGCATAAGTTGCTTTTTTTAGATACTGAAGGCGATGCCCCAAAGGAATGGGTTGAGTGGCGGAAAAAGTTGTTTCTGCTGCTTCATAACTACTATAACTACCTGAACCACCAAAATTTTCGGCAGTTAAAGTTAATTGCGGATTGGGATAAAGACCGCTTTGAATAAAAACCCCGCGCATCGCTTGGGCTCTATCGATTTCTGCTTGCAATTCAGGGTTATTTCGGTAAGCAATATCTAATGCTTGCTTAAACGTTAGTGGAGCAGCAGCCATCACTTCATTACAAAGGAAGTGTATTAATAGAATAATGGCTAAACCGATGTAACGCATCCCTCACCTTTTAAAAAATACCATGCCCAGTATCACTTATTTAGTGTATCCTGATTTGCTTTAAGAGAATACCCTCTGTACCCTATAGAATGGCAAAAATTAGCTTAATAATTCACTGGAATCATTGAATTTCTTTTATGCAGTGAATAATTAACAGCTCTATCCAGGTGATGATTCGATGCGGATTCTTTTTTTAGGTGATGTATTTCTCGTGTTGGCCAGTATAGTGGAGGCCAAACCATTGATTATTGGGGTAGACGACACGCCCCCTTTGCTATAAATGCCGATAAAGGCCATTTCTTTGGTTTTGATATAGAGCTTATGATCAAAGTAACATGATTTCAAAAAACCATTAGTGTATCCATGAAGAAAACACGTCTCTCTGGATTCAATAAATTTTGGTTAAATTCACTTTAATGGCGCCCAGGACCGTGCACATGGGGATGGTAACCTCCAAATCGTCCTTTTCTTGGCTCTTTATTTTGGCTTTCTTTGGAGTCGACCGACGCACAAGAAGAGCATAAAGAGATAACGAATAAGAGAATGAAAAAAAGACTTGTTTTTAATGAGCGTATATGGCACATAAATAGATACCTCCTGCCAAAAATATTTAAGTATTTAGGTTAAGTCAACGTTAATTAATAGAGATTTTAATGCTCATCACTATCTTTCTAGTTTCGCTTATTTTTCAATGACATTCCATAGCCATGCCCTATGAATGGTGCACGATAACAGTATTGTTTTTTGTGTGTAATGGACGTTTAATCAATATTTTATTCGTGAGTGATTTTACCAGTATTAGCATCTATCTTTAATTCAACTTTTTATCTTCTTTGCCAAATTACATTCTTCACAGTGTTATCCGCCGTAGCCTCAGCGCATTGATAATAACGGATACAGAAGAAAGCGCCATAGCAAGTGCAGCGATGATTGGACTTAATAGTAAGCCTGTGAATGGATACAAGATTCCTGCAGCCAAAGGTACACCCAAGATGTTATAAATAAAAGCAAAGAAGAGATTCTGGCGTATATTACTCATGGTCCCTTCTGATAAACGACGAGCCTTGACAATACCACGCAAATCCCCATGCAATAATGTAATACCAGCACTCTCAATAGCCACATCAGTCCCTGTTCCCATGGCAATACCAATATCAGCTCGTGCCAGTGCCGGTGCGTCATTCACCCCATCTCCTGCCATTGCAACAGTGAGTCCTTTATCCTTTAATTCACTTATAATACGGCTTTTATCCTCAGGCATGATTTCAGCCACTACCTTTTTTATGCCAAGTGTACCTGCCACAGCTTCTGCTGTTTTTTTACTATCCCCTGTCAGCATGTAAATTTCAATGCCACTTTGTTGAAGTGAGTGGATGGTTTCAGGGGTTGTTGATTTAATTGGATCTTCCACTACCAAAAGGGCTACTGTTTTATCATCGATAGCCATAAACATCACAGAGGCACCTTTGGCACGGAGCGCATCTGCTTTTGTAAAAAGAGAAGTATTATCGTTCCCATGCTCTTGCATTAATTTGATATTACCAATGGCAACACGATGACCATTTACTTTACCCACTACTCCTTTCCCAGTTGGGGCGTCAAAATTTTGGACTGGTTCAAGAGCCAACTGTTTTTCCTTTGCAGCCCTCACGATGGCTTTGGCAAGCGGATGTTCGCTTTGATGTTCAAGTGATGCCGCTAGCGCTAATGCCTCTTCCTCATTTAAGCCTTGATCAGATACAATCTGCGTCAATTTGGGGTGCCCTTCAGTGAGTGTTCCTGTTTTATCTACAACAAGCGTGTTCACCTTTTCCATTCGCTCAAGCGCTTCCGCGTTTTTAATCAATACACCAGTCTGAGCACCTTTCCCTACTCCTACCATGATAGACATCGGAGTTGCCAAGCCCAAGGCACAGGGACAAGCGATGATTAATACAGATACAGCAGCAATTAAGCCATAGCTAAGTGATGGTTGCGGCCCCAACAATGCCCACAAAATAAAAGAAAGCATGGCAATTAAAATCACGGCAGGCACAAACCATCCAGATACAGTATCTGCTAAACGTTGAATAGGGGCGCGGCTTCGTTGAGCATCACTCACCATCTGAACAATACGTGAAAGCATGGTGTCACTACCAACGTGAAGTGCTTTCATAACAAAACTACCCGTCTGGTTAATTGTCGCACCAATAACTTTAGCACCTGCTTCTTTAGTAACCGGAATAGGTTCTCCAGTCACCATAGATTCATCTACAAAACTTCGGCCTTCCTGTACCTCACCATCTACCGGTATCTTTTCACCAGGGCGAACACGCAGCAAATCGCCAACATTAATCTTATCCAGAGATACTTCCTCTTCACTCTCATCTTCTTTTATACGATGCGCACTGTCAGGTGCTAATTTCAATAAAGCACGGATAGCACTGCCTGTCTGCTCTCTTGCTTTTAATTCCAGCACTTGTCCTAATAAGACAAGGGTCGTAATAACAGCTGCGGCTTCAAAATACACAGCGACTACCCCTTCTGGACTTCGAAAAGTCATGGGAAATACCCCGGGCAGAAGTACTGCCACCATACTATAAACCCATGCTACCCCAATACCCATAGCTATTAGAGTAAACATATTCAATTGACGTGTTTTAAGAGTTTGCCAGCCACGTTGAAAAAATGGCCAACCACACCAAAACACAACAGGTGTAGCAAATAGCAGTTGAATCCAGTTTGAAACACTGGCAGATATAAAGTTTTGCAACAAATGTCCGCCCATCTCCAATACCACAACAGGTAAAGTAAGAATTACTGCCATCCAAAATCGACGCCTCATATCGAGGTATTCAGGATTTGTTTCTTCTTCGGCTGTCACTGTTTCCGGCTCTAAGGCCATACCACAAAGAGGGCAAATCCCGGGATTAGTCTGACGTACTTCAGGATGCATGGGGCAAGTATAGATGATTACACCCTCTGTTTTGGAGGAAGCATTGCGTGACTTCTGTACTCTATGTTCCTGATGACAACAAGCGTCCTCTTTTCCAGTATTTGTATGCTTTTGTTGATGATGGTCGTGTTTCATTGATCACCTATTCGTATTAGTAGTTTCACTTAAGCAGAGAACACGTTTCAATGCCCACCGCCATGGCCACCGTGGCCACCAGCACCGTGTCCCCCATAGCCTCCATCAACCTCCTGTGAACTATGCTTTCTCAACCCATCACAGGAGCTCAAAAAGAGTGTTGCCCCAACTAACCCAATAAAAACAATAAATGCCATAGTTATTTTAAAAATTGACATCTGATACTCCTTGAAAATAAATGTTGGTCCACTTATCCTTTTAAAGCCTTTACCAAATTGTGTTTTACTAACTCATCCACAACCAAATCACTCACATCAATGGCATTGGTTATATGATTTACCGTGTTACAAGTAATGATTTGCATACCTTCCATTTCCGATAATAGGGAATAGGCATCTTCTGCAAAAAGCGCATGCACACCAATGCAAGTCACTGACTTAACCCCTAAATCTTGCAAATGCTTCACCGTTTCCACCATGGTTCTGGCCGTGGAGATGATGTCATCGACTAATACTGGGGTAGAGGAGTGAAGCTTCGGAATATTGGGTACTGAAATAGCCACCTCTTTATCACCCCGTCTCTTTTTTTCCAAAATCACATAGGGAAAATCGCCCTTTTCTGCAATGTCGGCAACCCATTGCTCACTTTCCATATCAGGGCCTATAAGCACTGGTTTAATAACATGAGCCTTAATCCATCTCGCTATATTTGAAGTAGCATGTAAGACAAAAGTAGGAATGGAGTAGACTTCATCTAAAGAGTTATAACGATGCAAATGGGGGTCAATGGTTATGAGCCAATCAAATGAAGTAGAGAGTAACTCAGCAAAATAACGCGAGGTAATCCCTTCACCCTGATGAAAACGTTTATCTTGACGTAAATACGGAAGATAAGGGGCAATCAAACCAATTTTTTTAGCTCCTAATTCTTTGGCTGTTTTAGCAAAAAACAACAAAGGTAGTATTTTTTCATCGGGTCGGTTTAAGCTATCCACTACAATGAGGCTGTGATTTTTAACTTCCGAATTAATTTTTACGTACCACTCCGTGTCTGGAAAACGATGCAACGTGGCATCACCCACCTCCACTTGAAGCGCTTTTTTTAAGTGTCTACTGATTTCTGAAGCATCAAATAATGAAAATAAAATGGGCTTCAAGGCTTCTCTCCCAGAACAATGGTATTTTGTTTATCGCGAATAAAATCGCGAGCATAAGTCATCTCTCCTGAAGACTCTGAATGGATGGTGAACAAAGGCTGTCCTTTTTCAACTTGGTCGCCAATATGAACATGCAAATCAACCCCTGCTGATTTAGACTTAGGGGCCCCTGCAAGCTTGGCAATTTTTGCGAGCATTCGATTGTCAATGAGAGATACTTTACCTGCTTTCTCAGCACCAATAGGGTTAGTAAAACGTGCCGCCGTCAATTCCCGCATGCCTCCTTGTGCCTCACAAATCGCCTGAAATTTTTTAAACGCTTCGCCGCTATCTAATAATTGTTTGGCTATCGATTGACCTGAGCCAGGTTGTACTGTTGATGAAAATTCCAGTACTGCTCCTGCAAGAGTTAATGATTTTTCGCGCAAATCCTTTGGGGCATGAAGCAATCCTTGTAATACCGCCAACACATCGCGTGCTTCCAGGGAAGGGCCAATACCATTTCCTATCGGTTGTGCGCCATCAGTAATTAAAGTATGGACCACAAGGCCTAACTGTTTTCCTACTTCTTCAAGGGATTGCTTAAGAAGTAAAGCCCTGGACTTATTCCTGACTTTTGCGGTAGGTCCCACTGGAATATCAATAACGGCATGGGTTGCTCCTGTAGCAATTTTTTTAGAAAGGATTGAGGCGACCAATTGACCTTCACTATCTAACTCAAGAGCACGCTCCACCCGAATAAGCACATCATCGGCAGGGCTTAAGCTCACAGCACCTCCCCAAACGATACAACCGTTTTCCTTTTCAACCACGTGACACATAGCCTTTGGGCTCAGTGACACCGGTGCTAAAGTTTCCATTGTATCTGCAGTACCTGCTGGAGAAGTAATTGCCCGTGAAGAGGTTTTTGGGATAGTTAACCCAAAAGCAGCTACAATGGGAACCACAACAAGGGTGGTGCGATTTCCTGGCAAACCACCAACACAATGCTTGTCTACAATCAAAGGAGATGACCAGGATAAGCGATCGCCACTGTCAATCATGGCTTTTGTAAGTTTCATGATTTCAGTATTGCTTAAACGTTCTGCGGCACTGGCCGCTAAAAAAGCAGAAATTTGCAAATCAGAAAGACGACCACTTAAAACGTCATCCACGATGGCTTTGATTTGTTTAAAAGAGAGTTCATTACCATAAATCTTCGTATGCACATAACTTAATGATTCCAGAGGTTTAGGATGGGATAATTGGATTTCATCCCCTTCTTTAGCATTTAAAGAATCCCAGGCATAGTGTGACAAGCTGGCTTCCCCGGGCTTAAGCAGCTCTGAGGTAACGACATTAAGCGTTGCGATAATGGAGCGTTTTCCAAGGGTCACTTGAATACGTGTCTGCACTTCAAAGCCTTCTGCATGACACACATGACAATCCTCTCGCATGTAAATAATGGCTTCATGATACGTCTTGATGCCTAAATATTTTAAACGCAAGGCATGACCCACTTCTTTTGTCACGACAAATCCTCCACATGCTGGTAAGAAGGAATCATGCAGGTGAAACCAAATTGCTGTTCAATCTTGTCTTTGAGCGATTGTGCACTGTGAGGTTCACCATGAGTGATAAAGACTTTTTTGGGTGGCCGAATAAAGTGCTTTAGCCAACCTAACAGCTCCTGATAATCGGCATGCGCAGAAGTACTGCTCATGACAACGACCTTGGCACGTATAGGAATCATACTACCATGAATTTTGACCTCACGTTCCCCATTGACAATCCTGGCACCACGAGTGCCTCCTGCTTGAAAGCCGGTAAAAAGAAGGGTGCTCTTAGGATCAGGGGCAAAGGCTTTCAAATGATGCACAATACGACCACCTTGGGCCATCCCACTGGCGGCTATAATGATTTGAGGCATTTTATGACGATCGAGTTCTTTTGACTCCTCAGGGGTATTGATATAAGTAGCTGCGTTACATAAGCCATGGCATTGTTCCTCATTTAAACGATGATCCTCTTTATAAGTGCAGAGCAAATGGGTCGCATTGATGGCCATTGGGCTGTCTAAAAACACTGGAACGTCTTTGTGAATCTCTCCTTTTTGTTTCAGTTGATAAATAAAATAAAGAAGACTTTGCGCACGCCCTACGGCAAAGGCTGGAATGACGACAGAACCCCCTCGTTTGATGGTTGTATTAATCACTTGCCCCATTTGCGGCAACGGATCAGTTGCATCATGCAATCGGTCGCCATAAGTGGATTCCATGATCAGATAATCCGCTTCTTGAATGGGGGTTGGTGCCTTCATGACCGGATCATAAGGTCGACCAACATCCCCGCTAAACAAAAGGGAACACTTGCTTGTTTTTATTTTGATCATCGCGGCACCCACGATGTGTCCTGCACGATGAAATTCGAAGCTAAATCCATTAAATAATTGGTGCGGCGCATTAAAATCAACGGTTTCAAAATGTTTTAATGCCGTTCTCGCGTCTTTTTCGGTATAAAGAGGAAGCGCTGGCTTATGTTTCGAGAAACCATATTTATTGGCTAATCGTGCTTCTTCTTCCTGAAGATGACCACTATCCGGTAATAAAATAGCACACAATGCTTTTGTGCCGGGTGTTGCATAGATTTTTCCTTGAAATCCATTTTTTACTAATAGGGGCAAATAACCGGTGTGGTCAATATGCGCATGAGTGATAATCACAGCATCAATATCGCGCGGGTCAATAGGCAATGAAGCCCAGTTACGTAATCGTAATTCTTTATACCCTTGAAAAAGACCACAATCGATGAGAATTTTTTTAGAATCGATGGTCAAAAGGTATTTTGAACCAGTAACGGTTTGGGTTGCCCCTAAGAACGTTAATTTCATCTTGCCTCCATTAGACTTCCTTGTTTTTTCAAATCCACTTGCCAGCGCCACATCACATAAACCACGGGAATCACAATTAAAGTCAGCAATAGTGCTGAAAAAATCCCACCCACCATGGGAGCCGCGAGGCGTTTCATCACATCAGCACCAATACCTGTCGCCCACATCACCGGTAACAAACCCAGTATATTCGCAAGCCCTGCCATCGCCATAGGGCGAATACGCGATACGGCGCATTGCTGCACCGTTTGAATCAAGTCCGGCAAGGTTTTGAGTAATCCTTTTTCTTTTTGCTCGTTGTAATCAGAATCAAGGTAAGCGAGCATCACCGCACTCGTTTCAGCAGCCACTCCAGCAAGTGCAATCATCCCAACCCAGACCGCGATACTCATGTTGTACCCTAATAGAAGGAGCAGCAAAAATCCGCCAAGTAGAGCAAAGGGTACACCTAGCATCACCATCAATGTCTCAGTGATGGTGCGGAAGGTAAAGTAAAACAAAATAAAAATAATGGCTAAGGTGAGTGGTACAAAAATTTTAAGTCGTTCATACACGCGTTGCATGAATTCGTATTGACCTGACCAGGCAAGCGTGTAGCCCGGGGGTAATGTGACTTTTGCCTTGACCACTTGCTTTAACTCTTCCACGTAGCTTCCAATGTCTCGTCCGCTAATATCAATGAACACATAACCTGCTAACATCGCATTCTCATCGCGAACCATGGCAGGACCTGAACGAAAGGTTAAAGTCACCAATTGAGCAATAGGTATTTCAGCACCACTGGGTGTTTTCACTAAAATACGATTGATCTTATCCGGATCATCGCGTAATTCTCGCAAATAACGCACATTAACAGGATAACGTTCACGGCCTTCAATTGTGGTCGCTATGTTTTCACCACCCACGGCTGATTCGATGATACGATTGACATCCATAATGGTTAAACCATAGCGCGCAAGCTCGTCTCGATGGATGTCAAAATCAAGAAAATACCCTCCAGCCACCCGTTCCGCATACACCGTACTTGTCCCCGGTACTTCTTTGGCTACCATTTCGATTTCTTTGCCAATGGCTTCAATTTTTTTAATGTCAGGACCAAAAACTTTAATCCCTACAGCGGTTCGAATTCCTGTGGTGAGCATGTCATTACGCGCTTTAATGGGCATAGTCCAGGCATTGCTCACACCGGGAAATTGCAAGGCTTTGTCCATCTCAGCGACCAGGCTTTCATAGGTCACGCTTTTGCGCCAAAATTTCTTAGGCTTAAGTTCAACAATCACTTCCATCATGCTAAAAGGAGAAGGATCGGTTGACGTATTAGCCCGTCCCGTTTTTCCAAACACATAAGCCACTTCCGGGAATGATTTTAATTTCTTATCCATTTCCTGGAGCAGTTCTGTGGCTTGTGTGACCGATATGCCAGGTAAAGTAACAGGCATATATAAAATCGTACCTTCATACAGAGGCGGCATGAATTCTGAGCCAATGAGTTTATAGAGGGGAACCGTGGCTAATGCTGCTACCACAGCAATCGCTACTACAACACCACGGTAATGCAGTGCTAATTTCAAAACTGGTGCGTACATTTTTTGCATCACGCGGGTAATGGGATGTTTTTGCTCGGGGATGATACGCCCACGCACCAAAATAGGTAATAACATGGGGATTAAAGTAATGGCCAGCAAAGCACTCATAAAAATGGCTAAATTTTTTGTATAGGCCAAGGGTGAGAATAACCGTCCTTCTTGGGCCTCCAGGGTAAAAACCGGCATAAACGATATGGCAATAACCACTAATGATGCAAAAATGGCAGGGCCTACTTCTTTCGCTGAATCAATCAACACTTTGTTGCGATCGCCGGGACTTCCTTTTGCTTCCCAATCGGCTAACCGTTTGTGTGCGTTATCGACCATGATAATGGCCGCATCCACCATATCCCCAACCGCCACAATGATGCCGCCAATGGACATGATATTAAGGCCAATATTGAAAAAATAAATGGGAATAAACGAAATCAAAATAGCAAGCGGCAAAGTAATAATTGGAATCAAAGCGGAACGAAAATGCCCCAAGAAAACAATGATTAATAACCCAACCACCACAAGTTCTTCAATCAAATTCCAGTTGGCCGTTGAAATGGCTTCTCGAATCAGATTACTGCGGTCATACACATTGACCATTTTTATTCCTTCTGGAATGGCAGTAGCCAATTCTTTGAGCTTATCCTTGATTCGACCAATCACTTCCAAAACGTCTTCCCCAAAACGCATGATGACGATGCCACCAACGGTTTCGCCTTGACCATTTAAATCGACCACACCACGACGCATGTCTGAGCCTAGCTGCACGGTTGCCACATCTCGTAATAAAATCGGCGTCCCATTGGCATTCGTACCAATGGCTATTTTTTCAATATCATCTGTCGACGTGATATAGCCTCGTCCACGAACCATGTACTCTGTCCCTGAAAATTCAATGACACGCCCACCAGTATCATTATTGCTCATACGAATTTTTTCAATAATTTGGGGTACAGAAAGTTTATAGGAAAGTACTTTGACGGGATCTAAATTAATTTGATACTGCTTAACAAAACCACCCACGGTGGCGACCTCTGATACACCAGGTATAGCTCTTAACCAATAACTTAAATACCAATCTTGAAAAGTGCGTAAATCGGCCAGATTATGCTTCCCGCTTTCATCCACTAAGGCGTATTGATAAATCCAACCGACTGGTGTGGCATCAGGGCCTAATTGAGGGGTCACGCCTTCAGGCAGTTTTCCACTCAATTGGCTCATGTATTCTAAGACACGTGAGCGCGCCCAATAAATATCGGTTCCGTCCTTAAAAATGATATAAACGTAAGAAAAACCAAAATCAGAAAAACCGCGAACTGCTACAACGTTCGGTGCGGATAACAATGCCGTTACAATGGGGTAAGTGACTTGATCTTCCACCAGATCCGGTGCTCTGCCCATCCATGTGGTATACACAATCACTTGCGTATCTGAAATATCAGGCAAAGCATCCATGCGAGTATTTTTTAAACCCCACCAACCGCCCAAGGAGAACCCCACGACAAATAGCAACACGATAAATCGATTGTTTGCGCAGAATTCAATTATTTTCTCAACCATGTAAATCCTTTTATCGTATTAATGCTGCATACCACCCATCGCAGCCTTTAACTGACTTTCAGAGTCAATGAGGAAGTTAGCAGAGGTAATAATGTTATCTCCCTCTTTGATGCCTTGTACCACCTCGATCAAATCACCAGCACGCACACCCAATGTCACATTGCGCCACTCAATTTTTCCATCCCCATGATAAATAAACACCACGGCACGCTCACCCGTTATCAAAACAGCATTTTTGGACACTACAAGTCGCTTGCCTAAAGGAATTTTTAAGTCAATATTGGCGTACATCCCCGGTTTTAATTGATCCTTGGCATTATCCACCACAAAACGAACCTTGGCGGTACGAGTTTTCATATCGACCGTTGGATAAATAAAATCAAGTTTGGCTTTAAACAATTGATTAGGCAAATACGACAAGGTGACATCCGCTGTTTGATCGAGTTTAATATAAGGTAATTCATACTCATAAATGTCGCCTAAAATCCACAAACGAGATAAATCGGCTATGGTATACAGTTCATCTTCTGGTTTGATTCGCATGCCGACTAATGCCATTTTATGAGTAACCGTTCCATTAATTGGAGAATTAATGGTCATCGTATTGGTAATTTTACCGCTTTTTGTCAAATGCTCGATTTCCTTCTCAGAAATTCCCCACAGCAAAAGTCTTTGTTTGGCTGCCTCAAAAGACGCCTGAGAGCCTGATATAATTGAAGTGTTTTTGTTTTTACCAAGAATTTTTTTGGCTTGTAAAGCCAATAAATATTCTTGTTGAGTAGAAACCAGATCAGGACTATAAACAGTAAATAAAGCTTGATTTTTTTTGACTTTCTCTCCGGTAAAATTGACGAATAATTTTTCTATCCAACCATCAAAACGCACATGAATATGGGCAACCAACCGTTCATCTGCTTCAACATAACCCACCGTACGAATCGTTTTTTCAATCCATTGGCTTTTTACCGGCTCCGATGTAATGCCTATGGCTTGTAAGCGAACTGGGTCTATCATGATTAAATTGTCCGAGGTGGATTTTTTCATATCCATCTTGTCATGAGTACTTGTTGTTGATTGCGCAATACCTATTTGAACGGCGATCAATAACACAATAAATAAGACGATTGGCTTTCTAGACTTCATGTGAGCTTCCCTGTAATTTCTTCTATCTGCGTGATGGCTTTTTCGTGATTTGCCAACTCATTATGCAATTCAATTTCATTTTCTTGTAACGTCAGCAGGTTATTAAGCAAGGTTAAAAAATCCACTTTACCAACTCCATAATTGGCTTGTGATGAATTAAACGTTAGTGTGGCCAAAGGAATGATGGAGCCTTGGATCAATTCAATTAACTTTGCAGAACGCTGTTCCACTAAAAAAGCGTTTTTGACCTGGAAAAGAAGCGCTTGATAGGTGGTGTGCAAATCTTCTACTTCAGCATTGTAACGAGAAAGGGATTCTCGCAAGCCATTATTTTGCTTCTCCATAAAATACAAAGGAATAGTGGCTTTCAAGTTGACCATATATCCGTCATTATTCGTTACTGTGTTATGTAATTTTCCTCCTTCAATTTCAACATCAGGAAAATAATTCATTTTACTTAATTTAACCGTTTGGCGTCGTTGCTCAACGCTTCGTTCGCGTGCTTTTAATTGTGGAGAGCGCTGTTTGATGAGGTTATTGAGAAATGCCAAATTATGACGATGATGGGTTACAGATAACTGCGATGGGGTATGAATTGCAATATCCAAGGGTCGATTTAAAAGACGGTTAATATCCGCCTCAAGCGATTCCCGCTCTTGTTTTAAGATAACCAAACGCATATCCAGGCGAGCGATTTCGGTCTGTGCCCGAAAAATATCTTGTTGCGGAACTTTTCCCACGCTGTAATTCACTTGAGCACTTTTTTCAAGCTCTTGCAGAAGCAGTAGGGTTTTTTGCAGGATTTCAATTGATTTATTAACCGAATAAAGGTTGTAATAGATACGCTTTAATTGGGCAATAACAACCAGGCACGTGGCCTGGAAGTCCGCGGCAGCCCGTTTTGCCTTCTCGACTGCTATTTTCCCACGAACTGCCAGCTTCCCTGGAAATGGAATTTCCTGACTTGCACCAATCATTTGTAGCCGCATGGGATCAATATTCATCGGGGAACCAACACTGACTTTAGGATCAGGGAGTGAACGGGCTTGGGGTGCAACACGATTGGCAGCGATCCAGCGCGCATGAGCCGCCTTAATTTGTGGGTTATTTCCCTTAGCCTCTTCAATCAGCTTCTCTAAAACTGGTAATGGCGCAGCATGGCTTAAAGAGAAAACAGGGTAATTGATCAAGCTGGTAATCAGGATGACCCAGAAGCCTTTTTTAAAATTAAAACGCCTCATGAGGTGAATTCCTTAATTTAATCATTTTCTTCAATTCCAAAATCAGTAAAGGGATGGTTCCTAAGACTATCCAAAGCAAGCATTCAGATAAAGTCACTGGACTAATTCCAAAAAGACGTTGCAAAAAAGGGACATGATGAATGAAGATCTGCAACGCAAAACTAATGCTGACAATAAAAAACAAGCGCATGTTTGAAAACAGCCCTACTTGCCATATGGTCTTGGTTTGACTACGAGCCCCAAAGGCTCTTAATAATTCTGCAGTCACTAAAACAGAAAAAGCAGCGTCCTGAGCCTGTATCAAATCCGCATTGACTAAATATTCGTAAGCAAATACACCAAAGGTGACCAGTGCCGTTAAACAACCTATAAAAGATACCTGCTTGAAAAATGAAAAATTCATCAGAGATTGTTGTGATGATCTTGGCGGACGTTTAAGAATTCCAGGCTCAGCCGGATCGGTTGCCAAAGCCAATGCCGGCAAACCATCCGTCACTAAATTTATCCATAACAATTGGATTGGCAATAGTGGTAAGGGCCAGCCGATTAAAAGAACACTAAAAACAACCAGCAGTTCACCCATATTTCCCGCTAATAAATAAGCAAGCGTTTTGGCAATATTGTCATAAATTGTCCGCCCTTCTTCAATCCCATCGACAATAGAGGTAAAGTTATTATCCATGAGAATAATATCGGCAGATTCTTTAGTCACTTCAGTGCCTGTGAGCCCCATTGCGATACCAACCGAAGCTTCTTTTAGTGCCGGTGCATCGTTTACACCATCACCAGTCATTGCAACCACCATGTGATGTTTTTTCCAGGCACGAACGATTTTTAATTTATGTTCAGCAGTAACGCGAGCATAAACAGCAATCTGTTTCACACACGCCATAAAGTCATCATCAGACATCTTATCCAGTTCATTACCTGTCATCAGGCGATCGCCTGGATTCAGTATCTCTAATTCACGAGCAATTGCTTTGGCGGTATCGGGGTGATCGCCTGTGATCATGACTGGTTTAATGCCTGCCATTTTACAACGCTTAACCGATGCTTTTGCATCAGCATGCGGCGGATCCTGGAGTCCTATGAGTCCTAGTAAAACAAGATTATTTTCAATGTCTTCATCAGCAGCCTCCAATAATGAAGAATCGCATTGCCGTTGTGCAAAGGCCAAGATTCGCAATGCTTCACTGGCCATCAATTGACAGGATTGTTGCATACGGGCACGTTCTTTAGGGGTTAATTTTTTGATGCCCTCTCGAGTCAAAATATGGCTACAGCGTTCGAAAATCACTTCAGGTGCCCCTTTGACAAACGCAGTCAGTTGCTCTGCTTGCCTACGGATTATCGTCATACGTTTTCGTTCTGAATCGAAAGGCAATTCTCGTATGCGAGGAAAAGTCGACTCCAGAATATCACGCCAAATATCTCCTTTGGCAGCCGCTACTAATAGTGCAATTTCTGTTGGGTCCCCAACAGTGGATAGTTGTCCTTGTTGCAAACGAATTTCTGCATTGTTACACGCCGAAGCGGCGCTCAAAACAGTCTGTAACAAATTATCTTTGGCGACATCACTCTCTTGACCTTGGGAAATAAAATGACCATCCAAGTGATATCCTTCACCTATGATACTGTACACTTCCTCTGCGGTAATGAGTTTACGGGCTGTCATCTCACCCACTGTTAATGTCCCGGTTTTATCCGTACAAATGACTTGGAGACAACCCAGAGTTTCCACAGCTGACATACGCCTTACCAAGACAGCACGTCGTACCATGCGTTGAACACCTAAGGCTAAAGCAACAGTGACTACCGCAGGTAAACCCTCAGGAATAGCCGCTACAGCCAGACTAACGGAGCTCATAAACAATTCAAAAAATGGAATACGACGTAACCAACCGAGAATAAAAATCAGTAGGACAATGGAAAAACAAAGCCATAATAGCCGGGAACCCACATGATTAAGCCTTTTTTGTAATGGGGATTCATCACGAGAAGCCTCATTCAACATGGTCGCAATACGTCCCATTTCGGTACTCATACCGGTTGCGACTACAATGGCTCGACCTGTACCATTCGCCACGGATGTTCCCATAAAGACCATGTTTTTGCGCTCAGCCAGCGGTGTTTCAGCACTATAAAAATTGAGATTTTTTTCAATAGGCAATGATTCACCGGTTAAAGGGGCTTCCTCCGTCTTTAAGGAAGACAGCTCAAAAAGACGAGCATCAGCTGTAACTAAATCTCCTCCTTCAAAAAGAAGAATATCGCCTGGCACTATATCGGAAGTAGTGATTATCCTGGCATGACCATCCCGAATTACCCTGGCTTTAGGGGAAGCCAATTTTTGCAACGCTAAAATAGCACGATCAGCTCGAAATTCGATAATAAAGCCGATAATGGCATTCAAAACCACAATGGCAAAAATGGCAATGGCATCTACTGTTTCACCAAGTAAAAATGAAATGACTACAGCGCCTAAAAGAACCCAGGTGACTAAACTGTTTACTTGTTGGAAAAGAATTTTCAAAAAAGAAGTTTTTTTCTGTTTGACCAATACATTAGCGCCAGACTCTTCTAAGCGTCGTTGTGCTTCTTCCTCAGTTAAACCAACTGATAAATCAGTTTTAAGTACTTTGGCCACTTCTTGGGGCTTCTTGTCATGCCAAATCTGCGTCATTGTCCATCCTTTGAATCTGCTCACCTATTATTCATGTGAGTTTAATTTCCCTAAAAATTCAAACGCCTAAGTTGGTATTATAAGAGAATCAATACTCATGACAAACCCTTACAATTCAGTCTAAAGCCCCTGATGTTAACGACCACTGCCACCTCCATGGCCTTGCGCGACATGAATATTTTAATTCTTTGTACTATCGTTGGCAGCTCCACTGTTTGTACAAACAGCAAGTAATAAACAGCAGGCTAAAATAAACCAATGACTTTGTTTTATGATGATTTTTATCCATGATTTTAAAAGGAAATAATTAAAATATAGACTGTCATTCAATCACCAGTCAAAATAAATAGCTCTAATTGATTGAACGGATAACATCAAACTCTTCTTCCCAATCCAAAAGATAGACTAGATTATTTTGTGCATGATTACTATTTTTTGGGTGAAAACAGAGAGCTTTTTCTTTTTCCTCTTCGGCTCTTGCTTCAGGAAAATACTCCAAGATCTCCATATCACTCATGATAGTTCCATCGATAAATAGATTACCTAATAATAACTTAAAATAAAGTGAATTATCTTAAGCATATCTAATTTTTCTTATACTTTAATTCGCTAAACTGATTTAAGCAATTGAATGAGATGTTGTATAAACTCTAAAAAAAACAGTAATCATATAAAGCGGTTAATTGAAACCTAGGTAGTTAGTGTTTATCTACGATATAATGATACAGAACGGTTGAGTGTCCTTGGAGCCAAAATTATTGTGAAAAAATTTATCATTGCCCTCATTGGTTTGCTATTAAGCAATTCGTATTATGGAATTGCTATTGCTGGAAATTCACATCATCATGCGATGAAAAATCCCTCAAAAAATTCATCGAAGTCACAGCAAAGTGCTACCATGCGATTATCAATTCAGAGGATAATTGAAAAAAAGGATAAGAAACTAGTCTTCCTCAAGTTATCTAAAACAACAAATAATAACCCAGTTACCCTAAACGATCTTGTTGAGGCACATACACAAAAGATTCATTTATTGATTATTGATGACAATCTCATGGACTACAGCCATGTTCATCCAGTTGAAACAACGACACCCGGTGTTTACCAATTTGAGTGGCAGCCTATCCTCAAAAATGCTTCTTATCGTGCATGGGCCGATCTATTGCCTGCGAATACAAAAATTCAGGAATATATTATTGCTGATTTTCCATCTCCTAAAAACATTAAGGGATTAGGAGGTCATATTGATCACCAGCCTTTATTTGAAAGCACTGTTGATGGCTATCAGTTCAAATTATCTTTTGATAAAACACCATTACAAGTGGGGCAACCAGCCATGGGTAAAATAGATATTGTTGATGCCAAGGGAAACCCAGTTCATACGTTAGAACCAATTATGGGTGCCTATGCTCACATCGTTGGTTTTAATGAAGACTTTAAAACCGTTACCCACGTTCATCCTATGTGGAAAGAACCCCAAAATAAGGCTGAACGTGGAGGACCCGAATTACAATTTCATATTGAGCCCAATAAAGCGGGATTTATTAAATTGTTCACCCAAGTACAAATTAATGGGAAAACACTTTTTGCCCCGTTTGGAATCCCAGTAAAAAATACAATGCAATATTAGATCCGCAATACTGGATACATCACTTGAATCACGAATCCATTCATCTCATATTGAACAAATAAAACTGGAGAAACCATCCATTGGCATGGTGGGTTAATTTTCTGGTAGTTGATTGATTTTCAATTTCATTGAATAGATATCAGATGACTTATCTTTGTGGCTTAAAGGTAAAGGAACTCTTACTTTATAAAGTTCTCCCCCATTTACTAAAACAAAAGCCTGCCCCTTTGGCAAAGAAATAATATCCTCTACTCCAATCATAGGCACAGAAGAAGTTTGTACTCTGTCCTCATTGGTTGTATTAAAATAAACCCCATCTTCCCCATGAGGTGTATCATTAACCATAGAAACTTGGGTATGTCCAATAACTCCAACTTGAGGCAGCACTTTAACCAGTAAATTGGCTGTTTCTTCATTTTTAACACGCAGCATAATTAGGGTATTAAAATTTCCCTCGGATACTTCTGCTTTAGCCCTGGAACCCAGTGCAACTTCCATATCTTGAATAGTTTGAGCGTAAGCGGTCACTTGAAAACCAGCACCGCCCGCTTTATTGAGAATCTTCACAAAAGAATCCTGGATAATCTCTGACAGCTCATCACAATGCAGATTCAATATATAACGAGCATTGGGTTCCTTGTAAATTTTACCAGCTGTAGAAACCAGATCTGACAAAAAAGCTTTACCCACTGCTTGGGCAATATTAGGATTAGTTAAACTATCTAAACCAATATAAAGCACTTTCTTATTTTTAATCACATCCATCAGCTCAATGTCACCTGCTTTGGCCTTTGACGATAGAATTTTTGAAGCATTACTTTTATTGATTTCAGACAATACAGGGCCGACGCTGGCTGTGATTTTTTCATAGTAGTGTTTATCCATAATAGCTGCATCATAAAGGTCTATCAGGATTTGGTCGTGAAGCGCTTCGGCATTGTTGCTTTTGATGGTTTTGTTGATGTGGTCTTTGACATATTGAATGACTGCCTGGTGGCGTTCCATAGGGGATTTGGTTTTATTGTTTTTACCAATCTTGCTGTCATGTTCCTCTATAATAGCTTCAATCTCTTGATGATATTTGGGATAGTGATTGGGTAGAATGGTGTCGGCATATGTCATCAATAGTTGATCTAATCGACTGATATAAAAGGCTATGGATTGGTAGGTAATGGGTTGTTTCATTTCTTCAAGACAAATGGCAACGATATTAACATATTTCCATGCAAAGGCTGCAAATTGCTTCCCTTCACCTTCTGCGGATATTGCATCGGTGATTCGTGTAGCCACTTCACTGATTTGGTCGAAATTTTTGAGAGGATTATATCGTGCGGATTTCTCTGGAAAGCCTAAGTGAACGATTTTGAAATCTTCTGTTCTGCCTGATACCTTACAGGCAGCCATCATGTCTCTAACCAAGTCCTGGTCGCCTTTAGGGTCTACAACAATAACGGCATCACCGTTTCGGATGTCCTGGTTAATCAGAATACTGGCTAATCGAGTTTTGCCGACTCTGGTAGTACCAACCACAAAAGTATGACCTACACGTACATCTTGAGGAATGTAAACTGGTTTATCTTCTTCTCCAACTCCGTGAAGGAAAGGACTTCCTCCGACGGGAGGATCGGGTCTGAATGGATTTAACTTGGAGCGGTTGTTAAGCCATTTTGCTAATCGAGTGTGTTCATGGTTTTGGCAGAATTGTCTGGCCAGCTGATAGCTATAGCTCCTTTGCATGAACTTTTCATTTTTGACCTGTTTGATTTGATGCAGCTTTTGGGTATGGCTTGGTCGCCAGCGGAAACCTTTACCTAGAAATAGCCAGTTTTTGGATAAAGGAATTTCTGTGGTGGATAGGGCATAGGTTGGCATGGCTAAAAGTCTGTGCTGATATCGCTTAACCTTTATTGCTTGCCATGCTCTAAAGACACCAGGGATTGATAGTGTAATCGCTGCATATAGACTCATTGTTTGCGTAAGCAAGAACAGATGTGGTTGGCTATAAGCGAGTAGAGCCAAAGACAAACAGGTAATCGCTGACCAGGCTTCGGTTGGTTCCCGAAATAGGTTATTAATAGGATATTCGCTCATAACATTCTCCAAATCATCAGTGCATCAATAAATAAGAAAATAGCCAGTAGATACCAGCGGACTTTGAGGGCTGTTTTGAGTTGTTCGGATGAGAGTTGATTATTAATCTGTATGCGTGTGACCAGCTTTGGCCATAACAAAATCAAAGCCAGATAAAGTAGTCCATGTAAGCCTAGAAACAACGGTTGTATATTAGCGAATGTATGTTGCCAACGAGTAAGAATATTTGTATTGATAATCCAAGGAGCAATTATCAATAAACCAATGATTGGTAAAATGGCTTGAATCAGTACTATAATGAATGAACGGATGTAATGTTTAATCATAGGGATAGCTCCAAATGAGAAAGGTATTTCGCTTGTTGGCGGTAGTTCTTGATGCCCTTGTTGGCGTAGCCGAGGATAAACCTGCTAAACGCTATTTGACTGTTTATGAGGCTCAAGAAAAATTTGATAAGGGCTTGATTAGTATTCGTGAATACAATGAATCCCTTGAGTCTAAATAAGGTCTTCATCGAAGACCTCCTGATATCACTTTAACGCCTGTTTTAGCTACCTGCATACCTGATTGACTTACGTTATCGCTATGGCGTTCAGTACCGCTGACTAAATCCATAAGACCTGCACCAGCGTCACCGCCAAAATGACTAGATAATCTGAGTAACAAAACGGGTGCTACAAAGTAAAACATTACAGCCATATTCTTCATGGCCGAAATAGCATCGTTTTCCCCTAATGGATCAAGCACAGAGCGTTCGAGAAATCCGACCAGATGCCAGAGGTATTGAAGAAAGATAGCCATAACAAACAAGGCGCACAGACTGCCCAACGCTCTTGGACTATAGCAACTTAAGGACAATACCATTGGCGTTAAAATGATTAAAAAGAACATGAAAAACGCTTGCATGACGGGCAGGGTTTGCATGATTGCTTCTCTTTTTAATGGGGTGGATGTCCATGATTTTGTCCATTGTCCGACATTGACCAGGCTATGGGTAATGGCAGATGCGACCTTTCCATTGTTATTATCCATGAGGTTTTGCACAGAACTGGTCTGCATGTCTTTGCTTTCTTGCAAGAGCATTTTCGCAATAAAATCTTCTGCGCTGATGTCTGCTTTCCAGGCTTTTGGGTGTTTCACTTTATATTGGCGAACTCTATCGAGCATGGCGTAGTAATTTAGATGCTTGTTAAAAACACTGGCCTGATTAGAGACTTCAACCAGGTCAGTTTTGATTTTGTTCCACCATTGCTGACAGCTTGGATATCCATCTTCTGGCAATCGTTCGGGTGGAATATCGCCACGATTAGCTGCTTTTTCAAGATTGCGATTTGGGGCTTGATGAAAGGTAAATCCTGACACGGGTTGGCGAGCGTGAAGTTTGCTGTAATACATCTTTTGCAGAATTTTAGAACCCATCCAGTTTAAATCATCTTCACCACCATAGCGTTTGAGCATAGGATCTAACTCACTGGCTTCATGCTTTTCACTATTGAATTGAGTTCTTGCTTCAATAAAACATTGCCTATGAAAATCCAATGCTTGTTTGCGAACGCTTTGGGGTAGATAGGTTGATACCAAATCGCCTTGAATAGATTGCAAACTATCGGTGCAACCCGTTACCTTCATAAGGCTGTAAGTGAAGCTCGACATGAAATTCTGGATAATGGCAAAGCCTATAGGAATTTTGACCTGGTTAGTCAGTAGATCTGCAAAGGCTTCATCATAAGTTGTGCCGCTGTCGCCAATGACCGCAGTCGTTGGGTTCTTTAGTCCACATAGGGGTTTAAATTGTAAGGCTTTGGTTTCCAATGGTACGCAAGGATAGACAAATAAACTGCATATCAGGAAAGTGACTGCCAATTCATAAAGGAAATTATTTAAAGCATGTTCCACAGCATAAAAAGCGCCAGCTGGATTAAGCACATTTTTAAGAAAGCGATAGCCAATGGCCAAAAAGCCAAGATATAACAGCCCTGTTTGCCACAGGGCGTTAAATAGAACCTCATACTGTTGCCAGCCTAGATAGGTGGTGTAGAGGGATAAAGGGTTAAAGACGATCATGATTAAGCTCCTTTATTTTCTTTGACGTAGATTGCACCATTTTTTACTGTTGGCTGTTCATGATCCTGGCCTGGGATATTTTGGTTTTGTGCTTGGTGGCGAATGTCCATGATGGTTCCCAAAGTCTCATTCATCATTTTTTTGCGGACATCGTTTTCAAATGACAATGAGTGAATGTCATCATCCAGTTTTTTCAGTGCAAAAAGGACCATGTTCATAGCAGGTTTTAAGTTTTGTACTTCTTGTACTTGCAGTCCTGCTTGTAAAATACGACGCATCATTAAGGCTTTATCCAACATGTTTTGGACAGCAATTTCCTCAGCTAACTTCGAGACAGTGAGCATCTGTTCTTCACGAGGTAAATGTTGAATTGTGATAATGACTTCATCAGTAATCAGTAAATTGGAGGCGCTGACTTTATGCAGATTTTCTTCGGTCAGTGTCCATGTACCATTGACTAAATTCCATAAGGCTTTGGCAATGTTCTGACTACAGGTATTAGCGTTCGCACAGCTTTGCAATAAGGCTGATAAGCCTATCCCTGCTTTAGCATCGTGATTTTGTTTGTTTTCACTGCTGCTGACTTGAATATCACCTAGAACCTTAACTGCCCAATTGGCAGCATCAGTAGGCGTTGGCCAGCTTAGTGTCATAGGGATTTTAGTACTTGGTTTCTCCAAGGAATTTAAAGGTTTTCTCTCCAAAAGAATGTTGTACCCAGCAATGACTACATCATTAATCACCTTAATGGGGCGTTGGAATTTACCGCCAGCATTGCCTTTATCGCTGCCTATCCAGGGTAGACCGTATTCATCTCGTTTTTGGGCAATACTTTTTGACGTTTCGGTCACATCGACGTTTTCCTTCTTAGCCCGTTTGGCAGCATCGAGCCATCCCTGACTATCTGATACTGATAAGATGCCTTCCATAGGAGATTGGTTTTGTTCCAATGCTTGTTTGACTTCCTGACAATCTTTAACTTTGAGGGTAAATTCATTTTGCGCGCTAGATGCAGCATTTTGTAGAACATTGTATAAAGCAGGCATGGACTGTTGTAGCTTATAAAGCGGAAATCCTGCGACAGAGCCTTTCAAATTATCAATTACACCGCCAGGGATATTTAATGCTGATTTCTTTAAATCCTGAAAAGTATTGGTAATGGATACCACAGGATTAAAACCGCTACAGGAAAAGCCCATACGGCCATCTATATCTGCACCAATAACCAGTGTTTGATCTTTATTGACGGGTGGAATAAATAAATTAGATGTTCCTCCTAATTCGTAATAGTAATCAGATTGGCTAGGCATAAAGCTGCCAGCTTGGATCAGAGAGGGGATTAGTAAACTAAGTAGTAGTGATTTCTTCATGGCATCGTCCTATCGTTTTTGAGGTTGTTCTACTTTGGGAAAGGTTAAAAAGTTCACGAGTTTGCCTTCGTGCTGGATACAGCCGCGGTATTTACGCCAGAGGACAAATACATAATTACCATTACCCGCTTTGTCATCTTCTGTACCAAAGTCCTGTGCATCCCCTGGGTGAATATTTCGGTTAATGGGGTAGATTTCCTGCCAGATGACCTTGGTGTTTCTGGGGTCATAAATGGCATTAGCTACTACACAGTTTCTCCCACAGGAATTACGAGTTGATTTGGTGACATGTAAGGGATTTTTATTGGTGACGATATCCGCTGCGTGCATGGCCGCTACAACTGAGGCTCTATAGTTATAGGGCTGAGTCACTCGCATTAATCTTGGAATTTCAGAACCCCAATTTTGGGTGAATGTGCCAATGTCATGATTAATTAATAGGTATGGATGAGTTCCCATATACAACAACTCAGCGGCTTCTGTTCTATCCATGACTGCATCAGCTTCGGCAAGATAATAAGGAACACCAAAACCTGTTTCAGGTCTATGTGACAGGTAAGGGATACGATAGAAAGCAGCAGGGCTGCCAATAACATCAACGATACGGGTGCGTTCATCATTAATATGAAGATCGGTGGTTTGGCCGCTGTCATTGCCAAAACCTAATTCAGAACCAGTCGCAGCTTTATAAGCTTGTTGATACAGTGTTCTTGCTGCTTTATTTTCGTAAAGCGTTCGTGCCTCAAGCCAGGGATTTTCTTCTGGCTTATTGCTGACAGTAATGATTAGATCAGGCAAGAATTGCTCAACCGCGGGCGTGACTTCAAGCCTGGGCGGTAGACGGCCTACAGCCCAGGTACAAGAACCAATCACTTTATAATGGCTGTTTTGAAATAGCTTTTGCAAGACCCGTGTGGCTATGATGAAGGTGTTCACTGGGTGAGGAGGGCTAGTGCTTTCTAAAGCAAAGGACAAGTTAGTCATAAAAATAAGTCCTATTGTGAATAGCAGTTTTAGGTTGTTCGAGTTTTTTAGCCATGATTTCGGCTGCTTCAAGTACATCATGTTCTTTCTCCAGAAGGTGACGTTGAGCTTTTTCTGATTTTTCGGTCATTAACAGTGCTAGTAGGTAGCGAGGTGGAATGACGCGAAACAAACCCTGATAACGTGACCCTAATAAAACCGCTTCTGCATACAAGCCTTTTTGCGAATCAATATCTCTGATTAATGTTTCCTGCTGTGGTGTTAGGGATTTAAAGCGTTTTACGTCAGTGATTTCTTTTTCATCTAGTCCCAATAAAATCCAGGTTTCAATCAACGATAAAATTTTGGTGGCCTTTTCTGAATTCATGTCCGTGACGTTTTGGGTAATAGCAACCAGCCAAAGACCGAGCTTTCTTGCTACTTTGGCAATCAGTAAACAAACGGTCACAACAGAAGGGATTTGAAATTGCAAATGGGATTCATCAATAAAGAGAAAGGTTGGTCTGTTATCGTTTTGAGTAGCTTCTGCCATAGCCAGTATTCTTGGCAATAATGAAACCATTACCAAGGCCAGCTTTCCGGTATCATCCTTAATGGCTGAAATATCAACATGAAAAATATCAAAGTCACCTAAAGGCTCTGTCGACACATTAAAAAAACGAGATTTGGCACTGTTAATCACATAACTGTTAAGTCGATCGTGCATATCAAGGATGCGGTCTTTTTTGCGAGCAACTGTTTCTCTATCAAGTCGTCGTTTAAAAGCACTTACAATATGCTCAGTGAGCATTTGCGGTATGTCATTGTTAAAGGACGTTAAAATCGCATCACTTAACACTTCGATTAATAGAGTTTCATCAGCCAAAGTAAATTGTTCTTCTTCCAAAGCATTAGCCTCAGTAATCATGGTACGTAAAGCTAAAGCAAGCTCGGCCAGATAGGAGCGGTGACCATCACCACAGACCACGTCTTCTGAATTAGCAGGTTCTTGAAGGTTGCTCTTTAATTCCATGATTTTTTGAGCAATTAAGGTAGCCTGCTTTGTACTTAAATTATCTGTGATTTCGGGAATAGCTTTATATGCTTCACAAAATGGATTTAATGGGACTGCTTCATCTTTCTTATTGCTTAGTAATAACTGTTTGGTCTTTTTACCGTGCGCTTTGGCGTGAATGAGTATCCTGTCAAAAGAGTTCCCCATTTCAAAAAGCACTATTCGGGCATTTTTCATGGCTAATAAAGATTGAATCATCCAACCCGTTAAAACCGACTTGCCACCACCAGAGTTTGCAAAAATAGCGCAATGAGAATTTTGGCTAACAAAATCATGATGCAGTAAGTCAAAAAAAACAGGTTCACCCAAACGATTGAAAAAGGGGAAACAAGGTAAATGCCTTGCACCTTGGTTGCGTCCATAGACCGGAAGCAGTGCTGCCAGCTCAGTGGCATACATCAGACGATCAAAACATAAATATTTACGGGCATAGTGGGGATCAAAATTAAAGGGCAGAGCATTGAGCCAGGAATTTAGAGGATGGAGATCATAGTTGGAATGAATCAAGGGCATTTTGGCATCGTTGAAAATCGCGTGCAGATTTTTTTCTATGATTTGAGCTTGTTGCTCATCTTCAGCTTGATAGAAAATGGCCTGATTAACCCAGAACAATCGATTGCCCATACTTAACTCATTACGGGCTGTCCTAATATCATCTCGGACTTCCTGAGGTTTTAGACTGGTTCCTACGATTCCTTTTTCCAATCGCGTTAAATGGGAATCAAGATTTTCATCATGACTAAAGACGACTTGGATTGTGTAGATGCTTCCTTCTGGCAAGGTATCTAAAAGTGCGTATCGATGTTTGGGATTAGCTTGCTGTCTTTCTCGTGAGACTAATCCAATGATAGGCGCTTCTTTTAACCCGTCAACATACAGAATTCTTTGTTTGTTTCCTTCAAAAACAAACCCATCTTCATCGCTTACAGGTGGCGTAAAGAATACATTTTGCGCTAGGTTAAATCCTGCTGGTATGGGATTCGGATAAGGGTATTGTTCTAATATCTCGTCAGCTGATTTGGGATTAAACCAACGTATCCACCACTGGTAATAATCTTGCCCTTTGAGGCGTTTGATTTCCAGCCCTGGTGAGCGCAGTTTGGTTTCAATCTGACTAATGACTTCTTGATGTTCGAGAAGAATTTGCTCTCGGGGTAGATTGGTTTGGTGTAATTGTCTATAAAACAAAACTCTGATTCTTCGTCTTCGTCCACGGTAGGGTGCGCCTGTTTTGGGATCAATAAATAAGCCTTCGGGTCGGGTCATTTTATTGTAAAGATCGTGCAGGCGTTTTAAATAATCTTGCGTTAATGGACTGTCTCTAAATTGTTGGGGGATTTGGGTTTTAATATGAGTAATAACGGGATCAAGGCAATATTCGTCTTGAACAAACATCTGCATGACCCAAGGATCAACGGCATGTAGTGGAACTACGGATGCAAAGGTATCCCGAATTTTATGAAATACCGCTTGTAAATACTCAGAGGAGGCTGCTTCTGCCTGAATATCACCTAATTCAAATCCTGAGCCTAGACTTTTGCCATCGGCAAATAAAAAGACCTGCTCTTGTTCATTAAAATCAACAATAGTCAATCTATCGGCAAAAGAAGGTAAAGGATTGGCGTAACGCTTTTTAACAGCTTGTTCTTTTATAGCTTGGGGATTCATTTCTCCAAGCAACCAGTTAGATAATCGTTTCATCATGTCTCCTTAATACAGTTCTGATGCCAAGGCATACTGGTTTTGCTTGTAAAGGAAAAAGCGAGTCGTGTAGGCAGGCTTGATGATTTGTTCATCACCCAATTGCGCCACATGCGCAAAAACATGGATAGGCACTTCGGGGTTAGGCAGTTGCTTAAATTCTTCTCCCGAATCATCAAGACGCATCTGTTGGTAAACAGGCTTTTGTATTGGTTGTTGCAGGCTCTGCTGATACAATTGGCTGACTGTTAAGCCCTGCTCAGGAATGGCGTTTTGCGACATCCTGGCAGTGGAACAAGCGCTTAATGCCAGACTAGCGCAAAGCATTATCAAAGTTTTTTTGTTGATGGTAACCATAATCTAATACCCTCCCTTGGTGTTCTTTATCAATGGCTATGGTTTGGCTGAAATGTAAACTGAGTTGATTAGGGACAAACCCTGTATGGCCGCGGATACTTGCAGGAACAAAGACCATATCGAAGCTGCCCTGGATTCTTTTCTCAAGCCAGTCAGTAATCTTTTGGCTGCCTTCGTTGATTGCGCCACCAGCAGCAAAGTGTGCTAAGTCGCCTGTAGGTGTGGCAATGGCAGAACCTCCGTCTGCCTGATAACTCATTTGCCATTTAGATAGGGCATTTCCTGCACCTTGAATACCGCCAGCTGCCATGAAGGCTGTTAATACTCTAGGGGCATTGGTGATGTATTGTCCTTTGATACAAGGATTACCGAATTGCGTGGTCAGGTAACCAATGCTGTCGTTATTCACCAGCTCTGCGGAGCTTTTCATTTGTTCTTGGCCGACATTCACAAAATGCCCATCCTCAAAGACAAATAAGGCTGAGGTGACATAGGCACGAACACAGCTGATGTTATCGAGAAAGGAACCAACGCCAATCGAATAACCGCTGATTTTCATACCAGTGATTTCTTCGGGTAGTTGCATCCCATTGGCTGTCATTAAATCCCCTCGACTGACAATTGCTGTGAAGGGAAATAAAGGCTGCATGAGTTTGCCTTCAACAGGAACTTCGCCGATTAAAGCTGATAAGAGCGTGATTTTGCTGAAATCGCTGCCAGCTGGAATAGTATAGAATGGCGTTTTTGTTGGACCTTCTTCCTTGATAGGGGATTCATGTTCATTGAAGATTTTGCTTTCAGTTGGGGCTTTATCTAGCAAGGTATCTAAATCTTTGATTTGACCTGTTAAGGGCACTGGTTTTCCTTCCATTGGATAAGATTGTGATTGATGTTCAGTCAGTGCAGTCAGTTGTTCTTTAAGCGCTTGTAACTCATCTTGCAGTGTATGGCTGGCTTCTTGTTTGGGTTGTTTTAATTGTTTTTGCAGCGATTTATTCTCTTTGTGCATTTGATCTAATTTCTTTTCTGTTTCTAATAATCGCGCGGAAACATCACGAATATTGTCATTGAATTGGCTTGCTATAGCTTCGCCAAAATTATTAGGATTGGGCGTGTTGTTGTTAACCGGTGCGCTATGACGGCTATTAATAAGAATCATAATGACCGCAAAAACCACCGAGCCTGCCAGAATTTTAATGCCATTGTTTTTATTCATCGGCTGTACCTCGCTTGTTGAGTTAAAGCTGCTGCAAAAGGCTGATCAGAGACTAAAAAGACAGTGGTGCTTTGATGCTGGTTGCGTGCTGGCAATTCATTTTTGGGATAGAAGCTCGCGGTTTGCCAATGCCCCATCAGTTTGGTGAATGGCAGCTTTATAGGTTGATTCAGCAAATTTTTTAAATCGACTGCGGTGACGTAAAGATTGCCGCCACGCCATGAAGCCAGAGGATGAGCTTCAATGCTTGCACCATAAAACAAAGGGATGGTTTTATTGGTTTGCATAGGTGAGCGGTAAATTCCCTCTGGAATTTCTCTGACCCGTTCAGGCGAATACAAGGCTTGAATGGCAAAACGGGTTAATTGAATAGCGTTGTATTCATATTGACTGGCTCCTGCATTAAGGTTGATTTTGGGATCATCTATCAGAATCTCAATCGGCGTGGTGTTGATTGCTTTCTCATTGGCATTAAGATTAAGAATAACCACTTCGCCTTCAGGCAATAACTGGACAATCAAGCGAGAATCTTTGAATGATTCTTTGGCTTTAAGATACAAGCTACCTTTGACTTTCAGAATATCGAGGCTGGCACTGAGTTGTTGATCAATCACCTTAATGGCTTGGGGAAACTGGACTAACCGCTCTTTATTGATCGGTAATTCAATTGTTAAAGGAACTTTTTCCCAAACCAGGTGTTCACTTTGCAGGGCATGGCTTAGGTGCATCACAGCAAAGCACAGAGCGAATAAGCTAATTTTAATGAGTTTCATGGTGTTCCTCCGTGTCGACCAGTAAATCTTGTAAACGTTCTTCAGGACGGGTATAGCCATCCAGAGCTAATTGAAAAGGGTTGTGAAGACGCGACAGGTTGAGCTTGACCACACGAAGGTGATAAGCCACTACTTTGTCAGCAATGACCATGGCAGAGTTGTCTTTGAGCCTTTGCGTAATGCGTAGTATCAGCTTGACTTCCCAGGTATCGGGACCAATTTTTTTAATGTCTTGCGGTTCCATAAAGCGATAGAGACTTGCTACTTGAGTGCGGTCAAAGAGTTGAGCGTTTTTATAAGCTGCCAGGGTTTCACGAAGTAACTGCTCATGCCGTGATGTGAAGTAATAATGAAAGGCTTTAATGTTTAGGTTGAATTCTTCTTTGCCTTTATTAGACCAGCTGTAGAGTGTCGGCATTAAGGAAGTCACATATCCTTGCACGTATTCATTCGGTATTTCGCTTGCCTTCATTAAACCGCCATTAGCAGCCATATTAGGACTAAGCCAGAATTCATAGCGTTTGGGCATGATCATCAGGTTAATAATTAATGCTAAGATGATGATTGATAACACACCGATAAAAGCCAGTAATAAACGATTGTGATGTTGTAGGCTGTCGATTTTTTTCCAGTAGTTAAACATGCGGCTCTCCAACAGATTTATTCTTTTGCCAAGTTCCCTGGTAATGAATCCAAGGTGAATGTTTGAGCCTTAATCGCACCATCCACTGAATCGTTTTCTTCATCACATAACCATAGGGCTTACCTGCTTTGATGCGGGAAACTCCTTTAGGCCACACAGTAATAGACAGAATGAATCCAATCACAAAACCGATGCAGCCAGAGGCCAGCGGAAACTCAACCATTGCTCCTAAGAGAACGAAGAACAGGGTAGTTGCTGGGGTTGTGGTGATAACAATCCAAAATAATTCACGAAGACTTAAACCTTTCCAGGCTGGGAAGTCGTGTGACAGATGGCGCGAAGAAGGCTGACTCATATTTCACCTCCTATATTTTGAACTTGGTAATCATGGTGTAACCCACATAACCAGAAGCAATGCTAATGGCTAAATAGGTGATGCCCATTACGGCAAAAGTACCGAAGGCCACCATGGATCCTTCGTTCTTTTTAGACTCTTCAATACCGTGTTGTACCGTGGTAATGAATTTAATAAAGGTCACAACAGCGGTAATGAAGAGCAATAAACCCAGACCTTGTTTGACGTAATTCCCTGTCACGGTCATCATGCTTTTAGAGCCGTCCCCGATGTTGTCCGCGTCGGAAATTTTAGGGAACCAGTTATCTGCCAATAGCACAGGGGCATATAAGATATTTACTACTCCAAGGCAGATTGAGCGAAGCATTGTTTTCATGTTGTCTCCTTAACAAATAAAACTAAAATGAAGATCATCAGACCAATCACTAATCTGATGAGCCGAGAACCCAGACGCAGTAAGTATCCATGTTGTTGTTTTTCCTCTGCGTCCATCATGTGGTTGACAGACCACATCACCGCTAATATCACCAGGGCTATGGCAATAAAGCGGATACTGCCGGAAAAGACTTGTGCCGATATGTTATTGCTTGCTTGTTTAAAGGTGGTGGCAAACATTCTGGCTATTTCGTCTTTACTCATTAGGGTTTCCTCACAAAGTCCATTTCCAAGGCCTTGATCTTGCGTGGTGCAATGATTGGTTGATTGATGTAATCAATCAGGCCATTGCGAATATTCAGTAAATCTTCTCTTAAACCTGCATGATATTGGCCTTGGACATCTTCAAATCCTTCAATTTGTAATTGGATACGGGTATTGGGGGTTATCTGTGTTTGTGCTTCATCAAGCAGGGGCATGATGGCGTTAATCTGGTTAATGATGCGCACCAGCGTTTCATTTAAATCAGGGTTATTCGCCCAGCTGTGTAGGCTTATCATCATAAAGGTCAAACAAAGCAATCGTTTCATGGTTTCTCCCTATAAATACTTTTTAAAGCGACTGGCCGTCATGGCCACCATTAATCCCATCAATAAACTGATAGGAACAAAGACATAAGCAGGGGTGATGCTGACAGGCAGGGCAAGCCAGAGCATGAGTAAAATCACAAGTCCCTTTTTTAAATAGTGGTTAAGTCTGTGGAATAAATAAGAGGATTCACGGCCTAAGCAAGCGGTGCGTATTGCTCTTTGGTTAAGACCATCAACTAGACCTGCAACCATAGTCAGGGCAAATAAAGGCATGGCAGCGAATAAAATAATAAGTTTGATTAATAGACATTGACTGCTTAATAAAACCAGCTGGAAAAACTGTTGTGATTTTTCGAGTAAGTCTGCTGCAAATTCATTAATCGCTAATTTGTTTAAATAGGGAATAGTCAGCGTCCAGCTAGGTTTGGCATCTAAGGGTAGGGCTGCCAATAGTGAACCTTGATAAACAGGGGTGATGGCTTCTCGTTGAGTATTTACAAGGACATTGACCTTATCAAAGGCAAATGGATAGCCATGAAGCATCCATTGACTTACAGCCCAGATAAGCAACGCTAACCAACCCAAGAAAAGAACTAAAGTCAGCTGCATAGTCATTTGTCTGGAATATTGTTTTACTGCCATACAGCCCCCTCAGCAATGATTAAGGGGTAATGTTGTTCACGGATGTAATTCAGCAATGGATCAACATTGACGGGTAATAGTGGCAATTTAAACTTTTCTTGCAGAGCTACAATGGTTTCAAAGTCATTCACATTGGTGATGAACCCAGTGGCTTGCATGGATTTTAATTGCTCTTGATGTTGTTCTAACCATTTGATGGATTCTCTATCCGCGCCTATGACAAATAGAGCCATGTTTAACAGATTGGTATCCAATTTTTTGCGGCTTACTTTGCCAACAGTGGCTTTGCTCTTTGCTGGTACGCCAATAGGGCTAGACAGATTAAGTCTTAATGACGCATCACTTTGTGACAGCGTTAAAGGAATCACATTCATGCTATGAACATTTAAAGCGACCAACAGCAAGAGCAAAATCCTAATCATTAAAATCTCCCTAAATCGACGACTTGCGAAGTTTTGCCTTTTGCCAGTAAGAGCAAGGGTGTTTGTTTCTTGTCGAGTTTTAAGCCCTCATACTGTTGGCTACCTGGGTTCAAGGTGATTTGTTGACTGGTCACCAAATGGATAGGGATTTGATGTCTGTTAGCCCAAAGTTGGATAGCGCTATTGTCCATATCCAGAAAGAGAAGATTGAGCTTGGTGTTTGGTGTACGGCTAATAGCATCGACCAGTTGCAGTACAATGGTGGTTACAGCGTCATCGGCTCTTATAAAGAAATAGAGCGTTTCACTTTCTTTTAATTGAATGGGTTGATGTGCATAGGGAGAGTAAGGAGATGGATCAAAATCACCGACTACAGGCACATCTTTAAACAGTTGGTTATAGGCTTTGTAAAAGGCATTATTCCAGGCTATGTTTTGCGCGACCTTTTGGGCTTCTTGAAGGGCAGCAAGTTCGGCGAAATGAGCTCGTTCAGCGTCATTCTTGGCATTTAGTCCAAGAATATCAACGGGTGTCATACGTAGGTCTTTGTAGTAAATACCACTTCTGCTTTGTATTAATTGCAGATAGCGTTTTTCTTCTGCCTCACTTAATCCCCATGCTTTGGCTTCCTGTTTTTGTAAGTCGTTAAGTTGAAAATCTTTGTCTTCAATAACTTCATCATGAAATTCGGCCAGACCTGCTTTCGTCAACGCATTATCAGCACTGAGCATAGGTGGTGTGGCAATACCTGGGATATACAAACCGGCAATTGCCTGTTGACCCAGGAGTAACCCGATTGCCAGTGTGGACAGCTTAAGCATGGCTCACCTCTTGTTGACTTAGATGAACCCGCAGATGCGCATTGTCAGCATTTTCAAATTCTATGGTTTGCTTCGCAAAGTCGATCTCAAAGACAGTCCATCCTGCCAAGGAATCGCCTTTTTCCAACGCTTGGGTTTTGTAGTGGTAGGAAACAGAGGCAACAGAAACTTCTTGGATACTGTCTATGCTTAATACTTTAAACGGTAGTTGATTTGCAGGAAGCATTTTGACAGGTTGCTTTTTCTCATCCAGATGGCGTAATAAATCAGTAATGCCTTCAAGCTGTTTCTTAATTGCGATTTGTTCAGTTGTAAACATTTCACCTAATTGGTGTTCATCTTTATTTTGTATTTGTTGAATGAACGCTCCCAATTGTTTTATGTTTTTGGTAATAGGCGATAAATCCGGTTGTTCAACAGGTTGATTGAGTTGTTTTTGTATAGTGGTTAATCGCTCATCCAGCGTATTAAATTTATTGTTCTCAATAGAGGGTTGGCTTTTTAAACAAATGAATACGACCAACAATCCGTTTAACAAAAGAAGACTAAGCCATTTGGCATCAAAATACTTTTTCATCCTGCTCTCCTTGCTATCAGACTAAAATTGATTTCTCTTAACAGGTCATCCTGCTTGAGATTGAATAGATGCTGACCGACCAATACCGTCAATCCATCGGTAATCGTTAAAGGTCCTAAATTTCTACTAACCTGTGGTAGTGGTTGTTGAAATACTTGTTGTAGGCTTTCGCTTTGTTTTTCTTTTGGAGCAAGGTGATACCCTGAATAACGAAGCCAGTAATTCACTGCTTCTCCTATAGTTTGTATGGATGCAGGAAAATGAATCTGTTGAACAGTTTTCAATGGATTTATCTGAGCTGCCAAAGGTTGATTGTTGAGCGTGGCATAGCGACCGACTTGGGTTATATTAGCTGCCTGAGCATTTAGGCTACATAAAACAAAACTACAAAGCAGAAATTTTCTAAGCATGATTGCCTCCTGATTCTGTGGATTTATCCCTTAATTTTTGAGCCAGGGCATGTTGTTCCATTGCTTTTTGGATAAAGACCTCTTTACGTTCAACATCAATATGTTTGGGAGCATCTATACCTAATTTGATTAGTCCTTCCTTTTCAGAGATAAGAAGTACTTTGATTCTGCCTTTATCAATGTAAATTGCTTCGCCCATACGACGGATTAGAATTAGCATGATGTTTTCTCCTTAGCTTCTTTGAAGAGGTAGTCTTTCATTTGGTCGATATGAAGTTGGACGATTTTGGGATCGGTAGGGATATGCGGTTCAGTTTTTTGTTTTAACACTTCTTGACGGGCTTGGATGCCTTTTTGGATGTTGGTGCAGTACTCATAAAAAATCGGCAGACAAGGAGGAACAGCCAGCTTTTTCTTTATTTGTTCTAAAGCAAGTTTCAACACTTGATTGTCAAATTCTTTCAAGCCTTCTGACCATTCACGTTTTGAGACCTCGAGAAAATTAGTGTTGCTGTAAGTTGAGACCCACAGATAGCCATAAATTGCTGCAAGGCGCATAAACAGTGTATCCATTCTCTTATCGTACTCTGGAGTTGTCGAATGAGAGGACATTGCTTCCTGACTCTGGGGGTTCATCAAAGTCGAAATCGAAGTTTGCATCTTTGCAGGATTCAGTAAGGATATCTGTTGCTGATTTTTTTCGAGAACGCGCTTGATTGGCTTCATTTTGCTGCTCCTCTTGGGTTTTTAAGGTAAGTAATTCATCGTTCCAACATTTGCGTGAAAGCCAGGTGGCTGGGTATTTCCAGTTTGGCAGCCACTCGCCGAAAAACTCCATTTCCTCACGGTTATTAATTTGGGCTTGCAAGCCTGTTAGTATTTGTTCAATCAACTGTTCATCTGGTTGCAGATAACCAAACTCACGCCAGGCTTTAGTTCGGTCTTGTTTTAAAGGATAAAGAGACCAAAATTTTTCAAATTGCTGCTGTAAAAAAATAAAACGATCTTTGGAGTTATGAGGTGTGTCGGGTTTTGTGTTTTGCGCTGTGTTGGGTTTTTGATATTTTTTGTCGTAACTTGATGATTTAATATTATTTTTATCGTTCGGGTTTGTGCTGGGTTGAAGTGTCGGGTTTGTGTCGGGTTTATTTTGAACAGACAAATCCGAATTGGCTAATAAGCATTTTAAAATGAGTTGTTTACCAATAGATTTGATCTCCACTAACCCAGCGCGCTCAAGCGCATAGATGATACGGCGTAATTGCGGACGACTAGGGCTACCTGAATGTTCAAAACCTTGGTGGGGTTCAACATAGAGGGCTTCAGCAAGCTGTTGATAGCTGATTTTACGCTTAACACCTACCAGAAAGGTATTACGGTCCATATACGGACGAATCCCCAGCAAATAGGCTGATTGCTGGATATAAGGTAACCCCATCAGAGCTGATAATTCATCGGTATTAACAAACAAAAATCCCATTTTTCTATTTCATCCCTTCAAAAGCACCATCAAAAAACAGCGCTTGCACTATCAAATGATTTCAATTAGTATCAATCAATAACACGAAGTGTGTTGTTGATAACCCATTGTAAATAAGCACTTTTTAGTGTCAATGGGGTATTTCCGTTTGATAGCAAATGAACCTAAATGAACATGAAAAAAATTATTGGCAGTAGGATTGCACAGGCAAGAAGGGCGAATGGATTGACGATTAAGGTTTTGGCTGATAGGACAGGATTTGGGGCTGCCAGGATTGGGAATTGGGAGCAGGGAACCAGGAGTCCTGGGCCGGAAGAGGCTAAGAGCTTGTCTAAGGAATTGCAGGTTGCGGCTTCTTGGTTGCTTTGTTTGACAGATGACCCATTAGGTGAACGAGTTGAAAAGAGCATAATTGCCAACACAAAATACGAGTAAATGTTTTCACAAGAGCTTATTTTGAAAGATCAAGAACAAATATTTTAGTTTTATCAGAAATATCTTTATAACATTCATTGAGTTTATTTTTCATTTCTTGTAGAGATTGAGGACGTTTTCTTTTCCAAGCTTTTGGGAGTTTAGATGTGGTTTTATTTCCAAACCATAATACTAAATAAACACCAAATCCGTTGGCATGATAATCTGTTGAATAATTTTGTAGTTGATCTATTGCGGCAGACCATAGATCAGTATGCCATTGACCTTTTATTTCTATTGGCACATCTAATAAATTATAAGTACTAAGAAGATCACATCGTTTATCATCAGATCTAGCGCCCTCTACGTGCGCGCGTGCATTATATTTTTCAAGATGCGGTGTTAGTGCTGATGCTATTAGATCACGACAATAATTTTCTTTATGTGGGTTTTCGTTATCCCAATAAAATTTAAAATCACTTGTTTCACTACCTTTGAGTCTTAACTGTAATATTTCTAATTGGTCAATTAGTAAGGCTTGTAAATCCTTGTGTCCGGTGGGTTCTTTGCTCAGTAAGATATTTTGTACATCTTGTAATGAAAAATATTTTTTATAGCTTTCTGATTTATGCTTTTTATTCTCAGTTAACGCATGTTTAAGTTCATCGCAATATTGACATAAATCGTTTTTGTTAATGAGATCAGAAATTAAATCTTGTGCTTCTTGCGTTGTAATTAAAGAAAGTTCAGTTATACATCCTTTAATAAGTCTGGATGCATCCCACGGATGTTGATTTCCTTCCCAACTGCCAGTGGGGTATGGCACCGGTGGCCATATTGAACCAAATTTCAAAATAAAAAAATATAATTGCTGTGCATTCATCTTTGGCCAATAAGTTGAAATTTTCTTATCAACGAAGATAAACTCACTTAATACCCAAATACTTATTTTATCTTCTGAAGTATATTGATTGAGTATTTCAAAATGAGATTCAAAGTCCAGAAGAAAACAAGTGCTTATCCAAATATCCCGTTGAGGGCATTTATCAAATTCTTGCTTACTAATTTGTTCTCGAATTAACTTAATAACATCATTAGGTGAGTAACAAATAGCTATGGTAAGGACTGTTTTCAAGCTATCATAAGCTAATTTTTGGTAATTATTAAGCCATTTTAAAGCTACTTTTCCTGCTATATCCTGGAATAAACTGTCAGTTTGAATTCGATATAATCCAGGAACATATCTTTCTTCAGAATATAAATAAGGTTCTATCGTTTCATAAATAAAATTTTCTTTTGACAATGAGTCTTTGAAAAGAATAAATTCAAGCTCTTTTTGTACAGAAGAGGATATATCATTGCTTTTGAAGCTAGCTCCCCAATGACAAGCAGCTAGAGCTGAATGAGCAATATTTAATGGAATTTCGTCTAACTTTTCATTGCGAGATAAAATAATATCGCAGTATGCTAAAAGAATAGCCTCAAAGGGGGAAATCAAGTTTTGATTAATACGTAGTTGTATTATCTCATGGACGGTTGGTATGTTATTTTCTTCAATAGCTGAACAGATTCCATTTATTGCTAGTGGTAAGAGCTCTATACCTAAAAGTTCAACTACACGTTTTTTCGGTTCATTTCCCTGAATATCACTAAACCAACCTAAATAAGCTTTCGCTATTTGATTTAAGCCATTTATATGTTTTCCTGAAACTAACTGATCTCTAATTTCATGATATTGTTGGTGTCTTTCTATTACTTTTTTCTTTTGTCTACTACGATGAGCTGCTTGCTTTTTTTCATATTGTTCAATTTCTTTTTTTCCATTAGCTCTTTGCAGTTCTATATCATGTATATGTTTTTTTAAATTTATATTTAGAATGGCTTGATCCTGAGCATGTTTCAAAGCAGCACCAGTAAAAGGCTGATAGGCAAATATCCAACGAACTAGTTCTTTCCATTTTAATTCGTTATCCGACGTATGCAGTCCCATAATATTATCGAGATGAAATATTATGTCTTCCTCTATTACCCATAACCATGTATGACTTAAACAGAATATTAGCCAGAGTTTATCTGGCTTTGAGCTTTTAATTGCAACTGATTGAAGAGATCTACGATAATCAGTATTTTCAGACAAATATTTAGTAATTTCATCATACTCATTATGATGCCGAGAAGCATTTGTTTCAATTATGCTTAACCAAGTCCATAATTCTTGAGGTACAGGTTTAGAAATTCGTTTCATTCTCTCTTGAGTAAACTGTAATACTAATCTCTTTATTTTGTTTTGAATTTTTTCATTTTTTTCTGATGATGCTGAGCCTAATTCCTTCAGAAAAGATCGGATACATCCTTCAATTTGTTCAATAGACAATTGTTCGAATAATTTATAACCTAAAGCTATCAAAGATATTTGTTTATCTTCAGCTGATTTTTTTAATATTTCTAAGAAAATTTCTGAAATTTTGTCTGAATTATACAGTTTGGTAGCAACTCTAAATATATCTAAAATGAGATATAGAGAATTAATTTCGTCATGGTGATGTAATTTATCAGATATTATTATCCAATTGGGTTCTATCGTACATTTTTTTAAAGCTGTTACAACAGCTTCTCTTTCTACAAGAGTTACAGTTTGTTCTAATAAAATAGATATGAGCTCATCTTTTATACTATCAATAAAATTAGGAGATGCGGTATGTTCAATGGATTGAATAATTAAATAAGATAATTGAAACGGCGTATCTTTAGTATGTAAAATACTTAAAACATCGTCTCGCAACTCAGGTCTTAACAGACCGTCTCCCACGCTGATATGCCAATCTTCGGCTCGGAAATAGGGATCGTCCTTTGCAATTTTTTGTAAAGACTTCAGAAGAAATTTTAACTGTTCTGTAGTTAAAATTGTGGGATCACTATATTTTAAGAATCCGTAAGGATCTCGGTTAATAAAACTATTCCTTTCTGGCTGACAAAAAACTGCAAGCCAAGCATGGAGTCCTCTAAGAGCAGAAGGAACTATATATCTATCACCATAAAGCAACGCTTCTAGACGTCGTATAGATAATTTATTATTTAACTTATTGCCGAGCCATTTTGCAGCTAAAAATTCTGCTACTGTTCTATGGCATGGCACTAAAATATTATTAGAATCTGAACGGAATAACATTGTTGATAAGATATGTTGCATTAATTCATTAGAACTATTCTCATCGAAAAATTCTTCAATTTTAGGTGCAGATAAATCTTTATTATTAATAGATACGCCTATTTTTCCTGAAAGCAAAAGTTGAGCACAAATACAACCAGCTGTTTCAATTAGCTTATGGATATTTGGAGGTGTTTTAATAGATGCATGAATTTCACTATGTTCCTCAAGAAGAGTCAAACAAGCATTTTCATACAAATCTAATTTAGAGCTCGGCCATCCACCATTTTGTTGATGTGCTTTTAAAAATAATGACAAATTATTAGGATTTCTTAGTAAATCTACAACACCTCGTTTTTGAGCTTCTATAAAAAAGTCGTTACCATCTATTTCTTTACCTTCGTTGTTAATGAACTCTATAATTTCTCGGTCATTTAAGGATAATAAATGCCCAAGAATTGGTTTTTTATTCCATCTGTTTTGAATGATTTTACTATTTACCGCATCCTTCCAGTCAGCAGTGCGACATGCCAATATAAAGTTTGGGCTATGATGATGCGAGATTTTTGATAAAATATTATCGGATATAAGCTCTTTTTTATATACTGTTACCTCATCAATTCCATCAATGATAATTTTAGAGGGCTTAGAAACTGCTTCGATTGCTGGAGATAACATTATGGATACTGCATCATAACAGATAGAATTTGTTCTTTCTTTGAATTCTCTTAATAGAGTAGACTTCCCACTGCCAGGCTCACCTAGTAGGATTAAAGGACCATCCATAGCAAAAAAATCCGCATCAGAGCAAATTTTTTTCTTGTCTGAATCATCAATAATTTCTATTCGTCTTGGAATATAGTTCATTCAGTGCTCTCTGTCTTGGCTTTGTAGGCTCTTAATTTTGGGTATATTTTATCTATAACATGCTCATATCACCACCCAAGCGATGATTGAATAATATAATAGGTTTTGTCAGCTTTAACCAATGAATGTACCAATATAAAAAATAATGGGGGGAGTGTGCAAATTTAGCATATGTAATCGTTAAACTATTTTATGCAGGTAACTGAGAGTATTTTTGTCTATTATTAGAATGCTTCACATACATAGTAATAAAAGCACTAGCCACCAAAGTAAATACTAATATAGAAGGCGATGATGCAATACCTGTTTTTTTAACCAGTATTAAAGAAACTAACGGAGCAAGTCCAGCTGATAAACTTGCAGCAGTTGAATATAAAATTGATAAAACAGTGCATCGTAACTTAATCGGAAACATTTCAGCTAACATCACCGGTACTGTTGCATAATAAGCTCCAGCAGGAATTGCAATTAATGCTTGTCCTAATAAGAGCTCATAAATATCATGGTGCGATAAAACATAAAAAAATGGCTGGGAAAGAATCAATAAACCAACACTAGCAAAGATCACAATTTTTTCTCGATTGATTTTATCAGATAGTTTTCCAACTAAAGGAAATACAGCTAATAAAACAATTAATGAAAGTATATTTGATAGGATAATTTCATGATCCTGAAAATGACTATATAAATGGGCTTGCATAGGACCATAAATGTAAATCTGGAAAGTCGTTGTTACTCCTAGGCAACTTAAAACAAATACATAAAGAGATTGAATTTTATTGTCCTTGATGTAGTTGACTGATTCTGAAAGTAGACTCTTAAATTTAGGTTTTGGCCTGTCTGCATAGTACATGATGTACTCCATACTCTCAGGAATACACAACCGGATATACAAGCCAATGGAAGAACCTAGTAGTGCAAGGACAAAAGGTACACGCCAGACTAGCCAATCGTGTTCAGGATAGTGATTGGTAAAATAAGTAACTAATAATGCTACCAATGATGCTACGAGCATTCCTGACATGGCACCAAACGAAGCCCAGCTGCCCGAGTAGCCTTTTTTGGAGGCTTCTGCATTTTCAACCAGATAAGCTGAAGAATTTAGATATTCTGCACCACAGGAGAAGCTCTGAATAACTCTTAACACTAATAAGGTTATAACAGAAAAAGTACCTATGGTGCTGTGTGGGGGGATAAACCCGATAAGGGTTGTTGACACGCCCATCGTTAAGATGGACGCTGCAAGGATAATTTTTCTGCCATAGATATCGGATAATAAGCCCATTATCATAGCCCCAATAGGTCTGGCTAGATATCCAGCAAAGAAAGTAAGAAATACTAGAAATAAACCCTTTGAAGCATCACCAATTAGGTATTTGGCAATGTAGACTGAGAGTAGGCCGCAAATGGCCATATCAAAAGATTCTATTAAATTGCCTAGTGTGCCTGCCAGTATGATTCGGGTTTGATGCTTCATAGGATTATCCTTTACTTTGCATTGCCGATAGAGTGGTTAGTGAGTCCTGATCTTCTACTCGGTCTAAAAATAAAAATCCATTCAGGTGATCAATTTCATGCTGAAGAATACGGGCTTCCAAGCCGGAAGCTTTTTTGGTAATTCTATTTCCATCTATGTCAAAGCCTGAATATTCAATTTCCATGGCTCTTGGAACCTCTCCCATTAATTCACCGCAATTAAGGCATCCCTCGTAGCCAGTTTGAATTTCTTGGGACAGGATTTTTAATGCAGGATTAATTAATGCAGTATCGGGGATCGGGTATTCTGGTTTTCTCCGTTTGGTATAATTAGTACCAAATACAATAACTCGTTTGCTGATGCCAATTTGGGGAGCAGCTACCCCTACGGCACCTTTGTCAGCCATAATGCCGAACATAGTCTTAATCAGCTCTTTTAACCAACTGCTACCAAATTCTGATTCTTTAATTGGCTCAGCGGTTTGTCTTAAAATAGGATCGTTTTTATCCAGGAGTGTGTTCATAGTTCACCTGATTGTTGATGATTAATGTGAGTTTGGGCTTAGTCTTCATGCAGGACTGTTTGTCTGGTAAAGTTAAATACTCTTGAATTTGCCTTAACGCAAACTTGCCCATGGCTAACAGTTTTTCGCAATGAATGGAGCTTTTGTTTTGGATATAGGGATTTATTCGTTTTAATCCAAATGAAAAGATTGCTCTATGAGAATCATATTCAGTGGGGATGGAAATACCTGTGATGAGTCCAGGTTCTATCTGTTTGTATTTTGTAATTGCTTCTATACAGCCTATATGAGGAAGTTCGCTCCATAATTTCGGTTGATCCTGGCTGATGAACTCTGGTTGATAGCAACCATCAAATAGCCAGAGACTTTTCTCAATTAAATTTTGCTCTATAGCTGGGTTGGAGGACATGAAAAAGATCTGTCCTGCTTGATTGATGAGGGCAATGGAAGCATAGTCTGTTTCTACTTGCCCGAGTACGTCAGAGAACACTTTTCGCATGGTGATATAATGTTCAAAGAGAAAATCTTTTGCTTTAGGGTGAAGCCTTACTTCAACAGCTGTTACATCCATATCTACAAACTTCTTAAACGGCATGACTGTGCTTTTTTCTTTGTTCTTCGTAGGAAGAAATGGAACCAATGGCCAAGTCAATGATTTTTAGTAAATTATTTTCCGATGTGTCAATTGCACGTACTTCTTTGATTAATCCTAACACAAAATCGGCGTAATCGTCATTACTTCCATGAGAAACAGGGTATAAATGATGGCTTTGCTTCAAGATGTAATGAAGTAGTGTTTCATCGACTTCATTTTTCTTAGGAGCTGCATGTCCTTCCTCACCAAATAATAGCCAGCCTGGGTTTACATGAAGATGATGAGCTAATTGTTTAACTTTCTCATAATCAGGTAGAGCATCACCTCTTATATAGCGACGGCAGATTTGTTCTGATGCACCTGTAAATTCTGCTAGGGCTTTAATACAGATCCCATTAGGTGAACGAGATGCAGTATGTCCTTTATCTTTGAGGGTATGGATCAAGCGATTTGCAAACGATTGATAGGGTCCCTTACTCATAAAATTATCCTTTTAATCGAACGTCGTAAAAAAATTATCATATAAAACGGTATCATTCAATATCATATCGTATCTTAATTTAAATTTCTTAAAAATACATATTGATAATTATTTTAATATCGTTTTAATATTAGTTTCGATAAATGATACTTAATGTTCATTTTGCGCGATTTGGACTTTATTACACATGTTTTACAGGAGTATATCGCATGTTTTACGATCAAAAGATCACCATCTATAAGGGTATTATTCAGTATCTACTGGATTCAACCAATTATTCTCTACAACGAATCGCTAATTTATCAAACTCCCCAATTGCTCATTTGCAGTTAATCTACCAGCACAATCGTTTACCTAAAGAAAGTAAGGTTGAATTGAATTTGCTGAAGCTGTTTATCACAGTCATTGATATGGAACACAAGGGTGAATGGAAGGCTCGTTTACAACTTAAATAACAGAGGGATTTGGAGAATCAATGATGCAACCAGTTAATGATCTATTTACACAACAGATTCTGTTTATCAATGACGTAGAAGTCATTATCGGAAAGGACCGATTGACTTTACGCCGTTGGTGGAGTGAAGGGAAATTTCCCAAGCCAGTAAAATTACATGGCAGAACTTTAGCCTGGCATAAAGACGTGATTGATAACTGGATTAATCAATATGTCAGATAAATCCATTTTCATTGCCTGAAGTGGTCAATGACTGCTTTAGACAATGATTAATTTCTAAAGGTTTATAAGTAATACTTATCATCCCCTTTTTCTAAAATGACTTTAAAACCGCAAGTGTGAGAGATGTTGAGGAAGTTACTAAGCTTTACATCTTCTTGCTCACCGGAGCGAATTTTTTGAATTACAGTTGGAGAAAGCCCTGCTTTTTCGGCCAGTTTTCTCACGGTCATTTTGCCATTCTTCATGAGTGCTTTGATGATTTCAGATAATAGAAACTCATCATATTCTTTTTCAAATTGTTCACGAAAAAGAGGGTCCTGCATTTCTCGTTCAAAAGTAGATAAATGTTTCTTAGTCATAATAATCACCTGTTTTTACTCTACTGGTATATTGATCCATAACCTTTAAGGCTTTTTCCTTTTCGGTTAAAGGTAACTTATCCTGCTTCTTCCTAAAGGCATTAGTTAAAATTATTTTTCTGTCTTCAAAAAAGAAACATAAAAATCTATCTGGCTTAGGTTTGAAGGCATAAATTTTGTCTCCTTCATGTCTAAACTTGGTTTTATCGTGAATGATACCGGCATCGCCCATTCTCTTTAATAGCTTCAACAACTGAATGCGTTCGTCTTTATTCAAAGAATAATAATATTCTTGAGATTGGCTATGCTTCTTTTCGTCAAAGTACCATTCAATCGTAAACTTTTCGCCTTGATAGGCAATATATTCAATATCTCTATTCATTATAATTGTACCACTATAGTTGCACAAATTCAAATTTGTTTATTGTTAGTTCTTCTATCAGGCTACTCCATTTATCTAAAGCCTCTTTGCGCTGGTACAGCATTTCGTCTTTGTTATAAGTCGCCATGATCTTAGGCATTTTATGTCCAAGACATTTTTCTATAACTACTGGGTCGATTCGCAATGTTTCTCCAAGCTGAGTGGCAAAAGTGCGTCTGAGATCATGGGCAGTCCATTGTGGGATACCTACTCGTTTTTGTATGCGTTGAATAGCTTTAGATATCGATTTATCGCCTAGTGGGGAATCATCATCGACCCCAGCTAAAACAAAATTAGATAAGCTGATTTCTTTTATTTCCAACAGAAGTTTTTTAGTAAGCTCGCTCAGATGAATCTTCATGCTAAGTCCGATTTTATTATTCTCGGGAGGAATAATCCAAAGAGATTTCTCGAAATTAAATTCAGACCATTTTGCTAGTCTTAGTTCACCAGTCCTTGCACCAGTTAATAATATGATTTTAATGGCGTTTTTAATCTGAATTGACATCGAGTGATTATCACTATCCAAAAATAGCCATATTTTTTTTATTTCATCAAGATCGAGATTGCGATCACGAGGTTTTTCTACTCCACCTATGTCTCTTGCTCGAATATTTATGGCTGGATTAATTGTAATTTCTCCTCGACTTACCGCGTAATTAAATACTTGTTTCAAGGTACTAAGCACTTTATTGGCGTGAACAGGGGAGCCTCTTTGAACTATATTATCCAAGGCCTTTGCTATGTCTCGAGGCTGTATTTTTTCAATTTCTAATGTTCCTAATAGAGGGATAATGTCAGCATCAATTTGTTGTTTAATCTGTTGAGGTTGCTTACGGTGTTTAACAATATAATTGTTGTACCAATCAGAAATTAACGTTTTCACATTATTATTTTTTTGGAGCAATTTTTTTTGGATAATGTCTTCTGGGTCTTGGTCAGACTGCCTTATCTCCCATAAATCATTAAAGGCTTTTCTAGCTTCAGCAACACCCATTACTGGGAAATTACCAATAGTGAGCCATTTCTCTTTACCGCCAAATTTATAACGGTAGAACCAGGTTTTCGTACCTTTAGGAGAAACCCTTAAACAAAAGCCATTACCCTCAGTAATATGGTAACGATTTTTTTCGGCACTTAAATTTGCAATTTTGTTATGAGTAAACTTTTCCATAATTATGCTCTTATTAGGATATCAGAAATTGGCTACACTTCTGGCTACACTTTTTTGTTTGCTTGTATGAAATCAATTTATATCATTTGAAATATTGAAATGCAAATAATCCTTTATTTAAAAGGATGTTATGGTTATAATTGAATTTGTTTGAAATTAAATGAAATTGGTTGTCACTAGCATGGGGTGCTAGTGGTCGAAGGTTCAAATCCTTCCGTCCCGACCAATCCCCGTAAGGGTTTTAAGAAATTCGCCTTCCCCATACAGTTCAAATCGATCCAAATAACGATCCAAAATTATTTTTTTACCTTGTAATATTCCCTATATTTTAATAGAAGTATAAGAGCATGACAGAAATAGAAAGTACAGATACAGACGAATCGCTTTTTGGTGATAGAAATATTAAATCGCATCTTGCGAAAGTTATAGAAAAATTTGATGAAATGTATGGAGCTTCAGAATCTTGTTCTGGATTAACAACAGGATTAGGTGATTTTGATCAATTAACGAGTGGGTTGCATCCCTCCGATTTAATTATTATCGCGGGACGGCCTAGCATGGGGAAAACCGCTTTAGCAATGAGTATGATTGAGCATATTGCCCTTTGTTGTAAAAAAGCAGCGATTTTTTTCTCCTTAGAATCCACACCTGAAACTCTAGCTTTAAAGTTTATAAGCTCTGTAGGCCGTATTAATTCTCATTGGCTTAGAACGGCACAAATAGAAGATGAATACTGGCCTAGAATTACATCTGCTGTACAACTTTTATCAGAAGCGCCAATTTATATAGAAAATGTTCTTGGTGAAACAATTAGTAGTATTTGTGCAAAGGCACACGACATATCTGAGATCTGTGAGGAAGTCGGTATTGTAGTTGTTGACTATGTTCAGTTACTTTGTCGTAGTGGTTCAAGTCCTGAAAATAGAACAGCAGAGCTCTCCGCCATTATTCGGCAGTTGAAAATATTAGCAAAAGAATTAAATGCACCTGTCCTCGCTATTTCTCAATTAAATCGAAGCCTTGAGCAACGTTATGATAAACGCCCTATTATGTCTGATTTACGAGATTCTGGTTCAATTGAAGATGATGCAGATATGATCTGTTTTATTTACAGAGATGAATATTACAATCAAGATAGCCCTGATAGGGGGACTGCTGAACTGATTGTTGCAAAACATCGAAATGGTCCAATAGGAAAAGTTAGAACAGCGTATATTGATAAATATAATCGATTTGAAGATTTAGTCTTCTCTTTTTCAAGCGATGTATAAAAGCTGCTCCGGTTCAAATTTATAGCTGTTCTAACCAGTGCTCATGCTGATTGATATTTTTTGTACACCAATCAATAAATTTTTCTGAATATCTTGAAGTGCTTTCGTTTAGGTAAAAAAATTCTGATTTTGTTTTAATCTGGTATTTTTTAATTATTTTATAAAAAATACCAGAACCTATTTTTTGAGGGATTATTTTTGAATTTATTACGCCTATTGCCTCAAAGGTTTTGTAGGGGTGAGAACGAGTTGGATCAATGGGTTGGTATATACGGATAGCCTTTGCACCATTACTGCCAGTTGAAAATGAAATATCAGAATCTGATTCTGTTTTTGTCAAGCATAGTTTGTACTCTATGGGGATTGCGAAATCAGTACTGTTTAATTCGTTCGATTGTATTTTTAGTTTATTAAGAAATTCTTCCATAATTTTAGTGGAACTCGTACCGTAACGTTGTTTTAGGAGGGTTATGGAGGTTGAATGTCCATCTACAATCAGATTTAATAAACCTGAGTTCATTGGAGGTAAGGGAGTAGCTCCTGTTAATTCGTTGAATTTTTTATTGTAATTAAATATTGTGGATTGGAAAATTCGACATAAATCATGCTGTAACTCATTGAGTGCCAAATGAACAGCTTGATCTCTTATATCTAATATTACTTCTATGTTTTTCCTAATATTATTATTTTCAGAATAAACTTTATTTAAGGCATTCCGACAGCTAATAGTATCTTGGTTATGTTTTTTATAAATTGAATTTAATCCCTCTTTTTGAACAATTTCAGCTTTTAATAAAAGCTCCCAAGAATTAGCAATTAAAATAGTGAATAACTCAACTCTAGATAATTGGTTCGGATTATTATAGAGCTGAATAGAGGACAAAAATGCATTTTTACTTTTTAGAAAAAGATTTTGGACAAGCTTATCTATGTCCGTTAGAGAATCGTTGATTTTGTTCTGGCTCATTAAAGCCAAGAAGTCATAATCTGTAAGATTCGTAATTCCAGAGCAATACCAAGAATTATTTTCCTTACTAAAAAAACAGTATTCTCGTAAAAATGAGCTCAGATATTTTCTAACCGAAGATGCTTTATAGGGTGTTTCATCAGCAATTGATTGCGCAGTAAATTCTTGTCCAAACTGTTCTTTATTTTTGAGAGAATGTAAAAGTTTCAAAAGATTGTTTATATTTTCTGTTCTCAAGATTCAATTCCATTTTGATCTAATTGTATAATATTATAGCATGTCGTGATGAATATTTTGGGCTGAGTGTTACAAAACTATCTATGCAGTTGATCAGAATATAAAGTAGCTAAACGTTTTATATCTCGTGTTGTATATTCTTTCTAAGAGAATTATCAAGATCGTAAGGAAGTTAGAGTTATTGAAGTGCGCAAAAATTTGTTTGGTGAAATTATTAATTAGTTTGAAAACTAAAGAGCTTTTTAAATTATTTCTTTGTTATCCAATCTTTTTCTATACGGGGGCTGCAATTCCTTTAAAGGAGGGAAGATTTCTCCCACTTCAACCTCTAGCGTAAGAGCAATTTGAATCAGGCTCTGCATAGAAATATTCTGTTCCCCACGCTCAACCCGTCCTGCGTAACTCCGGCCTAATTGTGCGGCAGCAGCGAAGTCCTCCTGAGAAAACCCACGTTTTTTGCGTAGTTCTCGGATTCTTTTGCCTATCTTGATAAGGTTAGGGTGTTTTTTCTCCATAGAACAAGTACAACGTATTGCGCCTACAAGAGCCACGCCTGAGAGATGCTATTTTTTAATAAATGAGCTAATATAGAGCATCAAAACAGGATTGAATAAATATTAGCCAAAGGAGTTGATGTTAGATTTTTATTTAAGAGGTTTAAAATATATGAGTACATTTAAAGAAATTGCCTTTCAGATTTTACAGGAAACAGGTAAACCTCTGCACAGCAAAGAGATTACTGCCATAGCTTTAGAACGAGGTTGGCTAAAAACTGCTGGCAAAACCCCTGAGGCAACTATGAATGCTCAACTCATTGTTGATATTAATGAGAAAAAGAAAACGTCTCGTTTTTTAAAGATATCACCTTCTGTTTTTACTCTGAATACTGATTTACCTTTAGAAAATATCGTATTAAATGAGGAAGTAATAGAGAAAAATTATAAGATATCCAGCAATATTTCTACCAAGCAAAAAGGGGATATTGCTGAGGCGCGTATTGCTGAATTAATTACTTTATACGGAGATACCAATCTGTCATGTTACAAGCCGATTTCTGATGATGATGGAATAGATTTGATCATTAAAGAGAAAGGCACGCTTAAGACCATGTATGTACAAGTCAAAAATCGTTATGGTTCTGAGCCTAACGAAGTATTTACGGCAACGGTTAAAGCTAGCAATATGATTGAACACTACTCTGTTGGCGTTATATTTTGTTATTTTGATACAGAAAAAGGCGATCTTTGGGATTATCTTTGGTTTATTCCAGCACCATCATTTGCTAAATCTGCTCATAAATTGGATAATGGGCGAGCTTTTGGTTTTGTTGCAGGTCGTCAGAAAAAGCAAACCAATAAATGGGATGATCATCTAATCGATAAGCGCGACTTGGCTAATCAAATTTTGGCTCAGATGAAACGCATCATCTAATATTTCAATTTACTTGGATTCAATAAAAATAATTAAAACACGGAATAGTTAAGAATAGGATTCTTCAGAAATCTTAACTAAATGAGAAAATAATGAACAAAATAAAGTCTTTAATTTTTGTTTTTACTGCGTTGACTGCATTGCTTCAATCTAATATTGCTCTAGCCGAAACAAAAGCTCGTCTACTGTATTGCCCTGAAAAAATAGAGTGTGCGAAAGATAAAAGTATTAGTTCGTGTAAAATTGTTGGACAATATTCAGAATGGGGAAACATTCGAGCTTGGTCAACGACAAGAAAAGGAGTCTATACACTTACCTCAGTGCAATCTTCTTATCAAAATCCTTTGTGGTGGCAAGGAGCATATACCATTTGTTATTACTCAAATATAGACTATGCTGCTTCAATACTTAGTGTGGAACCTATACGCAACAAAACTCCTCGATTGTCTCAATGGGAGGCAGCAGTATTAAATACTAATAACTGGCAAACTCTTGGATATAATGCATCCTGTCATGTTGAGAATGCAGATCCTAAAGTATGTCCTTTAGAATTAGTGTCTTCTATTGAAATTGAATCACCCACTTATTTTAGTTCTAAGCTTTCAGTTTATGCGAATGGGATACTCCTTAATAAAAACAATGAAGGTTGGTTTGGCATAGATTCTTCTTATTACCATATAATTAACATGTATCAAGCTTGGGATGCTTGCTCTGATACAGGTTTATGTACCCTAGAGCTTATGGCTACAATTAATGAAGCTCTTGTCGATGTTGGAAGTATTGTTGTTGATATGGATAATAAAATGAACATAGTTCATGTTCACGCAATAACGGGGTTTGAAATTTCTCATAATAAACAATCGAACTCCATTGAGATTAAGCCCGTCTCCTAATCAATAAACGTTCTCTAGGGGGAGTTACCGCCCCTTAATCATAATTTGCTGATATATTCGAGCAGCTTCATTTGGATCGGTAACTCCTTTCAATGTTGGCAAAGTTAAGGATGACTTTTCTTCCAAAGGTAATGGCTGAACCCCATAAACTTTAGGGACAAGTTTACAGGCTAGCCATTTTCGAGTATCAATTCTTAGCCTTGCTCTTTGGACAGCTTGGCTATTAATCACTATTTGTCCATCAGCATTAACCATAGAGTCATTCGAATCGTTGTCCGCAATTTCCAACAGTTCATCAACTACACATTCAATTTGAGACCTTTTGGCTCGCGCGTATTGGTCGGAAAAATCCTTGTTATTTTTTAACCAACTAAAAATAGTGTCCTTATTAGGCCAGTGTGGATTTTCAGCACAAAGCTTTTTAAGTCCATTACTAGTTGAAGCAATTTTGTTGCAGATCTCCTCCGCAAGCTTAGTCGAGTATATTGTTGGCCTGCCTTTTTTTGATACGGATTTCATAATGATTACTCCTAATTAGCCTATTTGTTTGCCGGAATAATGGGGCTTGCCTGCTTTTATCCATACTTCTATGTGCAGTTTCAATGATTCTATTGGTATCTCACTGTTGATTATATCTTGTTCATCTTCTAAAGACAGTAGATGATCAATAACCTGTTGGGCAGATACAGAAAAACCTGAGCAGCATTGCTCTACAAACCGATACAAATTAATAGGTTGTTTTTTTAATTCCTCTTGTAGCATTAAGTCCCATTTGTTCATAAGTTCTCTCTGAAAAGGTTAATTTTATTTTTTCTTTAGATTTAAAACCTACATCACCTACATTTGATCATTATTCTTTCAAATGTAGGTGATGTAGGTTATTGGATTGAGATATTAAAAATTATTCATTTAAATGATCTGGGTTAATGTAGTACTTGTTATTACTTGGTTTAGAAATATGCCCCATTTGTATCAAGACATTAATTGCCTCTCGTCTTTCTTCCTGTGTTGTCAAATCAGCCCAGTCTTTCGCTCTAATTTGGCTTCTAGTGAAGAAAAAGAGATTATTATTTGAATCAAAATGTTCTGTTTTTAGCGCAGGTATTCCAGTGAGTTTGATCAGCTTTTTAGATAATGAACGAGCAGGTAAGTTATCTTTGTAGACTAAGCCATACATGCGTTTTGCATGACTAAAAAAATAATGACCAAGCTTTATGGCACTTAAAATTTGTTTGGTAGATATTAGTTTATCAGGAGTTATCAAGCCGTTGTTTTCAGCCAGATATAAGTACACTGCTAATGAGGCAACGAATTCATATGATTTGACTAAATAAGCTTCAAACGGATGCCCTAAGGATTGAGCATTCTCGGCTGTTTCATTGCGCCATTGATCGAATAGCTGCTGGGCTGTTTCATCAAGATGTAACAAGGTAGCACCGTTCACACCATTCAAATTCGAGAATAATTCATTAATTTTGGTAACCAGAAAAAATGATTGTGGTCTATCCTCTAACTTTTGGGTATGTTTGTCTGGATAGACAACTCCTTGGAAACGTTGAAGTAATCCGTCATCTTGATAACCTGTCCGTGCTTCATTGAGAAAACGCTTAAGTTTTGATGGTTGTATCCCTCCAAAGATGGATAATAGCAATCTCGGAATAAAAACTGTTCCACGCTTTACGGTATCGTAGGGATATTCAAGACTGCCATTAAATCCTGAAAGATATAACCCTCTTTCATCTGCGTTATCATCTTTTGATAGTCTGACAAAAAAAGAGGATAATTCATCAACTTCTAACATTACGCCATCAGGGTTTTCTTCCAATGTTAAGATTAATTTTTCAACAGTGACTTTAGAAAAAGTGTATCGCTTTAGTTTTGGTTTATTTTCTTCTAAATCAGCTAAATCCTGTAGATATGCTTTTAGAGTAGCTTCAAATTTAGCAACTACAGCTGGATTAGCAGCTGCTTTTTTTGCTTCCGTTTCCATTCCTTTCTTTGCTGATGCGATTTTAGATTCTAAAATTTTTACGTTTTGAATGTATTGTTTAAAGTCTCCTTTATATTGATCCCTCGCTTGCTTACTTAGCAATTGAATTGGTTTATTGGTTGAGCTTAAGGCATTAGATTTACCTGAGGAGGGATCTCCAATCATTGCCCAAAAAAAGTTTGGTGAAGCATACCAATCGGTTTTTTTTGTTAGTGCGATTTGAATTTTTCCTGAAAATACGCAACCCATTCTTGCAAGTAATGAAACTAAAATGAAATCCGCTGGACACCCTCTAATAAGGGATTGCTCTTTAATGAAGTCAGCCAGAATTTCAGGTAAGGCTTCATAAGGTATGTTTTCTACTGGTAATAGATCATCATTAAAAGGTTGGTATGGATTAAAAATGATTTCGGTGAGGGCATTGCTATCTGGTTTGTTTTTTCTGAAAACACTTTTATTGTATTCATCAATTGTTCTGCCATCAGGTGCTTTGGTTTGTTGGCTAGCGAATCTAATTGCTTCATCATGGGATAGCCCTTTCAGCAACCTCATTACATCAAATGAATCGTGACTATAGCCATCATTTAGACAATCATTGTGATGGCTAAAAACTCTTCCTGTACCCAAATATTCGACTACTCCGCCTCGTCCACTAGTTGAGTTGGGAGAAAGCCATCTACATGTATTTTTGTTTTTAAATACGTGTTTATAGCCATACTCTTGAAGGACTGTACCTATTGGCACTTGGTTGTTCCATGCGGTAATAGGTGATATCTGAGTGCCTTCTGTTGAAAAGATAGGTCGTAAAGCTTGCTTCACCACAGGTTCTAATTGTTTATCTTTTACAGGAAACAATTGGCCTTGAGCATATTCGAGATATAAAATTTCTTTATTACAGTCATTAGGCATACTTGGTGTATACCATCCTTGTGCATAAATTTTGTTTTCGTTTGCATATTCAAGAAAACCATGTGTAAGAAAACAGTTAATTGTTTCAACGACTGCTTCGCTTGTGGGTTCTAATTGATCTTTGCTATATGACGAATCACTGAGTAATAAAATACGAAAGCGATTTTTATTTTCTGCATAATAAGAATGAGTTCCTACTAGAATATGAGCTATGTCTGCTTTCTTTAATGCCTCATGTATCGCTAAATGGGTGGCTGTTGTTTCATCCACATCAATAATTATTAGCCTTCCTTCTTCAGTGCAATTAATATCTGCTCTGGATAAACACACTCCTTGTTTATCACATTTTAAATCGGTGCGTAGGAAATGAGTACCATTTTTGTGACCAATGCGAGGTTCTTTTAATAATTTCCATAATTCCCTACCAGTGATATTGTTGTAATTTCCAGTAGACTGGATATTATCTGCATTATAAGCGACTGTTAATGAATTAAATTTTTCTGTAAAATTGTCTATTAGTCTCTCGGCCAAAGAGCTATCGATATTTGCCCCTGACTTTTGTTGAGGGGCAGGATCATTATTAAATGTTGTTATCATGATTTTCCCTTCCTTGTATATTTTCTTCTATCCATTGCATAATTATTTTTGTTGACCAAATTAAGGTCGAGCCGTTTAATTTTTGGGGGCGTGGAAATTTATCTTCTTCCCACCAACGACGAAGGGTTGAACGATGAAAGCCTGTCAATTTTTCAACATGATTGATTTGGGCAACTGGCGGAATAGATAATTCAAAAAGGGTGAGGCTCGGAACAATTAAATCGATTTTTGATTGGGTCATACCATATACTCCCGGTTAGATTTATTTAAAAAACTAGGAGTAGATTACTGATGGGTATGCGCGACATATTGCGCACATTGCGTGACAGATTACGTAATATGAAATTTTTTTATGATTAAATTAAATTTTAAAAGCTTTTTTATAGTCACCGACTTTTTTTGTAGCGTTAATTTTAGTTAAAATACAGCCCGATACAGTAAAATTGTCCTCATTAATGTCTTCAAGATTGGCCAAAGTAGCGCGATTATGGTTTCGACTAATATGTTCTTCAATAAATTCTTTTACCGTTGACCACGTAATATCTTGGCGTTTAAGCTTAAGCAGCATAATCATGACTTTGATAATTAACCTATGAGGTGCTGAAGTTTTTTTATGTATTTTTCCGGTGTAATCGGGGAATGTTTCACGGATTAAAAGACCAAAATCCTGTTTTAAAATACTATCGATAAGCATTTCAGCAGCAAATTTACTCTTAACTTTATAAATGGATTTATTTGATATTATATCAAGTATTATATTTGGTGGTATTTCGTAGAAAATTTGTTGGGTGACATGTTTACTATCACGGAAATCTACCTCATCAAACCATTTTGCCTTTAATTTATCGAGGTGGTTAATTTCTCGTAAATGGTCGATTATTTTTTTATGAGTTTGTTTTGCCAAGGAGGTAAGTTCTTTCAGTTCTGGTGGTGTCACGTCTTCAAAATGGTTGAATTGTTTATTGCAGATCACAATAACCCAAGCCAACTCATATGATTGTACAGGCGCAATTATCTTTTCTGCTTTAATTTCTATGGGGTTTTCAACGCATATTTGATTGAGTAAGCTTATTATTTTATCGGTGCGAATTTCTTTATTGCGTTCTTTAATCCAAGGCATCATTTGCAGAGGATCATCAGATTCCCTTGGTTGTTTTGCGTTGATAGACGAGATAAGCCTGCTGAGAGTGATGTTTAATAGTCTTGTGTTAACCAATGAGCAAATTTTATAGATGAAGATTTCTTGTTTTTCGTTGTCGAGGCAGATCTCTTGCTGTATGTCCATGAAGTTATGTATAGCGTCCATACTAGCCTTATGTACCAATGAGGCCATTTCTACGCTTTCTGAATATTCTTTAGTATCTAGATTTATTTGCTCTATAAAAACGCTTTCTAATCCATCAACACGGCCTTTCAATACTGGAAATTCCCACGGAATATTTGGATAGGAGTAACCGTTCTCACAAATGGCAATTAGCCAAGCAAGCTCTCTTAAGGTTAATGGAAATAAATCCACTAATTGTTCTAAATTAATACCATGTGGGGTCGGAGCACATTTCTTGAGACAAGAACTTATTTTTTTCTTAAACTCAGGTCGCGACTCATTAATCATGCTTGTATTATTCCATCAAAGTAAAATCATCACAGAGGGCGCCAAGCAAAAGAGGTGATGAAACCCTTTGTTCTCCCCGTCGGGATAGCTTGGCTAGGGGATTATACATTTTTTCTAACTTGTGACAATTTGTCACAGGCTAATAAAGAAGAACAATATATCCTGCACTCTTGCATTAACTGAATAAACGAATCAGTCGCTGGTAATAGTTTAATTGCGTCTAATCTAGAACAATTGTTAGAAATCGAGTATTATCGCTTCGTGCTTTAAATTAGTTCAAGCATTCTTAAATAAAACCAAAAAAGGAGTAAATTATGGAAAATATGATAGAAAATAATGAGTTAGATACCAATTTAGATGCTGTTCTTGAAATCGAAGAAGTAACTGAATGCATTGCAGCTTCTCTTCAATCCGATCAATAGATAATTTATGTATCCACTTTTCTAATATTTAGGAAAGTGGAATTAATTTTTATTGTAATCGGAGCGCGTTGATGCCCAACCTTCAAACAAGCCTGGCAACAAGAATACATCCTCCATCAGAACTCACAAATAATAAATGGTCTGCTGAAGATTTTGACTCTCGTAGAATATTTTCTATACCTGAAGTTGTTGTTGCTCTTCTAATTTATTGTATAATCCCACAAAAAAAAGAAAAAATCATAACTGAAATATCTACTTTTTATAAATTAAGCCCTCAAAAAATTAATTTATTAATTTTGTCTTTGATTGAAAAAAAGTTAATTTTTTTAAAAGACGAATCTCAAATTTCTGCCGATAAAAATAAATTGAATTCAGAGCTATTTTTAGAGCAATACCCAATCTGGAAGAAATATAATTGGGAAAGTGCTGCTGAGTATCATTTTTTTACCTATGATTATCCCTTCCTAAATTATGCTGAAGGCGCGGAAGGCTGGCGTATAGCTAACCAAAGAATGAATGAGTATAGTGCGAAATACCCTGATACTAATAGAATAAAAGTATATTCTGAGGAACATAAAAGACTTAATGTACCGTTACCTTTTAATGATCATTCGCTCGGTGCAAAACAATTCCACGCTGAAGAAAATAATTTAAAGTTAATATCCATTATTACTGCCTACGGTTTTGCAAAAACAGCTGAAGCTCCAATCCGCTGGGAGGGAGTGCCTCTTATTCGGCGCACAAGTCCATCAGGAGGTTCTCGCCACCCAACAGAAGGGTACTTAATTGCTCTCGATATAGAGGGAATTGATAAAGGGCTTTATCACATTCAATCCGATCCTTTTTGTTTTGTTAAGATAAAAGAACAAGAAAAAATTGATACTCCAGCTATATTTCCCGAGTTTTTCCCTAATGAGTTAAATAATCAACCAATGGCAATTATAGTTTTAACATCAGTCTTTGAGAGAAATATGTTTCGTTATCGCGAACCGCGAACATTTCGAACTATCCATATGGATGCTGGGCATATACTTGGAACTATGGAACTAATTTCAGATAGTATAGGGATGAAATCTCAAATTTCTCATCAAATAGATGAAAAGTTAATAGAACAATTAATTGGTATTGATGGCTTATCAGAAGGTGTCATAACAAGCATGGCTATTTTTAATGCTAGCGGAGGTAATTAATGTCGGCAAATAGCAATTCTTTATTAACCCTTCTAAGACAGAATATTGATAGAGAGAACAATACAGTATTAGAGATTTATAATCCTGAAAAAAATACTGTGAATATTATCCCTCAAGATATGTTAACTAGCTTAGATAATATACAACAAGTTATTAACTCTGTTAAATCACAGCTCGATCATAATACACCTAGCAATGCTCATTACTCTTATTGGCAGGAAAAAGGATGGTATAAATCTATCGATTATTATGTTTCCTCCCGAGACTCTTCTTTTAAAGAGACGAATGCTGAGTCATCAGTTTTATCAAAAAAATCCAATATAGATAGCAAGGTGCTGGATGTTTCTTCAGCTAATAGCGTTGAAAAACAATTTTCTGTTGATCAAGCTTTAATTCATAGAAGAACAAAAAGAGTTTTTAAAAAGCAGCCTGTCAGCAAAGAAATTTTTTACGAAGGAATTGAAAATGCGAGCATTTGCAATGCAATTAATGGGATTAAATTATATTTTATTGTTTATAATGTTGAAGAAATAAATCCCGCTGTTTATTGCTATAACTTTCAAAATTCGCAATTACAATTGGTTCAAGATGGCCAATTTTTCACAGAAATGTCACGTAACATTCAAGGTATGAACACTCCAAAAACAGCTGCTTTCACTATTATTTTAGTGGCCGATTTTGACAATTTAATGAAGGCAATGCCTTATCCAAGAGGCTTGAGAGATACTTATATTGAGGCTGGACGTTTGTCTCAAAAATTGGTGGTTTCTTATCTGCAATATGGGGTATTTAGTTTAGTTACACCTGCATTGCGTGATAGAGATGTTTCGACGCTTCTTAAATTAAATGAACAAGAGTTCGCGCCACTTTATTCAATAACTTTTGGCTATCCTGTAAAATAGGTTAATTTATCAAATATGTTTATTAAATTACAAAATTCCTGCAATCATCATGTTTACAACGATTATTTCGAAATAAGCTCCGATATTTTCAACGTAGCATTTAAATTTAAAGGATTTACTTTGGATTTTTCAAAGAAATTACTGCAACAACTACAAGAAGGAATCCAAGAAGATTTGTTATTGGATAGCTTTTCTAGGGAGCAAAAATCAAACAGGAATAATGTTAAAAAATTAATTAGCTTTTTGAAGGAAAAAAAACTCTTGATAACGTGTAGGGATGTATCTAATCCTCCTCCAGAAGATACGCTTTATGATAGGCAAATAAGATTCTTGAACTCCTTTGAAACCAATGAGCATACAGGTAAAGATTTTAACGAAAAACTACAAAATAGTAAGGTTGTTATTGTTGGTCTAGGTGCCTATGGTAGTTGGCTCGCTTTACATTGCGCCAGATTGGGCATCAAACATATTGTTGGTATTGACCATGATGTGGTTGAGCTAAGTAATTTACATCGTCAAGTACTATACACTAAAGACGACATTGGCTTAAAAAAAGCAGAAGCATGCTCCAAAATAGTCACAGGATCCGATGCATCAGTGAATTATGAAGGAGTTTGCAGGAAAATTGAAAGTGAAGCAGATCTATTGCCTTATTTGGTAGATGCTGACTTCATTTTTAATGCCTTTGGTTATTATCCTGTCGAAGAGGCTCAGGATGCAATCTCCGGACTTATAACAAAAGCCTGTATTAAGGCAAAAATACCAATGCTATGCTTGAGCACTAACTGGATAGGTCCCTTGTATTTACCAGAATCAAGTGCTTGCTATTTCTGTGCTGTAACTAACTCAAAATTAGAACCCATTTTAAGGAAGGTCAAAAAAAATCCTCGTATTGATAAAAGAGCTTTTTGCCCCATTTTAGCAATGACTTGTTCATTAGCCGTGCTTGAAGCTGTACGTTATTTGACAGGCATTAATATACCCAGTGCTGTTGAAGGAATCCGATCTATCGATCCTTTTTATATTGAAAAAAGCACATTTTTTCCAATTGAAAAAAACAAGGATTGCTCATTTTGTAGCTCTAATAACGAGCAAGTGTATGTTTAATTCGAGGATAAGTTTAATAAAAGACATTATTGGTTTGGCAATTCCTATCTCAGTATTTAATATGACAATTGTGTTTATTTCAATTGCAAATGGTTTAATGTTAGCAAATTTAGGTAATACTGCACTGGCAGCCGGAGCTTTAATTGGCATTACCCAGATACTAGTAATGATGATATGTACCTCACCCTTATTTGCAATCAGTTCCTTAGTATCAAGGATGTACGCAGAAAAAAAATTTTTCGAAATAGGAAACTTTGTACAACAAGGCTGTTGCTTGGCGTTCTTATTTTCAATTCCGGCAATTGCAGTCATGTTCCTTATAAAACCCTTACTACATTTATTTAATCAGCCTCATGAGGTAATTGAATTAGTAGATTTATATTTTAAATCATATCTATGGGGTATCCCAGCTGCATTTTTATTAACTTGCTTACAGCAATTTATGTTGGGGCTAAAGAAAACACGTGTAGTTACCACAATAGGAATTATAAGTTTAGTTCTTTCTATTTCTATAGGATATATATTGGCATTTGGAAAAATGGGCTTCTTTTCGTGGGGAGTTAGCGGATTAGGTTTTGCTCAAGCTTGTCGTTCAATTGTTACCTTAATTATTCTTATTAGCTATCTTGCACTTAAAAAAGAATTTAAAGTTTTTGAGTTATTTATAAAAAGACCGATCAATAGATTTTTACAACTTAGAGAGATATTTAAGCTTGGCTGGCCAATATCAATCCATGCTGCCTCGGAATATTTGGCAATTTTTAGTGTGGTCATTATTGCAGGCAGAATGGGGCAATTAGAATTAATAGCTCAACAAATAGCTAATCAGTATGTTCAATTTCTTTCAATTCCAATGCTTGCATTTTCTCAAGCCTCTAATATTTTAATTGGAAATAGTGTTGGTAATAAACAGTGGGCAAAAGTACGCCAATATGGTTTTACAGCTTTGATATTAGGAGGGGGGGTAGGATTAGTTGCGCTGTTAAGTTTTTGTTTCTACACTGACACACTATTATCACCCTATGTAAGCAACGATATTGCATTAACCTTCAAATCTTTTCTCATTATTACAATGTGTGGTCAATTATTAGTTGCAGGAAAAACAGTTTCTATTGGTTTATTACGAGCACTTTATGATACCAAAGTTCCAATGTTAATAAGTGTAGTTAGTGCTTGGGGAGTAATAGTACCTTTTGCATGTGTCACTACGTATTTATTAGGATGGGGAATTAATGGTCTTGCCATCGCGCAAGTTTGCGGTATGGCATGTTGCGTTTTGTTATTATTAGATAGATGGAGGGTGTTAAGCTTCAATTGTTCTAGTCCTCCGGCACAATTAAAAACTATTTACGCAAAAATTTTGGTATTTGGAACAAGGGTTACAAGGCAAGTAATGAATCCAGTTAACAATTAATTCATTCGGATTAAGTGTGCTCAGATTCAATGGGGGCAATCATTAATTTTTTTGTCATTTCAACGCAGTCTAGATTTATTCCTGATGACAGTTTAAAAATGCTTTTAACTTCGCCTTGATAGCCCATTTGATGATAAAATTCAACAGCATTTAATGTAGAGGCCAAATTCAACATTTCTATTTGATTTTGTTGCGCTATTTCCTCAAGCTTTTGTAGAAGTAATTTTCCTATCCCTTTGCCAGACATATGGGGCTTTAAATAAAGACTATCAATACTCTTTTTGTTCAAATTTATTAAGCCGAATCCTACTATTTCATTATCTTTTTCAGCAACAATAATTATTCTATTTGATGAATGGTTTTTGTATTCTTCTGGTGATTTTAACTCTAGCCATGCTGTTATAGCATTTTCAGAATAAAACTCAGAACAATAATGTTTAATCGAATTAACATGGAGGTCATATATTTTAAAGCAGTCATCGTTTTTAGCGTTTCTTATATGCATGCGATTTATCCGAACGTTATAAAAGCATTTACTCACTATACAATACCATATTTAAACAATAGATCATTGCTGCTATCAATTACCATAGCTTTATTTGTATTTAGCACATCTATTTTATTTATGATTTTATCTTTATTTCCTTTTAATTTCTCGTGCCTAATTTTTAAAGCTGACTCTAGCCGTGACTCTAGCTGCAACTCTAGCCGTAACTTATTAAGTTGATGATGAAGTGAATCTCTATATGAAAGGATAGGGACAAATTGTCACCATCCTTTATCAGCATGACAACTATATATTATCCTTATTAGGCTTTAATCTACGTTTTATTTCCCGATCAAAATCTGACTCAATATGTTGCTGCTTGTTATATTTCTCATATTCTGTAAGTGCTTTTTCCTCTCTTCCGCGAAATTTTGCCATAACCCTCTAGGACTTTATATTCATTAAACTCAAGAAATTTATTTACGCTTTCTGCGAAATTTTCCATCGTAAAGGTGTTTCGACGTTCAATAATACCTTCAATATAATCAAAAAATGCTGAGACAGTTCTTTCAAGTGTCTTAATTTCTTGCTCATGCAGATAATTTTTGCCAACGGTGGTATCCGATTTTAAAACACGGCCATGAGGTGCATGTTTGTAAGTCATCATCCCCATCAATGGTTTGCTTGCATCTGCTTGAGTATAAATAATTTCTGAAGCTGTTTTACCAGTAATGGCAAAGTGAAATTTATCTTGCACATGCGCATAAAATTGGCGTGTAATTTCCGATTTAGGATCATAATCAATGCTACATTCAGCAAAAATATCAGTTATTTTTTGGTAAATTCGTCTTTCACTTGCTCGAATGGAGCGAACACGCTCAAGGAGTTCATTGAAATAGTCTTTTCCAAAATAACGGCCATTCTTTAACCGTTCATCATCAAGCGCAAAACCTTTGATGATATATTCTTTAAGCAACTCAGTAGCCCAAATTCTGAATTGAGTTGCTTGGCTGGAGCTCACACGGTAACCAACTGAAATCACAGCATCAAGATTGTAGTATTCAACATTACGCTTTACCGAACGGTCGCCTTCTTTTTGAACAGTTTCCAAAATGGAAATAGTTGCTTCGCGATTTAGTTCGCCTTCGTTATAAATATTGTCTAGGTGTTTGGAAATGGCGGGGACACCCACGCCAAATAGTTCAGCAATTCGCTTTTGGGTCAACCATAGCGTTTCATTGTTTAATAATACCTCGACTTTAACCTCCCCATTTGGAGCGGTATAGAGCAGAAATTCAGTGAGCTCATCCTTGATGCTTACTTTCTTTAAAGATCCTTTATTCATAGGATTAATCCTTGTCTAAATAATTTTTAATTCGTGACAATTTGTCACGGGTTGAAATTCATGTACTACGAACATTTACTTAATGAAAGTGGTACTACATTGTCTTGTAATATATTTTCAAGGTAAGAACTCCATTTAGTTAATGCTTCTTTACGCTGAACAAGCATTTCATTTCTATTATACGTGGCCATGATCTTAGGCATTTTATGGCCTAGGCATTTTTCAATAACCACTGGATCAATATGTAGTGCTTCGCCAAGCTGTGTGCAAAAGCTTCGTCTTAAATCGTGTGCTGTCCAGTGAGGGATGCCTACACGCTCTTGAATGCGGTTAATAGCTCTTGAGAGTGCTTTGGGACTTAGTGGGACATCTTCCTTAGCAGACAGTACAAAATTAGATTTTGAGCCGTACTGTAGCTCCCTAAACATATTTTTTACAGGTTCAGTTAAATGAATCCGCATTATTTCATCTTGCTTTGTATGTTCTTTGGGTATTGTCCAGAGGGAGTTTTGATAATCAATTTCAGACCATGTTGCGAGCCGAAGTTCACCGGAACGAATGCCTGTATGTAAGATAATTTTTATGGCGAGTTTTGTCTGTAGTGACATGCGGCTATTATCGCTGTCTAAAAACAATAACAAGGTTTTAATTTCATCTGTTGTTAAATAGCGATCCCTCGGCTTTTCAATTCCACCAATATCTCGCCCTTGTAATAATACAGCAGGGTTTTCTTTTAAACTTCCCCGTCTCACTCCATAGTTAAATGCTTGTTTTAATGCTGACAAAACTTTATTGGCATGAACTCTCGCACCACGCTTCACAATTTTATCAAGCGCGGTTGTTACTAAAGCAGGGGAGAGCTTGGCTAATTCAATATCGCCCAGCAAAGGGATAATATCCGCATCGATAAGTTGTTTGATTTGTTGGGGTTGCTTGCGTTCTTTTTCGATGTAATTTTCGTACCATCCTAGGACAAGCTTTTTAACGGTATTTGTTTTGGCCTCATCTAGTTTGGCTAAATGAGCTTTAGGATCAACACCTGATTGCCAAAGATCAAAAAGTGCTTGATAGGCTGCTCGCGCTTGCCCTAAGCTCATTGCAGGATAGTAGCCTAGTGTGATGCTATGATCCTTCTCTGCGTAATAATAACGATATAGCCAAGCTTTCTTCCCTTGAGGCGTTACACGAATATAAAAGCCATTTCCTTCGGTTTCACGATAAGTCTTATCTTTGGGTTTTAAACCATTGATGTAGGAGTCTCTAAATACAGTTTTCTTCATTTTAATTTTATTCTCTTCGATCCAAGTCGATCCAAATAACGATCCAAATTATTTTGGATCGACATGAAATCATTTGGTAATAATTGGAAACGATGATATAGAGATAACCTTTATATATCAATGGTTATAGGTGTTATTTGGAAATTTATGGAATCATTTGAAAACGTCAAGAAACAGCATGGGGTGCTAGTGGTCGAAGGTTCAAATCCTTCCGTCCCGACCAATAGAATCAATGAGTTACGAATAAAATCCGGCTCATCCCCAAATCCGGGGGCATTAATCAAGAACACAAAACTTTAACCCTTAACCTATAATTTTCAAAATTTCTAAACCCATAAGCACGTCGTT
>NZ_KK211301.1:0-37368 GCF_000621525.1 Legionella fairfieldensis ATCC 49588 | reverse complement strand
TCTCTATATCATCGTTTCCAATTATTACCAAATGATTTCATGTCGATCCAAAATAATTTGGATCGTTATTTGGATCGACTTGGATCGAAGAGAATAAAGTTAATATGAAGAAAACTGTATTTAGAGATTCTTATATCAATGGTTTAAAACCCAAAGATAAGACTTATCGTGAAACCGAAGGAAATGGCTTTTATATTCGCGTAACGCCCCAAGGGAAGAAAGCTTGGCTATATCGTTATTACTATGCCGAGAAGGATCATAGCATCACGCTAGGCTACTATCCTGCAATGAGCTTAGGGCAAGCACGAACAGCTTATCAAGCACTCTTTGATCTTTGGCAATCAGGCGTTGATCCCAAAGCTCATTTAGCCAAACTTGATGAGGCTAAAACTAACACCGTTAAAAAGCTTGTTTTAGGATGGTATGAAAATTACATCCAAAAGGAACGCAAGCAGCCTCAACAGATTAAACAACTCATTGATGCAGATATTATTCCTTTACTGGGCGACATTGAATTAGCCAAGCTTTCCCCTGCCATAGTAACAACTGCGCTGGATAAAATTGTAAAACGAGGTGCTCGCGTCCATGCTAATAAAGTTTTATCAGCATTAAAACAAGCTTTTAACTACGGAGTAAGACGTGGTGCTTTAAAAGAAAATCCAGCCGTATTATTACAAGGGCGAGATATTGGTGGAATTGAGAAGCCAAGAGATCGTTATCTAACAATAGATGAAATTAAAACCTTGTTATTGTTTTTAGACAGCGACAACAGTCGCATGTCTCTACAAACAAAACTCGCCATAAAAATTATCCTACATACAGGCATTCGCTCTGGTGAACTAAGGCTCGCTACTTGGTCTGAAATTGATTATGAAAACTCACTCTGGACGATACCCAAAGAACATACGAAGCAAGATGAAATAATGCGGATTCATTTAACTGAACCTGTGAAAGCCATGTTTAAAGAGCTTCAGTCTGGTTCAAAATCTAATTTTGTGTTATCTGCTAAACAAGACACCCCGCTAAGCCCCAAAGCACTATCGCGAGCCATTAACCGTATTCAAGAGCGCGTAGGTATTCCTCATTGGACGGCACATGACTTAAGAAGAAGTTTCTGTACCCAGCTTGGGGAAACGCTTCATATTGATCCAGTAGTCATTGAGAAATGCCTAGGACATAAAATGCCTAAGATTATGGCTACTTATAATAGAAATGAGATGTTACATCAAAGGAAAGAAGCATTACATAAATGGAGCCAATATCTTAATGCACTGCTAGAGTCTAATGTTGTTTCTATAGAGACTAACCGCTTACAAAAAGTACTGGCATAACATTATAAAACGCGAAAAACATCGGATTACATAGAATTTTTTGGATGCAACAGTCAAATAATTTTTTACTGTTCCCATAGAAAGCTAGCAACTGTTCGGAATTACCGAATAGTTCGATTAATAAGGAAGCAATTGCAAGTAACAGACATCCTTCAGACTTGCTAAATTGCATATATTTTGGAGATTACCATGAATAAAGATACTGCCATCGCAATATTTAAAGACAAAACCATTCGTCGAGTTTGGCATAATAATGAGTGGTGGTTTAGTGTAATTGATGTATGTGCAGCTTTAACAGACAGCCCCGATGCGGGTGCCTATTGGCGCAAACTAAAACAACGTTTAATTGCCGAGTCAAATCAACCTGTGACATTTTGTCACGGGTTGAAATTACCTGCTCAAGACGGAAAGTTACGTGCTACTGACTGCGCAAATACTGAAGGAATGTTTCGCTTAATTCAATCTATCCCCTCGCTTAAGGCAGAGCCCTTCAAACGCTGGTTAGCAAAAGTAGGTTATGAGCGAATACAAGAAATTGAAAATCCTGAGCTTGCCCAAGAGCGTATGAAAGAGCTTTATGAACAAAAGGGCTATCCTAAAGAATGGATAGACAAACGCTTACGTGGCATAGCTATTCGTCAAAATTTAACCGATGAATGGCAAGATCGGGGACTAACTCACCAAAAAGATTACGCTATTTTAACTGCTGAAATTGCCAAAGCAACTTTCGGCATGACGCCAAGTGAGCACAAACAATATAAAAACTTACCTTCAAAATCTAATGTTAATTTGCGTGATCATATGACGGATTTAGAACTCATCTTCACCATGCTTGGGGAACAAGTCACAACGGAAATCTCCAAAACAGAAAAGCCTGAGGGAATGGTCGAAAATAAAAAAGTGGCTAAACGCGGAGGAATCGTAGCAGGAAAGGCACGTAAAGAGACAGAAAAAGAGATAGGAAAAAGTGTAGTGAGTAATGAAAATTATTTGCAGCTTGGGCAAACAAAGAAAATAACCAAGACCACTAAAACTGTGGATACTAAAGACTAAATTAAATTCATGGATTAAAATAATCTATTCAGGTCATTCGGTTTATATGAACCATTTCCATTTTGGAAAAAGTTCAAAATAAGAGCATATAAATCCAATTAATAAACTGAAAGAAAATAGCACAAGTTCCATTTTGGAAAATGTGGGTGAAAACGCAATTAAGCTTAAAAAGATAATCCTAGTCGCCACAGATAAATGGGAAAACAATTCCTCTCTACTCTCAAATGTAGCAGTAAAATTTTTAATACAGGGGATGAGACAACGATATATTATTTAAATAAGGTGTGTGATTCATAGACATCATTTCAATTAATTGCTAGATTTACCGGGTTATGAAAAAGCAAATTAAAGCTAGGTTAACTTGGGTAAACCTATATCTTGACACTAAAGATGCGGGATACGTTTGCCGTAAATGTGGTATTTCTCGTCCTACCCTGAGAAAGTGGTACAAACGTTATTTAGAAGCTGGTATTGATGGATTAAATGATCAAAGCAAAAAGCCTCATTTGTCACCAGCTAAGAAGTTAAATTCAGAACTGATTAAACTCATTCTTGATTTGCGTATCGGTCGTAATTTGGGCGCCAGGCGGATCCAACCTGAATTGATTAGATTGCATAACTGTTCGCTTTCTTTGGCGAGCATTCATAAAGCGTTAACTAGCAACCAAGCACAACCAATAAAAAAACTTAAACGAAAAAAGAAATTTAAGCGTTATAGCCGTCCTATTCCTGGTGAGCGTATCCAGATGGATACCTGCAAAATAGGACCGGAATTTATCAATATACTGCTGTTGATGATTGCTCTCGTTGGCGTGTACTAGAGATTTACAAACGCCGTACAGCCACTAACACACTACATTTCTTAGACTTGGTTCTGGAGCAATTCCCTTTCCCTATACAGCGTATTCAAACGGATAGAGGATTAGAATTTTTTGCCGAAAAAGTTCAGCTAAAAATGATGGGGCTAGGTATTAAATTTAGACCCAATAAGCCAGCTTCTCCTCATTTAAACGGCAAGGTAGAACGATCGCAAAAAACTGATCTTGAAGAGTTTTACGCTATTACAGACTTATCTGACTTCGAAGCTCTCAGAGAAGAGCTGGCTCAATGGCAATTTTTTTATAACTGGCAGCGTCCGCATGGTTCACTAAAAGGGAAACCACCCTCGGCTATCGTGGCTGAATTAAGCGAAATAACCCCTTTCAGCGAGGAAGTTAGTAATAACTACAAAATAGACAATGAGCGCATTCAAATAGCTAACTACCATACTGATTTAATTATGAAAAAATTGAAATGATCTCTATGAATCACACAAATAAGGTATTGTATAGTGAATAAAATGCTTTTATAACGTCCGGATAAATCGCATGCATATAAGAAACGCTAAAAACAATGACTGCTTTAAAATATATATCTGACACTGGTATTTATTTCAATCATTTCATCAGCATACATTCCGTCTTATTCGAGTCGAGGTTAGTTAAAAACTTCCTGGTAATGAGCAGCATTCTCCACACTATGCGCCAATACTTCCTTGGCGATTGTTTTGAGCGCCCCAGGAAGTTTTTTCACTTGATCTGGATTGTTTCTCAGATAATGTGTTACCTCATCATTAGTTCCCAACGATTGTATGTCCTGATACATTTTTGAAACGCCAGAATCCTTAAATAATCTAAATCTATCATAGTTGTTTATATTCCAGATATCTAATGATTCTTTAAACGTCTCTACATACTGATCCCTCGATCTGGTGTAGACGCTAGTATAATTTTTTGATTTGGCAATGTCCTTATGGGCACTGTCTGTCCATGATTTTAAAATCAAATCCTCAATGTCATTAAAAGTCCTGTACAAACGACTCTGTCCGCTAAAAAGGAATCTGGGAAAGAGTTGTTGCGAGGCTCTTTCGCTATCCCTGATCATAAGGGTCCGTTTTATGTTTCTCACCTTGTCCATCAGCTCTTCATAACTGTTGCCTTTGTTACCAACAAGGGCCTTTAACTCATCAATTTGCTCTCTCATCTCTCTGAAGCGCTGTTTGTCTTTAAACCATAACTTATCATAGGTATTAATCTGGGCTTTTATTGCCTTATCCAGCGCCCTTCTAGCCTCTCCTTCAGGTTTTGGTTTAAATCGAGGAGGATTAGCACCAATGGTCTCTAATTCACCCATCACCTTAAGCACTTCTTGTTGTTGTGCAGATGAGAGTCCCCTGGGTTGGCTTTTGGATTGAGAGTTTTCAAGCACTTGGGAAATATGCGCTTTATAAGCGTCCAGCCCTGCTTGATATAACGCATTATTCTCGCTTCTGGAATATCCATAAGCTGGAGTACGGGATACAAAATATTCATTCTTGAGCATATTCATTAATGCTACTCTTTCATTCGTTGAATAATTCATGAATGAATTTTTAATCCATGTGTTTAAATGACTTCGGTTGTCAAAAAATAGTTTAATCATCTTTTCTTGTTCATTACTCAGAAGAGTGAGAGTGGCTAATGAACTTAAGAGAATGTCTACTTCATGTCCTTTATTGTTATCGTTTAATTTCAACAACATAGGTAATCTAATAGGATCTTTGTTGAAAGCAGCTCGTACCACTCTTAACGAAGTATTCGTATCCTTTATATTCTCAAGTAGGGCAAATATAGATTGGAAGGTTTTCTCTTCTTCTTCCCCATCACCTGATTTCGTCATATAAGTAATTAATGGTTTTATCGCCAACAGGTTTTGGGCATGCTGTGGATATGTTTTTGAGAAATAAAGCAGGTGCTGCATCTCTGCAAAGGATAGAGAAGCCAGGATGTCATAACATACTTTGTCTTTTTCAACGATTTGTGCTTCCAGCAGATTCTTAATACCTATAATAGCGATCACTTGTTCTTCAGAAGACAACGCTTTATAGAAGTCAGAATCCAGATATTTAACAAACACGGGAGCAAGGAAGAGCCAATCTTTCTCGTGGTCTGGAAAATTGTGAACCAGGCTTAATAAGTAATGAATATCTTTTGTAGAATATTGAGCGAGATGGTCGTTTATACTTTCAGAATTTATTTTATCAAGTAGTATCTTTATGTTATTAAATTCCGTAGCAAATTCAAAATCATTGCTTAGTAAATAAGGACCAAATAATTGCATAGTGCTATCGAATTTATGTTTTTCATTAGAAAATAAATTCTTTAATCCTGCCAGTACTTTATTATATTCTGCAATTTTTACTTGCTTTTTGATTTTTAAACGCTTAGGAAAGAATTCGTTTAAAAAGTCTTGAGAGTCCGCAATTAATTCAGGTTGTAACTTCAAAATTGCATTTAATCGGGCAACAAACTCTTTACCTTCCGTAGCAAGAATTTGTTCAATTAAAGGCAACAACCCAACAACGCGTAGATCTGAATTGCTCATATTGTTCCATAGTGCATCCAGTTCTTTGATGGCGCCTCGTGGTGCTTCATACTCTTTTTTCATTTTCTCAATGAGACGCTTCAACACATTTAAATGTGCGGGAGCTTTTAAGTTTTCACCAATCTCAGCCAATCTCTTTAATAACGCAACATTGGATATTCCGGATCGTTCTAATATTACTTCGTATTGAGCTAATAAACGTTTGCGATGCTCCGGTTGATTCTCCATTGCACGCACAAATTGATTAAATAATTCGCTATATACTTGTTCGTTTTCCTTCACATCAATGAAGCGGTCAAGAAAGTTTTTGATAGCAAGCAGATGATCCGCTTCCAGATAAACCTTTTCTGTAAAACAGGATACGGGTAAAGTTAACAGGCTATCTCGAATAACCGGATTATTCCAAAATGAAAGACTCAAATCAGGATTAGCCGCACTGTACTGAAGCATCGGTAAGATTTGTTCTATATATTCTTTCCCACTATATTTAGGATTTAAAATATACTCCAGGGTCAGATTACTTGCTCGATGATCCATTCCCAATAAGGATTGGTGGAGTATTTTTTCTTGTTGGGTGTTTAATTCAAATTTGAAATCGGATAACTTTTCAATCTTCCTGCTTGCACGTAATTCAGTAATTTGTTCTACCGCCTTGCGTTCTTTTATAAGGCTGGCTACTTGTTTTTGAAAGGTAGCAAACTGTAAAGTGGGCGTGTTCTCATAGATCTGTAACAAGGCTTCCATTTGCAGTTCAGTCATCTTGCTCATATCGATAATAAGTTGATTCCAGGATTTGAAATCTTCTGGTAAATCCACGATTCGGAGTGCCAGGCTTTGAGCCGCAATTGACAATTGATTTTTTTGTTCTTCCGCAGGGGAGTCCAGAGTAAACTTTGGCTGATTAGGGACATCTACCTCGATGCTAAATCCTTCGGTATCTTTAAACAGGGAGTCAAGCCTTGCATTTCTTTCACAACTCTGCCCTATAAATGCTTGTAACGCTCTAATGCATGCCTCTGGATTATCTTTGTAGTGTGTTTGAATTTCTAGCCATTTCTTTTCCAGGTCATTTAAATAATTTGCAAAATCTTTAATTGATTGATCTTTCTTTTGAGTATCAGTCCGACCTATTTTATTGATTCCTTCAGAAGACAGTTTGGCCTTCGTTTCATGATAGAAGCGGGACAAATAATTATCTTTTGCAACGCTATACTCTCTAAGACGTAACAACAAATTAAATTTATCATTGGGTTTGTATGCGGAGAAATCAGGTACTTCATCTTCATTAAATGCGTCCTGCAAAGGATGGTCAACCCGCTTCAGCTCCTCTACAACACCTGCGAGCAAATTGGATTCAGCCAAAAACTGATTCCATACCAGAAGTTCATCATCAATTTCTTTAGTAAGGTAGTACTGAAGAACCTCACCTTCTTCCCCGTTACGTGCTGTTCGACCTCCTTTTTGCCCTAAATCGTTTTCATCTTGTACGGAACCTAAGATTACTGTTTCAACACCTACGTTATCACCACGTCCAAAACCTGCCGCGATGAGAACAACCCCTCGTTCTTTCTGTCCTAAATAATCGCCTTCCCTCTGTTTTTTACGCCGTAAAATTTCTGCTGGTGATTCATGCGATTCATTGGTGTAAGAAAGAAAGTATTGATTATATTCGTCTTCAGTAAAATATTTTTTAATGGCAGTGGTCATTTTGAGTACTTCCGCATCCGTAGCGCAGCACCATAAAATGGATTTTTTCTCACGAATTCGTTGCTTGATATCGGTTGCTAACTGTTCTAAACGAGCCTCCTGGGCCTTTTCCGTATTCTTATTGTCAAAAAACTGAGGTGCAGGCCATTTCCGCAAATCTTTTTGATTGGTGGGTACATGAAGTACGGCCGTATGGTACTCTTCGTTTAGCTCATTGGATTGCGATGAAGAGATTGTTCCCGTAAATCCTTCCCAATGTCCCCATAAAGTTTTTAATCGCTGAGAAAAAACTTGAGAACTAATGATATTACTCTCAGGATGGACATGATAATTTTGCGGCTCATCTTTTAATGCGGCTTGTTCATTTAGACGTGCAGCAAGAAGTTGATGTACCCCATGGCTGAATGAAGAACCTACCGCAGCTTGCATATCTTTTGTGAGTGGATATATTTCTCGTAAAGGAAATTCTTCTTCACCCACTTTTACCTGTTCCAGGCGGACCGTGTACTGAACACCGAATTGCAATGTTGCCGCCTCATGGGTTGATTGCAACCAACTCAGTAACTCCATAGGACTCAAGTTTTCCAAATAGAGTAAGCCCTCTTCATTTGCCTGTTCTGCTAAAAATGCAAAACACGCCGTAATCACATGGATATTAAGAGGGTTATCTTTTGGATTGTTTTTGAGTTCATCCGGTAAATTATCATAAAACTCATTAAGACCTCGATAAAACCAGGCCATTTCTTTAGGAGTCACCCCTGTGTGGCGAGCATAGTTAAACTGAGTTTTTTGACCTTCATAATAGAGAAAGTCAAACTCATCGCCCAAGCCTACACGATTTGCTTTATCAATAAGGATTGGTTTGCCCTGGCTTGCTTGCTCATCAAGAAATAAAGACAAATCGCCTGGAGTAGTATAAACCACTTGAGCATTGACATAGGTATCATGTTTAGAGCGCGCTTCTACATTAGTAGTGGAAATACCAAGAAAATCAAAAAATGGTTTGTAATCGAGCAAATCACGCTCTGCCAGGCTCCATTTGGCAGTACACACATCCACTTTTTTACCTAATCCTGCATGACGGGCTGCGCGCAGGGCAACGAAATGGCTTTTTCCTTCTCCTGTTTTTAATTGTAAAATACTGGATGGATCTTCGGGAAGTAATAAATCATTAGCGATCAAAGCAAACTGTTGCGCTAAATGAGCGTACTTGCCGGTTGTACGACCTAAAACTTCAAATAAAATGGCCCAAACCTGGGTTTTTATTTGCGTGTTATTGGGATCTTCATTCGATTTTTCAGAGCACTTCCTGAATCCTTCTTTTAATTCTTCCTCAGACATTTCGCCAATTGGCTTTTCATAACCGGCTATTTTAGAAACGCCTTGCTCAAGTTGTTTCAAGTATTGAAACATGAGAGTGAGCTGAATTCCTGATTGAGCGTCTAAAGGTTTTACTTCCTTGCCTCGAGTGACATAGGTTAATTGAAGCATTCTGGTTAAATCTGCTTCTCGTGTACTGGATAAGTGTTGATAATCTTGCCTGAATGTTGATTGTTCCTTTGTCAGAAAATCCCCAATAGCTTTATCGAATGGTCGAAATTCTTTATTTTTAATGAAGGTTAATAAATTTCGGGTATCAGGTGCAGGCTTGCCTGGATAATTTTGGGCGAGCGCATTAAGTTCCTCTTTTGATAATTTTGATAAACGAGTTATTAATTTAACTGCTTTAGGATAATCCCCTTTTAAATAATCTCCTTGAGGCACTGTCGGGTACTGATTCGAAGAAAAACTACTCCAGGCAGCAATGTGTAACACTAATGCTTTCTTGTCGGCATCTATCTTTTCTAAAGCGAATTGTGCCTCAAGCTCCGGATGCCTGGTTAATGTTTCAATCCATAACTGGCTCGTTGCTTTCCAATCTTCATCGCGTATGGGGGCATGATTCAGGCGAATGAAATCAGTGCATTGTTTAAAGATGGAATTAAACAGTTCTGGAGGCTTCTTGCTACTTAACAAACGGGCTAAAATAACTTCACGAAGACCATCATAATCTTTATGAGTTAAGCTTGTGACAAGAGAAGTAATGAATCCTGGCTCTTCACTTGTTCGAATTGCCAATCGAGCCAAATTCGCCTGTTGTACTCGATCAAAGCTTTCTGCTTTTGATAGAATTAATCCAAAAACACTCTTCCATTTTTCTTTTTTATCAAAATCAGACTGTACTTCATCGATAGTTCCAGGAATAAAAGGACTGTTTGGCTCAGTCAATATCGCCTCTAGAATACTAATAGGAAAACTGGAAGTACTGTCTTGAGGTTGCAAGCTACGTAAAAGTCCATCGAAATAACTGGATGTCCAAACGCCTTTATCATGCTTTTCCAGTACTTTTTCAAGGGTGGATAGCAGCGGTTCCACTTCATTGATATAGGTTTTGTTCAGCAGCAGCCTTTTGAAAAACTCAACAACAGGTTTTAATTGTTGATTGACCAACTGGGCCTCAGAAACAGCAATTTTGCTGGTAAAGAATTTGCTCAATCGGCGATGGTGTTCTGCAAAGAGTTTATCAAGTCCTAAATGATTGAGATCGTCCTCCTTAACAACTCTATAATCGCCGGCAATAGAACTCTTAAAACTCAACCCATAGGTGGTTTTTAATTGCTGCATCAATTGCTTGCGCTTCTCTGCAATCTCTAAAGGATGAGCATCCATTTGTTGAATGCCATCAAGAATGGTTTGCCAAATTACTTTTCCTATACCTGGATTATCCGGTAAGGTATCTGTATCTAATGAAAGTAATTGGTTGGAAAGAATAAGCAATTCCTTACTTGTCACCCTTTTCACTGCTTTGGTCACTTCAAAAAAGGTGTTTAACTCCGCTTCGGATAGTTCATAAACGGTAGCCAACAATAATCCTTGCTCCAAATGTTTGTGTTGTTTTGGGGCTTTTTCAAATAAGGTGAAAAGGCGCGCCAGATTTTCCTCTCTAATATCCTCTTGCAGTATATTGAGGCATTCAAAAAAGATAGTATTGTCAGGATATTTCTTAAGAATATCTTTAAGTGTTGCTGCATGCTCTCCCAGTAACCCGAAAATTTCTAAAGGAAAACGTCGATAGGATTGATGCGTTTCATAAAAAATATGATAGAAGTGTCTGGCAACATCATTCAAAATAGGCTGGTTTTTACCCGTGTTAAAAAAATCAAGTAATTGCTGAGCGTCGGGCCATTCAGTATGCGAAGCCCAAATTAATTCAGGTCTTGATAGTTGTGCCTCACTCAATACCCTGTAATTCTCTGGCTTAATATGGTTTTTGGAAGCTAAAGCACGATGGGTATGAAGCGGCTCCTGCCAATCATCAGTAAATAATTTGTCCATCGGCGGACTGTAGGTTGGACTTCCATTTTGAAACTCAGCAAGTTGAAGGGACTTATCCATGAGGACAAAACCCTCATGACATACGGCATAAGGTACGCCTCCCTCGGTTAAATCAGAATGAGGAAGCGTCTTGATAAACTGTATTTGTAACCCCAGGCTTGGAATATTTTCCAATGATTTTAAAATGCGTTCAAAACAAGGAAATAGATTTTGCCTCTGAGGCGTTAATGAAGCTAAAAGTTCTGGTGTTAATTCTTTTTCTAAGCCCATATCCTTAATGCGGCTATAAAAATAATTAAATCCTTTCCATAAAGTAGAAATATCTTCCCATCCGGCAGCCTGCATCTGCATATCAAGGAATTGTAGAAAGAGGTCTTTCTGACCGCTTTTATCCCTTGATAATTGCGCTAACATAGCATCAAAAGTATTTAAGGAGGACTCTTGTAATAATGGAGAATAAGTAGTGCAGTAAACAAGATAATTTTTACCAAAATCAGCCAGGAAATTTTTACCTAAGCGATCTTGCATGGTTAATAAAAGATTAGCAAACCGTTCTAAACCATAATTGCCGTAGCGAGAATAGATTTGCCCCAAACCTTTTATAGCAATAAAATCTTTATTTCTTGTTAAAAGATCAACTATACGTTCTTTTTGTACCGCCTGATCCTTCTCTGTGTAAATGCTTTGTATTAATAAGCCAATAGCTTTTTCTTGGGATAATTTTTCAGGTCGTTGAGAAAACCATTCCATTATATCCTGATCACGAATGGATGATCTGAAGCCTGCGTAAAATAGCTCCCAATTGTTTATAACCCATGTTCTGTTGTCTTCTTTCTTTAGAAAAAGTCGCCAGTGGCTGGATAATTGGTTTCCATGCCACAAAGCGTCTAACCTTAACTCACGTTCTTTCTTAGGTAACTCAGGCTGCATTTCAGCCAATAATTGTATTTGTTGCAGCAAATCTGGCAGACGAGGCTTATCAACCGTATTAAACTGTCGATAATCGCCTAAAATGCGTTCGACTTGTGGAATAGAAGTGGCTAATTCTAAAGTCAAAGGATTATGCTCGGTTGTATAGCCTAAAGTGGGTTTGTATCCTAAAACCAGTTCTCCAGATCCCAGGCGTTGAGTATAAAAGCCCCGAGGCAAATTGGATACATTCAAGCCTCCTGATAATTGACGATGGTATGTCAACAGCATTTGCACTGCATGGGGTGTCATTTTTTGAATAATATGTTTTGCTGGAACTTCAGGATTGGCGTTTACCCAAGTATGGAAAAAGGATTGCAAAATTTTTTCATCAGGTGTTCCTAAGGACGCCTTCCTGACGTCAACAGGATAATCGATGTTTAGTTCCCGATAATACTTTTCCATCTCATCATGAATGTTAGTGTAATCAATCAATAAAGGGGGCAAAACATCTTCATACGCAGTCCCTTGTTCCATTTCATTTTCTAAAGAGCGGCTTCTTTCTTGGTTTATTTGCTGTTGCTGTTGCATTTGTAGAGCAATGCCGCCAGTGCGCGTCAGTGATAACGGTTGCCCACCTAATGTTTTATCATATTCTTTTCCAAATTTTCGAACCAAGGCATCATATTCAAGACCTTTTCTGCCTTTTATTTGGACTTCTTTTCCATGCTCTTCAATTGCTTCAGCTACTTGTGATGTTACTTTAAAGTGGTTGATCTTCAACAAATCTTCATCACACTTCTTACGCGCCCTCCGAACCAGGATATTATTTAAGTCACTATAACGATCATAAATTTTTGCCAAGTGAGGATTACTGGAAGGTTTTTCTAATTCAGGGATATGAATGGGGCAGGTCCAGTTCTCATTGTGTTGGGCGCGGTTAATTACTTCTAATAAAAAAGCGCTTAACGCATCCCTATGTTCTGGAGTGGTGCAATCCGTTAAACTGATTTTGTCAAAATAATTGAGTTCATTCAATTGCTCTAACAAATCAGCAATTTCTTCATTTGCGCCTGGAACGAAAGAAAATTGAAATTGTTTAAAAGGGAAGTATTTTTCTTCTCGTAGATGTTCAACTAAAATTCGTGTATAGGCTTTAACTTCTTTTCCAGGGCATCCGGCATAAAAAACAGGGGGAGTCTCTGTTTTGCGAAGCAGTTTGTTGAATTCCGATTTTAACTCGCCTTCGTTATTTGAAAGATATTCTAATAAAGGTTTTAAGCCATGTAGACCCATCTCCCTGACACAACGTTTAAATTCCAAAACATCTTGTTTATCCGACAGCAAATCAGGGGATTGTTTTAAATAAGCAAGCCAATATTCCGCAGATACAGTCCAGAATTCATCAAGCAAAGGAGATAGATATCCATTCATGGAGAGCCAGCGATTACGGGCAAAAATATGCTGTAGACTCTCATTGATAAGTTTTAAAGACGTGTTATTGGCGGGATTTTCAAAACGACAAACAAAAGGATTACGCTGCATTAAATAACAAATCAGATTTTGTTCTTTTTTGTGTAGTTGATATTTTTCAGGTAATCTAATAATTAAATTCTTTTCTTTTGCGCACGCACGAAAGGTATTAAGGACAAAACAGGTGGCCAGATCATGTATTGAGAATTGTGAATGGCAGCTATGCTGAGTCAACTCTTTTTGTATTGCCCAACGCGCTGTAACACCATGAGGTTGATAAATTTGTATAAACTGCTCAAAGTCGATCCCATCCGGGACGTCCAATCGCACAGTATTATTTTTGCGATCTGTTTTTAAAAGATAAAATATAGATTCTGTTGGAAGGTTTTCATAATGCCAGTCTTTAAGGTATTGAGAGGATAACATGCGATCAAGGGCTAAATAAAAAGAGCGCATTTGTAGATGTTTATTCTCATCAAAGTCTTCATCATTCTGTTTGGGAGTATTCAAATCGAGGAGACGGAACTGTTCGTTTTCTGGATAAAATCGAAGAACATGCGTTTTAAAATATTCCCAGTTATAATTAGGGCGTGCATTATAAGGTGAATAGTTAGTGAACCAAATCCACTCTACTAACAGGGAAAAATAATCTGCTTCAGTTGATAATCCTGCACCGCAAGAGTCAACTTCCTGGGCATATTCAGAACATGCGCGTATGCCTGAAGACATTGATAAAGCAGCTGTACCTCCTTTTATTACAGGATGCTCTTTTCCCTTAAAAAAGCGGTCGATTATCTTAAGCTTATCATCCTCTGCTATCGGTGACTCACTATAAAGATAAGGCTTGTCTTCTTTGTAATAAAGCAAAATCCATTGCGATAACCCTTTATTGTCACCTTTTGAGCTACGAATATATAAAGAATTTTCTTTATTTATCCTGGTTGTATCAAGATAATCCAAATGTTCTAACTCAATTACCTTTGGTGTAGTCTTAATTCCCCATCTAACCGTTGTTGCCTGTGCCGAACGGCACATATCCAGCGTGGTAAATGCATAATTTTTCAACACGCTTATCTTATCTAAGTCGGAATCCAGTTTTTGTGCCCCAAATTTTTCTTTAAACCCTATTTCTTGAGTACAAAATGGTGGAACAGTATAATTTTCTAAACTCCATTCAGGAGAATTTATTGTGTGATAGATAAAGGGGAGTAATATTTCACTCACTTCACCAGGGTCGAATCCATCCCCACTGTTATGAATGCAATTCTCGAAAAAGTCGACATAAGAACCTTGCCATCCACCAGAGGTGATTGCTCGCTCCAGTTCCTCCAGATTAAATAAATGCTTACATTGGGTATCCAATACTTCAAGGATAGGCCCTATATTTCTATGTTGACCTTTATAACTGGCATATAGAGATGGAAATCGATTTTCGCAAGGATGAGGCATTTTACTTAACCATGTTGATTATAAAAATTACATTAATAGAGTAGATTTTTTAGAAAGTGATTAAATGCTTTTTTCTTCGCAGCTACTATAACCCTTTTTCTTAAGCATCATGCTCCATTATTGCTCATAATAATGTCCTGATGGATAATACTACATTAACCATTGTTGAGCAAATATAAGATTATGTGGGTCATTATAGATCATTGTGATTAATGGACTATTATATTGGGGCATTAGTCGATCAAAAAAAGTAAACACCTCTCATTTTTGAACACTAAAGATTACGTCCTGTGCTTTATGTACAGCATTCCCTACGATCTCGAATAGAGATCGAAGCTGGATTTCGCGCATACAGCCTGAGTGATTTTATCACTTTTTGTACACATGGCAGGTAATTGATTTATATGAAGCTCTTTGGACTTTCTGTGATTTTTATTCATGTCATCCCCTGCGAAGACGGAGATCTTCTCTCAAGCAAAGTGATGAGGTAAGTTGAGAATAGATTCCTGTCTCACGGGAATGACTCAAATAATATTGATGTCATCCCCGCGAAGCTGGAGGACGTTCATTAAACTTAAATTAATTCAAAGAAGCAATATCAATTACGAAACGATAACGAACGTCGCTTTTTAATACCCGTTCATAGGCTTCATTTACTTTTTGAATGGGAATTAATTCAATATCTGCGGTGATACTGTGTTTCCCGCAGAAATCGAGCATTTCTTGTGTCTCTTCGATGCCGCCAATCAAGGAGCCTGCGAGACTACGGCGTCCCATTACGAGTGGAAAAGCACCTAAAGGCACTTTTTCTTCGGGAACGCCCACAACAACCATTGTTCCATCGCGTTTTAATAACGTTAAATACTGTCCCCAATCGATTCCTGTAGAAACCGTGCAAACGATCAGATCAAAAGTATTAGCGAGCTTTGTAAACGTTTCCGGGTCAGATGTGGCATAAAAATGATTGGCTCCCAGACGCTTCCCGTCGGCTTCTTTTTTAAGAGAATGACTCAGTACGCTAACGTCAGCACCCATCGCATGCGCAATTTTAACGCCCATATGCCCCAGCCCACCTAAACCTACAATCGCTACTTTTTTATCAGGGCCAACTTGCCAATGACGTAAAGGCGAATAAAGAGTAATCCCTGCGCACAACAAGGGGGCGGTGGCATCCAAAGGTAAATTTTCAGGAAGACGCAATACATAATTTTCATCGACTACAATTTGCGTTGAATAACCACCAAAAGTGGGACTTCCGTCATATTCCTTACCGTTGTATGTGTTAATCATGCCTTGAGCGCAATATTGTTCCAAACCTTTCTGGCAACTGTCACAATGACGACAGGAATCGACAAAACAACCCACGCCTACTCGATCCCCCTCTTTAAATTTTGATACTTTCCCCCCGGTTTGTTTTACTATTCCTACAATTTCATGTCCCGGTACCATGGGGAAAAGTGAACCTCCCCATTCATCACGTGCCTGATGAATATCAGAATGACAGATTCCACAATAACGAATATCAATTAAAATATCGTGTTCGCCTACAGAGCGTCTTTCGAAGGAATAGGGTTTTAAAGGTGCTTTGGCAGTTTCAGCAGCATAACCTTTGACGGGAATCATATTGATTATCCTTAATTTAATGATTTGCCATCCATAGTAAGCCCTAAACTATTTTTTTGCAAAAGCTGACGGTTCCCTATCAGACAGTTTCATTTAACCCGGTCTCATAGTAGAGTATGGCCCTGTTATATAGTTGCGGGATGAGTTAATGGCAAAACTTTATTTCTATTTTGCGGCAATGAACGCGGGAAAAAGTACGGTATTGTTACAATCCAGTTACAATTATCGTGAGCGGGGAATGCAAACTTTATTACTCACGCCGGAAATCGATACACGTTATGAAAAGGGATTTATTCAATCACGTATTGGCTTGGCTGAGCAGGCACAGGTTTTTACTCCAACAGATAATCTTTATGATTGGGTTACTAATCACCTCACTCAGAAACAACATTACGGTTGTATTTTAATTGATGAGGCGCAATTTTTAACTCGTAATCAAGTCTATCAATTAACAGAAATTACTGATCAGTTAACTATTCCTGTGTTAACTTACGGTTTGCGTACTGATTTCAGAGGTGAATTGTTTGAAGGGAGTCAGTATCTGCTGGCATGGGCTGATGAATTAGTTGAAATTAAAACAATTTGCCATTGTGGTCGTAAAGCGATTATGAATTTGCGTATTAATGAGCAGGGAGAAACTGTTTCCGAGGGCGAGCAAATTTTGATTGGTGGCAATAAAGCTTATGTTTCTACCTGTCGTTTGCATTTTAAATGCCGGCAGCCCTCGCGATGAACTTTTTGAAAAAAATTGTTCAATAAAGATACCAATTAATTGTGTTTTTTGATACAATACGCGGCAAATTTTGCAACCTTAGCTAAGGAGTAAACGTTGTCTGATTCTGCCACACTGGATTCCAGGAGTGTGTTGCCTCGTAGTAACTTAATAGCGTGGGTGATTTGTCTGTCAGCGGGGTTGTTCTTTTTTTATGAGTTTTTTCAACTCAACATCTTTGATGTCATTAATCAGCCTTTGCGTAATGATTTTCATCTGGATGCGGCACAACTCAGTTGGATGTCGAGTACTTATTTATGGGCTGACCTTCTTTTTCTTCTTCCCGCAGGAATTATTCTGGACGCGTTTTCAACACGCAGGGTGATCCTGATTGCCATGTCGGTATGCATTATTGGTACTGTAGGATTTGCACTTACCGATTCGTTTATCCTGGCTTGTTTTTGCCATTTTCTTTCTGGAATCGGGAATGCATTCTGCTTTTTATCCTGTGTTGTTTTAGTATCGCAGTGGTTTCCGCCACGTCGCCAGGCTTTGGTTATTGGTTTACTGGTCACCATGGCTTTTTTAGGTGGAATGATGGCTCATACGCCTTTTGCGTATCTGAATGAATATTATGGCTGGCGGCGTTCTTTGCTGATTGACGGTGCAGTAGGTGCTATTTTATTAGTCTGGATTTATATGGTTGTGGAAGATAAACCAGACTTTCTGGCCGCCAGGAAAAAAAATGACCAGCCAGTCACTCTCCCTGCCTTTATGCGGGTATTTGTAAATCGTCAAAATTGGCTTGCCGGTTTGTATACCTGCTTTTTAAATTTACCCATCATGGTCCTTTGCGCATTATGGGGGGCCAGTTATTTACAAGTTGTTCACCATTTGTCTGAAATGGCAGCAAGCAACGTGGTAAGTCTTATCTTTATTGGCAGTATTATCGGCTGTCCGCTGGTGGGCTGGCTTTCCGACAGTCAAGGCCGCCGTAAACCTTTAATGATCCTCGGTGCAATAGCGACTCTGTTGTCAGTGGCTCCTTTATTTATGGATCTTGTCCTCTCTCAAATACAGTTAAGCGCACTCTTTTTTGCTCTGGGATTTTTTTCAAGTACACAGGTCATTAGTTATCCTCTTATTGCTGAAAGTAATTCCTCCGAAAACACCGGTGCTGCTACAGGGATTGCGTCTATTCTCATTATGGGAGGTGCTGGTGTGGGGCAGGTACTTTTCGGATTCTTAATGCAACAACACGCCGGTACTGCTCAACATTACACACGGGCTGATTTTCAATATGCAATGTGGATTTTTCCACTGACTGCAATTGTTGCTTTAATTGCGGTTTTATTAATCCGCGAAACTTACTGCAAACGTTATCTGGATTGAGGAGTTTTTTTATGCAGATGGTAGAAGAATATAAGGGAAATGAGAAATTGTCAGCTCAGTTTTTACCCTGGATAGTTTGTTTTAGTGCTTCACTATTTTTCTTTTATGAATTCATTCAAGGAAATATGTTCGCATCAATAGCTGATAATATCATGCGTGACTTTCATGTGCATGCCGATAAAATGGCTTATTTATCGAGCATTTATTATCTATCCAATGTTATTTTTCTTTTTGTTGCCGGATTGGTACTTGATAAATTCTCTACTAAAAAAACCATTCTTATTGCCATGTTGCTTTGTGTTTTAAGTACATTTGTTCTGGCGCAGGCTCAATCATTTTACGTTGCTCTATTTTGTCGCTTCATAACGGGAATAGGAAGTGCTTTTTGTTTTCTTGGTCCGGTTCGGATCGCTTCTCGCTGGTTTCCTCCTCAACGTATGGCTATGATAACCGGAGCAATTGTTACGATGGCTATGACTGGAGGTATGTTGGCCCAATATCCTCTGACCAGGCTGGTTGCACAGATTGGTTGGCGTGACGCATTGATGCAAGTGGGTTGGCTTGGCTTGATCATGCTTGTTCTGATGTGCTTTGGCATCATTGATAAAACGCAGGATTCAGGAAAAAAACTGAAGCAGAAAATTAATGTATTGGCCATGGCAAAAAAAACCTATTTTAATCCGCAGATATTGAGGGCGGCTCTTTATACCAGTTTGATGAACATGGCAATCGCAGTATACGGTGCAATGATGGGTTCACTTTATTTGGTCCAAAAAATGGGCGTTTCCAAAGAAGATGCGGCAGTAGTGAACTCCATGCTTTTTCTTGGCGCAATTATTGGGGGGCCTTTGATTGGCTGGTGTTCCGACAAATTAGGCTTGCGTCTATTACCAATGAAAGCAGGTGTATTGGCTTCTTTATTGACCATACTTATTATTCTTTTTGTCCCTGTTTCTTTACCGGAAATGAAAGTTTTATTTTTCCTGCTTGGTTTTTTTACCGCATCGCAGGTTATCAGTTATGCGTTGGTTGCAGAGAGTAGTTCCCCGTTAATAACGGCTACCGCGGTCAGTGTTGTCTCTATTTTAACCCAGGGTGGTTATGTTATTTATCAAAATTTGTTTACTATGCTTTTAGTAAAACACGGTGGAATGCAACTTTTAAATGGGGTTCCGGTGTATTCTCTGGCAGATTATCAATACGCCGCCATCATTTTCCCCGTAGGGCTAATTATAGCGTTATTCGGATTATTAGGCTTAAAAGAAACCTATTGTCGACAAGTAGAGAAATAACATGACAGGACGTGTTTGTATTTTATTAATGGATTCGTTAGGCATCGGGGCCAGCCTTGATGCACCTCGTTATGGTGATGAGGGAGCCAATACTTTAGTTCATATCTACGAAGCGTGTCAGAACAGTCTGGCTAATAAAGACGGGCTGCGTCAGGGTTTATTACAAATTCCCAATCTGGCTGATTTAGGACTCTATCATGCCGCGGTAGCCAGTTCGGGTATCCGCTTTGTGGATTTGGCAACGCTTAAAGAACCCGGTGGATATTATGGTTATGCTGTGGAACAAAGCCTTGGTAAAGATACGCCTAGCGGCCATTGGGAACTTGCAGGGGTCCCTGTGACGTTTGAATGGGGGTATTTTCCGGATCAGCAACCTTGTTTTCCACGGGCGCTTATTGATGAGTTCATCAAGCAAGCCGGTTTACCCGGCGTGCTTGGGCAAAAGCATGCATCGGGAACTGTCATTATTGACGAATTAGGTGCAGAACATCTTAAGTCCGGCAAGCCTATTGTTTATACGTCTGCGGATAGTGTGTTTCAGATTGCTGCTCATGAAACCTGTTTTGGATTAGAGCGATTGTATGAAATTTGTGAAATCGCTCGCAAGCTGGTAGACGAGTATCAGATTGGCCGTGTTATTGCCCGACCTTTTATCGGTGAAACAGGGGCTTTTACACGCACAGCTAATCGGCGGGATTATGCAACCCTGCCTCCTGCGCCCACCTTACTCGATTATTTGAAAGAAGCCGGCCGGGAAGTCATTGCAATTGGTAAAATTGCTGATATTTTTGCTCATCAGGGGCTAACCCAGACGATTAAAGCGGGTGATAACATGGCCTTATTTGATGCTACGCTTAAGGCAATGCAAACGGCACCGGCAGGGAGTTTGATTTTTACCAATTTTGTTGATTTTGATTCTTCTTATGGTCATCGACGTGATGTTGCCGGGTATGCACACGCACTTGAACAGTTTGATACGCGTTTACCTGAATTATTTGATTTGCTGGAAGCTGACGATTTGGTGGTTATTGCGGCCGATCACGGTTGTGATCCCACCTTTCCCGGTTCAGACCATACCAGAGAACATATTCCTGTGTTATTTTTTGGGCCGAAGTTCGCTAGTCAATTTATTGGAAGGCGAGATACTTTTGCTGATATTGGACAAAGTGTGGCTCACTATTTAGGAATTTCTCCCCTGGCGCATGGGGTTTCTTTTGTGGGGTAACCTGACGGAGTTACTATTCAAACTATGTTAGACTTTCTGTTCTGAAAAATAGAATCAATTAACTAATGACCTATCCTGCTTCGTTTCTTGACTATTGCGCTTCAATAAATCTGAAATTGACCTCGGTTCGTAAAGGGGTATTGTTTATTTTATGGTGTGCAGAAAAACCGTTAAAAGCTTATGAAATCCTTGATCATCTGGTGCAAATCAAGCAAAACTCAAAACCGCCCACAATATATCGCGTACTGGATTATTTTGTAGATTATGGCGTAGTACACAAAATTGAATCCATCCAATCGTATACATTGTGTCATGAACCCGCGAAGCATCGGCCCTCTGAGATCTTGATGGTATGTAGTAACTGTTATCAGGTCAGTGAATTGTATGATGATGCAATACACAATTTATTGGAAAAATTATCTCAGGCGAGTGAATTTCATCTTGGTAAGGATGCTATCGAATTGAAAGGAATATGCAGTCAATGTTATTCGGCAAACTTGATTTAATTTTTTGCCACTATTGATTTTTTCTTTCTGATCCCCATCTAAAGTTTTTCATACGGTAATCGAGGGTGTATTTTGGAACAATATCGTGGTACGACCATCCTGTCGGTCAGGCGAGGCAAGAAAGTGGTGATCGGAGGGGATGGTCAGGTGACATTGGGTAATACAGTGATGAAAGGCAATGCTCGTAAAGTGCGCCGCTTGTATAAAGATCAAGTGATTGCAGGTTTTGCAGGAGGTACAGCCGACGCTTTTACTTTATTTGAACGTTTTGAGCGCAAACTGGATATGCATCAAGGGCATTTGGTACGTGCTGCGGTCGAATTGGCTAAAGACTGGCGTACCGACAAAATTTTGCGTCGTCTGGAAGCCTTATTAGCAGTAGCAGACAGTAATGCTTCACTCATTATTACCGGAAATGGTGATGTTATAGAGCCGGAGGAGGGCCTGATTGCCATTGGTTCGGGTGGACCTTTTGCTCAGGCGGCTGCTCGCGCTCTTCTGGAAAATACCAAATTGTCTGCGGTTGATATCGTGCGTAAAAGTTTGAATATTGCAGGCGATATCTGTATTTATACCAACCATAACTTAACCATTGAAGAATTGGATAGTGACAGTGAATAATATGATGATGACTCCCAGAGAAATTGTGCAGGAACTGGATAAGCACATTATTGGTCAGGATGAAGCAAAACGAGCAGTGGCGATCGCTTTACGTAATCGCTGGCGGCGCATGCAAATTAAAGACCCTGCCTTGCGTAATGAAATTATGCCCAAAAATATTTTGATGATCGGGCCAACGGGCGTAGGTAAAACTGAAATTGCCCGCCGGTTGGCAAAATTAGCTCAGGCTCCTTTTCTTAAGGTAGAGGCCACCAAATTTACTGAAGTGGGTTATGTGGGACGTGATGTTGATTCTATCATTCGTGATTTGGCTGACATTGCTGTTAAACAAGAACGCGAAAGGGCCATGAAAAAAGTGGAAAATCAGGCCGAAGAAGCGGCAGAAGATCGCATTTTGGATGTACTGTTACCCCCGGCCCGAGGTAGTCTGGTTTCCAGTGAGAAAGAGTCTTCAACACGACAAATTTTCCGTAAACAGTTGCGCGAAGGTACTCTCAATGATAATGAGGTGGAGATAGAATTGGCAACAAGTTCGGTGGGGGTAGAAATTATGGCTCCCCCGGGCATGGAAGAAATGACCAGCCAATTACAATCCATGTTTCAACAAATAGGCAGCAGTCGCACTAAAACACGCAAATTGACTGTAGCTAAAGCGATGAAGCTTTTGCGTGAAGAAGAAGCGGGTAAATTGATTAATGAAGAAGACATTAAAACTCGGGCTATAGAAAATATCGAACAAAATGGTATTGTTTTTATCGATGAGTTGGATAAAGTGGCAAAACGTGCTGAGCATGGGGGCGGAGATGTGTCACGAGAAGGGGTGCAACGAGATCTGTTGCCTTTAGTTGAAGGAACCACGGTTTCCACTAAATATGGCATGATTAAATCCGATCATATTTTATTTATTGCCTCTGGCGCTTTTCATGTTGCGAAACCCTCTGATCTGATAGCAGAACTTCAGGGACGCTTGCCTATTCGTGTTGAATTGTCTGCTCTTGGCGTTGATGATTTTGTGCGTATTTTAACAGAACCCAGTAGTTCACTGACACAACAGTATGCTGCCCTGATGGAAACAGAAGGATTGCAATTGTCTTTTGATGCAACGGGCATTCGTCGTATTGCAGAAGTAGCATGGAATGTGAATGAGCGGACTGAAAACATCGGTGCCCGCCGCTTATACACGGTGGTGGAACGTTTACTGGAGGTTGTTTCCTTTGACGCAACCGACAAGGCAGGTGAAACTGTCCATGTGGATGCCGCTTATGTTGAGGCCCATTTAGGCAAATTGTTAGCCGATGAAGATTTAACACGTTATATTTTGTAATAAGTAATCATCGCTTTCAGAGCAGATCTATGGTGTTCTTGGCCATAAAAATTACCTGAAACCTGAAAGTTTGTGGTAAGTGTGCTCGCAATGGCATCAACATAAGAAAATGCCTACGTTGCTTGAAAGAAGATCCCTCCCCAACTTCACGGGGATGACATCAACATTATTTTGTGTCATTCCCGTGAAAACGGGAATCTATTCTCAAACTTATCTCATCACTTTGCTTGAGAGAAGATGACCTCAATAAAAATCACAGGAAGGCAAATAATCTCAAATAAATCAATTACCCATGAGTTGCAAAAAAATAAGAAGATCTCTCGGGATTTGTCTGTGGGACGCAGGTAATGAATGGATGTTTAATAAAAAATAAACTGGCAGTTACGTCTTTTTCTTTATGTACAGCGTTTTGACTACTCTGGCAACTGTTGCTCCTTGCGAGTCTGTAACTGAAATTTCGAAAACAGGTTCGCATTTCAATTGATTATCGACTTGCTGTTTAATTGTTTCTATTTGCGCCGGTAAAAGTTCAAATTTGGCAAAAACTTTACCATAAGCTGGTTTTTTATAATGAATAGTTGCTGATTTATCCCAAATAATATAATTTTTACCCAGAATTTTCATTAGCATCAACATATAAAAAGGATCAGTCATGGAATAAAGAGAACCGCCATAATGAGAGCCTACGTAATTTTTATTCCAAAAATGCATTTTCATCTGAACTGTAAGGGAGCAATAATCCTTACTGTATTCCATAACGCGAATCCCTGCTCCTAGAAAAGGTGGCCAAAAGCGCATTAAATACAATAAAGTAGAAAATTTCATAACGTTTTTTGGATGTTTTTTTAAATCTTAGCAAAGATTTCCTTGTTTACCCAGCCAGTCCATTCTTTTCTAATGAGAATCATCATGTTGGTTAAGATTCGTAAACAGTTGATTCAAATCGGTGGCCAGATTTTTTTGTAATTCCAAATCATTTCTTTTAAAAAAAGGTTTCAAATGCTCTATTTCCGGAGGTTGTCTTCCTTCCAAATCAGCATGAGTGGGGAGTCGGTAGGGGAGTTGTTGGCTTAATGAATACAGTGTTAGCTGATTTAAATCTCTGCTGAGCATAAATTGGCCGTTTTCTGTCGCATGGATAAGTTCAAGACGCTCCAGTTCATTGAGCATCTGATTAGGATCAATGGAAAAAGGTTGCGGATCGGCATTGACCAGGCTATCAAATGATAAACTTTTTCCTTTTTTTTGCGCCTGCCAGAGTTGATATAGCCAAAGCAAGGCATGAGAGAAGCCATCTAAAGGTTTTCCTGTGCGGCGTTGATGGTGGACTGAAAACGCATAACTGATTTCAGCACCTAAAAGGGTAATGATCCACACCCAATACACCCAGACAAAAAATATAGGTATAGTAGCAAAGGCACCATAAAGTAATTGATAACTGTTGTAACGTGCCAAATAATAAGCAAAAGCCAGTTTGGCCGATTCAAACAGTAACGCGGCAACTATTCCACCCCATAAACCATGGCTCAATTTAACTGGACAGTTAGGTACTACCACATACAAAAAAGTAAACCCGATTAAAGATAGAAGAAAAGGAGTGCAACTCATTAGAATTGAAGGAGGAGGATGGTTTTTGATGAAAGGAATGGAAAAAAGATAAGAACTGGCGGCAAGACTTAAGCCAAGTAAAACAGGGCCTAAGGATAAAATAGCCCAATATAATAAAAAAGCGGTGACGCCATGTCTTGAAGAACTTGCCCGCCAGATCCTATTCAAAGAACGTTCAATGGTCACCATGACTAATAAAGCGGTGATAAATAAAATAGCGACCCCCCAAATGGAAAGATTGGAGACCTGGGCTGCAAATTGCTGTAAATAATTCTGTACAGCTTTACCTGTGGCAGGAACAAAATTATCAAAAATGAAATCCTGCACAGGCCCCGCCAACCCCTGGAAGACAGGAAAAGAAGATAAAATTGCCAGACTCACGGTCATCAAAGGAATAATGGCCAGTAAGCTCGTAAAAGCAAGCGCGGAAGCTCGGTAGGTACAACCATCATTAATAAAATGAAAGACCACAAAGCGAATAAAGCGCATGCCTTCGAATAATTTGTTGAGTAATCGCTGTTTCCAGTCCATGAAGACAACTTTTAATTCCTTCATTATATAAGTATATCAAAAGGTAAATAATCTGATATTTATATTTTAAGATTAGTTTACCGATCAATTAGCCTTTCATCGGCAATTTCGTACCCTTTGAATTTTTTGGTCGGTACAAAGGGCTTTTTTACTGTTTCATAGGCATGTTAACATGCTTTGATTTGCTACATAGATTTAATGAAGGATCCAGGATGCTAACAATTTATCATAATCCCCGTTGCTCAAAATCACGAGCTTGTCTACAGTTGCTGCAAGAGAAGGGGGTCAAGGTAGGCGTTGTGGACTATCGACAGCAACCGCTTTCTCTGGAGTTATTACACACATTTGCCAGTGAATTGGGCATTCAGGCTATGGTGCGTAGTAATGAACCCACCTATACCGAATTAGGATTAGCGCATGCTGATGAAGAAACGATATTAAAAGCAATTATCAAGTTTCCTCAGTTATTACAAAGACCTATTGTTGTAGATGATAAACGAATACTCATTGCTCGCCCACCAGAAAAAGTACTGGAGTGGTTAAATGACTAAACCTTATATTTTGATTCTTTATTATTCCCGGACGGGCGCGACTGCTCAATTGGCACAATATATTGCGCGAGGTGTTGCTTCTATTAATGACATGGAATCCCGCGTAAGAACAGTTCCGCCGGTATCGGCAACCTGTGAAGCCGTTGATAAATCGATTCCAGAGAGCGGTGCGCCTTATGTAACCCTGGATGATTTACGTTTTTGCCGGGGGCTTGCTTTAGGTAGTCCAACGCGTTTTGGTAATATGGCAGCGCCGCTTAAATATTTTTTAGATACGACATCTCCTTTATGGCTTGCCGGGGATCTGGTTGATAAACCTGCCTGTGTGTTTTCTTCCTCTTCATCCATGCATGGTGGGCAGGAAACAACTTTAACCAGTATGATGCTGCCTTTATTGCATCATGGTATGATTCTCGTAGGGTTGCCGTATACTGAACCTCTTCTTACAACGACACAAAGTGGAGGAACACCATACGGGGTGACCCACGTTGCCGGGACTGATAATAACAATCTAAGTCAGGATGAGATTGTTTTAGCCAAACGAATGGGCGCACGGTTGGCACGTATTGCAGGATGTTTATCTAGCTCTTGAAGATTTTCAAATGAACTGTTTTAAATCGAGGAAATTAGTGAAAATAATCAGTTTTAACGCCAATGGCGTGCGATCAGCGGCTCGTAATGGATTTTATGAGTGGTTGACGATGCAACATGCCGATTTTGTCTGTATTCAGGAAACAAAAGCGCAATTAGAGCAATTAACGCCACGAGAATTATACTGTCCTCGTGATTATTTTTGCGATTATTTTGATGCTCAAAAGAAAGGGTATAGTGGGGTTGCCATTTATGCGCGCCATAAACCGCTGCGCGTAGTGAAGGGGCTGGGCTTTGATTATTGTGATAATGAAGGTCGTTATATTCAGTTTGATTATCCCAAATTGAGCGTGATATCCCTTTATCTGCCCTCAGGCACAAGCGGTAATGTTCGGCAAGAAGTAAAATATAATTTTCTGGAACGTTTTGCAGGTCACTTAATGCGTTTAAAAGAGGAAGGTCGGGAATTAATTCTTTGTGGTGATTATAATATTGCTCATAAAAAAATTGATCTGAAAAATTGGTATGGTAATCAAAAAAATTCCGGCTTTTTGCCAGAAGAGCGGGCATGGATGGATAGACTTTTTGGTGATATGGGGTTTGTGGATGCCTTTCGTCTCTGCAATCAGGAAGAGGGCCAATACACCTGGTGGTCTTACAGAAGCCCTGGTGCCTGGGATAGAAATGTCGGATGGCGAATCGATTATCAGGTTATTACCCCCGGTTTACGCGATAGTGTAGTAAGCGCCGCTGTCGCACGTGAAACACGCTGGTCTGATCATGCGCCATTAATCATTGAATACAAAGGGGACTGGTATGCTTAAACTGGCGAGCTGGAATGTGAACTCTTTGAAAATTCGACTGGAACAGGTTTTAAATTGGCTTGCATCATCGAAAATTGATGTTCTTGCGTTACAAGAGACAAAATTAACTGATGAGAATTTCCCTAAAGAAAATTTTGCCGAGCTAGGTTATCATCTGGTCTACGCAGGACAAAAAAGTTACAACGGCGTTGCTATTGTCAGTCGTTATCCATTGGATGACATTGTTACTGATATCACTGACCTGGCAGATCCTCAACGCCGTATTTTGGCGGCGACTATTGGGGGTATGCGCCTTATTAACTTGTATGTTCCGAATGGTTCTGAAGTGGGTGCGGAAAAATACAGTTATAAATTAATGTGGTTACAAAAAGTGACTGCGTTTATAAAACAACAGATGCTTCTCTATCCAAAGCTTGCTGTTGTAGGGGATTTTAATATAGCGCCTGACGATTGTGATGTACATGACCCTCTTGAATGGGAGGGCTGTGTGTTGGTTAGTCCGCTTGAACGAGAAGCCTTTCGCGCGTTATTAACTTTAGGTTTAAGAGATAGTTTTCGTAATTTTTTACAAGAGGAGCAATCATTTAGCTGGTGGGATTATCGTGCAGCGGGGTTTCGCCGCAACAGGGGGTTGCGCATTGATCATATTTTATTAAGTCAGGAATTAAATAAATTATGTAAACAATCCTGTATTGATAAAGCGCCACGCAAGTGGGAGCGTCCATCTGATCACGCGCCGGTATGGGTTGAGCTGGATCTCCTTGCGATAGAAAGATAAGGTATAAACAAGTATAATCAGGACATAATGCTTGTATTAGCAACAAAAAATTGATCTATAATCAGATTTCTGCTAATGTTGCGCATCATTGATGAAGAGCATGGTGCCTGACCTGGTTTGGGTGGCGATGTTCGTTTTACTAAAGAGAGTGGTATTATGAGAGCTTCAATTCATCCCGAGTATAAATCAATTAATGTGACCTGCAGTTGCGGCCACTCCTTCGAAACAGGTTCAACGTTAGGTCAGGATCTGGCTATCGAAGTTTGTTCACAGTGCCATCCATTCTATACTGGCAAGCAAAAACTGGTCGATACAGGCGGACGAGTACAGAAATTCCGCGACCGCTATAAGAAACGTGGCGAGTAATTTATCGTTCTGTCAGTTAGGAAAACAAGCCAGGCGCAACAAACATGCGCCTTTTTTTTTCAAAATGACTGTTCATCGGTAGCATTTTTCTATATGATTTTTCGTCGGGTTGTTTAAAAGAGAGTAAAATACCTTGAATAAAGATGCATTAAAGCAACGTACATTGCATTATCATGAATTTCCAACACCAGGAAAACTTGCGGTACATGTTACCAAACCCACTAATTCTCAGGATGATTTGTCGCTTGCTTACACACCCGGCGTGGCTGAGCCAGTACTCGCGATTGCGGAATGTCCCGAAGACGCGTTCAGGTATACAGCCAAAGGCAATCTGGTTGCTGTCATGACAAATGGAACAGCAGTGCTGGGCCTGGGCGATGTTGGTCCTTTGGCAGGCAAGCCTGTCATGGAAGGGAAGGCTGTCTTATTCAAGCGTTTTGCTGATATTGATGTTTTTGATATTGAAGTCGATGCGAAAGATCCACAGGCATTTATTGATACTGCCAAGCGTATTTCACCTACTTTCGGCGGTATTAATTTAGAAGATATCAAAGCACCGGAATGTTTTGAGATTGAACAGGCACTGATAGAACAATTGAATATCCCCGTGTTTCATGACGATCAACACGGTACTGCCATTGTCGTTGCTGCAGGATTACTGAACGCCCTTGAATTGCAACAAAAGAAGCTTTCTGAAGTCAATATCGTTTGCATCGGTGCGGGCGCTGCCGGTATCGCTTCCATGCGCCTGTTGGTTGCCTTGGGCGCCAATAAAGAAAAAATGCTTCTTCTGGATACTAAAGGTGTTATCCATACCGGGCGTGAAGATTTAAATCCTTATAAATTTGCTTTTGCACGAACAACAGAACTAAGGACACTTGAAGACGCTTTAGTGGGGGCCGATGTATTTATTGGCGTTGCCAAACCTGATTTACTTACTGCGGATCTTTTGAAAGCAATGGCGCCAAATCCTGTCATTTTTGCTTTGTCCAATCCTAATCCTGAGATTCGTCCGGAGGTGGCCCATGAGGTTCGTGACGATTTAATCATAGCCACAGGGCGCAGTGATTATCCCAATCAGGTCAATAATGTTCTTTGTTTTCCCTATATTTTTCGCGGTGCGCTCAATGTGCGCGCCACATGCATCAATCAAGCGATGCAAATTGCTGCTGTTGAAGCAATCCGTCAGTTAGTGCAGGAACCAGTCCCTCAAGTAGTGAAGGATAATTATCCGGGTGTTTCCAGCTGGGATTTTGGTCCGCACTATATCATCCCTAAACCCATTGACCCGCGTTTAAAGGAGCGGGTAGCGCTTGCTGTTGCCAAAGCTGCAATAGCAAGTGGTGTCAGCCGAGTTGATCTGAAAGATGTTTGAGTTAGTAAAACTCGTGCTTAACCAATTAAGTGAAGGAGCTCATTTTGTATACTAGTAATAATAGAAAATACTTGTTGACCGCCTGGTTAATCTGTGCTTTGGGAGCTGTATACTACAGTTACGAATATTTTCTTCGTATTTCGCCCAGTGTGATGGAACCTGCCCTGCGTGATCATTTTAATTTGTCGGCAGCTGGATTCGGTTTTCTATCAGCCTTTTATTACTATGCTTATGTCCCTTTGCAAATTCCGGTAGGGGTACTTTTAGACCGTTATGGTCCAAGATTGTTAATTACCATTGCTTGTTTGATTTGCGTTATCGGTACTTTCCTTTTTGCCGGCACCACTGTGTTCTGGGTAGCTGCTGCAGGACGTTTTTTAGTGGGCTTTGGTTCAGCTTTTGCTTTTGTAGGCGTATTGAAACTGGCAACGATTTGGTTACCTGAAGACAAATTGGCAATGGTTGCCGGTATGGCTGCTGCGTTAGGTACTATTGGAGCCATGATAGGTGATAATTTGCTCGGTAGTCTGGTTATGAAAATTGGCTGGCGTGAAACGGTAAATTTAACGGCTTATTTTGGCATTGGATTGAGTATTTTACTGTGGTTTGGAATTCGTGACAAAAAAAACCGTCAACGGCAGAGTGGAACGGTCGATAATTTTCGCAAAAGTATGATTGATCTGGGTATTATTGCCCGGAACAGACAAATCTGGCTGAACGGTATGTTTGGTTGTCTGGTTTATTTGCCTACCACTGTATTTGCAGAACTATGGGGTATTCCTTATCTGAAGCATGCGCACGGCTTAACTCAGGCAGATGCTGACTTTGCCAATTCCTTGCTGTTTTTGGGCTTTACGATAGGCGCTCCTTTAATGGGATATATTTCGGATAGACTGAAACGCCGTAAGTTGCCCATGCTTTTTGGTGCCAGCGGCGCTGGTATTATAATGATGCTTGTATTGTATATGCCTGGCTTAAAAGGGCCTCACATCAATGCTTTGATGTTTTTGTTAGGTCTCTTTTATAGCGCTCAATGCATTGTTTTTGCGGTAGGACGTGAACTTAGCCCTAATGAAGCAGCGGGAACCGCAATGGCCATGACCAATATGATTGTGATGTTGGGCGCGATGTTTTTGCAGCCTCTGGTAGGAAAGCTATTGGACTTAAGTTTATCAACCCATATGGCTAATGTTCCTTTACAGGAAATACCTATTGATAAATTACAACAATTATATACTGCAGATGATTATCAATTTGCTTTGTCAATTATACCTATTGGTATTATCCTTGCTGCTATCTTAACCTTTTTTCTGAAAGAAACTTATGCTAATGCAGATAACTAGAGAAGCTATCAATAGAAAACAAGCCTTTTTTGGCAGCCTGGTGTGTGCGGTAGGGGCTTTTTTCTATTGTTACGAGTTTGTGCTAAGGATTATCCCCGGTGCTTTACAGAGCGAGTTAAGTGCAGCTTTTGGCCACATTTCTGCAACGACTTTTGGACAATTATCCGCTTTTTATTATTTTGCTTATTCGCCGATGCAAATGCCGGTGGGTATGCTCATGGATCGTTATGGCCCAAGACGTTTATTAACCTTCGCCTGTCTCTGCTGTACCATTGGCTCATGGATGTTTGCTGATACGTCTTCCATGGTTGTCGCTGCATGCGGGCGTTTTTTAGTAGGTTTCGGTTCTTCGTTTGCCTTTGTGGGGGTGTTATCGCTCGCCATGCGCTGGTTGCCAAGACGTTATTTTTCATTGGTTGCGGGATTGATAACGACGCTGGGGATGCTTGGTCTGGTCTATGGTGAAATGAAAATTACTGATATTGCGGTGAGTATGGGGTGGCATCATGTATTGTCGCTAATGATCAGTATGGGCGCCGTATTGAGTGTCATTATTTTCTTCGTTGTTCGTGACGGCCCTGAAGGACATTCCTCTCACCGTCAACCTTTACCCGAATTTTTTTCTAATGTGTGGCATGTTTTAAGTTCTCCCCAGGTTTGGCTAATTGGGTTTGTGGGAGCTTGTTTGTATACCTCACTGTCTGTTTTTGGCGAGCTATGGGGAAAAACCTATCTGGAGCAGGCTCACCATTTGACTAAAATAGAAGCAGCAAGAACAATTTCAGCCATGTTTTTGGGCTGGGCAGTCGGTGCTCCTGTTGCCGGTTATCTGTCAGATAGCAGCGGCCGCCGGGTCTTACCGCTGGTTATTGGGGCGGTCATGGCATTGATTTGTATCAGTCTTGTCCTCTATTGCCCGGGTTTGTCCTATACTTCGCTTAATATTTTGCTATTTCTTTACGGCGTATTTAGTGCCACCGAAATCATTGTATTTATTATGGCCAAAGAGAATAGCGGTGCCAAATTGTCAGGAACAGTCTTTGCCGCAGTTAATATGATTGTCACCCTGGGCGGAGTTGTCTTCCAGCCGCTGGTAGGTAAATTACTGGATGCTTTTGGTGATAGTGGTATTGTCGCAGGAGAACATATCTACACGGTAGCCGATTACCAGATAGCACTTTCTGTCTTGCCTCTTTCTCTGCTGATAGTGACTATCCTTGCTTTTTTTATGAAGGATTTTCGCTCCCTGGGGCAGTAAGTATTCATAGGTATTACAACTTTCCCTTGAAGACCTTGTTACAATGACTTGTCTTTCCCGCGCAGGCGCTGAGTAATCCTCTCATTTTTTTGTTTAATTTATTTGAAATTATTTTAATCCCTATGATTTTATTTTTGTCATCCCCCGCGAAGGCGGGGGATCTGTCTTTCAATCAGAACAACCGTGTAATTTGAGAAATAGATTTCCGTTTTCACGGGAATGACTTAAAAATAATTGAAAAGGTGTTTAACAATGAGAGGATTACTCAGCGCGCAGGCGGGAAACTATCCATATAATCGGCACAATATTTAATTTGTAGATCAACCTTTCTTTCAATTAGTCTTAAGTTTACTTGACTCTTGCAAAACCCAACGTGCCGTGACTTGTTCACGGCATCCAAAAAAGACTAGCGTTGTGCCATAATCTTGGGCACCGCTGAAATGCTTAATGAGCAAAGCGGGAAGACATAGAGGGTGAAAAGCCAATTATCAAATTATGGTTTTATATTATTTTCATTCTTAACGTCGTTATCATCAGAAATAGTAACCTCTCCTTTTTTCAGCTTTATTAGTTTACCTTTAAGAGAGTTATGGCGATGAAATTCGGCTTCTATTCCTTCCATTTTTGTAAAATTTTCTTCAATCTTTTTCTTCTTTTTTTCTCTTTCTTCTGGTGTTTGCTTAAAAAGAACATTAGGTTTTTTGCTCAGTTCTTTGGAGAGCTTAACATTTTCTTCATCTAATTTATTATATTCCTTGTCAATTTTGTCCATCTTTGTAGCTAATGTATTTTTTATGTGGGCAATATTCTTCATCTTGTCCTGGTAGCGATTTTTTATGTCTTTGTCACTTGCGTTTAGATTTTTACTTATAAACTGATTAACTATCAATGTATTAAAAGCACTTTTAAAAGGCAATTTGGAAGGCTTGGTATTTGGCACAAGCGATTGAATTTTAATATCTTCAAATTCAGGTACATTTTTCTTAAAGAAAAGTAGGGCTGCATATACTTTTTTTACCATTTCGGGATTTCTACCATTGATAAAAATTGTTTTGCCGTCTTTTGATGGCTGATAATTATCCAGCAGCATTTTAGCTTGATGAAAAGCAAGCTCTTCTTTTTCTGCCTCTGAAAGATTTTTAGAGGTAGAGGATATTTTGCCCGTATGATCAACCTTTAACAAACCATATCGATTTTCTGCTGCGTTATCATAAGCCGCAGCATTTTGCTGAGTTTTTTCTTCCAGAACAGGTTTACTCCCTGGAGGAGCAAATAGACAAGGGATAATTTCCCCTTTACCAATTACTTTACCTTCATAAGCAATCTCATCGTTGGGGTTGGCCTCATAAAGGTCTACGTCACCAGTTTCTTTAAAACTTGAGAAAGAACCAATCTTTAATGCATCACTTGCTTTAACAACCTCCGTGCTATAGTAAAAATTAGTACCCAAAGTTCTTTCTTCCAAGACAGTTTTTTCAATTATAAATGTACGACCCTGTTTATTTGGGATTTGTTTCGGAGTTGGATCTGGAGAATTGCCGCCACTAACGTTAGCCACGGGGGGAGGGTTAATATTAATTGGGTTAGTATTAATTGGAACAGGATGATGAATAGGATCTTGATCTTGTGGTGGCACAGACAACGGTTTCTCATCTACATCATCGAATGAATCATCCTCATCAACGTCTTCATCTTCATCGTCCCTAAGGTTATTGCTGGGAGGTGGTGGTGGTTGATCTGAGGTTGTTCCGAAATCTGGCATGTCATTGAAAACTAAGGGATTATCTGCAATTTTTTTATTTAAATGTTGTATTTCTGTCTGTAATGTGTGTATTTTTTGGGTGGTTTGCTGAGCCAAGTCTAACTTTTTAAGCTCTTCCAATTGTTTATTATATTTTTCAATTTTGGAGGGGTCATCACGTGATAATAATTTATTTTCTAACTTGTCATTAATAAACTTTAAATCACTTTCTATGCTTGTTATAAAAGTATTTATTCTATTAGTAGGATCTTGGCGCTCTTTAAGCTGATCTATTCCCATTGTTAGCTTGGATTCTAATGCATTTAGTCTGCTTACAGTGCTCGGATCAGATTTTTCCTCCGGCTTCATAGCGTTCTTTAATTGGGCAAGATCTTTTTGTATGTTTAGCAGTATCTTTCTTCCGGTTTCGTTATCTTCTTGGCTTAGAAAGTTCTCTACATACGTGTCATACATTAAGTGACTGTCATTTTCTAGTTTTTTTAAAGTCTCTTCATTTATTTGGGTCAAGGGCATAATAATTACCTCTATTGCAAAATTAATTAGATAAACATATTTGTGCTAAGCACAAGTAAATCCCTAATCTCTTAATTTGTATCATAAGTTTAGCAGAATTGTTCTTAAGGAATGATTAAGAGGGTAAAATTTTAGAAGATCCTACCTTTGTAGCGGACAAAAAATCCCAAGAGTACCCCACTGCCACCAAGTCGGCACTTCCAATTAGCTTTAGTTTTACTGACTTTTAACGATGCTTACGTGCCGCGGCGTGTCCGCGGTACCCAGAGATTGTGGTACGAAACCAGCTTTTTCCTGGATGCCGTGGACAAGTCATGGCACGTGGGGCTTTGCAAGGGTCAAGTAAAACTAAAGCTAATTGAAAGAGTCGATATTCATAAGGATCTTTAATCAGACATTGGATACTGACTTTCCTCGGCAGTTTCTGTTAAGGGCTATTTTTTGTCCGAAAAAGTTGATTAATTTTTAGCCTGGTTCATCAAACAAATCTTAATACTATTTTAATGTTTTAAAACTATACTGTTAGTAGCAAAAAGTATTCTACAGCACAGGGGATATAATGGTTTCCTATAAAGAATTTAAAGACTACACCAATCTCGATTTAACTTCTGCTTCTTATGAAGAAATAACCCGCGAATACCTTCGTTTTCTTGAGGAGAGAAGTGATGTCATATCAGATGATATTATTCTGGATTTTGTTAAAAATTTACAAGCAGATTACGGACTTAGCGAAGAAGAGAGTGAACAGGTAGTAGACCAAATTGAAAAAATTTTTAAAGAACGACAACAAGAGCAAGTTGAGAATGAAGAAGGAAGCATACAGGAGTTTGGTCACTTAAAAATAGAAGACATGATAGGAAACATGGATGAAGAGGAGAGAAAAACCTTTATTAAAGAAACAACATTGAGTTTGTCAGGGTTAGATTTGGGTGATTATTATGTGGAAGTATTAACACCTTTATTTTATCAATATTGTCAGAAGAATAGTTCAGATTATCCAAATGCCTCTTTAGTGCAATTTTTGAAGGCTTATCTTTCGGAGGTAATAGAAAGATCGAAAACAGATAAAAACCTTCCTTCACTTGCTCAAGTACAATTGGCAATTATGCAAGAAGCGGTAAATAAAGAGCCTTTTTTTTATGAAAATGAAAATCTTAAAAATAAATTAAATGAAGCATACAAAGAGATAAGCTTTCTTCAACAGGCTCCTTCAATAATAGATTTAGTAAATGAAAGAATAAAGGATATAGTCACAGATGTTGAAATAGAAAAAAACAAGGCAAAAGAAGAGTTAGATCATCTCCAAAATCAGCTAAATACCAGTAAGAAAAACAATAGTCAGTTAGAAAAGAAGACTCACTTGTTACAAGAAGAGTTGGGGCAAAAAAAAGATGAGTTGGAACTAAAAGAAAAAGAAATAGGTAGATTAAGTCAAGAAAATGCGTCTTTAAAAAAGTCCATTAAAGAAGGGCCAGAACTGTCGGAAAAGAAGAATATCGAGAAAGTGTCTGACACTGAGAACTTGAAGAAACAATTACAAAAGGAAAGGGAAAAAAATCAATCTCTTTCTGAGAGCTATATGGAATTAGAAGAAAAACTACGTCAACTAGAATCGGAAAAGTCAAATTTGCACAAGCAATTAATCGATCAACAAATGCAAATCGCGGCTGAAAAAAGTAATTTAAATAAATTTCAGAAAGATTTAGAAACTTTCTTTTCAAACATCCAACATTATTTCCAGAACTCAAATTCAGAGTTAGACAGTACGATAAAAGCTTTCTCCTTAGAGGATGAGTTTGCAAGTATAGAGCAGTTACAACAATCCTTGAAAAAACTGGAAGAGTTAATAGAGCTTGATTTTGCAAAAAAAGAGATGATACACAAGGAGCCTTCGACTCAAAATGCGAGTAAAGAAGAACAGGCCAATCTGTACAATGAATTACAGGAAGCGGTTCAACCGGTGGAAGAATTGCGAAATAAAATTGAGGCTTTGGAAACTGATAAAATCGCCAGCAAAGAGAGAGAGAATGCTCTGCAAGCACATTTGGAACAATTAAAAAACCAGCTGGAGAGCCAAACGCAAGAAGCTCAAGAACAATTGCAAAAGTTACAAGAAATTGTGCAAACGAAGGACGAAGCACTTCGAACGCTTCAAAAAACAGCTGCTGATCAAAAGGGTATTTTGGAAGAGCAGTTAAAGGCGTTACAAGCGGAAACTGCGCAAGAGAAGGGGGCGAATAAAGATCTGAATTCCCGTATTGATGCGCTGAGTCAAAAGATAGCAGACATGCAAACGCAGCATGCAGGGGAGGAAGAAAAGCTTCGTGCCGAATTGAAAAGTGCAGCAACGGCGCATGAGCAAGTGTTGCGAGAAGCGGTACAAATGAAGGAGGACGAGCTTCGAACGCTTCAAAAAACAGCTGCTGATCAAAAGGGTATTTTGGAAGAGCAGTTAAAGGCGTTACAAGCGGAAA
>NZ_JHYC01000010.1 GCF_000621525.1 Legionella fairfieldensis ATCC 49588 | reverse complement strand
GAGTTATTCGTGAATTGAATCAAATTGCCGAAATAAGAGGTTACCCAAAGAAACTGCGACTGGATAATGGTCCTGAATTCATTTCAATCGCGATGACTGAATGGGCGGAGCAACATGGTATTAAGCTTGAGTTCATCCAGCCCGGAAAGCCTACGCAAAACTCTTATATAGAACGATTTAACCGGACTTACCGAACGGAAGTCTTGAATAGGTACGCATTCAGAAGTTTAACGGAGGTGAAAGAAATCACCCAAGCGTGGATAAAGGAGTACAATGAGGAACGGCCGCATCAGGCTTTAAACAGCATGACGCCTGTGCAATACCGATTAAGCAAACACCCGGAAACCTCTAGTTTAGCCTGGTACTAAAAAAGGAGGGTTTACAATCATATCAATTTGAACCACCCTAGGTAAATCGAAAGAGGTTCCAGTAATAATACAGCGACCTTTAGGTAAATTAGGAGTCATGCCTTACTCTACAACTATGTCTAATAGGTTTAATTTAAACCATTGTGAATAATTTAATTCTTTTGCACATTAGCACAAACAAGCAGTAAAAATTTATGGAAGGAACTTTTGTTTTAAATAAACGCTCCTATAATCCATAATTCCAAAATATTTTAGTGAAAAGAGAGCTAAGTTGTCACAAAACAGGAAATACGTACACAGCAGGCCTACTTCGGCACTTTAATCTCCTTTTTGATGGTTTACATTAAGATCATTAAAGTTCCCCTTATTTGGCCTATTTGGGGTAGAGCCATAAATAAGGTCACCGTTATGGGCCGCATTGGTTCTTTTCCGTATTTTTATTTAAGGCTGTTAGGTACAACGCCGCCGCTTTCGGCGAGCTTAATCATAACCTGCTTGTGGAGCCAGACATTCATCTCAGCTGAACCGTCGAGCGCCCCAGTGTAGCCAAGTTCCTGTGCAAGCTGCTTGCGGGCGCTAAGGCTTGAATCGAGGTTCAGTAGCTTCATCAAATCGACAATGGATTTTTTCCAATTGTAGTCCTTACGACCAGTAGTATCGGCGACCTTTTGGATCATCGCTTCGACTTCGGCTCCTGTCATCGGCTTTGGGGTGGAGGGTGCTACTGGCGTGTTGCCGGAAATGCCACCGGTGTCCACTGGTGTAGCTGCTTTTGCAGTTCCAAAAATTGCAGAACGGATGCTACCAAAAATGCTCATGACTTCCTCCTTGTTAGATCATTGAAACGAAATATATGGTGCGAAACTAAATTCCGAGCGCATCGCTGGCTCGCGTTCTTTGTTAAGTCTAGTGTCCACTTTCTGATCTTACAACCTTTTGTAGACAAAAATAGTTTTTTCAGTAGTTTATGATCTTATTTGATACAACAAAACCTGTTTTAACTATTAGAGAGATTTTTATGTCGAAGCTCTTACCTGATGATGGAAATCAGTCACAAGCTTTTTATTACCACAAATGTAACTGCGGGTCTTTGTATCGCATGTACTGAGCCTTCTTGGTTAATCGGAGTTGCTATTATTGCAGCCGCAAACATAATGACGTGTCAAGCAAAATGATACAATACAGTTCCGTTACTCCCCGAAGACCTGTAGTAAAATTATTCGATATCCTAACTTAGAATTTTTAACCACATTCTTTACCAATTTCACCCATGATTTACCATAAAATAGAACGAAGGGTAAAGTAGTATAGAACCCCCCCCATTTTGATGAAGTACAATTAATTAATAGAAATTATACGGAAAGTATTGCAGTCCATTTAAAAAAATATTCATTCAAAATTCTTGATACGTTTAAAAAATATGACATCAAAACTTCTTTAGTACATGATTACGAAACATTATTTAATTTTGTGCAAAATAAAAAAGAAAGTGACGCGGATTTCGTTTCGAAGAGACTCACATGACCACACTGGAGAGCGTAGAGAAATTAACTGCTGTATTAGCCATCGGATTTTGCTGGGCACATAAAGTGGGTGAATGGAAAGCTGTCACGAAAAAAGCAATTAGGCTCAACAAGCATCGTGATAGTTATCGCCCTCAAAATAGTTTCTTTCGTTATGGCTTTGATTTTATTAGGGAACTCATTATCAATCCCTTTAAAAAAATATCTCAATTTAAAAAAATATTAGACATATTTTTCAATATTTATCCTCAACAGGAGCTTGTCTCATAATTTTTGTCCTGTGCAGAAGGGTTATTGCTGTAAAAAATAGGAACTTAATGTTCTGATAATATTTAATAATTATACTCAGTGAATAAATTAAGAGAAATAAGAGGAGTAATTATGGCCAAGAAACTTTATCAAGTTTTGGGATTTGATAGTGATGAGAATGTAAGTCAGGAGGAAATTAAAAAAGCTTATCGTAAGTTAGCTTTAAAATTCCATCCTGATAAAAATAAGACGCCTGGTGCCCAGGAAACATTTCAAGAAATCACTGCAGCTTACGAAATTCTAGGTGATGAAGAGAATCGAAAGCAATATGACAATGGAGAAATTGATGAGAAAGGAGAAAGAATCACGCCTTACTTTTCCGAGCCAGAACGCGATTATAAAGCACCTAAAACATCGTCTTTTTTCTCGTCTTCATCTAATTATTCCAAATCAGATAATAAATCGACTACAGATGAAATCAGGCCATCCGTTCATGAAGGATATTCATTTGGTTACTCAGGTTCATCCTTTATAGAGACGTTATCACTGATAATGCTTCTTACTATGTTGTATGAGCAATCCAAACCGCGGGTTGCAGAAAAAACCAGTGCTACTTTTAGTAGTGGTGAAGACAATGAGAATTCCAATGATTTTATGAGTAGAGATCCTGTTACTGAATATTTTGTAGCTCATTTAATTATGTTTGCGATGCTTAATGAGTTAAATCGTGCTTACGATCAAGATAATTATTCTGCCTATAATTATTCATTCTAATCTTTACCGAATTGCCGACTGTCATCGGCAATTCGGTACTCTTTGAAGGCAAATGTCACATTGGCCATGAAACTCAGGTGCCATTCATAACCCTAAAATATAGCGATACTGCCAAATTTGTCATTTTTTAATGCAAGTTGATTTAAATTAAACGAATTTAATTTACAAAATAATTTAACTCGCGTAGAGTAAGAGGGTTTTTTGATTCAAGGTAATCTCATCAAAGTTCGATTTTATACTCGTTGGATTAGAAAATTTGTAGTTGGGTGTTGGCTCAACCCATTGCAGTCATGGTGTAAATCCATGTTGAGCCAAGAGTCGGCATCCATGAGGATCTTTAAGTTAAGATTCGGATACCGACTTTCGTTGGTAATTCGATATGCTTGAATTTTTGTTCGGCACTACGATTTTTGATTATTTTTTACACGATTATTAAGATTATCTTAAGTTTGTTTCGCTACAATTAAATTTTTGTAAGTTGTTGCAACAGCAAAGAAGGAATGCAATGAGTAGTAACAAGCATGCGTTGACTATTTTCAGCCTCACTATGATTACCGTCGGCTCAGTGGACAGTATTCGAAATTTACCTGCTACAGCGTTATTCGGTAGTCAACTGATCTCTTTCTTTATACTCGGGGCTTTGTTTTTCCTGATTCCTACGGCACTGGTTTCTGCGGAACTCGCTTCTGGTTGGCCCAGACAGGGAGGTATCTATATTTGGGTAAAGGAAGCGTTTGGTAAACGAGCAGGATTTCTGGCTATTTGGTTGCAATGGATCGAAAATGTAATTTGGTATCCTACAATCTTATCATTTGTGGCGGGAACAATTGGTTATTTAATTAATCCTGATGTGGCTAATAATCCTTATTTTCTCTGGATAGTGATTGTCAGTTCTTTTTGGAGTGTCACTTTATTGAATTTGCGAGGTATGCGTTCCTCGGCCTTGTTTAGTAACATTTGCGCTCTGTCTGGCCTATTATTGCCCATGGTTTTAATTATTGGTTTAGGTGCTTTATGGATAGTGGGTGGTAATCCTTTACAGGTACAGTTTGATGCGCAGAGCTTAAGTCCTCATTGGCAGGAAAAATCACTATGGGTTTCATTAACTGCCATTATGATGTCATTTTGTGGTATCGAAATTGCTACGGTTCATGCTAATGACGTTAACAATCCGCAACACGCTTTTCCACGTGCTTTAACATATTCCGTTTTGATTATTTTAAGTACCTTAATTTTGGGTTCTCTCGCGATTGCTGTTGTTTTGCCTCAACACGATATTAATCTGGTTGCCGGGATTATGCAGGCTTTTTACGCTTTTTTCTCCAAGTACCACTTGACAGGGTTTATGCCCATAGTTGCATTAATGCTGGTGATTGGAGGATTAGGGGGCGTGAGTAACTGGATTATTGCTCCTACAAAAGGTTTATTGGTTGCTGCTGAAGACGGTAATTTACCGGCTGTTTTTCAACAAACCAATCAACAGGGAGCGCCTGTTGTGATGTTAATTACGCAAGCTATTATTGTGACGGTCCTTTCCGCCCTTTTTCTTTTTATGCCCAGTGTTAATGGCTCTTATTGGTTATTAACGGCTTTAGCGGCCCAACTTTATATGCTGATGTACCTGCTAATGTTCGCTGCGGCTATTAAATTACGTTTTAGTGCTGCTGAGCATGTACGTACTTTCCGTATTCCCGGTGGAACGATGGGAATGTTTTTGGTAGCGGGCATTGGAAGTATAGGCGCATTAACAACGCTGGTGGTCAGTTTTATGCCACCGACAGGCATTAACGTAGGTAGTATTGGGCGTTATGAAATTACGCTGATTTTGGGGCTTATTATTATGTGTTTGCCGCCTTTTATTAGTTCCTGGTGGCAAACCCGCCGTTTAATATCGCCACTGGAGGTCGATCTTGCCTGATTATTATGAGTATTAAATCTCTGTTATGCGAATTAGAAACCCGATTGCCTGAACTGGAATGGAAAATGAAAGAGTCTGCGAGCGCTTTCTCAATGACATCACTTCCGCCCGGTCTTTTTCACCTCTTCCAGGAACCCACACCAGCAGCCTGCATTGCCGAAATCAAAGAAAATATTCAAACCCTGGGCAGGCAAAAAAGCGAATGCAGCGCTTATTATCTTGCCCAACGAATCCATCGAAAAATAAATGTTTTAGTTACTCTGTGTTATTTACAATCAAAAAAGCCAAAAGTAGAAGAAAACGTCAATTTTAATTTGAATAAAATAAGTACGCGCCAACAATGGCTGTCTTCGTTAGAACATACTATTAATGAACTGACAATACAGAGGGAAGCGATGATGAATGCTTTAAAACAAATGCAAATTCGTGGGAATACTCAGGCAATACTGACTCTCCAGGGGGAGGTGGGAAAAATAGAGAAGCGTCTCACATTGGCTGAGGAAACGTTAGCTCGTGCTCAGAGCTTGTAAAATAAAACTAAAGTTAGTCTGGCAAAACCCGATAGTAAAATTGTTGATAGGGTAACTATAACCTCAAGGCAATACTGGATTTATTTTCTATAAGTACAAAATTTTTTCTGCTGTCTTAAAAATTGCCAAATAAGAGATATAGTCTAAAATGTTATTGTTTAAAGCGGGATCTCTTCGGTATATAACGCCCTGTTTAATTGAGGATAGATTTTTGTCTTCATAGGAATGTCAATAATATCCTTCGAATTGATAAGAAATGAAGATGTACGTTTTATACTCCGCATAATGAGTACATCTAAATGTTTATCTATAAACCAACTAAGAGGAGTTGTGAAATGACTCACGAGACCAAAATTGCCCAGTTAAAGTGCTTTCATCAACATAATTATTTGGTTTTAAATCAGGAAGGCAGATTACAGCAGATAGGACTAAGTCAATTGGATGGAGCGCTTCCTGTATTGCCTGCTACCGGAAGAGAGGTCAATGGCTACACTCACGCTTATGTTGTTTATCAAGGAAAACATGAAGAAGAACCTATTCAAATTATTGTGATGCGTCCTTTGCAAGAAAAAGGAGAGAGTGCGCATTCGGCTATTTCTTTGTGCATGAATACACCAAAATGTCGAGGGCATTTTATAGCTCAGCATCTTTATTTTGATCTGACAATTCTTTTTAGCGGCGAATGCAAGTCTGCTTTATTGGTAGACGCGTTGCCAGCCATGTTTGACAAACCTTTAACAGGCATTATTTTTAATTTAAAAGGGTCTGCAACTGATCAATATCGCTCAGGTTTACCAGATTCCAGCACGTTAGTCAGTTTTATTCCAAAAGACTGCTTCGCGCTTCATTCTTATCATGATAAGGAAATAAAAATTCAAAGTCCTGATATTGGAAGTATTCTTTGCGACGAGAAAGAGGTAAACAGGAATTTATTTCTTAACTCTGATGCTTCTCATCTTACGTTAGATGATTCCTGTCAAGAAAAAGGAAAAGAAAATGAGACACAGAAAATATCACCTGCCGGGCCTGCCATGCTTTAAATAAACGAATCACTTCCATTTAGCGTATGAAAAGTGATGAGATAGATGGCGGTTATATAACTATCATCTATCCCTTTTAGTTGGATTAAATTAACGCCTGACTAGTGAATAATTATCAATCAAACGAATGTCATCGATCATGACAGCCACAAAGCGTCTGTTTTCATAGTCCTCAAGATATTCCACTTGTATCCCTGCCTTGCAAAGTTCTTCAATGAGGTCTTCACGCGGTTTGTCCTGATGAAAAATTTGAGCAAACTGCTCTGCTCTAAAACGCTGGCTGTCGTTTAGACGAGTATTACGAGAACTATAGGCAAGACCACCTGGTTCACGCACAGTGGGACACACTTTAATCTCTGTTTTTAAGAAAAAAGCGGCGACCATATCACGGATTAAAAGATATTGTTGATAATCTTTTTCACCAAAGTAAGCCCGTTGAGGTCTTGTCAGGTTAAGTAATTTCATAACGACGGTGAGCATACCGGTGAAGTGTCCTGGTCTTTGTTTTCCTTCCATTAATTGGCAGAGTGTTGTTTCCTGTAATTGATAACAGTAATTATCGGCATAGAGCCTCTCTTTGTCAGGGAGTAAGCAATAATCTACGCCTGCTTGTGCAAGCAATTTAAGATCGGCATCCAAAGTACGTGGATAATGAATGAAATCATCGGTACGATCAAATTGCGTGGGGTTGATAAAGATACTGGCAATCGTGGAATGGTTTTCCTGTTTACTTTTAGTTAATAAGGAAATGTGTCCTGGATGTAAATTACCCATAGTGGGAACAAAACCTAGAGAAACGTCGGATTCCAGCGCATCCCGAACAGTCAACCATTCGTTAACATCATGAAAAATTTGCATATTTCCTCTTTAGAATACTAATTGAAAGAAAGTGAATTAAAATGAATGGGACTCAGTAGGAAATTCGGCATATTGCACCTGGTGCGCATAATGATTAATAGCGGTTAATATCAGATCCTTACCTTGCGCATATTGCTTTAAAAATCGGGGATGGAATTCAGTTTGCAAGCCTAAAAGATCATGCCAGACTAACACCTGACCATCGGTGTGAACACCCGCACCTATGCCGATAGTTGGAATCTTCAACGTTTCAGTAATTTTTTTCGCCAACTGCTGAGGCACACATTCAAGGACAAGGGCAAAACATCCAGCGGTTTCAAGATGCGCTGCCTGTTGTATTAAAAGAGCGGCTTGCTCCTCATTTTTTCCTTGTACACGGTAACCGCCTAATTGATGAACCGATTGAGGAATTAAGCCAATATGTCCACACACTGGAACCCCTGAGGCAACTATATAGGCAATGGATTGACAAGTCTCGTTATCCGCGCCTTCAATTTTTATGGCCTGTGCACCTGATTGCATCAGGCGTTTTACATTACTGATTGTCTCAGCCTGAGAAATGCGATGGCTTAAAAAAGGAAGGTCTGCGATCAGAAATTGCTGGTTTAAACCTCGTGCGACAGCTTGAGTATGCATTACCATCATATCCATTGTTGCCATAATGGTACTTTCATACCCATGCACTGCCATTGCTACCGAATCACCTACTAAAACACAATCAATATTTGATTCTGCCACAATACGAGCAGAGGGGTAATCATAGCAAGTCAGCATGCTGATTTTTGTTTTCTGCTTTTTTTTGCGTTGAAAGTCATGAATCTTCATGCAACTCTCCTTATCCGGGAGTTTGCAGATAAAAAAGAAAAAAAGGAAAAAAACTCAGGTACCTGTCGCATGGATCAAGTCCTCCAATAATGCTTCATTAATAAAAGTCACCGCTCCCCATGAAGTCGGTGCTGAATAGAATCATAAAGGACGCGCATGAAATTGCAAGATGGGTTATGATTGTATTTTTAACAGAACAGGTTTTTTCATGCCATTAACTGACAAATTAAATACCGCAGGCGAGCATCCTTTTGTTTTTGAAGGAGCGGTTGGGCAGCTGGAGGGAATGTTGACTACACCTGCTCACGTCAATGAGCGTTACATTGCTCTGCTTGGACATCCTCATTCGCTCCAGGGAGGGACAATGAATAATAAAGTGGTAACAACCATGGCTCGCGCTTTTAAAGAGCTTGGTATTCCCAGTTTGCGGTTTAATTTTCGTGGTGTTGGACAATCAGAAGGTGCCTATGATGCGGGAATTGGCGAAAGTGATGACATGCTCATTTTAATGCGTCTCTGGCAGCGAGAAAAACCAGGTGCTCAGAGTCTGTTCGCGGGTTTTTCTTTCGGTTCTTATGTGGCTTATCGTGCGGCCTCACTATGCGAAAGCGAGATGTTAGTGACTATTGCACCCCCCGTACATCATTATAATTATCAGGAATTCAGACGAGAAAAGCCGTGGTTTATTATGCAAGGTGAGGATGATGAAGTAGTGTCTTTATCGCATGTTCTTGATTTTGCCAATGACCACACCCCTCCTTTGTCCGTGTATCGTTTTGCTGAAACAGGTCATTTTTTTCACGGTAAATTGCTTGAACTTAAAGCGCAATTAATAGAGAAAATCCGTCAGGTTACCGATTTATGACTTTAATAGAACATTACGAAGCTGCTATCGCGCTTGGTGATATCGAGGATGACAAGGAGCAGCGTCAGGTCTTATTGTCCATGCAACGAGTGTTGGATGATCTCGATAAACCGGTTTCTTCATGGTTTCCCAGACGTCGAAAAAGGCTGATTCGAGGTGTTTATCTTTACGGTTCTGTAGGGGTGGGTAAAACCTATCTGATGGATTTATTTTATCATTCTATTGATGAACAGCAGAAAGCGCGTTTTCATTTTCATCAATTTATGCAACAGGTTGATGCTCAATTGCGTCATTTACAGGGGCAAAAAAATCCTTTACGTCAAATTGCCGCGGATCTTGCCAAACGCATTCGCATTTTATGTTTTGACGAATTTCTGGTACACGACGTTGCTGATGCCATGATCCTTGCAGAATTGCTGCAAGCGTTATTTGCCCAGGGTGTAATTTTAGTAGCGACTTCAAATACCAGGCCGGATGAGTTATATTGGAGTGGCGTGCAACGCGCGCGTTTTCTCCCGGCTATAGCGCTAATCAAGACACATTGTGATGTAATCAGCTTACATCAGAAAAAAGATTATCGTTGCGGGCGTGAGCCTTTGGGCAGTGCTTATTTCTATCCATTAGGTGGCGCTACGGACAAGCTTTTAGCGGATCAATTTGTCGCGATAACTGGAGAAGGATTGCATGAATCGGGTATGTTAACTGTACAAAATAGAGAAATACCCTTTATTCATTGTGGAAGACGAGCTATTTGGTTTGATTTCAGCGTGATCTGTAATTTACCGCGTAGTCAATTGGATTATCTGGAAATTGCTGATCGGTTTGACACGGTTTTTGTAGCCAATATCCCGGCTCTTACCGAAAATGACTCCATTGGCGTTATTTTACTAATCCATTTTATTGATGTGATGTATGATCGGGGTATACGCCTGGTTCTTTCCGCGGCTGCGCCTTTAGAGCAATTATATATACAAGGTGAGATGAGACAAAGTTTTAAACGCACCTTAAGTCGTTTACAGGAAATGCAATCTGCCGATTACGTCAGGCGTCATCCCCGGACATCTCAAAGCAGTTTTTAGACTCCATTGATAGTTCTGTCATCTTGGCCAAAATAGGCAGATTTTTTGTGCTCCGATACTCACATGCCTAATTAAATTAAAGAAAAAATATAACGTTCATTATTAAACCATGAATGGTTGCTTGCTGAGTGATCCTTTCATTTTTCTGTATGATTGTTAAACACCCCTCTCAATTATTTTTAGGTCATTCCTGTGAAAACGGGAATTTCTCAAATTACACGGTTGCTTTGGGGGGTGAGAGATGGATCCCCCGCCTGCGCGGGGGATGACCTAAATAAAATTATAAGGGTCAAATAATTTCAAAGCATCCATTAAACCTCAATTGCACAAAAAATTAGGGATTACTCAGGGTGAAAACGGGAATTTCTCAAATTACACGGTTGCTTTGGGGGGTGAGAGATGGATCCCCCGCCTGCGCGGGGGATGACCAAATAAAATTATAGGGGTCAAATAATTTCAAAGCATCCATTAAACCTCAATTGCACAAAAAATGAGAGGATTACTCAGGGTGAAAACGAGAGTTTCTCAAATTACACGGTTGCTTTGGGGGGTGAGAGATGGATCCCCCGCCTGCGCGGGGGATGACCAAATAAAATTATAGGGGTCAAATAATTTCAAAGCATCCATTAAACCTCAATTGCACAAAATGAGAGGATCACACAGCGCTTTTGCGGGGTAAGACAGTTTTTTAATTAATAGATGCTTGTTAACATCTGTCTTGCCCGCGCAGGCGGGCAACCATCTATTAAAATAATCCAATGCTCAAATCAAGCCACTGAGGATTGTTTTGCTCAATCAGGTTTATTTTCCATTGTCTATTCCACTTCTTGATGCGTTTTTCTCTTGTTATTGCTTCATAAACATCTGAGTGTATCTCATAATAAACCAAGTGATGAATATTGTACTTTTTCGTAAATCCCTCGACCAAACCTTCCTTATGTTGATATATTCGTTGTATAAGATTACTTGTTACTCCAGTATAAAGAGTTCCATATTTTTTACTGGCTAATATATAAACATAATAGTGTTTCTCTTCCATTTTTTCATTCGGGTTGGTTGCCAAAGCTTATTGTCTCACATCGTTACTCTTTTCTTCGATAGCTTATAAAATTACGCCCTGTGTATCGTTGTACCTCATACCTTTCTTAGTAAGATTATATAATTTCATTGTAAGTCAGCGAGTTAATTGATTTTCCTCAGTAACAAATCAGAAATAGCAGCGTCTGTCCGGGCAAGGCATATTTTTCTGCGGTGTACGAAGAAAGGTGATATTGAATCATAGATCTCAATGATTCCCATTGCTATACTGAAAATCTTCCAATTCCTTGGCACGGACTGCTATGTGGCTTGTGTGGGTGGCCTTATCTCGGCCGTATACGTTTATTGTATTGGCTTTAATGTTGCTGATTATTGGGCCATTAGCGATATTGCGTACACCTACAGATATTTTTCCCAACATTGATATTCCAGTAGTGAGCGTATTATGGACATTCAATGGCATGTCTCCCCAGGATATGGCTGATCGTCTTACCAGCCTGTTTGAGCGAGCGGTAACAACTACCGTTAATGACATTGAACATATTGAATCAGCATCGCTATTAGGGGTTAGCGTCACTAAACTGTTTTTTCATCCAGGCGTAAAAATAGCAGTGGCTTTGAGTCAGGTTACTGCCGTTGGCCAGACTTTATTAAGACAAATGCCGCCAGGGACTACACCGCCGCAGATATTAAGCTACAATGCTGCCTCTGTTCCTGTACTGCAATTGGTATTATCCAGCCCAACGTTGTCGGAGCAGGCTTTGAATGATCTGGGTAATAATTTTATCCGTACGCAACTGGCAACCGTTCAAGGGGCATCTCTTCCATTCCCCTACGGCGGTAAGGTACGGCAGGTGCAAGTCGACCTTCATCCAAAGGCAATGCAAACTTACGGCATATCCGCTCAGGATATTAATGCCGCTATTGACGCACAAAATTTAATTTTGCCTGCTGGAACAGAAAAAATAGGTTTATACGAATATCTGGTTACCCTTAATGGCAGTCCCCTGACCACTGAAGAGTTTAATAATTTTCCAATTAAATCACTGCCAGGCGGAGGAGTCCTTTATATTCGGGATGTGGCCCATGTTCGGGATGGTTTTGCCCCACAAACGAATGTTGTCACTGTAAATGACCAACGAGCGGTCATGATGTCGGTTCAAAAAACAGGAAATGCTTCGACGTTAAACATTGTAAGCCGGGTAAAGGCATTGCTTCCCTTACTAAAAAATATGATGCCCCCGGCTTTAAATCTGTCCAACTTTGGTGATCAATCTATTTTTGTCCTTGCAGCGATTGAAGGCGTTATTAAAGAAGGGATTATTGCTGCCTGTTTAACCGGGTTAATGATTTTAATTGTGTTAGGTAGTTGGCGTAGTACTTTTATCATCACCCTTTCTATTCCTTTGTCTATTTTGGCCTCGCTGGCTATTTTATCCGCATTGGGAGAGACGGTTAATATCATGACGCTGGGCGGATTGGCATTAGCCGTTGGCATTCTGGTTGACGATGCTACGGTAGCCATCGAAAATATTAACTGGAATTTGGAGCAAGGAAAAGAAGTAGAGCAGGCTATTCTCGACGGCGCTAAACAAATCGCCATCCCTGCACTGGTATCTACACTTTGTATCTGTATTGTTTTTGTACCGATGTTTTATCTGGGCGGCGTTGCGCAATATTTGTTTGCTCCTTTAGCCGAAGCAGTTATTTTTGCGATGCTGGCCTCCTATATTTTGTCGCGTACACTCGTTGCAACGCTCGCTAAATATTTATTAAGTAAACATGAGATTGGACAAGAACAATCCGGGCAAGGCAATTGGTTCGCCCGTTTTCATACCAGATTTGAAAAGCGCTTTGAGCGATTCCGTCAGCGTTACGGGGATTTATTAGCGCGGATTCTGCAAGATCCGAAGCGCTTTATTGTTGTTTCTTTGTTTTTTATCATGGGTTCTTTGTTACTTTTGTTTCCATGGATTGGGTCCAATTTTTTTCCTACTGTAGATGCAGGCCAGATTAAATTACACTTTCAAGCACCTACTGGTACACGAGTGGAAGAAACTGCTCGTTTGGCCAGCGAAATTGGCGCTGTAATTCGAGAAGTGATTCCTGCTAATGAACTGGATAGCATAGTGAATAACATTGGCCTGCCTACCAGTGGTATTAATTTATCTTATAGTAACTCTGCAACTAATGGAGCCAGCGATGCGGACGTATTAATTTCACTGGATGAAAAACATAAGCCAATTAATGATTACATTCGACAATTAAGAATCATCCTGCAAAACAGGTTTCCTGGTGTTATTTTTTCCTTCTTACCAGCTGATATTGTCAATCAGATCCTTAATTTTGGTCTACCTTCGCCGATTGACATTCAGGTTATTGGTCTGAAGCTGGACGAGAATTTGAAATACGCAAACCGGTTTTTGGAGCGTCTGAAACATATTCCGGGTGTTGTTGATGCTCATTTCAGACAAGCGTTTAATTACCCCACCTTGCTGGTCAACTCAAATCGCAGTCGGGCGCGTGAACTGGGATATAGTCAGTTTGATATTGCCAATAATTTATTAATTACCCTATCGGGTAGTTTCCAAATTGCGCCAACTTTTTGGGTGAATCCCAAAAACCATGTGTCTTATCCTGTTGCGACTCAGGCGCCGCAATATTACATGAACTCTTTACAGGCTTTACGTAATATTACCGTTGCTAACGCAGCGACAGTCTCACAACCACAGATTATGGGTGCAATGACCTCCATTGATCGGAACGTTTCACCTGTTGTTGTTTCTCATTACAATGTACAGCCAGTGATTGATATTTTTGCTTCAATACAGGATAGCGATCTGGGTTCAGTGGCAAAGGCTATCCAAAAACTTGTTGATGACACCCAAAAAGAATTGCCCCTGGGTTCTTCCGTAGCCGTGCGTGGCCAAATAGAAACAAAAGAAAAAGCATTTAAAGGATTGTATTGGGGGCTTATTTTTTCTATTGTGCTGGTATATCTGCTGATTGTGATTAATTTTCAATCGTGGCTGGACCCATTTATTATTATTACCGCCTTACCCGCGGCCCTTGCCGGTATTGTATGGATGTTATTTCTCACCCATACAACACTTAGTGTTCCCGCGTTGACGGGGGCCATCATGTGTATGGGAGTTGCCACGGCAAACGGAATTCTTGTTATCAGTTTTGCTCGCGATCATATGAAAGAAGGACATGATCCGTTTACCTCAGCACTTGAGGCCGGGAAGACACGTATGCGTCCTGTGTTAATGACTGCTTTGGCGATGATTATTGGCATGCTGCCCATGTCATTTGGCCTGGGAGAGGGGGGTGAGCAAAATGCACCTTTGGGCCGGGCGGTCATTGGTGGTTTGTCTTTCGCGACTATTTCTACCTTATTTTTTGTGCCAGCGGTTTATTGTCTGATTCACCGCCGCAAATGGCGGGTAAAAGAGAGAGGCACACATGTCTGAGGATAAACGACCGATAAAATTTAAATTTTCAGGGCGTTTTTATAGTGCTATAAGTCTTATTTTAGTCCTTGCTCTAACCATTATTTTTTTTCGTATTCGTGCTGCAGAAACGTTGCGAACAGATACCAACACTCACTCAGTTCGGGTCGTTGCGACTTTTGTAACCAAGCCTGGGCCTGCGGCCGAAGAAATTGTTTTACCCGCAACTGTTCAAGCCTGGCATGAAGCTACTATTTATGCCCGTATAAATGGTTATATTAGGAAATGGTATGTTGATATTGGCAGCCGGGTGAAGAAAGGTGATTTATTGGCAGAAATTGAAGCTCCGGAGGTGGATGCGCAGTTAAATCAAGCGAAAGCAGATTTAAATACAGCGATTGCCAATGAGGATTTGGCTCGTGTAACAGCAAAACGCTGGGTCAATTTATTGAAGTCAGATTCTGTTTCTCAACAAGAGACTGATGAAAAAGTCAGCGCACAAAAAGCGACCACAGCAATCGTTGCTGCTGCACAGGCCAATCGCGACAGATTACACGATTTGGTAAGTTATGAGCGAGTCATTGCTCCTTTTGATGGAACCATCAGCCTGCGTTCTATTGACATTGGTTCTCTCATTAATGCAGGGAGTGGAGCAAACGTATTTCCTTTGTTTCACATTGTGCAATCAAATCCTTTACGAGTGTATGTGCAAATACCTCAAACCTATGCTACTCGAATTAAACCCGACATGCAGGTAACTCTGCATTTTACCGAGTATCCGGGCAAGATTTTTCCAGCAAAACTGTACCAGACAGCTGATGCCATTAACGCGACAACACGTACTTTGCTGGCTCAGTTTACTGCGGCTAACCCTCGAGAAGAACTATTGCCCGGTGGCTACACTGAAATGCATTTCAGCATGCCTCTGTCGCCCAAACTGATTCGTGTACCCGTTAATGCGTTATTATTTCGTTCACAGGGATTACAAGTGGCTACAGTAGATAACGCGAACAAGGTTGTATTGAAATCAATTACAGTGAGTCGTGACTTTGGCAATGAAGTAGAAGTGAGTACGGGACTGAATATTGGCGAGCGTGTTATTTTAAATCCGTCTGATGGTATTGTTAACGGTGAAACAGTGCGATTGGCAGAAGAGAAAAAAACGCTCGCGCAACCAAGGTCAATTTCTAATGAAAATAAATAAGAAAATGACGAAGCTTGTGTTTTCTGTATTGATTCTGATGTTGGCGGCGTGTTCGTTAGCTCCCCGATATCAACGTCCATTGATGGTTATTCCCCCTCAATATAAAGAAACTGCGGGATGGAAACCTGCTCAGTCAGCTAAACAACTAACAAAAGCCGGGCGGTGGTGGCGAATGTTTAATGATCCTGTGTTAAATGCTCTTGAGGAAAAATTGACCTGCGCCAATCAGGATTTAAAAGTTGCTTTTGCGCGTTATCAAAAAGCACAAGCTCTCGTTCAGGTCGCTCGTTCTGCGTATTATCCTTCTATTATGGGAATTGCCAATGCGGATACCCAGGAAACATCACGTCATGTTGCCAATGTGAATTCAAACACCCGGTTTAGTGATTTTATGATTGGGGCAAATTTAAATTATGAAGTAGATCTTTGGGGCCGAGTCCGCAATTCAGTAGCCTCAAGCGAGTATCGTGCTGAGGCCAGCGAGTCCGATCTTGCAGGTGTCTCGCTTAGTTTACATGCCCTGCTGGCCGCAGATTATTTTACATTGCGGGGGGAGGAAGAAGCACAGCGTATTCTGGACAGAACGGTCATTGCTTATCAAAAAGCCCTCTATTTAACTCGCAAACGCCATGATGGCGGTGTTTCTTCTGTTGCTGATGTCTATCAGGCGGAAACTCAGCTGGAAAATGCTAAAACGTTGGCAACCGATATGCGTTTGGCGCGGGCTCAATTAGAGCATGCAATTGCTATTTTGACAGGAGAGGTGCCTGCAAATTTCAAGATGCCCAAAGCTCAGGTTGCAATGAATCCAATAGTTGTAGCCCCGGTATTTCCTTCTGTTTTGTTAGAACGCAGACCCGATATTGCTGCTGCTGAACAACGTGTACAAGCAGCCAATGCAGAAATAGGTGTTGCCTGTGCTGCATTTTTTCCCCAGATTATTGTTCCTGTTATCGGTGGTTTTGAAAGTCAATCTCTGGGAAATCTTATTTCCAAGCCCAGTTTATTTTGGTCTTTGGGGCCGCTTAGTTCCTTAAATCTGGTTCAACCGATGGTGAAACAGGTTTTGTTCGATGGAGGCAGGCTTAAGGGTTTGTTGAATGCTGCCAAGGCAAGTTATCATGAAACAGTGGCTCTCTACCGCCAAACGGTATTAAACGCATTTCAGGAAGTAGAAGATAATCTTGTCGCCGTACACCGTCTTGAACAGGAAACTCGTAGTCAGACAGCGGCAACACGAGCAGCCAAATTGTCGCTAGTTCAGGCAAATAAACGTTACGAGGGAGGCATTACTAATTATTTGGATGTCATTGTCAATGAAAATATTGCATTGCAATCAGAGCTTGCCCTGGTTGATATTCATATCCGACGCCAGCTGGCTAGCGTGCAATTAATTAAGGCGTTGGGCGGAGGATGGTCTGGATGTAAACGACAATGTATCAGTATTGAACAGTCGGTAAATAATAAAGTATAAATATAACTCCATTTATTACAAAATGAGAATGATTCTCGATATCATTTGTGTTAAACTTTTACATCTCTGGTTTTTAAAATTAAAAAAATGCGAATTACTGAGTTAGCTATAGGCGATCGCGTGCGATTGGTCGATTTTGGTCAAACGAATTTATCCTACAGGCGCCGTTTATTGACTCTCGGAATTACTCGTGGAGTTGAATTGTCCATTATTAGAAAAGCACCTCTTGGATGCCCGGTGCAGGTCGAAGTACGAGGTACCTTCCTGACTTTGCGTAAGGAAGAGGCCGGGCAATTGGAGTGGGAGTATGTATGACACATCTTTTACTGGCAGGTAATCCTAATTGTGGTAAGACAACCTTATTTAATGCGTTAACAGGCGCAAACCAGCGAGTGGGTAATTGGCCGGGGGTGACTGTTGAAAAGAAAACCGGGTGTTTTACTTTTAAGGAACAACTTCTGCAAGTGACCGATCTGCCTGGTGTCTATTCACTGGCTGCAACCGGGGATGATATCAGTCTGGATGAGCAAATTGCGGCGCAAGCTGTGATAAATCTTGATGTGGATCTAATCGTTAATGTGATCGATGCCAGCCATCTTGAGCGTCATTTGTATTTGACAAGCCAGTTATTGGAATTAGGTAAACCGATTATCATCGTATTAAATATGATGGATATCGCTAAAAATCGGGGGATCACCATTGATGTGAAAGCTCTGGCTCACCAATTAAATTGTCCTGTTTTGCCACTTCAGGCTCATAAACAGTCAGGTCTGACTGAACTTTTGCATACATTGACTACAATTCCTGATAAAGCAAAGCCTTTGACACTTCATTTGTCTTCAGTGACCCAAAATGCTGTAGAGCATTTTGAACGGCAGTTGATTTCCGCAGGCGTTGCGATTCAGCACGCTCGCTACTTTGCCTATCGTCTGATGGAAGGTGATACTTTGCTGCCTTCGAATCAACAACTGGCTAATGTATTGCCCGAGGCACCTCAACAGGAAGAGTTTGATGTGCTTCTTGCGGATGCACGATATCAGGCAATTCATCAACTGGTCGCTACAGTGCAACAGAAGTGCAGTGATGCGAGTGAATATTTTACTGCAAAAGTAGATCGTATTGTTTTGCATCGTTTGTGGGCGTTGCCTTTATTTTTTGCCGTGATGTATCTGATGTTTTTATTTGCAATCAATATCGGCGGTGTTTTTCAGGATTTCTTTGATATCACTACTAATACGATCTTTGTTCAGGGAAGTGCCTGGTTATTGCAACGCGTCCATTCACCAGATTGGCTTATTGCTCTCGTTGCCAATGGAGTGGGCAAAGGGATTAACACGACGTTAACATTTATACCGGTTATCGCAGCGATGTTTTTCTTTTTATCCTTATTGGAAACATCGGGTTATATGGCGCGGGCAGCTTTTGTAGTAGATAAAGCCATGCGCGCTTTAGGGTTACCTGGAAAAGCCTTTGTTCCCATGATAGTCGGTTTTGGATGTAACGTACCTGCTATTATGGCTGCCCGCACGCTTGATTCGGAAAAAGAACGTTTACTGACAGTATTAATGAGCCCTTTCATGTCCTGTAGCGCCCGTCTCGCAATTTACGCGGTATTTGTTGCTGCTTTTTTCCCGCATGGGGGTCAAAACATCGTATTTTCTCTTTATTTAATTGGCATTTTAATGGCAGTGTTAACAGGATTTATTTTACGTAAAACTACTTTGCGCGGTGAAGTATCTCCCCTCATTATAGAATTGCCTGCCTATCATAAACCGGCCTTAAAGCGGTTGTTGAAAGAAACGGTTATGAGGCTACGCCATTTTGTATGGCGGGCAGGGCGTGTAATTGTGCCGGTTTGTATCCTTTTAGGTGGTTTAAATGCCTTGACTATTGAAGGAGGGGTAAGTGCGAATGAAGCCAATACCCATTCCGTTCTTTCCTTATTAGGGCAATGGCTAACACCATTATTTGCACCGATGGGTATACATCCTGATAATTGGCCTGCCACAGTGGGTTTATTGACCGGTATGTTAGCTAAAGAAGTAGTCATTGGATCATTGAATTCCCTGTACGCCCAAATGGGCCATTTGGGACAGATGGCAGTAACCCCTGTTGATTTTTTGGGGTCTTTGCAGACAGCATTATGGTCGATTCCACAGAATTTTGCGCAATTAGGAAAAGCATTATTAAATCCGGTGATTGCGAGTGCGCCGGATGGGGAAATGTCTCAATCAGTTTATGGTATGATGGTGCAACGTTTTGACGGTCAGGCTGGTGCCTATGCTTATCTGCTTTTTATCCTCCTTTATATTCCTTGCGTTTCCACGATGGCAGTCATTCGTCAGGAAGCTAATAGCAAACTAATGAGATTTTCCATTGTCTGGTCCTTAACTATCGCTTATGTTGTTGCTGTATTGTTTTACCAGCTTGCTACTTTTTCAAACCACCCGCAACAAACATTAGGTTGGATTGTCGGCGTATTTCTTTGTGCGGGAGGCGTTTTTATTTTTTGCCGTTATAAATCGAAAATAGTAACCCCGTAGTGTAATCGTCATATTGGGATGTTTGGCAATTGGGAGACAAAAATTCATGCTATTACAAATTCTTGATTATTTACGTCGTGAGCGTGTCGCGAGTAATCAACAGATAGCTCGCGAATTTCGTTTGGACATACAAACGTTACAGCCGATGCTTGATCTTTGTCTTCACAAAGGAATGATTAAATGTTGTCAGGAAAAATCAGCCTGCCAAAGCCGTTGTTTTAAGTGCCACATTCAGCCGCCGGTTTATTACCAATATTGTTAAGCGGGTAATATCGAACATGCGGTTTTTACGTTTTCTTATGATTTTTAGACGTGCTCAGCCAAGCATTTTGGGCTAAGATACCTTTATAGAGTGATAACAGGTAATAGTAATGGCTGAATCTGAAGAACATTTTGCAAACCTGGCAGAAGAAGTACGTCAAAGAGTCAGCGAAGCGAGTATGGTAGAAGACCCCGTTGCTTTAGTAGAGCGAGTCTATCAACTCTGGTGGCACTGGGCTGATTTTGAGTTATTTATTATTAATCCCACTATTGAAACCATTTCTCCTCCGGTGATTATCAAACCCGATGTTGTATCGGAAGGGAATGAATATGAGTTCGTTTATGATATTCACGATTATGGTTTTAAATTGCTTACTTCTAAAAGCCAGGATATGTATACAAGTGGTATGTCAATGTGCAAATTGTATTACACGATTGAAAAAATGATTTACATATTGGTTGAACGGTTAAAAACGGGTGGGATTGATACTGAAACGGAAGTGCAGGTGGCTTTTGGAGGGCACGAATTAGCCCAACGCAAGGCTTTTGAATCCATTATTAACTTAAGCTACAACGTCGTTGTTACTAACTTTGATCCCGGCGTTTGGGGTGAGCATTATTTGCGAATTGTAAAACGTCTGGCTGATAAAGGCTACGGTTACCCGCCCGAAGCACCGCGAGATCGGTTCCGTCATGGTTCTGGCGCTTTACCGACTATATCTTACTAAATTGAAATCAGAAGAAAAGCAAGGTCTGTTGACCTTCCTATTATCTTGGCCAAAACAAACCCTAAGACATTAGGACATTTCATTCATGGCTTTTTTGCTTTGTGCAACTTGTTCTATACAATCAATATAGACTTTCTCCAGATCGATCCCGAAATAAGTTACTTCCTCCTGATTATTCAGATGCCCTTCCTCATAACGAATAACCGTGGCGAGCAATTCGCCAAGCGCGCCTTTATGAGAAAGGAGAGCTATTTTAATCTCGTCAGCCAGCGTAATTTTTTCAATGAGCCTGGCCATCGGAGTATCCATTAAACTGTCGAGAACAGAAAGTAAGCCGGCTGTATAAGCGCTTTGCGCACAAAGTTCCGGTTGAGTTTCTGCAAGTTTTTTCGCCATATACGCCCGGATTAATCCAGATTCAATAATTTCAATAGGTTTATTGGAAACCTTCGTCATTGACAAGACTGTAACCCAATTTTTTAAATTTAATACCCCGAGACGCATGACAGCCTGTTGAATGGATTCGATGGCCTGGTAACCTGAGAAAGCTGCTGAATTGACCACTTTTAGTAATTGGTAGCTTAACATGGGATCATTTTGAATAAGTTCAACAACACTGTCCAAATCTGTGTCAGGCTGTTGCAACCTGGAAATCAGTTCCATCAGGTTTAATTGATTCGCTGCAACGTCCTGATTTTCACGGTCAGCGGGATGAAAAATAAAATCACCACAAAAATAATCCATCGCCATTCGTTTACAGCGTTCAAAATGATCCTGATGACTAAGATCGTAAGCAATAACCTTGTGGTGTCTGGCTTGACTGTATTTTACGACATTGCTGACGTTAGCTACCAATATTAATTGCTCACTTAAAGCAATATAATCGGCAAAATTTAACCACGCCAATTGAGAAGGAGTATCAATCAATAAAGCTATTTGGTACGGTGAAGTTTCTAATTCCTGGCGTGGACACTCTTTATCAATATCGGCGGCATGTAATTTTAGAACAAAGGAATGAGCAGTGGGAGAGTCTGCTTTTTCGACCAGCAATTTTAGTGCATAAGGGACAAATAAGGGTAAATTTTGCTCAGTATTTCTTAACAAGGTTGCGAAATGCTCAAATAAATCAAAATGCTTGCCTGCTTGTTCATCCGCAATAATTTCTATTGCTACACATTCCATCTGGGCATTGTACATAGGGCGTTTTATAAGCATATTTGTATTCTCATTTTGTCTGTACCCTAGCTTTGCTCAACGTTTGATGCATTATACGAAAACAGAGCTGGCTACTATGAAGAATAGTATGTGTTTTGGTAGATAATCAATTAATGTTCAATTTATAAATAAATTGATAGGGTAAATGGCTGTCCTACCCTGAATAACAGAGCTATTTTGAAGCAAAGTGCTTACTCAATGTAATCTATACTTTTCGACCTAAAAACAGAGTGCTATACTGCGCGGGTTTTTGTTTTAGTAATCGGTGTTTTGCCAGAGTTGTAATGAAAAGATGGTATTCATAATTACTTTATTGAATTCTGGTCGGTAAACTAACAACCGCCTCTGATGTTAATTAGATTATTTATACTTTTTTAAGGAAGATTGTGACAGTGAATCAAAAAAGACCAGTAAATCTGGATTTAGGAACAATGAAGTTTCCCGCGATGGCTATCGCTTCCATTTTACATCGTATATCAGGACTTTTCCTGTTCTTATTGTTGCCGTTTATGCTTTATTTATTAAGCAGATCACTGAACAGCCCTGAATCTTTTGCTACCCTTTACCTGCAACTTGCAAGTCCTTATTACAAATTTTTGGTGTGGATCTTTAGTGCCTCTCTGGTTTATCACCTTCTCGCAGGTATTCGCCATATGGTTATGGATTTAGGCTTTGGTGAAAGTTTAAAGGCGGGGCGTTATAGTGCCATAATAGTCATCTTTTTAGCGGTTGTTTTGACAATTTTCCTGGGAATCTGGATATGGTAAGCAATGTAACAAGTTTGACCGGTAATGGTTTAAAAGATTGGTTGGTGCAGCGGGTTACTGCCATTTATTTTGCTGTTTATGCACTGTTTTTGTTAATTTATTTATTGGCACATCCACAATTAAGCTATGAGCAATGGCACGTATTGTTTCAATGTGTAGAATTTAAAATTGCCAGCTTAATTGCTTTATTTGCTCTTTCATTACATGCCTGGGTAGGTATTTGGACTGTCACCACAGATTATATAAAATGCACGGCTATTCGGCTTTCTACGCAAATGCTGGTTTTATTGTGGTTATTGGTGCAGCTTGTTTGGGGTTTTATGATTATGTGGGGGCAGTAGCATGGCATTTGCACGTAACACATTCGACGCAGTAATTATTGGTGCAGGTGGCGCAGGAATGCGGGCTGCTTTGCAACTGGCCAACTCTGGTTTAAAAGTTGCGTTGTTATCCAAAGTTTTTCCTACTCGTTCGCATACCGTATCAGCTCAGGGCGGTATTACCGCAGCGCTGGGGAATGCGGATGAAGACGATTGGCGCTGGCACATGTACGATACCGTGAAGGGAGCTGACTATATTGGTGATCAGGACTGTATCGAGTACCTTTGTAAAACGGGACCTGAAGCAGTTTATGAGCTTGAGCATATGGGTTTGCCTTTTTCACGTATGGAGAATGGCAAAATTTATCAACGCCAGTTCGGTGGTCAGTCTAAAAATTTTGGGGGCGAACAAGCTGCGCGTACCTGTGCAGCAGCGGATAGAACAGGTCATGCTCTGTTACATACGCTTTATCAACAGAATTTAAAAGCTAAAACCCATGTATTTAGTGAATGGTTTGCTTTGGATTTTGTTAAGGACGCTCATGGTCGAATTGCAGGGGTTACGGCCCTGTGTATTGAAACAGGTGATATTGTTTTCTATCAAACCCGTGTCTGTATTCTGGCAACAGGAGGCGCGGGGCGTATTTATCAGTCAACTACTAACGCTCATATCAATACCGGCGATGGTTTTGGTATGGCTTTACGCGCAGGCATTCCTTTACAGGATATGGAAATGTGGCAATTCCATCCTACGGGTATTGCCGGCGCGGGTGTTCTTGTCACAGAAGGTTGTCGAGGTGAAGGCGGCTATCTTATTAACAAGGATGGTGAACGGTTTATGGAGCGTTACGCGCCTCGTGTTAAAGATCTGGCCTCCAGAGATGTTGTCGCTCGTTCCATGGCGTTGGAGATTCGTGCTGGCAAAGGATTCGATCCAAAAGGGGTTGATCATGTAAAATTGAAGCTCGATCATTTAGGCGCCGATTTAATTATGTCACGGTTACCTGGTATTCGTGAATTATCGATGAAATTTGCAGGCGTTGATCCAATCGTTGAGCCTATTCCAGTGGTACCCACCTGTCACTATAGTATGGGAGGTATTCCCACCAACATGCATGGCCAGGTATTAACACGTAAAAATGGCCAGGAATATATTGTCGAGGGGCTTTACGCGGTAGGCGAATGTGCTTGTGTTTCAGTACATGGCGCTAACCGTCTGGGAGGCAACTCGCTTCTCGATTTGGTCGTTTTCGGCCGCGCTGCCGGTTTACACGTGGAAACACTGTGGCAGTCGAACCAAATGCCGGATATGCCTTATATTTCCGAGGATGATATTGCTGCATCGTTGAGTCGTTATCATCGCTGGGAAAACTCTAAAGAAGGAGAAAGTCCTGCCGTACTTCGTGATGCAATGCAACGTGTGATGCAGGAAGATTTTGGTGTGTTTCGCACAGGTGATATTATGGCTTCAGGCTTACAACGTCTGGATGCATTGAGGCAGCGCTTATCGTATGCTTACCTGAAAGATAAATCAAAAGTGTTTAATACCGCTTTGATAGAAGCAATGGAACTTGATAATTTAATGGCGACAGCCTGTGCGACAGCCCAATCGGCAATTGCCCGTACTGAAAGTCGCGGCGCCCACAGCCGGGAAGACTACCCCGAACGGGATGATGCAAACTGGATTAAACATACGCTATATTTTGAGGAAGGTGATGTCATTGATTATCGTCCTGTAAATACATCACCCAAATACGTTGCGCCATTTGAGCCTAAAGAACGCGTTTATTAGAGAGGATATGCCGTGGCTGATACCAGAACTTTGAGCCTGTCTATTTATCGATATAATCCTGAAGTAGATAAGAAACCTTATATGCAGGATTATGCGATAGAAATTCCGGCTAAAAGCGATCCAATGTTACTTACTTTGCTTGAACGTTTGAAAGACGAGCAAGATGCGACAATTACTTATAGGCGTTCATGCCGGGAAGGCGTATGTGGTTCCGACGGGATGAATATTAATGGGACTAATGGCCTGGCGTGTATAACAACGCTTTCCCAATTAAAAACGAATAAAATAGTCATTCGTCCCCTGCCGGGCTTCCCGGTAATTCGTGATTTGGCTGTTGATATGAGCCAATTTTATCAACAATATGAACGTATTGAACCTTATTTGCAAAATGACGCGGTAGCGCCTGCACGCGAGCGGTTACAGTCGCCAGAAGAGCGTGCCCAACTTGATGGATTATATGAATGTATTTTGTGTGCTTGTTGTACAAGTTCATGTCCATCGTTCTGGTGGAATCCCGAAAAGTTTGTTGGCCCTGCCGGACTTTTGCAAGCCAGGCGTTTTCTGGCAGACAGCCGCGATACAGCAACAGCGCATCGTTTGGATAAATTACAGGACCCATTTTCTGTATTTCGCTGTCGGACAATTATGAATTGTACGAATGTATGTCCGAAGGGACTCAATCCAACGAAAGCAATTGCCGAGATTCGTAAGCAAATGTTGACTGAGGAAACTTAATAGCTCATATTTCGCTTAATTGTGAGATGGGATAAAGACGCTACTTATTAAAGTATGAGTAATGTGCATTTTTAAACTATCAAATGTAAACGTACGAATAGAGTAATCAATGTCGTCAACTTAAGAAGGATGTCGATGTTCTGCGGTCTGACCGCGGAATCCCGAACATATATCAATCCCGGACTCCGTGGTCAAGCTGCGGGACGTAATGAAAATTGGCCTTAAGTTGACGCCATTGATAGAGCGATAGCGATTTTCAGTTGTCCTGATTAATAGGGCATACCCCTTTGGAGAGAACATAATGAGCAGTACTGACCTGCAAAATCAATGGGCTTCTTCCTACTTATCAGGTGGAAGCATGGCTTATGTGGATGCCTTGTATGAAGATTACCTGGCTGACCCCAATTCTGTTCCTGCAGATTGGCGTGCTGCTTTTGATGCTTTGCCTAAAGTAAATGGTGCTGGTCAGGATGTTTCACATCGTAATATTCAAGCTTATTTTTTACAAAATGCAGATAAAAAACGAATTCAACGCATTAATTCGGAAGATAATAGCAAACAATATCAGGTTGCCAACCTGATTAATGCCTATAGAGCACATGGTCATCATGCCGCCAGGCTCGATCCCCTGGAGATGGCTGAACGAGTACAGGTTCCAAGCCTTGAACTGACTTATCATCAGCTTTCTGAAGCAGATATGAAGAATTCTTTTTTTGCCGGGAAGTATTTTAATGGTGAACAGATGCCGTTGCGCGATATATTTCAGGCACTTCGTGAAACATATTGTGGCAGTATTGGAATTGAATACATGCACATCTCTGATAACACTGAAACGGAATGGTTGCAGCAAAAGATGGAGCCTGCGCGTGGCAGACCCAATTTTAATGATTCTAAAAAACGTGAAATCCTTAAAGATCTAATTGCTGCAGATGGCCTTGAACGTTATTTAGGTACCCGTTATGTAGGGCAAAAACGGTTTTCTCTGGAAGGGGGCGATTCTTTTATTCCCATGATGAAAGAAATTATCAGGCAGGGAGGCGAGAGTGGCGTTAAAGAAATAGTCATTGGCATGGCACATCGCGGACGCCTGAATGTCTTGGTGAATGTGTTAGGAAAAGAACCTGATGAGTTATTCCAGGAATTTGAAGGCAAAATAAAATCAGAGCGTACAGGTGATGTGAAATATCATATGGGCTTTTCCTCGGATTTGCGTACAGAGAGTAAGGCTATTGTCCATGTTGCTCTGGCTTTTAATCCCTCACATTTGGAAATTATTGGACCTGTCGTTGAAGGTTCCGCCCGTTCCCGGTTACGACGCCAACATGATTTGGATAAAAAGAACAAGGTAGTCCCGGTGGTGGTGCATGGCGATGCTGCTTTCGCTGGTCAGGGTGTTGTTATGGAAACATTCAATTTTTCTCAAGCCCGTGGCTATTCCACGGGAGGTACGATTCACATTGTCATTAACAACCAGATCGGTTTTACCACTTCCAATCCTTTGGATGCGCGTTCGACCTTGTATTGTACTGATGTTGCAAAAATAGTGCAGGCCCCTGTTCTGCATGTCAATGGCGATGACCCCGAAGCCGTTGTGTTCGCGACACAAATAGCTTTTGAATTCAGAATGAAATTTAAACGGGATATAGTGATTGATTTGGTATGCTATCGTCGCCATGGTCATAATGAAGCGGATGAGCCAGCGGTAACGCAGCCAACCATGTATAAAAAAATTAAAGCGATGCGTCCTTTACGTGAAATTTACGCGGATCAACTTGTTGCAAAAAATTGTATTACTCGTGACGAAGTGAATCAGGAAGTAGAAAACTACCGGAGTCGGTTAGATAAGGGGCAAGCAGTTGTTGATGTTGTTCATGACAATTATGAGGGCAAAGTTGCTGTCGATTGGACACCTTATATTAATGCAAAGTGGACAGATAAAGCGGATACAACGATAAGTCCCAGTACGATTCAAATTCTTTCAAAGCAGCTTGGTGAATTACCACAAGGGTTTGAATTACATCCTGTTGTCAAACGATTACTGGCAGATCGTGAAAAAATGACCTTTGGCGAAATTCCTATGAATTGGGGCTATGCCGAGATAATGGCTTATGCCAGTTTGTTACACGAGGGTTATGGGGTGCGTTTATCGGGTCAGGATTCAGGACGTGGTACGTTTGCACATCGCCATGCTGTTCTGCATGAATTGGAGACCGGCGAAACTTACGTTCCTTTGGAAAAGACCGCCACTGATCCGAATAAACCCTTTGTAGTGATTGATTCTGTTCTTTCTGAAGAAGCCGTACTTGCTTTTGAATATGGCTACGCTGCTTCCGAACCAACCTCTCTCGTATTATGGGAGGCCCAGTTTGGTGATTTCGCCAATGGTGCTCAGGTTGTTATTGATCAGTTCATCAGCTCCGGAGAACAGAAATGGGGTCGTTTATGTGGCTTGGTCATGCTTTTACCTCATGGTTATGAAGGCCAGGGGCCTGAGCATTCTTCCGCACGTCTGGAGCGTTTCATGCAATTGTGCGCTCAGCATAACATTCAGGTTTGTACACCGACAACGCCTGCTCAAATGTTTCATATGCTGCGCCGCCAGGTATTACGTAAATTCCGTAAACCATTAATTGTGATGACGCCGAAGAGTTTACTGCGCCATAAACTGGCAGTATCTCCCCTGGAAGATCTGAGTAAAGGTAAATTTCATACCGTTATTCCCGAAATCGATGAGTTAGATGAGACCCGGATCACAAAAGTCGTGTTGTGTTGTGGTAAGGTGTATTATGATCTCTTGCAAAGACGACGTGAAGATAAAAAATTAAATCATGTGGCTATTATACGGGTAGAACAGCTTTATCCTTTCCCGAAAAAAGCACTGATGCAGGAGCTTGACAAGTTCCCGCAGGCTAAAAAAATTGTCTGGTGTCAGGAAGAGCCACAAAACCAGGGGGTCTGGTTCTCATCTCAGCATAACATTATAGACTGTCTGCGGAATGACCAAACCTTGAGCTATGCTGGAAGAGAGTTTGCGGCGGCCCCCGCGGTGGGAAGCCCTGTCCTGCACGCGCAACAGCAACAGACTTTGGTTGAACAGGCTTTATTGGATTAATAAAATATAACAGAAGGTATCATCATGTCTATTGAAGTTAAAGTACCTGCCTTACCCGAATCGGTAGCCGATGCTACTGTAGCCGCATGGCACAAGAAAGTGGGTGATAAAGTAACACGCGATGAAAACATCCTGGATTTGGAAACAGATAAAGTAGTTCTTGAGGTACCTGCTCCAGCTGATGGTATTTTGCAAGAAATCCTTTTCAAGGAAGGTGAAACAGTAGGTGCAGGTCAATTGTTGGCACGAATTGAAGAAGGTGCTGCTGAGCCTGCTAAAGTTGAGGAAAAAGAAAAACAGGAAGAAAAGGAAAATGAGGCTTCAGACGATAAATCAGCAAGTCCGGCAGTAAGACGGATGCTGGCTGAGAATGACTTGAAATCGAGTCAAATTTCAGGGTCTGGAAAAGATGGTCGTATTACCAAAGAAGATGTCCTTTCATTTATTCAGTCAAATCGCGAAAAAACCGCTAAATCGTCTACCGCACAGGCTGAATCTGTACCTGCAATGATGGGCGCTCGTGAAGAACGTCGTGTGCCAATGACTCGGTTGCGAGCGAAGATTGCTGAACGACTTGTGCAAGCACAGCACAATGCGGCTATGCTGACCACTTTTAACGAAGTGAATCTGAAAGCGGTTATGGATTTACGAGCACAATACAAAGACAGTTTTGAGAAGAAGCATGGGGTTAAATTGGGTTTTATGTCCTTTTTTACCAAAGCGGTGGTCGAATCTTTAAAACGTTTCCCGGCAGTAAATGCGTCCATCGATGGCCAGGATATTGTTTATCATGGCTATTATGACATCGGCATTGCTGTATCGACTGAGCGAGGACTGGTTGTTCCTGTAGTAAGAGACGCTGATCAGATGAATATGGCTGATATCGAAAAAGCCATCAATGATTCGGCAACTCGTGCCAGACAAGGTAAACTGGCGATGGAAGAAATGCAGGGAGGGACATTTACCATTACCAACGGTGGTGTGTTTGGTTCTTTATTGGCGACGCCTATCATTAACCCACCGCAAACGGGTATTTTGGGTATGCATAAAATTGAAGACAGACCCATTGTTGAAAAAGGACAAATTGTTATTCGTCCTATGATGTATGTGGCTTTGTCTTATGATCATCGGTTAATTGATGGTAGAGAATCCGTACAGTTCCTGGTAAGTGTTAAAGAGTTGCTGGAAGACCCGACACGCTTGCTGCTGAATGTTTAATATGATGACTTCTGCATCCCGCAGTTTATTGCGGGTTTGCTTTTTTAAAAGGGTGTGAACAATGAATTTACATGAATATCAGGCCAAGCAATTATTTGCCAGCTATGGCTTGCCCGTTCCACGTGGTGAAGTGGCGCATAGTGTGGAAGATGCGCTGCAGGCTGCTTCTCAACTTTCAACAACGAAATGGGTTGTCAAGGCACAAGTGCATGCGGGAGGCCGCGGTAAAGCCGGAGGGGTTAAACTCGTTTCAACAAAAGACGAATTAGCGGCTGTTGCCAAATCTTTATTAGGAACCCGTTTGGTCACTTATCAGACTGATGCAAAAGGTCAGCCCGTTAATGTGGTTTTGGTTGAAGAAACTTGCGATATCGATCGAGAATTGTATCTGGGCGCAGTCGTTGATCGAGCAAGCCGTCGTGTAGTTATCATGGCTTCTACTGAAGGCGGAGTAGAAATTGAAAAAGTAGCTCATGAAACGCCAGAAAAGATTTTTAAGGTAACTGTCGATCCTCTTGTTGGTGTCATGCCTTATCAATGTCGCGAGGTAGGTTTTAAATTAGGACTCAATGAACAGCAGGTGAAGCAATTCACTCATTTAATGCTTGCTTTAGGTAAAATGTTTGTTGAATGTGATTTAAGTTTATTGGAAATTAATCCTTTAGTCGTAACTAAAAGCGGTCAGCTTCTTTGTCTTGATGGGAAAGTCAATATTGATGGAAACGCGCTATACAGACAACCCAAATTGAAAGGGATGCGTGATACTACACAGGAAGATGAGCGCGAAAATCGCGCAACGGATTGGGAATTAAATTATATCCCTCTGGATGGTTCAATCGGCTGTATGGTGAATGGTGCTGGTCTTGCTATGGCAACGATGGATGTGATTAAGCTGCATGGCGGAGAACCTGCAAACTTCCTGGACGTAGGCGGTGGTGCGACTAAAGAACGTGTCAGTGAAGCGTTTAAAATTATTCTTTCTGATGAACAGGTCAAAGGTATTTTAGTCAATATTTTTGGTGGTATTGTACGTTGTGATTTAATTGCTGAAGGTATTCTTGCTGCTGTTAAAGAAGTGGATGTTAAAGTCCCTGTTGTGGTACGTCTGGAAGGTAATAACGCCAGGTTGGGTGCCGAAATTCTGAATAAAAGTGGTTTGAACGTTATCGCCGCAGATAGTTTGACAGATGCCGCGAAAAAAATTGTGGCAGCAGTCGCTTAATTATCATTAGTGGACTGTCTGACAGAGGTCAGGCAGCCAGAACCAAATTTCGAGGCTAGTAATGAGTGTATTAGTAAATAAAGAAACCAAAGTAATCTGCCAGGGCTTTACTGGCAAGCAAGGCACTTTTCATTCTGAACAGGCAATTGCGTATGGTACGAACATGGTCGGTGGTGTTACGCCAGGGAAGGGAGGACAAAAGCATTTAGGACTACCTGTTTTTAACACAGTGCGCGAAGCTGTAGAGGCAACAGGGGCAGATGCTTCTGTCATTTACGTACCCGCACCGTTTTGTAAAGATTCCATTCTTGAAGCGGCAGATGCTGGTATCAAATTAATTGTTTGTATTACGGAAGGTATTCCTGTACTTGATATGTTGCAGGTGAAAGTGTATTTGGAAAATAATACCCAGGCCCGCTTAATTGGCCCTAACTGCCCTGGTATTATCACACCCGGTGAATGTAAAATTGGAATCATGCCGGGTTCAATCCATCTGCCGGGCAAGGTTGGTATTGTTTCCCGTTCTGGAACCTTGACTTATGAAGCGGTTAAACAAACGACTGATAAGGGGTTTGGTCAAAGTACCTGTATAGGAATCGGTGGCGATCCAATTCCTGGTACCAATTTTATCGATGCTTTAGCTCTTTTTGAGAAAGATGATAAAACCGAAGCAATTATTATGGTCGGTGAAATTGGTGGCTCAGCCGAAGAAGAAGCGGCGGAATATATTCAATCCCATATTAGTAAACCGGTTGTTTCTTATATTGCCGGTGTGACGGCTCCGGCAGGTAAGCGTATGGGCCATGCCGGTGCTATTATTTCAGGCGGTAAAGGAACTGCGGCTGAAAAGTTTGCTGCTCTTGAGGCGGCTGGCGTAAAAACAGTTCGTTCTCCAGCCGATTTAGGCGATGCGATTGCTGAGGTCACGGGTTGGTAGTAAAAGTTTATAAAAGGGGTTATTGCTAACTAATGTAGCCCGGGTGAAAGCAAAATTATCCCCGGGTTTTCCACCTCAAGCAAAGACGTCTCTTAATAAGCTACTTGCCACACGGTTAGTCAGTGACCTAATTTGGGTCGGTCATGAGGCGCTTCTTCCTCTTCTTTGGAGGCCATACGTTGCTTTAAGGTATTGACAACATCTTTATGATAAACTTCTTTAAATGCTTTAACCGCTGATTGTTTGGGGGTAAAAAATGCTTTTGTTGCAGCTTTACAGGCCCCTAAAAAACGTATAAACGAATTGGTGTTAAAACCTTTTCCTACGACGTGTTCGGCTTTTCTAAGGGCTGATGAGATCTCTTCCACTCTCTTTACTGCATTTAAACATTCGTTTGGGGAATTAGGAAAAAGTTTCGCTTGAATGCCATTGACAACTTTTTTTTCCAACGACGTTAAATCTCCTTTTAATGCATCAGTACAGGCTTTATCTATCTTCTTGAGAGTTTGAAGTGCTTTTTCTACTGTGTCAATGGTACTATCGTTCACATTCCATGTTTTAAGTTGCTTTTTGACATCTTCTTTTAGCCGAATTGTCCCTTCTTTTTCTTCCCAGTCACTCTTGACAAAATCAATCTCTTTAGCACCTATTGTTTGAGATAAAAGTAGCTTTATTTTTGCATTATTCCTATCGTAGTTTCAATATCGAAATTTTCTTGTTGAAGAGTTTCTATCTTTTTCTCCAAATCGGGAATGTGTTTTTCTTTTCTCTTGGTTAAATAAACTTGATACTCTTCTTCATAGTGTCTTTTTATAGTTTTATATGTCTTATAGTCTGGATAAATACTTTTACTGCTATAGCTTGCTGCAATGTCATCTGCCTCTTGCATCGACATAGGTTTACTAGGGCGATTCGACTGCTCAAATGCACGCCAAGTGTTCACCAGTTCAGTAATCTCTGCTTGCAATTTCGTAGCCTGTTCCTTTAAATCTGATATGTCCTCACGAAACTGATTAAAATCCTCTGAATCGAAGTTTCTAATTCTCATGATATTACCTTTAATAAAATTTGATATTATATTTATCATTTTATACATATATAACTCATGATGCAATTTTTTTGTATAAAATGATAAAAATTTATGTGAAACCACTCTATCTTCAGTGGTATGATCCAATTAAGACCACGCTCATCCCTCATTTCTTTCAAATTCCTATAAAGTGATTGGGCCAATTAGATGCGTTTACCGTGAGTCTACGTTCTGTGGCTTGTATGCTGTTGAAAAAAATCAATACGTTATCTAAACGTTATCTCTGTTTTCATTTTTTCCAAAAAAACACCCGATTTAGGTTTATGTTGAGAGTTAAAAAAAGTATGCAGACAATTGCGTTGTGCTTCCATAGTGGTTTTATTTTCTTGCATCCAAGTATTAAAAGTTGTTTCTAATGATTTATCAATTGGTGTTGAAGTGGGCATTGATGGATTGTCTAACTCGGTAAGACTTTCCTGTAGTATTGTTAAACATCTGATCTTATCATCAGCTGATTCCAATATCCCTAGAGCAATAAGGAAGTTTATAATTGGATTTCTTTTTTGTAAACGCGTTATTTCCGTTGTGACTCGATTAATTAGAACGGTTTCTTTCCGGTTATAAGCTTTATCTAATAGTTGATTAACCTTATTGGGAGGTGTTTTAGCAGGGAGGCATTGTTCTAAAATGATTTTTAAAATTTCAGGTGGCAATGGAGCCTGTTTGTTAGCCATTATTTGTGGATATCCTATTAAGAAGGCAAAAAAGCTTTCCATTGTTGGTGAAATAGCTTGATTGCGTAATAGTTTTTGTTCTATTTCCTGTGTTTGTGCTGTTATCTGCTCATTGTTTGACTGTGTAGGGAGAGATAGAATGGTCTTTAAAGTGAAATTAGTATCCAGCGCTTTATTAATACAGTTTAATATTTTAAGTTGTATTCTTGTATCCATGTCGTTCTTTAATTTTAAAGAAAAAGAATCAGGAGTGGAAGTACATCGCAAGGCATAATTAAAGCAGGCAGGATTTCCTGATAAGCCAGCATGATGGACAATGGTATTATCATTGTTATCTTTTTGTCCCAATAAATGTGGTGCGTGGGTGTTTATCCAATTCAGTGCTGCGGGATTTCCTGAAGAAGCGGCACAATGGGCGATGGTGATACCCCCTTTGATTTTTTGCTCCAATAAATGTGGAGCATGGGTTTGTACCAAATCCAGCGCCTGGAGGGGGAGGTGTGATGAGCGTAAGGCGATGCAATGAGCAATGGTGGGCTTATCTTTATCTTTTGGTTCCAATATTTGTTCCAAAAAATAGGGGACGCGGGTTTTTATCCAATTCAGTACCGGGGGATTTACTGAGAAGATAGCAAAATGAGCAAAGGTGAAGCCCTCTTTATTTTGTTGTTCCAATAAATGTGGAAAATGGATTTGTATCCAATCCAGTTTCGCTTCGGGATTTTCTGATAAGGCGGTATAATGAGCAATGGTAAGTCCCCCTTTATCTTGTTGCTCCAATAAATCTGGAGTATGGCTTCGTATCTTATCCAGTGCCTCGGGATTTTCTGACAGAGCGGCGTAATGAGCTTGGTTAAATCCCTCAGGATATTTTACAGAATAAATAGAAGCATTTTCTATGGGCATATTGCACTCGATAAAGTCTGATCAAAAAAAACATTCTATCACAATATGTGTTTATATAAAATCATATTGGTCATTAATGGGGCATGTCAATCAATGTTTAACAGCTATTTTTTATAATTCAATTGAACCTCACGTTCAAACGAGTCTGATCTGTTTTACGGTCGAAAACAAACAGCGCGGGTTTTCGATGTCATCTAATCCTTATTTTGATTGGATGACATTGTTTGCTTCCGGGAGAGCTTTTTATTAACTGGAGCGTAATTCTTTTTTAGATATAATGCCGAGTAAACGATCAAGCATTTTTGTACTGAGGATACGTTTGAGGACGACAAAAAGATGGGCAGGGAAGGTAACCGGGTATTTAGCTTTTGGTCGTTTAGCTTCAATGGCATGAATCAATTTGACAATTACAGCATCAGTACCTTGTGTAAATATCGACTCCTCTTTTTTGGTTCGAAAGCTAGTGATCATTTGTTGGTATTGCTGCTGAAAATGGCTGTGCTCTTTGTCAATGTGTTCCAGGGCCTGAGCAATGCTATTATCTCTGAAACGGCTGGTAATTGGCCCGGGTTCGATACAAATGACATCAATCCCGGAAGCTTTCAATTCAAGACGTAACGTATCTGATAAACCCTCCACGGCATATTTTGACGCGTTATAAGCTCCGCGAAATGGCAAGCTAATGAGACCTAACAACGAACTGAGATTGATAATGCGCCCCTGTCCCTGACGACGCATTACCGGGATTGCCAGCCGCGTGAGATCCATAAGGCCAAATACATTGGTTTCAAACTGACGGCGTAAGATATCTCGTGAGAGGTCTTCAAGCGCGCCAGCTTGTCCATACCCTGCATTGTTGATCAGCACATCGAGCTGGCCAGATGTTTTGGTCATCACCTCTGCAAAAGCAGAAGCAACCGATTGTTCGTCATTAACATCCATACGTACCGCATCGATACCTTGCCCAATAAGTTTGTTAACGTCTTCCTCGCTGCGGCAAGAGGCGATAACCTGATGTCCACGTCGTGTCAAGGCAAGTGCTGCATCATGACCAATGCCAGAAGAACAGCCAGTAATCAAAATGGATTTTTGATGCATAAAATAAGCTTAAAAAATTTTCATTTAATCAAGATTAATCGTATAGGAATAGCTATTAAACCCGTCATAACTAATCCCCTTATACTGCATTCCATAGCAAGAAGCATGGATAACCGGATGCATCATATAAGGACCGTCCTTGATATCCAATACACACCAACTATAGTTATCGTAGGCAACGGTAACATGAGCGTAACCGTTTTTACAATGTTCTGTATCCTTCATTTCAAAACTGCGTGAACTAATTACATGCAGGTAAACATCCTGATCTGTGGTGGCAGAGACAATGTGAATGGCCGGATGAATCTTATTATTGAGATGAAAGTAGTCTTTATAGCCACAGACAAAACTTGTCCTGGCCTGGGCGTGAATAGCAAAAAGGCTGGCCAATACAACCCCAATGAATTTCTTCATAATTAACAACTTATTGAAAAAGAAGGTACGATTATAGGAAAACGTTTAGTACTATACAATACTTTAGCTTCGTATCGTTATTAGAGCAGTTATTTTTGAGCCGGAATGTTAAAAATGCTGGTAGTGGGTTCAGAAGGTCCAATATGGGTAAACGGAGAAGAAGATAGGGGGTTATTGAAAAATTTGAAAGGGTTTCGCTGTGCCGTCTCTTTTTTATTATTTAACGCATCCTTTAATTGATCATAATATTGAACAGGTGAGGGGGTATAAATATGAAGCAATTTCAGAAGAAAATAAAGCCAATAGTTTAGCCAGGCCAAGGTAAATGGTTCAGGGCGTGCACAGTCGAGAAGGATAGCTTTGAATTGATCGTTATCTACTTTCTTTTGCATCATTTGTAATCGCATTTTTACAGACAGATTTGAGTTTAAAGCGATTGTTTCTAATTCGTTAATTAATATAGCTTTGTTATTCAACGTGGTTGCACTTTCAAAGAGGGATGAATTGTAATCGGAACCATTTTTTACGTTGCGAATATATAATTTGAATTGAGACAACACAGCCATAACGCCGTCAAGGTGAAAATAGTCTTTCAAACAAGATTGATCAAATCGTTTTATTGCCAGAAGTAGTTGCTCCCGAACTGTTTTGACAAGATTATCGGATGATTGGGCTAGTGCCAGAATCGCAGAATAATGATTTTGTAAGTGAGCGGTTTTCTGTTTGGAATAGTCTTGATTCATGTAATGTAACAAGGGTTTATTTTGATTAGAAAGATGTTTGAGTTGTTCTGCAAAAATTTTTTTAATAAAATTGTTGATAGCTTTTTTATGAGCGGATTCTTGCATTGTTTTCAATGCTTCCAAATAATTCATTTTTTCATTGGCAGTTTCTTCATTCAAACGACAGGTATTAATCAAACCCTGGTAATAATTAAAAGCCAGGTCGCATAAGGCAACAATATGGTTTCTGGGAGGCTTACCTTCTTTTTCTACTTCAGTATTAAGTAATTCATCAATATCTGAAGAGGTTGAATCAATGTTTTCAAGAAGAGAAAGAAAAAGAGACTGTTCTTTTTCGAATAGAGGAAGTGCTTTTTTATAATGATCTATTAATTTTATTTTAACTAAATGTATTGGGAATGTACTGGGAATGGTTGTCGTAAAATGAGTAAAGTGTTTAATACAATCTTTTAATTGCTGAAGAATAAGACTCGCCGCTTCGTATTCCCTTTTCTCATGCTTAATTTTTTCCCTGATTTTCTTTACAGCCATTATTCGTTGCTCTATGGGTAAACAATGGTTTGCCAGCTTTAATAGTTGTTGCGGAGCAAGGTTTAGCGGAGCAATTAAGCCATTATAAAACTCGTCAAGAATACTTTTCATCGGATCGGTTAACTTACCCGGTTTTAAGCACAATTTATCTTCCCATGTGTCCGTTTCTATCAGAATCCGGGTAAACAGATCGGTATTAATTTCCTCTAACCGGGTAAGTATCATGTTATAAGATGTGGTGGTAAATTGATTGATTTTTATTCTGAGTTCCTGATACAGGCTAAACATGATCGGTGTTTTTAATAGCAGTTTAAAATGAGAATCTGCATTTGCAATAATATTTTCTATTTTTAATACAACACGTTTAGTATTTGCCTGAATAAGGGATAGGTCTCTGGCAGACAACGGTGTTTGTCTTGAAATAGCGCCGATATGTTCGGGAATTAGTGTAAATGCATTGAGCGTATACCAAAGACAGTTGTATTTGATACTCAGATTTTCTTCGGTTATCACGGCATGATGATTCTCTATGTAATTTTCACTTTGTTGTTTTAGTAATTGATTAATATCCTGAACTTTTTCTATTAAATTTTTGGCTAAAAGGGACAGGTAGGGATCTTCATATAATGCTAAAGTTAAATTAATAATTTCATTAAGATGAGAACAAGCCTCAAGAAAATGATAATAATAGAGTTTGCCAGTTGTTAAATGGGTTAATTCTTTCTCAAGCTGTTCAAGGTAATAGAGAGAATTAAAAATCCGTTTTAAAGCTAAAACCTGTTTACTTTGTGTGAGTAATTTATCCGTATCCTCTAGTTCGGGAAAAGGCAGGCCGATTGTTTGAGCCATTTCCAATTCATGATTGATTGTTTGATTAAACAGACCCTTTAATTGTAAAAGGTAAGATTTAAAGGCCATTAAGATTTGTGAATAGTTGAAGGATTGGCCTCGCGTGTTGGCGCTTGGAGGCGTATCATTTTGAGCGATTTTTATGGCTGGCTCAAAATACTTTTCGCTGTCGCTTTGCCCACCAGTGGTTAAAGCGTCGTAATTGGGGGGCGCTACCAGATTAGCTTGCAAATAGGCTGATTGGATAAGCGTTTCATTCAGCGTGATATAACACTGTTGTGTTTTTGCATTTTTTTCTAGCAAATTTTCCAGTTGATTATATAAAGATTTTACCAGGTTTTTATTGGTAAGTTTTTCAGCTGACGTTGGAAACCAGTGCCATGGATTTATTGTTGTAAATGTCCAGTGGCTTTCCTCATTTAAGGCGCGCCAGATAGTTTGATTTAAGTCAGAGTTAATAGATTCCAAACAGGGTTCAAATAATTTGTATTGTTTAAGGAGATTTTGTTTGATTTCCGCCGAACAACTGATCAAATAAGCATTGATATGTTCGGGTTGAGTCAGAATAGCAAAAAAAGTATCAATAGCTCGTTTTGTTTTATTAATACGTTCCAATTGTTGCTGGGCATTATTGATTCTTTGTCGTGTTTCATTAAAACGTAAGGCAAGAAAATCACTATCGTCAATAATTTTAAGCTCCTGTCCTTTGTTCGAGAAATCAATAATATTTGACAAATAACTAATCAGCTGGTGATAAAACGGCTTAATAGCCTCCATAAGCGGTTTAGAGAGGGTACCTGGTGCTAACAGGGCTTCATTTTCAATATAATCGGTTAAACTGAATAGTTTTACTAACCAACCGTATTTTAATTGGGCTAATTTGTCACAGACAAGTTCCTGGGAGGTTTCATTCATTTTTTCCACTTGTTCCAGGGTGCTTATGGAAAGAAAAATAATGTGGCGAAGCAGATCCAGGTAGTAGATTATTCTGGCCGATAAAAAAAGAGTATTGCCTCGCAGGCTTTCCAGGGAATTTAATAGCCGGCACGTTTCATATTGTAAAATAGCGAGTTTTTCTTTATTAAGAGCAGATTTAATGGTTGAAAGCTCGGTATATTGTTGAATATAGTGTGTGGCTTGTTGTAAATAGTCGGGCAGAATAGTGCTGAATTGGATTAAAAAACTACAATTAAATTCATCATGATTGATTTTCAACTGGTTGATGGTAATGCCTGTTGCCAAGCCGGCTTTGTAGGCAAAAGAATGTTGGGACGGTTCCCTGTTAAGCAGGAGGCTATTGTTTATGCTATCTTGGGTAATGCGGTTAAATTGGGTTAAGAGGCCGAGTAATGGTTTTATATCGGTTCCAAAAAAAGTAAGGATGCCCATACCTGCCTTAAACAGAAGAGCGTTGGCTTGGGTGCTGTGATCGAGTGTGTGAAAGTAAAGCGTCCAAAGATCTTTTACTCTGTTTCCTCGCCGCAAATCAACTGTTTCCAGATCCTTGCAAGCCAATTCCGCATGGTAAAGGGTGTTAAGCAGAATTTTTATCCGTATAATTTGGGCGGGTTCATCCATAAAGTCGGTAAAAGGTTTTCTCTCCAGGCTTATACCTGGAAAATAAGCCTTAAGTTGCGCATTAAAATAGGGGCTTTCAATCGCATTAATTAACTGGTGTCTAATGGTGCGCAAAACGTTTGAAATCTGATGTTTTTTAAAAGAATCCAGAATTTTTAAATAGCGTTCCATTATCATTGTTGTTATTTGAGTAAATGAATATGCAAATAGTATAGAATGATTATTGTAAGTAGTAAGTATCCGGATAAATCATTAATTTCATATCGATTCAGAAGCTTCCGGCTCTTTCTCCAAAAGGGAATTTTTATTTAATCGTTTAGTGCTTATTTTGTAATAAGTGTTCTCTGTAAAAAAATATTACCTTGACTTAAGGTTACCAATCTTGTGCTTTGGAATTGAGTTCACGATAATATGTTACAAGAGTATTATATTCTTTGAGGTTGTAGATGAGCGACTGGAAAACGTTAGCTGATATAAGACGAGATTATGGAGAATTAAGTTTAAACGAAGAGACTATTGAGGCTAGCCCAATCACTCAATTCAAGTTATGGTTCGAAGAGGTATTGCAGGCGGAAAAAAGCGACCCAACGGCCATGGTGCTTTCAACTGTCGATGAAAGGGGACGCCCTGATTCCCGTGTCGTATTACTTAAAGGAGTAGAGGAAGATGCTTTTGTTTTTTACACGAATTATCAAAGCACGAAATCGTTGCAATTGCGTCAAATACCCTACGCCGCATTAAATTTTTATTGGTCTCAAATGGCTCGTCAGGTACGTATTCGAGGACGTATTAAACGGCTACCAAAAATACAATCGGATGAATATTTTGCATCAAGGCCAGTCACTAGCCAGCTATCAGCGATTGCTTCGCCGCAAAGCCGGCAAATTGCCGGCCGGACAGAGTTGGAAAATTCCTTTAATAAACTTTTAGCCGAACAGCATCAGCAACCTGTTGTGCGACCGAAACACTGGGGAGGATATATGCTTATGCCTGAAGAAATAGAGTTTTGGCAAGGGCGTGATAATCGTCTCCATGATCGAATTCTTTATTATAAAAAAAGAGGACACTGGGTTTACTGTCGCCTGGCGCCCTGATTTCGGGGCATTGACAGTATATATCTACTTTTCTTGTTTTATACCATCGCCGATAAACCACTAACCATCCTCATCGCAACATCCGCAAACTATTTGTCAAGAAATAGTAAAAAATAATCACTTTGATTAATTATTAATTTTATAGTCGTAGAATGATTATAACGAAGTATTTATGGCAGGATAAATGCTTTGTAAAAGTTAAACGTTATATTTTAAGGCGCTAACAAGAGGATACTGACATGAATGATACAACAACGTTGTTACCCCATATTAAATTGCGTTTTAATATTGACCATCCAGGGATTGAAGAATGCTATGCTTATGGCTACGAAAGCGCTTTAGCCGAAGTAGAGGAAGAGGAAAACCCCTATCCCCCGGGTACGCAGGAGTATGAGCAATGGATGGAAGGCTGGTGGGATGGATTTTACGGCGAAAAACCGCTTTTTGAACTTCAATCGCCTGCTGCACTACCCCCAATCAAAAATGAAGCAGCTAACGATCAAAGTTATCATTTAATAGAGCGATTTATCAGCAATAATTTTTTTGCGAATGTGTTGAAGATTACTGGGGCAATCGCCGCTACAGCAGTGGTTGGATATCAGGTTTTGGAACTGGTAGCTTAATAACCTTGAACATAATGGAGTCTGGCTTGAAAAATAATTAATCGGCTGATTTTCCTTTTGAATCAGCCTGACTGTTTTTTTCAGTGCTTTATTTAAATATCTTTAAAACCATACTTTTCATTCGAGCTAATTCAGCAGGATTAAATTCTTTATAAATCTCACTTCCCAGGTTAAGGCAAACTGTAACTTGTTCGCCGATCCCTTTTAATAAATCAACGCCTGATAAACGAAGAATTTGCACAGCATCGCTGATTTCATTGACCCAGTGGTTAAAATAAGACATGTTAGTAAAAACCGGCAAAAAACAGGTGCCATTTTCTTCCAGATATAATACTTCAGGTTGTTCGGCGGCAGACTGTTTGTTAACAGGTATTATGAAGTTTGCTTTAATAAATTCAAGATAGGCTTTATTGGCTTCTTTATTGTTGCCTGCCGAGTCCAGAGCGCTTTTTATTGCTGATTCAAGAGCATTCATCTTTATCCCTTACCTATGCAGAAACAGCTTTTTACTATAAGCTAGCTGCAAAATTAGGGAATTATAACTGATTTACTTCAAAGTTGCTTACTGATCGAGTAGAGTTATCACAAATAGAATAAACAATTTTCAAGATAGGCAGTATGTTGAAATAATAATCATCAACAGTATAATGTAATCTGGTTTGTTATTTTATTGAACAATAATTATTTTGTCAGATACTTGAGCGATGAGCTTTTTGGCTCATTCAGGATGGAAAATGGTGCTGAGTAGTGAATAATAATATGATAGCAATGTCTCAAAGTGAAAAAACAGGTCGTATTAGCCAGATAGGCTTCGCATGGGTTGTTTGGGGGTTAGCTGCGGCGTTTTATTTTTCCGATTACCTTGCAAGGGTAGCGCCCGGTGTGATGCATCATAGTTTACAACTTGCTTTTGGTATTAATGAGGCTGGTTTTGGTATTCTGACAGCCTCGTTTTACATACCTTATATTCTAATGCAGGTTCCGGTAGGTCTTTCAGTCGACAGGCTGAGCATCCGAGCTATTTTGACAGTGATGTCGCTGATTACTGCCTTGGGTTGTGGTGTGTTTGGTCTGGCAGATGGTCTGGTAATGGCGTCAGTAGGACGGATGTTCATTGGCTTCAGTGCTGCTTTTGCTTTTGTGAGTGCTTTGCGGTTGGCTACATCCTGGTTTCCTCCTGCCATGTTGGGATTGCTTGCCGGATTGACTCAGGCTTTAGGCATGCTGGGAGCTGCCGCTGGACAAGCTCCTGTCTCTTTTTTGGTTGATAATGCGGGCTGGCGTCATAGCATGTTGATCATTGCGTTTCTGTTTATTGCTCTCGCCGGTCTTTTATATCAATTTATACAAGATAGTCCGCGTTCCAGGCAGCAGGAGTTTAAGTATGAATCCCGGCTTGGTATCTTCGCCAGTTTGCGTATCATTCTTTCGCATCCTCAAACATGGTTGAATGCCTTATACGCAGGTTTTTTATATGCCCCTACCGCCGTGATTGGTGAAGCAATAGGGCCTGCTTATTTGCAATATGGCCGCGGTTTGACGGCTCATACCGCTGCGTTCGCTACAGGTCTGATTTTCATTGGTTGGGTTATCGGAGGGCCTCTATCCGGCTGGTTATCTGACAGGATGGGTCGTCGCAAGCCTTTAATGATTCTTTCGGCCTTGTGTGGGTTTGTACTGGTTTCTTGTTTTGTATTTTATCCGCATATGGATAAGACAACGGCCTACATTCTATTTTTTATTTTCGGCATAACTAACACAGGCGTGGCTCTTGCTTATGCTGTTTCAACAGAAATACACGAAAGCAAGGTTGTAGGAACGTCTATTGCCTTTACCAATATGATTTCTATTTTTGTGGGTGCATCGATGCAGCCTCTGGTTGGTTATTTAGTGGATTTAGTGTCCGAGGCACGCGCCTATAATGTGGAAACGTTATTATTATCCGATTTTCAGGCAGGGTTGCGCATTTTACCGCTATGCTCCCTGGTCGCTTTAATTCTCGCTTTTTTTGTACGAGAAACGTATTGTAAGCCTGTACGAAAAATGCGGTAAGCGTTTTATCACTCTCATTTTTTGTATTTTCTTTGCTAGTTAGGGCGTCTCATGTTTTAATTACTGCGGTGCCTCCTCAACCAGGCAGGATCTTGTCTGGTTGGGAAGACTGAACACTCGATGGTATCAACTTAAGAAGAAATGCCTGCGTTCCACAGACAAGCTCTAAGGCGCAGGTAATGAAAATTGGCCTTAAGTTGACGCCATTGATTGAACACTAACACGGAGATAATAATGAAAAAATTCATGGGATTGGTGGGTGTGGTAGCCGCCCTGGTCCTCTGCGCGTATTTCGGTATGGGGTATCTCACTGAGAAAAAAGTAAGAGAGAACCTCAATATCGTTAATCAATCGAATGGCATTAGTGCCAGTGTAGAGCAATACCAACGAGGGTGGTTGACTTCCGATGCCATACTTAACTGGCGTTTACATATACCTGAGCACACTGTTTCTTCAACTGGAGTAACGGTTCCCGCTCAAGATCATCAATTGCGGATGCCGGTTAAAATTTATCACGGTCCAATAATTTTTGCCGATAAAAGTATTAAATTCGGACTAGGCTATGCTTATACTCACGTACCTCTGCCCCCCAGATGGTCTGAGCAGTTTAATCAGTTTTTTTCTCCTGATTCAACTCAGCCAAAACTGGATCTGAGCATGTTTGTCAGTTATCTTAATAATACAAATGTTGATGCAACTGTTCCGGCCTTTAAGATACTTGCCAAACAAGGCGGGAGTGAATTCAACTGGTTAGGCCTGACTTCTTCGACCACTATTTCTTCAAACCTGAATAAAATAAATGGAAATATAACTATTGATGGTTTAACGTTTGTAAAGGAGCCATTAAAGACAACCATGTCGATGGTGACCAGTGAATACAATCTGCATAGAAAAAATGAATATGGTTTATATCTTGGTGACGCCAGCCTGTCTTTTCCTTCTCTCACAGTGATGAGTGGCGATAAAAAACTGTTCGAGCTTGGTCAATTTGATATTCAATCGGATACCAATATTGAAGAAGGTTTGTTCAGTTCCCATTTTAAAACATCGCTGGAAAAACTGCTTACTAATGATAAGACTTATGGTCCTGGTCATCTGGAAGTTGCTATTCGCAATCTGGACGCAGCCGTTCTTGTTAAAATTAATGAGCAGGTCAATCAACTTCAACAGGGAACAGATGCTGAACGCCAGCAGGCACTTCTGACAATGTTGCCTGAATTACCTAAATTATTTAGCAAAGGCGCTGAATTTGAAGTTCCTGAGGTCAATGTTGTTTTACCTGAAGGAACTATTGAAGGCAATTTACTGATTTCATTACCTAAAGCCGATGTAGGTAATCCTTTTGAATTACTGCAAAAGATTCAAGGCAATGGTAAATTGAAAGTCCCTGCTTCGGTTGTGAAAAATGTACTTACTGAATCAATCAAACAGAAGCTGCTGGCCCCTCCACCGCCACAGACTATTCAACAGGGCATTGTCCAGCAAATGCAACAGCAGCAGACTAATCAGGCTGTTGTTTCTGGAGCAACTGTTAATTCAGCCCCAACCACAGCGGTGGTTAATGTTGCCGAAGTGATGCAACAGGCAGCCACAGAAGCTGATAAGCAGTTAGCCTCTATGGTAGAATCTGGTATTCTATCACTTCAGGGAAGTGACTACGTGGTTGAAATGAGTCTTAATCAAGGCCAGTTAACAGTGAACGGTAAGCCATTTAGTCCTGCAATGCTAAATTTTAACAGGCAATAATTAATCTATGGTGTGAACCAGCGCCGTTGTCTGGTTCACTTCAGTAATTTTCTGATTTTAAGTCAATTTTTCGAAGTCTGGACTTGTCAGGAATTGCTCAATTGGGTAATATGTTGCTTTTTAAGGAGGAGTTAAAAAGAATGACAACAATCAGCAATGAAGCTGGGGATACAACTGCATCACTGGCAGAGAGTGTGACTCAATCAGTGCAGAAATATTTTACCGAGCTGAAGGGAACTGATCCTGTTGACCTGTACCAGTTTGTTCTTGAGGAAATAGAAACACCTTTATTTCGCGCTGTTATGGAGCATTGTAAATACAATCAGTCTCGTGCAGCAATCATGCTTGGTATTAGCCGCGGTACGTTAAGAACGAAGTTACGTCGTTATTTTGATGACAAATACGTAGGTACTCGCGACTAAGAGAAGGACTTAACCATAATAAGTCAGAATTTTCTATTAACACAAGGAAGCTTGCAAGCTTTTCTTATGTTAATAGAAGTTCGCCTTTTGTAAGTGTTCACGGAATAGGTAGTTAAGAAGTATATAACGTCAATGTCTTTCCCGCGCAGGCGGGAAACTATCTACAAATTAGACATGGTGCTAATTTTACGGATTGATTCCCGCTGCGCGGGAAAGACGAGTCATGGAACAAAGTCTGGAAGAGAAAATTTGAATATCCCGTGAACACTTACCACCTTTTTTGATTAATTTTTATTCATTAAATAACTGAGATTAAGCGATGACGAAAGCTTTTTTTTACAGAGCCAAGAGTAAAGGAACCGAGTTTATACCTCCTAAAGAATTCTTATGGGTAACGTATAAAAATTTGGATGGCACGATAACGCATGTAAAAGTAGAAGAACCACTCGATAATTTTCAACAAGATAATAAAGTTGAATATCCTCAAAATAAAAATAGCCTATAGTAGTTAAGTAAAACAAACACGGATATTATTATTCCATCTCTTTTCGTCCGCGCAAAAGTCAATCACGGTCTGGCTAAATAAAAATGATGCCTACGTACAACAGTGGCTTGCCCATGATACCCAGAGATTGTGGCACAAAATCAGCCTCTTCCTGCTGTGGACAAGTTGCAAGTGTCAAGTAAAACTTAAGGCCAAATTTTATTACTTGCTTCTCACGGCTTGTCTGTGGGAGCCGGAATTGATTGATTAAGTTATGGTGGAACATAAGTGGGTACTATTGAACAATTACCCCGGCTACTGACGTATTTTGAAACTCATTATCTGTAGGTGTCACGGAATAGGTAATTAAGAAGTATATAACGTCAATGTCTTTCCCACGCAGGCGCTAAGTGATCCTCTCATTTTTTGGTTATTGTTAAACACCTTTTCAATTATTTTTAGGTCATGCCCGTGTGAACACTTACCATAATCTTTATGAGATGAAATAGCAGCTCAATGGAAAGATGAGCTGCTATGTAGTTTTTTTTAAAATAGTTTGATAGGTCTGTTTTCTTATTCTGTAAACATAGAGCTTACGGATTCTTCAACATTTACTCGCTTAATTGCCTGAGCAAGCATGTCAGCCAGACTGACCACTCTTATCTTCTCACAGTGTTTGGCTGCTTCAATCAAAGGAATAGTATCAGTGACCACTACCTCGTCCAGTGAAGAATGCTTAATATTCTCTACAGCCGGGCCTGAAAGGACGGGATGAGTCACATAGGCACGTACACTGGTTGCGCCATTGCACTTTAGCTGATAGGCGGCAGAGCATAAAGTACCTGCCGTATCAACAATATCATCGATAATAAGACAGTGTCTGCCTGCGGGTTCACCAATAATATGCATGACTTCTGAGCGATTAGGCCCACTGCGCCGCTTATCAATGATGGATAGCTCTGCATCGTTAAGGAGTTTTGCCATAGCTCTTGCGCGAACAACACCTCCTACATCAGGCGATATTACCATGAGATTAGGAAGATTCTGTTGCCTGATGTCTTCAAGCAAAACAGGCGTTGAATAGACATTATCGACGGGCATATAAAAAAAGCCCTGAATTTGATCGGCATGCAGATCCACCGTAAGGACACGACATATGCCAACAGAGGCCATCATGTCAGCAATGACTTTTGCTGTGATGGGGACTCGCGCGGAGCGGACACGACGATCTTGACGTGCATAACCAAAATAAGGGACTACCGCTGTAATTCGTCCCGCGGAGGAGCGTCTTAGTGCATCGGCCATAATCAGCAGCTCCATCAGGTTGTCATTAGCTGGCGCGCAGGTTGATTGCACTACGAATACATCGCGGCCCCGAACATTTTCCAGAATTTCAACCATGGTTTCGCCATCGCTAAAAGTACCCACAGTGGCCTGGCCAATGGGAATTTGCAAGTGAGAAGCTATTTTAAGTGCCAGCTCTGGATTAGCATTGCCGGTAAAGATCATCATTGTCGACATGTGTAAAAAGCCTTCGATTGAGTTAATCAGGTAACTTAAACACATAGCAGAAGACAGCCAGAAAGATATAATTATTATTTAAGCGATCCGGTGAACGCATCCTTCCCGGTTATCTTCTGCCGTCTGTTTACTTGAATCAACAAGGTTGTGGCTGGGGTGCTAGGATTCGAACCTAGGTATGCAGGGATCAAAACCCTGTGCCTTACCGCTTGGCGACACCCCAATATGTTGTAGATTCTTCTTTATTCGTCCGTGTATATCTTGTGCATTGCTGCAGTGTGCTGCGTATTTTGCAAAGAATTTAAAGTGTTGTCAACGAATATGGTATTAAATTTTGTAAAATTTATCAGGGTAATTGTTTTTATTAATAGAGTTCTTCCTCGAATCTGGCACTTAACTTTTCAAAAAGTAAAAAAAGTAATGTGAATTTGTTGAATAGGATAAATATATAGCCTGATTGGTCTTTTAATGTGTTTTTTGACAGGTAAGAATGGTTTGGTGTCTCACAGAGCAAGATGTTGAGGAACATATTACATACAGCGGGGAAATCATAAAAAGGTACCTTGTTGATGAGAGACAAGGAGCGATTATTGCCCTTCAAATACTTACGGATAAATTACCTAAACCCTTAAGCGAAGTTATTCAATCGATCAGACTGGATTTTTCCAGGGCTTCTCAACGTATAAAATTGAAAAGCCGGGTTTATAATGAATGTTGGTACATCTTTTTATGCCGTGTATAACTCACGACACAGGATGTAAAATTTTAGCTTTGGAAAGAAAAGACTAAACTCGCCATTGTCTAATAATCAGTTTGATGAAAACGCCATTGCCTTGTAATCGAATGTGGCTTGGAAGTATCGCATTGCCAGCGGCTGTATATTGTAAATATTGAATGGTATAGCCTGCTTGCCTTAAACCAATTAAACGTCCCGCTTGATCGCGTTTTTCACCTTGAACAGCCCCCGGCGCTGCTATGCCTCTAGCCCAATAATAAAGATTATTAACGGGAAGGCTTATGCCTGTTTGCTGCTTTAACAAACTTGAGGCATCAGAAGAGGTTACTGTCTTCGGACCATCGCGCAGAGTCACTGATCGCCCCGTTTTACTGATAAGTAAGGTACCGCTACCCAAAGGACCAGACAAACGGATTTGGTATTGGCCAGGACCTCGTTGGAGCCAGTTAAGGGAGGCACTCCAGCCTTTACCTTTACTGCGAGCAGCCATGGCTCCTGAAATTTCCCAGGACGATATTTTGGAAGCTGTGGAAGAAAGGGGCGCACGCTTGCTTTCCTTTAGAGAAGTTTCCTGGGATGATAACGTTTTCTTTGAGGTTTTATCGTTTCCAGAAACTGATTCAGCAGACGATAAAGTTTTAGCAGCAAAGGATGTGGGTCGATCACGCGCTGATGTTTGAGTGTCTACAGAGGATTTTGCAGGAGGTGCCAGGTTGACTGAGTTCTCAGGAATAGGAGGTTTTGTTGCACAGGCCGAGAGTAAAAGAAAAAAAACAAGTCCTAAATATTTTATAGCAGTCATTGCGATTCTCCAGTTCATCCTTGTCAATTAAATATTTATAGTGAATTTATTTTATCTATTTTTCAAAGCGGTCGATAAGCTGTCATTGCGAGTGTTTTATTTAATTTATAAAAATAGCCCATGTTGAGTAGTAAATAAAACGCGGGCCACTTAAGTGATATCGTTACAGAATAGTTTTTCTATTCACAATACGCTAGACTGCAAAAACTTGCAATTAAAGCTTGTTATTATGAAACATAAAGCAGTTTATCCAGGGACATTTGATCCTGTTACTAATGGGCATGTGGACATTATCACGCGAGCTTCCAAATTATTTTCTCATGTTATCGTTGCTGTAGCTGGCAATGATGCTAAAAGACCTTACTTGCCTTTGACAACACGTATCGAATTAATCAACAAAGCAGTAGGCCACTTACCGGGTGTTTCAGTGGCAGGTTTTAATACTTTGTTAATCGATTTTGTTCTTGAGCATAAAGCAGGTGTCATTCTGCGCGGTTTGCGTGCCAATGATTTTGAATATGAATTTCAATTGGCCGGGATGAATCGGAAATTATCCAGAGAAGTAGAAACCGTTTTTTTAACTCCTGCCGAACATTTAATGTTTATTTCGTCCACCCTGGTTCGTGAAATTGCTTCGTTGGGTGGGGATGTGTCGCAATTTGTTCCTCCCGTGGTGGTGCGTGCCTTGCAGCAACATAAGGAGCAAAATGTATGAGTGTCTCAGGTTTTTTTCTAGCACTTGTTTCTTTGTTAAATACGCATTTCATCGAAAATATTCAGACTATCGATAAACCGAATAGTTATGCAGTCGCTACTGCCCACCCCCTGGCAACGAATGCCGGTCTTGAAATTTTAGCGGCAGGAGGGAATGCATTTGATGCGGCAGTCGCTATTGGTGCAACACTTGCTGTTGTTGCGCCCTATCATTCAGGATTAGGGGGCGGTGGTTTTTGGTTGTTACACCGGGAAAAAGATAAAAAAAATAGTTTTATTGATGGACGGGAAACAGCGCCTCTCGCTGCTTATAAAACCATGTTCCTCGATAATAATGGTAATCCTGTCCCCGGTTTATCGTTAAATGGAGGATTAGCTGCGGCAATCCCTGGTGAGCCGGCGGCTCTGGTTTATATCGCAACGCATTACGGTCGTCTGCCTTTGTCACAATCTTTAGCTCCCGCTATTCGTCTCGCTGAAGAGGGTTTTATTGTTGATGAACAATTTAATTATTTTTCTACGATGGGTGATCGATTACAGATGCTGCAACGTTTCCCTGACACTGCGGCAGTTTTTCTGCATGAGGGGACAGTTTATCAGGTTGGGGAGCGCTTACGCCAACCTGATCTGGCGAATACGTTAAGATTATTAGCCGAGAAAGGACATGATGGTTTTTATCGAGGAGAAATAGCGGAGCGTTTGGTAAAAGGAGTGAGAGCGGCAGGGGGTATCTGGACTATGGACGATCTTGCCCACTATCAAATTAAGGTACGCGAACCTTTGCAAGGTGCGTTTCATAATATGTTAATTATTACCGCACCTCCTCCTTCAGCCGGAGGAGTGGGGTTGTTAACCATGTTAAATATTTTGGCGGATTATCCATTGCAATCATTGACTAAAGCGCAATGGGTCCATTATGTCGTGGAGTCAATGCGGCTTGCATTTTGGCAGCGTTCCCAATCATTAGCTGATCCGGATTTTGTGAGTATTCCTGTGGAGCAATTGGTATCTGCCGATAATGCCAACTATCTACGCCAGCTAATCCCTGCCAATAAAGCATTACCCAGCAGCGCATTACAAGGAGACCCAACGCAAAAAGAAGGCGGCAATACAACCCATATTGCAGTTTTGGATAGTGAAGGAAACCGTGTTTCTGCCACAATGACGGTTAATTTTATTTTTGGTTCCAGTGTGGTGGCTGGCGGGACGGGCGTTTTACTGAATGATGAAATGGATGATTTTTCCACCAAACCTGGGGAGCGAAATGTCTATGGAATTGTGGGTAGTGATAAAAACACGATTGAACCCGGTAAAAGACCATTGTCCAGTATGACTCCTACTTTTCTTGAAATGCCAGAACGCCTTGCTATTGTGGGCACGCCTGGAGGAAGTCGCATTCCTACGATGGTCTTATTGGCTTCTCTTGCTTTTAGTAATTATACAGGCGCAATTACCATGGTTTCAGCCATGCGCTTTCATCATCAATATTTACCGGATTGGCTACAGGTTGAACCAGAAACATTCTCGCCTGCTTTGCAGGCCCAGTTAAAATCCATGGGTTATAAACTAATGATGTTGAAGCAATATTATGGCGATATGCAGGCAATCACCTGGGACAAGAAGAATAACGTGATTACGGCCGCTTCTGACCCAAGGCATATTGGTTTGGCAGGTGCTGTTACTCTAAATCCGGGAGGGTATGGTTTTAGTCATTAATTACAGGGTTCTTGTTGATTTAATCTTTATCTGGTACCAAGCGATTTAATCAGTACGTTAGTCGATCTTAAGTGCGGTTTATTCTTCGAGCAGGTGTTTTATAGTTTGATGCACCAAAGTAACCAACTTATCACGATTTTCATAATTATATTGGGAAGCATCAACAGGTTTTCCAATATGAACTTCAGCAATTTGATTAATGTTAAATTGCGTGGTGCGTGCGGGTAAAATATTATAAGCTCCACGAATACCGATAGGAATAATCATTGCCTTGGCTTCAATGGCTGTGATAAAAGCGCCTTTTTTAAAAGAAGCCAGTTTACCATCTTTAGAACGGGTTCCTTCAGGGGCTATCCACATCACAATACCGCTTTGTAACAGTTTCCGCACAGCAGCCAATTCCTTTATTGCCTGATGTCTATTTTTGCGATCAATAAAAGGAAATTCGGCACGAGTCATTCCTTTCCCCATAATAGGAATTCGGGATAATTCTTTTTTAGCCAGCATTCGCACAGAGTGGTGTGGAAACGCTTTAAAGCTAATAGGGATATCGTAGAGACTGCTGTGATTACACATAATGATTGTTGCTTGACCAGGTTGAGGCGCTACATGGTGAGGATTAACAACCTTGCATTGCACTCCCACCAGATTAAGTATTTGCTCTGCCCAACGCTGAATTGTTGCATCAACCCAAGGGCGGGTTGTTTTACCCAGGAAGTGTTTTACTATGGAACGGCTACAAATATTAGCTGTATATAAAATGGATAATGCCATGATCCACAGTGTACGAAGTTTGCTTATTTTCATAGGGTAAAAGGCCAAAATGTTTATCAGGCCATCTGTATAGGCTGATTTATAATAATTAATTGTACTATAAAATAGTTAGAGTGTGTCATAAAGAAGTTATAATTTATTCACATGGATTCATTTCGAGTCAATTATGAGTGGCTTAAGGTGATAAAATGTGTTGATACCACTTTTTATTCACCCGACTCATGTATTAAATCAGGATTGGCAAGCGGGACAAAATGTGGAATTTCGCCCGCTGATAGTTATTGTCCGGATTAATGTTTCACAGTGAAAACAAGGCAGGTTTTTACGGCCATAGACTTGTAACTGATGAGAAAAATACCCTGGTTTGCCATCACTGGCATAGAAATCACGTAACGTAGTGCCACCTGCCTCAATAGCCTGTTGCAAGATTTGTTGAATAGCGTTCACAAGGCGGTTGCATTGGGTCGGGTTTAAAAAGCCCGCTGGCGTTTGAGGGTGAATCCCGGCTAAAAATAAACTTTCTGTTGCATAGATATTCCCAACACCTACTACAATTTCGTTGTTCATGATAAACGACTTGATACTTTGTTTTTTATGCTGCGCCCGATGTAACAGATACTCAGCATTAAAATTTTCTGATAAGGGTTCCGGGCCTAAATAAGCTAAAAGCGGATGTTGTTCCGGATCACTCCCGAGATAAAGCCATAGACCAAAGCGGCGCGGATCATTATAGCGGAGAATATAGTTATTACTTAACAGCAGCTCAACATGATCGTGTTTTTTGGCAGCACAAGAAGAATTAACCAGACGTAAATGACCGGACATTCCTAAATGATTGAGTAAATACCCCTGAGATAACTCAAATAGCAAGTATTTCGCTCTTCGTGAGACAGCGTGTATGGTTTGTCCGCTACACAAGCTGTTTAATTGAGCATGAACCGGATAACGCAATCGCGGTTGCCTTACAACCACCGAAGTAATCGTTTGTCCGAGCAAAAAAGGGCTAATACCACGACGGGTCGTTTCTACTTCAGGTAATTCAGGCATTAATCTTTATCACTATGTTCAATAATTCGTCCTTTGGTGGTTCGAGTGGGTGAATTATCATTTTTAACGGCAAAAAAACTTTTTACCCAGGAAAAAAACCAAAGCACAGCACCAATTAACAAGCCCCAGAATAAGACGTAAGAAAGCATAATAAATAACCCTGTTATCAAAGCAATCGCAGTTCCTATTATGAGAAAAGGGAGTATATTTTCCAGAAATTTCTGTAATTTTTCATTCATGTTCATGACCTTATTTGAAAGGATATATTTTTCTTTTTAACGGTTTCTTATTGAATTTAGCGTTGCGAGGGTGGTATTACAAGACGTTTGTTGTAAAATTACCCGTTACAAGCGCATTGATGCAGTGCTAATTGTGCAATTTGTGGTATTATAAAAGAACGTATTGGGGTGATTTGGTTAAATTGAATGAGTTAACCAGATGCTCTATCGATTCATTCTATGTGGAGTAGCTTATGATTTATGGTGTTTTAAATCTGTCGTTGTGGGGTTATGTGGTGGCAACGATTGTACTTACTCAAATTACTATTGCTGCTGTTACTATCTATTTGCATCGTTACCAGACCCACCGTGCTTTGACCCTGCATCCCATTGTCAGCCATTTTTTTCGTTTCTGGCTATGGTTGACTACCGGTATGGTGACTGCGGAATGGGTTGCTATTCACCGTAAACATCATGCAACTACGGATGTAGAGGGAGATCCTCACAGCCCGAAGGTTCTGGGGTTAAAAAAAGTATTTTGGCAGGGCGCTGAACTTTATCAGAATGCGGCTAAAGACAAAGACATGGTTGCCAAATACTCACATGGTACACCCAATGATTGGATAGAGCGTAACGTGTATACTCGTTTATCCTCAAAGGGTATTCTGCTCATGCTTTTTATTGATCTTCTGTTTTTTGGTCTTCCGGGTATAACCATTTGGGCTATCCAGATGATGTGGATACCCTTGCATGCTGCGGGGGTTATCAATGGAATTGGCCACCATTGGGGGTATAGAAACTTTGAGTGTCCTGATGCGGCGACTAACATTATTCCTTGGGGTTTTTGGATCGGTGGGGAAGAATTGCATAACAATCACCATACTTTCGCTTCATCAGCCAAATTTTCTGTAAAATGGTGGGAGTTTGATCTAGGCTGGTTTTATATTCGTTGCCTTTCTTTTTTAGGTTTAGCTAAAGTTAAAAAGTTACCGCCTAAGTTAGCAAGAGACGCTGGAAAACGGCATGTCGATCTGGATACAGTTAAAGCAGTGATCAGCAATCGCTTCCAAATTATGTCTCATTATTACAAACGTGTAGTACGCCCCATTCTTAAGCATGAACGTTCGAGTACGGCAAATAAAGAGGATAGACGTTTGTTCCAGCGAGCCGGAAGTTTACTGCGCCGTCAGGACAGTCTGCTGTCACCAAGAGCCAGATCCCGTTTACAGGCTTTATTAGCAAGCCGGGAGCAATTGCGGGTAGTGTATAATTACCGTCAATCATTGCAAAACATTTGGCTAAAAACAGCCAGTTCACAAAAGGAATTGATAGAGGCGTTGCAACAGTGGTGTAAGCAAGCTGAGGAATCTGGTCTGGAAGTACTGTGGCAATTTGCACAGCAAATGAAAGGCTATGTACCAAAGCCTGTTAAGATGCAGGGTTATCGCTAACCAGGGAGGTGGTGGCGGTATTAGTTATTATTGTATTTGTCTCAATGCGTTAATGACGAGGTTTGAGACAAATAGAAATAACGCGTTTATCGCTTCACGTATACCCAAATAACTATACTTTCATACGATAAGCTACCGCTGTGAGCCGCACTTTTATCAGGTACAGTCATTAGAGTTCTTGCATAAACCTGCATCTTTTCCATTATTGCACATTACAAAGCGTTCTCTACCTATAAACTCCGCTCCTCGAACGCTTTGTGTCTTGCCCTAAAGCAAAATCTACAGGTTATGCAAGAACTTCCTCTTTCTACACGTTTTCTACTTTTGTGCTTTTAGCCTGTTTCCTCAGGATTAACATTGACATTTGCAGGCTTTTGCTTTGAAGTAGAAGTTACCAATTACATTTTAAAAAGGAGGTATTATGGAGCGAAGGACGGCTGTTGTTACTGGCGGTACGGGGGGCATTGGTTCGGCCATTTGTCAGCGGTTGGCAGAGGAGTACCAGGTTATTGCCTGTTATTTCAAGGATGGGAAACACGAAGAAGCAAAGCAGTGGCAAAACACCCAGAAAGAAAAGGGATATGATATTGATATTCTTTACGCTGATCTTGCTCATTTTGCCGATTGCGAAAAACTGGCCGCTTTAATTATGGAGCGATATGGGCGAATTGATGTGTTGGTTAATAATGCCGGGATTACCATAGATGTTAGCCTGAAAAAAATGACCTCGTCCCAATGGCAACAAGTTCTGGACGCGAATTTAACGTCGGTATTTAATGTAACACGTAATATATTGCCTCTTATGCTCGAAAGAGAATACGGGCGTATTATCAGTATTTCTTCTATTAACGGGCGTAAAGGGCAATTTGGTCAATGCAACTATGCTTCAACAAAAGCTGCACTGTTTGGTTTCAGTAAAAGTCTCGCACAAGAAGTTGCATGCAAAGGTATTACAGTCAACACTATTTCGCCGGGTTATATTGAAACCCCTATGCTCGCTGCTGTTAAAGAAGACGTATTGAAAAATATTATTGCCAATATTCCTGTGAGACGTTTAGGAACGCCCAAAGAAGTTGCTGATGCGGTTGCTTTTTTTGCAGCACCCGAATCTGGTTTTATTACAGGGGCTAATTTGGATATAAATGGTGGTCAATACATGTAATTTGTAGGGATCTCGTCATATAGCTTATAAGGGAATAAAATGCAGAAAGAAAAAGTTGCTTTAATCACAGGGGGTACAGGTGATATCGGTACAGCTATTGTAAAACAATTAGCACCACTTTATAGTAAGGTGATCGCGCTTGACGTGGTGTCCGATGATAGAGCCGATTTGTGGCAGTCGGAATTATATGAACAAGGCTATCACCAGGCAATTTTTCGCCATATGGATGTCACCAATTTTGCTCAATGTGGAGAAGTAATTGGTCAAATTATTGCTGAATATGGTCGTGTCGACGCGTTAATTAATAATGCCGGCGTTACACGCGATGCTGTGTTTCATAAAATGACCAAGGAGCAATGGGATACTGTTTTACAAGTCAATCTTGATGGCATGTTTAATGTGACCAGACAGGTAGTTGATTGCATGCGTAATCAGGAAAGTGGGCGAATTGTGAATATTTCTTCGGTAAATGCCCAGAAAGGTCAATTTTCCCAAGCGAATTATGCAGCATCAAAAGCAGGTGTTTATGGATTTACCAAGAGCCTTGCTCAAGAGTTAATGACAAAAAATATTACCGTAAACAGTCTTTCTCCCGGTTATGTCAATACGCGGCTTATGCAGGGTATCCGTCCTGATATTTTAAAGTCTATTATTGCCTCAATTCCGGCGAAACGTCTGGCGGAGCCTGAAGAAATTGCCTGGGCGATTGAGTTTTTAATCAGTGATAAAAGTCGTTATATTACGGGTTCGAATTTAAGTATAAACGGCGGTTTGCATATGTATTAAAGACAGAGGTTAATTAATTTAACCTCTATTAATAAAAAGAGCTTGGTTGCAGGGTGAAATGACGAGATTAATTAAAAAATATAAAAACCGCCGGTTATATGATACAGAAAAAAGCCAGTACATAACGGTGGAAGAATTACAGCGTTATGTTATTGATGATTTGTCTTTTCGAGTAGAAGATGCCACTAGTGGCAAGGATATTACAAGTGCGACTTTACTCCAGATTTTTGTAGATATGGAAAGTGGAGCTACTCAATTTTTGTCTCCCGATGCCCTGCGTTATCTCATTATATTGGCTCATCATCCTCTGAATAAATCATTTAAAGAGGTTCTGGAGAAAATGTTTGCCGGTCTGGAAAAGTCTATACAGACCAATGCGTATTTAAGTGATTATAAAAAAACAGGCGAACTTTGGAACGACCAAATGCAACAATTTATAAAACAATGGCAGGATTTTTTTCAATCATAAATTCTTATCGTTTGTTGAATACGTTGACTCCTCATTTTCTTAATATCTAGTGACTTCATATTCCTCCACTTCCGCCTGGGTGAGTTTTTTTTCCATCGTGCTATTTTCTATAAGCGGCATGTTGATAGTGCGTGTTATAGGTAAAGCATGCGGGTAATTATCGACAATATAACTGATAATTTTTTCTCTGATCTCACATTTAAGAGCAGACAAATCGTCTGCGTTTCTGGCGCTGGCTACTATTCTTAATTGCATCACCTGTTCTTTAAGATCATAAACCTGGACTTTGCCTGTTTTTCCATCCCACAGAGGAGAAAACTTTAATATTTCTTCCACTTTTTTACGGAGTTTTGGAAGAGGGAGGGTAAAATCAACGTAAAGAAAAATGGAACCGATTAAATTGTTGGTTTCTTGTTTACTCCAATTTTGAAATGATTTTTCTAAAAAATAACTGGTCGGTACGCTTAAGCGTCGTAAGTCCCACAATTTAATGATAACACTTCTAAAATTTATTTCTTCGACAGTCCCCAATTCATTTTCAATTAAAATTAAATCACCCAGTTTAATAGGTTGGGTGAGAGCAATTTCGATGCCTGCAAATACACTTCCAAGAGAGCGCTGTGCCGCAAAAGTAATAACCAAGCCGGCAATTCCGGCAGTCGTTAAAACACTTGCGCCGAGAGCACGTACATTGTCGAATAACATTAAACTTGCACCCAGTGTTAACAGAAAGATTAACCCTGTTATCAAGCGCTTGATAATCAGTATTTGGGTATGAATTTTTCGCGTAGTATTATTCTTGCTATCGATAGAAGTATAATGATGAAGTAATAATAGGCTGACTACATCCACAAACCTGATGATAATCCACGAAAGCGCTGCAATGATTAAAACAGAACTTATTTTATTTAAGCAATAAGACGTCAGTGTAGTGAGGGGCGCATACTGAACTAAAAGATTGGCTACTATCAGCCAATAGACAATTTTAATGATCGAAGAAAAAAAAGGAAATAAAATGCGTAACGATAAGTGCCTGGAAAACAAAGTACTTTTAGCCCATGCTTCGTTACTTTTATTTAAAGTACGACTTAATAACCAATAACTACCCCACATTAAACCTGCCCAGTAACCATAAAGCTCCAGATTAGTTAGTCCGCTTTTTAACAATGAAAAGTCTTTTAAATAAAAGCTGCTTATTTTATAAAAGGCATGAAGTAAAGAAATACACAATAAGAACATCAATGGACGACAAACGACAGTCTTCATTAGTTTAAGGGAAGAGCCATCGGATGAAATAATATCAGTCTGGCCAGTACTAGTCATAAATAAATCCTCTTCATTCATTTGTGCGATGTATTTGCATTATATAACCAGTCGGTAGTGTAAGGATAAGAGAAAAAATACAATTTTTATTCAATCTTGTCAGACATAAAAATCTGGTATATTTTTTAGATCTCATTTTTGAATAAAGTATTAATATTTCTTGACACACGAGTTCAAATGAGGCTAATCTTATATTGTGCAGTGCAACATAATGAGGAGAAAGTATCATGAATCAGCCATTTGAAAAATGGAGTGAAATCGCTAAAAAAGTGCAGGAGCCTTTTCAAGCAATCGCTGAGCTTAATGTAAAAACTTTGCAAGGTTTGACTTATCTAAAACCAGAACAATTAGCTACTATTAAGAAACCCGAAGAGTTATGGGAAAAACAAATTAATGTTGCCGTTGAAAACGGCCACAAAGCATTAAACTACATGCAAGAATCCTTTCGGATTATTGAAAAAGCCATGTTATCGTTAGTGCAGGAAGTTAAAAATAAAGCGGAAGTAAAAAAGTAAATTTTTTCTTGTTTACACCAATAAAGCCTGTAATGCACAGGCTTTTCTTTCTCTGTGTAATCTCGGTATCAAAGTAAGCGTTCAAGCAATGGCGTTAACTTAAGAAGAATGCCTACGCTCCACAACTTGATGAGAATCCTTATAGCTTTTATGAACGTAACGACCAGGGGCGTCCATCAGACCTTTAAACGGAAGATGGTTAAAATCAGGTGCTTTAATCAAACGTCCTGATTCTTTTTTTAACCAGGCCAACCATTCGGGCCACCAGGAGCCTTTACATTCTTTGGCATTTTCCAGCCACTCAGTGGCAGTTTGAGTCATGCTTGGGTTGCGGTAAAAGCCGTATTTTTCTGAAGTGGGAGGATTAATAATCCCCGCAATATGTCCCGAACCACCCAGTAGAAACCGTTTTTTTCCTTTCATTTGCTGAAAACCAAGATAAGTGGTTTGCCAGGGAGCAATGTGATCTTTTTTAGTGGAGATAAAAAAAGTAGGAATATCAATTTGACTCACATCCAATGGTGTATGGTCAAGATGAATTTTTCCTGGCTTAATCAGATCGTTATGCAAATACATCCACCGTAAATATTGTGAATGCATTTTAGCAGGCATGTTAGTCACATCAGCATTCCAGAATAAAATATCAAAGGGTACCGGATTTTTGCCTTGCAGGTAATTTTTGATAAAAAAGGACCAGACCAGGTCGTTAGCGCGTAAGGAATTAAAGGTGCTGGCCATAAAGCGACCATCTAAAAATCCTTTAGCGTGCATTTCTTCCTCAATACGTAAAATCTGTTGTTCATCAATGAAAACAGAAATATCGCCGGGATCACTAAAATCAATCATGGAGGCAAGAAAAGTGGCTGAACGTATTGGATTTTCATGTCGGGCTTTCAAATACGCGAGCAAGCAGGCCAGTAAAGTGCCGCCGATACAAAAACCGAGTGTATTAACCTGTTTGATCTGTAGTTGTTCCTGCATCACTTTAATAGCGGTCAGGGGCCCCTCTTTCAAATAATCAAACAAGCCTTTATCCGCATAACTTGCATCGGGGTTGATCCAGGAAATGACAAAGACGGTAATACCTTGCGCCACAAGCCAACCAATTAGTGAGTTATCCTTGCTCAAATCAAGAATATAATATTTATTAATCCAGGGCGGGATCATTAATATTGGAATGGCTTTAACTTGTTCTGTTTGTGCCGTGAATTGAATTAGTTCCATCATCGCATTACGATAAATGACTTTTCCCGGGGTAGTTGCCAGATTAACACCTACTTTAAATGCGTCGGTGTCTGTCATTTTTATAATCAAACGAGACGGGCCTGCTTCAATATCAGTAAGCAAATTTTGTAAGCCGCGCAGTAAATTTTTTCCATGAGTTTGTATAGTTTCCGCCATTAATTGGGGATTGGTGTGGAGAAAATTGGCAGGTGATAGCGCATCCAGATATTGTCTGGTGAAAAACTGTACTCGTTTGGCGAGTTGTTTATCACCATATTCAATGTGTTCAAGCAATGAATTCATATGTTCACTAGCCAGTAAGTAGTGCTGGCTCATAAAATTGAAAAAAGGATTATTTACCCATTCGTCACTACTAAAACGACGATCGTTGACAGGCATGGGTTTTCCTTCCATCCAATAACCAAGCTGCTCCTGGGCCAGGCTGAAAGCATCTTGCCAATAGGCCATTTGCATGCTCCATACTTGCTCAGGATTTTTAAGAAGGACGGTGACTAATGTTTGGAAATCGCTCGTTAACTCCATATATTGTTTCAGGAGTCGGGATAATTGTGCAGGCTGATTTTTAAAACCATCCAAAATTCGCATGCTTTTTTCAGCAATGGATTGCAAAATATCGCTGAGTTCTGTGTCTTGGGTCATCCGGGTTCCTCAAGGCAAATAGTAAGCTTTTCCTATTCTCACGTGTTTGGGACACTTCGTCAATTCATCAAAATATTGACTTGTCGTTCATTATGGTTTTTGATGAATAGAGTCAACTCTACTTGATTGCCCTGGAATGCTTAAGTAGAGTAGTCTATTCATACATAACACTATTAAGGAAGATAGAATGCCATTATTCAAGCGATTAAGTGCTGAATTCATTGGTACCTTTTGGCTGGTACTGGGTGGGTGTGGTAGTGCTGTCCTGACTGCAAAATTTCCGGAAACAGGTATTGGAATTCTGGGTGTGGCCCTTGCTTTTGGATTAACCGTCCTGACCATGTTGTATGCGGTAGCCCGTATTTCGGGAGGACATTTAAATCCTGCTATTTCATTGGGTCTTTTTGCAGGCGGGCGATTTAGCGGTAGCGACTTGATCCCTTATATTATTGCACAGGTACTAGGCGCTATTCTCGCCGCTTTTTTATTATATTTCATTGCAAGTGGCAAGGCCGGTTTCAGTTTAATTGACGGTTTTGCTAACAACGGTTACGGTGAACATTCTCCTGGTGGTTATTCATTGGTATCCTGTTTTGTTACCGAAGTCGTAATGAGTTTTATGTTTTTAATCATTATATTAGGTGTGACAGATTTTCATGCGCCGAAAGGTTTTGCGCCGTTAGCGATCGGATTGACTTTAACGTTGATTCATCTTATCAGTATTCCTGTTACTAATACCTCTGTTAATCCGGCAAGGAGTACGGGTCCTGCTCTGGTGACGGGCGATTGGGCATTATCTCAGCTGTGGCTTTTTTGGCTGGCCCCTCTTATCGGAGCTTTATTAGCCGGATTGACTTATCGTTATTGCTTTGGTGATCACGAACACCAGGAGTAAACTGTACAGGCGCGGCGGATATTCATGTACGCCGCGCCAATTTGTCAAATAAAATCAAATCACTTTCTCAGAGTATCTCTTGGCCTTTAATGTGTATATCCAATAAAGTAATGCATCGTGTAATCCGATACTACCCTTTCTCAATACATCAATGGCTTTACAACCTTAAAGCCTTCTAAAATCATGACTTGCATTTTTAAAAAATCATGAGGCAGCTACGCTGCCTCCAAAGAAAAAGGGATAAAGGTGGTTTAAGGGGTAAAATCCCGGATGCACCTAACCGAACTAGCGAGATTCTTATCGCTTTGGAACTGGAAGCTACTGGAGAAGCCTTGACCCCAAGCAGAGTCTGTAGGATTCCCCGCGTCCTCGGTAGAACTCCAGTAGAACAGATTGGTAAAACCGCCCAAATTATTCGTATGCAAAGTGGTATATAAATTAGGATTAGTAGTGCCACAACCAGCATCAGAACCAAAACCTACATATCGCCCCAACTCGCAAATAGCGGGCATGAACCAGTCAGCAAACCCCTGGTCACTTTTGTTCAGACACGCCTGCGCGGCTGGATATTGACCCACCGGGGTTGCAAGAGTATTGGTATTGGCAAGTCCATCCGTGATACTGTCCGCTGCCGTATCATCCAATATTGTTGCCCATAGGAAACTAAAATCACCTGGATTTTCTTCTTCATCCGTCAATGCCGCCACTTTCCCGGCGATACTGCCGCTATTGGAGGTGGAATCATCGACAGAAAACAAAAACCCGCCTTGATAAATACAACCATACCCTAATATCAGGACATTGATGTTTGTCGATGGGGCATTATCGGCACTGACTGTGACAATAGTCGGCTCAGGCTCAGTCCCTGGTGACGTGGTACAGGCATTAGCACTGTTATCGGGGCTGGCTGTGCCACCCGGGGTGATGGTAATGTCGCAGGTAGCACCTGCGTTAAGTGTACCCGTGCAACCATTACTGGTAATTGAGGTGCCGGTTGGAAATCCGGAAGTATTCACCTGCAGGTTTTCTGCTGGCATGGAGCCTGTATTTTCTATGCGGATGATGCGTGCATTGCCGATTAGAGCGGGGTCAGCTCCGGGGCTGTTGATTGACAGTGCCAGGTTTTGTGTGAGAGGAGACAGCGTTGTCTGACCAAAGGTCACCTCTACGGTATGATTAGCCTGGATATTGTTTAACTGAAAGGTAGTCCCGCCATTTTGCACCACATTGCCATCCAGCAACCACTGATTGACTCCGAAGCCGGTATTGGGTGTTGCCGTAAAGGTCAGGCTTGCACCGGCATTGACTACCTGTGCTGTTGCAGGCAAAATCGTTCCGTTCGCACCCGCCGATGGCGTGACGGTGAATTGCTGAACGGGGGGCTGCTCTATCAGACGAATGCGTAAAATATTGGCCGAACCTGGCTGGTAGCATTGCAAGTCGTTGCCCTGTTGGCACAATACCGGGCCACCCACGACATCTCCCTGCAAGGTAGCGCCATTCACATTGAGTATCAGCGTACAGATTCCTTGGGCGGGAAGTTGGCAGAGTGCGCTGTGACTTATCCCGGCAATCGGTTTCATCACCAGCGTTTTTGGTCTGGGGGATTGATTATGCACAGTGTAGATAACCTGCGCGCTACTTCCTTTGGCTAAGGTAATATCGGTCGGTGTTTGGGGTACAAACGTCCATAAGGGCATGGCCGCCTGCCCACTCGACAGCATTAGACAGCAGAAAAAGGCCGTCAGTAGAATATTCCTGAAAAAATGGCGTTGTGTTCTTTGCATGGTTCTATCCTTATGTCACGTCAGTGAGATTTACAATACTCCATTGGTATAGAGAAGATTAAGCGCAAGACAATGATGCTTTTATTAAGCTTTAGATTAGCATTATAATCATTTTTTTATTATTAATAATTTGATTTTTAATGCATCTGAAACAGTTAAAACTGGCAGGGTTTAAATCGTTTGTTGATCCCACAGTGGTGCCTTTCCCAAGCCAACTTGTTGCTGTAGTTGGGCCTAATGGATGTGGGAAATCAAACATTATTGATGCCGTGCGTTGGGTAATGGGTGAGAGTTCGGCAAAAACTTTACGGGGTGAATCAATGACAGATGTCATTTTCAATGGTTCTTCTCACCGTAAAGCAGTGGGTCAGGCGTCTATTGAATTAATTTTCGATAATAGTCTGGGACGCTTGACCGGGCAATATACCAGTTATCAGGAAATAGCAGTCAAACGGGTCGTAACACGAGATGGTGAGTCGTCTTATTATCTCAACGGTAGCCGATGTCGACGGCGCGATATTACCGATATTTTTTTAGGTACAGGTGTTGGCACCCGTGGTTATTCCATCATTGGTCAGGGAACTATTTCTCGCCTTATTGAGGCACGTCCCGAAGAATTAAGAGCTTATCTGGAAGAGGCGGCCGGTGTTTCCAAATACAAGGAACGGCGGCGTGAAACAATGTTACGTATCGAGCATACACGCGAAAATCTGGCTCGTGTTGCCGATATTCGTGATGAATTGGATAAACAGCTGCAACGGCTTGAGCGGCAAGCGAAAGCTGCGGAGCGCTACAAAATTCTTAAGGCAGAAGAACGGTTGTGCAAAGCTAAAATCCTGGCTTTAAAATGGCAGACTTTGACTAATGAACAACAAACAAAACAGCGCGAACTGCACCAGCTTTCGATAGAATATGAGCAATATCAGGCCAAGGCCACTGATGCGTACAAGCAAAGTACATTAATCCGGGAAAAATTGCATGAGACTAACGCGCTATTTCAACAAACGCAGACGACTTTTTATCAACTGGCTACAGAAATTGCCCGTCTGGAAGAAAGCATTCAACAACATCAGCGGGAAAAAATACGTTTAAAAAACGAGCAACAACAATTACAGGAAGACTGGCAACAGGCTGAGAACCAATTACAACAAGATAAGGAAGCATTACAAGTCAGTCAACTGCTGACAGTACAACTACAAGAAAATTTGCAAGTGCAACAGGAGAGTTTTGATGGTAAGCAACGGGCGTTGGAGGACGAGCAAAAACAATATCATGATTGGACTGTAAAAATACAACAAAAACAGGCCGATTTAAATAAAGCACAGCGTGAAGAACAACTGGAACGAGCACGGTTACAGCATCTGAATCAACAAAAACAACAGATTCAATTACGCTTGGAAAAAATTAATGCTGAGTTGCAATTAATTGATGTAGACGGTCTTGGTAAAGCGTTCGGTGCACAACAAGCGTTGCGATTTAATTTGCAGGAGAGTTTGCAGCAGGAGGAAAAGAAATACCAACACCTTTTAACTGGAGTTACACAATTACGTCAGCAATTGGAAAAAACAGAAAAACAGTTGTATCAAACCCAGGATAAAGTGCGTCATTTTACCATAAAACATGCAAGTTTGTTGGCGGCTCAACAGACTGCTTTAGGGAAAGATATAAAGACGACACGATTGACCCAGTGGTTGGACAAACCGCGGCTGGTTGAGGTGATTCAGGTAGAAAAAACATGGCAATCGGCTTGTGAAATGGTACTGGCTGATGGTTTGCAGGGCGTGGTGCTCGATTCTCTGGATGAATTATGGCCGCAAATCAGTGAGTTGCAAACTAATGCAGCACTCTTCCTTACAGAAAGTCATCCAGCTCATGGTAAAAAGAATGATCCACGGTTGAGCGATAAAATTACCGGCATTCAACCCAACTGGATTCACCCTTTGGATAAAATTTATACCGCATCGTCTTTGGACGAAGCATTGGCTTGTGTAACCAATCTGGACACTGATGAGTCAGTCATTACTGCCGATGGATATTGGCTGGGCAGAGGTTGGATAAAGATTGCTGGTAAAGAAACTCAGGATGAGGCAAGTTTGTTGTGCCGGCAGGACGAATTAATAAGTCTTCAGGAAACACTTACAGCAACGCAAAATGAATTAAAAATTCTCCAGGAGATGCGCGATATATCCTACACTCAGCTTAAGGAGAATGAGTTACAACTTGAGAGCGCTAAACAATCGTTATCAACGAGCCATAACGCTTTACATGCTTGTGAAGCAGAAATTAATCATCAGGAACGTACCTTGCAGCAAGGTCAGAGGAGGAAAAAAGACTTAATCGAGGAAAAAGAAGCACTTGAGTATAATCTGGAGGAGTTGGCAAGCCAACAGGACGAAGCTACTGGTCTTCTGGCAACGGCCACTCGGGTTTTTCGACAATACGAAGAGGAACAGCATCAATTAACTCAAGAGAAAGATCGCTGGAGTGAAGTACTATTACTCGCCCAACAATCCTTGAATGAAGCAAGAACGCTGTGTCACCACAGTCAGTTGCAAGTGGAGCGAGAACATTTAAAAATTCAACAGATTAATGATCACATCAATCGTGAACAATTACGCCTGAACACTTTAAATAGTCGCCAGAGTCATGTGGCTGATCGCCTCAGGGAACTTGAAGTGCCTGACGCTACACTTCACAGTGTTTTGAATGAAAAAATCATGCAACACAATGAATTGGATGTTGCATTGAGTTTGCAGCGTGAACAGTCGAGTAGCTTAACTCATGAACTGGAGGCATTAGAGTCTTTAATAAGAACCGAAGAAAAACAGGCTAGAGTAACCCAGGAAAAAATACAGCAAGTGCAGATGCAAGAGCAGGCTCTTTCTGTTCGTGCCGGGAGTATTTTAGAGGCATTGGATGAGCTGGAAGCAGATGTTGAAACATTGCTCTCTACGCTGTCATCGGATATCAATGAAGATCTTCGCCAACGTCATCTTGACGATATTGTTATTAAAATCAATAAATTAGGCGCCATTAATTTAGTAGCCATTGAGGAATATAATAATGAATTCCAGCGCCGGCAACATTTGGATAATCAACATCAGGATTTAACTGAAGCGGTGGTAATGCTTGAAACAGCGATTGAGAAAATGGATAAAGAAACGCGGCAGCGTTTGCGTTCAACCTTTGAAGAGGTGAATACGGCCTTTCAGGCCCTTTTTCCTCGTCTTTTTGGAGGAGGACGTGCCCTGTTGGAATTAACGGGTGATAATCTGCTAGACGCAGGTATTGTAGTGCTGGCGCAGCCACCCGGCAAGCGGAATTCTACCATCCATTTACTCTCTGGTGGAGAAAAGGCAATGACGGCGGTAGCGTTAGTCTTTGCGATTTTTCAATTAAATCCTTCTCCTTTTTGTATGCTGGACGAAGTGGATGCGCCTTTGGATGATGTCAACGTAAGCCGATTTTGCGATCTGGTTAAAGAAATGTCTCAATCCGTGCAATTTTTATTTATTACTCATAATAAGATCACGATGGAATTGGCCGATCATCTGATAGGAGTCACTATGCGGGAGCCAGGTGTTTCACGAATAGTTGCAGTGGATGTAGAGGAAGCATTATCAATGAGCGAACCAGGATAAACAGAATTCCTGCATAAAAAACATGGTATTCACAATAAATTCAGTGCAATATAATAAGCAGGTTGACATTTCTATAATTTTGCGTCAAAAAGCCTTATAAGTGTGCTCGCGTCATATCCGAAATTCAAGTCTTTGAATGGAAGGTGACGAAATGTCAAAAATACCTGGCTAATGATAAGAGGAATGAAACATGCAGGCAAATTGGAGCCTTATCCTTAATGTGTTGTTATTAATGGGGGTCGTCATTGCTATTGGACGCTTAATGAAAGCGCGTCGTCGCAGTCTGACTCCTCCAGCTCTGTCTCCTTCTTTAGGGATAGCTGAAGGAAAGCCCTTTGACGAGATCATTGCAGTACGAAAAGTGAATTATGATTCGCAAAATGAATCCAGCGATGCCAATGATGCTCGCGCGAAGACACCATCCCATAAAGCAGAGATACGTGGAGAATCTCAAAGGCAATATAATTCTCCTCTTGATGCGGAAAACGGCAAACCACTAATGATGTTTTTGTCGGCTAAAGAAAATCGTCAATTGGCGGGTTATGAACTATTACAGACGGTTTTAGCGGCGGGCCTTCGTTTTGGCGAGGGACAATTATTTCATCGTCATCAATATGCTAACGGTCAAGGGCCTGTGCTTTGTAGTCTGGCGGCGGCAACGCCAAGTGGTACTTTTGATCTTCAGAATATCGGTGGATTTAGTGTTAGAGGGCTTTGTTTGTTTATGCAGGCTTCCGGGAACCCTACCATTGATGCTGAACGTTTTCATATTATGTACGAGACAGCAAAGCAACTCAGCGATGGTTTGGATACGTATTTGCTGGATGAACAGAAGCGGCCCTTATCCGAAAACAGTTTGGCCTATTATCGATCGGTATTGAATATCCAGGAAGATGAGGTTGCCTGAAACGCGGAATGCAAGCGAATGTCAGTCAGATGAGTAAACAGGATGTTGGTACTTAATAAAAAACAGGTCAGGTTATTTTCCAGGAGGATTTATGCCTAATCGAGAGAGTTCTAATCAGGATAGCCCTAATCAAGAGAGGGAAGTTCTAAAGCTGGACAATGCTCTTAAAAAAAACTGTTTCAAAATTCTATTTGATATACCCAAAGATCGATGGGCAGACGTTCCTGGTTCTTCCTATAGGTCTTTTCTTATAAATTCAAAGGTGGAATCACCACTCATTAAGCGTTTGATTTTTATGGGGGATAGCCTCTCTGATCGAGGAACGATGGAAGAGCGGAAGCTATTGAACATTTTTAGCATGGCTGCATTAAGTGGCTTAAAAGAGGCTTCTCCTGCGGGTCGTTTTACCAATGGCTATGTTTGGAATGATTTTTTTCTTTCAGGGCTTGCAGAAGGATTTGCTATAAAAATAGCACGCCGTGTTTTTAAAAAAGATGATGATATTGCCGATCGCATCATTTCCAATGATCAAAAATTGCTGAAAGAAATAGGCCAAAAGCCTGCCTATCATGTGAAGAAAAGAGCATACGCTGATGATGATATCTGTCACGGAAAAATCATACATACTTACGAAGAGCCTGGTTGTCACGACTTTACTTTGGCTAACGATAAAGGAATGCGGTATCGTGGTAAAACATGGGCACGCACAAATTGTGAAGGAGGGTTAACGGCGGCGAATTACAAATGGAAATTGACTCTGAATATACCGTTGCTTTTCAAGCGCTGGATTCTGAGTAACCTCGACAGTATGCGTAAGCAAATAATGAGTTTTGATTTGGAAAATGGGGTAACTTATCGCGATAAAAAAGAAACATTAATTATAGAATGGTCAGGGGGTAATGATCTTGTTACAGTAAATAATAAACCTGCCAGGGAGGCGGTTGAGCGGGCTGTACAGGCGAGAATTAACAATACACGTAAACTGCTTCGGGCCGGATATTCTCATTTCGTTATATTTAATCAACCTGATATATCATTGACCCCTCGTTTTCAAAGGCTTTCCGCAAAGCAACAGCATAATGCACAAACCTGCTCCAATCACATGAATGTGCGAATTGTAGAAGAATATAACAAATTAAAAGAAGAATTTCCTGATTGTACTTTTAATATATACGATGTGAATTCTATTTTACAAGATATCTATGATCATCCCGAAATGTATAAATTTGATCCGGCAAAAAAAACAATACCCTATAAAGATTCCCCTGATTTTGTAGAGAGAGATGGGGTATATCCAGCTCCCGGCTATATGTTTTGGGATGACATACATCCTATTGCTACGGGACATGCATATATTGGGCTGGATTTTTTTAATTGGGCTTGCGAGCTTTTCCGCTTTGAAGAACCTGATGCCGAGATTCATAATTTAAAACAGGAAACTCAGGAAGACATTTTAAAGCGCTTCATGCGCGCTTATCGTTATAATAAAACCAAGAATCAGGGATTAAATTTTTTTAATTGTAGTCAGTCTGGCTTGCCCCCGGATGCTACGTTGTCCCAGGTTATTTATCAAGCGCTGAAGGGAGATCCTCTTGTCAACAAGATATTGAAAAGGTTAGGTCTATTTGATAAATCAGGTCGGCCCGATTGCCGAATTCCTGCAATCGCTGAAGTGTTCCAGGAACCTGCAATATCCCAATTGTTAAAGGAAATAGCTTGCGAAAAGAAGTCCCGTGTCAACGGCAGTCAATCCATAGAACAGTTTGAAGCAGATCTGGTGAGTTGCGCTAATAATCAGTACACTAGGGTTTTAACCAGATAAAAGTAGCATGAACTTACAATCTATTGCGGCACTATTTAATAATTTCTGTTCTGAACAGATTGATGTCACCGGGGTTTGTATTGATAGTCGTAAGATTAAGCCAGGTAATTTGTTTGTGGCTTTACGCGGCGAAACATTTGATGGTCATGATTTTATTAAGGATGCTGCGACACAAGGTGCTGCGGCAATAATTTGCAATAATAGAGCGGAGCAAATTAAAATACCACAAATCCTGGTTGAGGATACATTACAGGCATTGGCAACATTAGCTGCGTACCATCGCCAGACCATTTCCTGCCCGGTTATTGCTCTGACTGGTAGTAATGGTAAAACGACGGTTAAAGAAATGATTGCCGCTATTTTGCCCCAACCCGCCCACGCTACTCAAGGTAATCTGAACAATCATATAGGCGCTCCCTTAAGCGTATTGCAATTGCAACCTGAGCACCGGTATGCCGTATTTGAACTGGGCGCCAGTCATCCAGGCGACATTGCTTACACAGTAGCAGCAGTACAGCCTCAGGTAGCCCTTGTTAATAACATCGCTCCTGCACATATTGAAGGGTTTGGGTCTATTGATGGCGTTGCGCGCAGCAAGGGAGAAATTTATCAAGGACTTAGGGCGGGTGGAACAGCTATTATTAATGACGATGATGAGTATGCGCATTTTTGGGATGATTTGCTGGTTAATAAAAAAATCATCCGTTTTTCCTTAGCAAAAGCCGTTGATGTTTACGCAAAGGATCTAACCTTTAATGAACAGGGATGCGCCCGGTTTATGCTGGTTTTGCCGGCAGGACAGGTAGACATCACCTTGCGGGTGCCTGGTGAGCATACGGTAAGCAATGCATTGGCAGCCGCAGCATGTTGTTATGCAGCCGGTATTTCTTTGTCAGCTATTCAGGAAGGATTACACCAGTTTCGAGGTGTTCCGGGCAGGATGACGTTTCTTGAGGGCAAAAATCAAGCGTTGATTATTGATGATACCTATAATGCTAATTTGCGTTCGGTACTAACGGCTGTTGCCGTATTGGCTAAACGGCGAGGTCGCCGTATTCTTGTTTTAGGGGATATGGGCGAGTTGGGTATCTGGGCTCAACAGCATCACGCAGAAATAGGACGGGCAGCTTATCAGCAAGGAATTGATTTGTTAATGACCTGCGGTATTCACAGTGAATCCAGCGCCAGGGCGTTTGGTTCTTCGGCTTTACATTATAAAACGCAAGAAGAGTTGGCGCGAGATTTGCTCTCTAAACTGGATAAAGAAACTACCGTTTTAGTAAAAGGTTCACGTTCAGCAGCAATGGAAAAAATTGTGCATCAACTGGTAGGTTGAACAGACAAGATTATGTTATGCTTGGCAACTTTTTGTGCGGCTTAAACAGGACGGTGAATACGAGTAAATGCCATTAGCACAAAGCCATTTGATTTAGGGTTTGCGGAATGATTCTGGCTCGCTCTGAATTGGTTAACTTTAATCTTACAAGGGGTAAAGAGATATGCTTTATTGGTTAACGCAGCTCTTACAAGGACAGTATCATGCGTTTAGAGTTTTTCAATATTTAACCTTTCGTTCAATTTTAGCTGCTTTAACGGCACTTCTGGTGGGGTTGTTTTGTGGTCCTTTAATGATTCGTTGGTTACGAAGTTTGCAAATCGGACAAATGGTGCGTGATGATGGCCCTCAAAGCCATCTATCCAAAGCAGGAACCCCCACAATGGGCGGCGTTTTAATTTTAGTAGCTGTTCTTTCCAGTTGCCTGTTATGGGGTGATTTACGTCAATCTGCTTTATGGTTAGTTCTTTTAGTGACCACAGGTTTTGGCCTAATTGGCTGGATTGATGATTACCGTAAAATAGTCCGCAAAAACTCCAAGGGCTTACCGGCACGTTGGAAATATTTGTGGCAATCACTCATTGCCCTTGTTGCTATCGTTTACCTCTATTGGAGTCCTGATCTGCCTGTTAGCTCCCAGTTAACGATTCCCTTTTTAAAGAACAGCTTTATTCATCTTGGTCCTTTATTTCCCGTCTTCGCTTATTTTGTCATAGTAGGGAGTAGTAATGCCGTTAATTTAACCGATGGATTGGATGGGTTAGCCATTATGCCTATTGTAATGGTGGGAGGCGCCTTAGGCATTTTTGCTTATGCGAGTTCCAATGTGTTATATGCCCATTATCTGGCAATTCCTTTCGTGCCTAATACAGGAGAGCTTACTATTTTTTGCTCAGCGCTTGTAGGTGCCGGTCTTGGTTTTCTCTGGTATAACAGTTATCCTGCTCAGGTATTTATGGGTGATGTTGGTTCTTTGGCACTTGGCGCTGCGTTAGGTACCGTCGCTATTATAGTAAGGCAAGAACTGGTATTGTTGATTATGGGTGGTTTATTTGTTATTGAAACATTATCGGTGATTTTGCAGGTTGGCTACTTTAAATATACGAAAGGGAAGCGTTTATTTCGCATGGCGCCGTTACACCATCATTTCGAGTTAAAAGGATGGTCTGAACCAAAAGTCATCGTCCGCTTCTGGATAATGACTGTCGTTTTTGTACTATGTGGTCTGGCAACTTTAAAACTACGTTAGGCGCAATTATGAACCAACCATTCTATCTGGTCGCAGGTCTTGGAAAAACCGGGCACTCTATTGCGGGTTATTTAAAACGGCGTAATAAACCTTTTATAGTTTTTGACACTCGGAAAGAAGTAGAGGGGTTAGCAGAATTCAGCGCCGAATTTCCTGGCGTTGATCTCTTTTTAGGCGAGTTGCCTGCAACGATTTATCCGCAACTGGCAGGCATTATTGCCAGTCCGGGCGTATCTCTTGACGAATCTTTTCTACGGCAGGCTTATAAGTTAGCTATTCCTGTTTTTGGGGATATTGAATGCCTGGCACGCGAAATATCAGCACCAGTCATAGCAATCACCGGTACCAACGGTAAATCAACCGTCACTACGCTGGTAGGAGAAATGGCGAAAGCTGCTGGTTTATCGGTTGCGGTTGCCGGAAATATTGGTTTGCCTGTTCTTGATTTATTAGACGATGGTCAGGATTATGCAATGTGGATATTGGAATTATCCAGTTTTCAACTCGATTTAACTTATTCCTTAAAACCTCTTGTAGCCGCCGTTCTTAATATTTCACCAGATCATTTAGATAGACATCACACCCTTGCAGCTTATGTCGCAGCCAAACATCGTATTTACCATCAGGCAAAATTTTCTGTATATAATCGAAATGATCAACAAACGTTGCCTGCTGAAAAATCGGTTGTATCAAGCAGTTTTGGTTTGGATGAACCCGCGTCAAACCATTGGGGAATTATTAAGAAAAAAGGTGTCAGTTATCTGGCTCAAGGGGATAAACTTTGGCTGGCGACTGATAAACTGCGCCTTAAGGGGAAGCATAATTGGCAAAATGCGTTGGCTGCCTGCGCTATAGCCACGGCCGCCGGTATTGATGCCGAGTCAATTATTAAAGCGTTAACGTCGTTTGCTGGCTTACCGCATCGGTGCCAGTGGGTGCGGACTCTTGATGAAGTGGACTGGATTAATGACTCCAAGGGAACCAATACTGGTGCCACGATTTCTGCCATTTCAGGCATAGGGAGTTCTATCGCCGGAAAAATGGTTCTCATTGCGGGAGGTTTGGGCAAGGGCGCTGATTTTACTGAGCTGCGCACATCGGTTGCTCATTACGTTCGCTCCGTGATTTTGATTGGGGAAGATGCTGACAAGATTGAACATGCGCTAATCGATGTTATACCGATCCTGCGTGCTCCTTCGTTGGAGAGCGCCGTGATGATGGCCAGGTCACAGGCAATGCCGGGTGATGTCGTGTTATTATCCCCTGCATGTGCCAGTTTTGACATGTTTCGTGATTTTAACCACCGTGGTGAATCGTTCGCCGCTTTGGTTGGTCAATTGTGAGTACAATGCACCCTCGTCATTATAACCAGCGCGGTAAACCCACACACAAGCCCATCGCGCTTTATGATAAATGGTTAATGGGGGCGGTATTGGCTTTATTAATTATTGGTTTGATGATGGTTGCTTCCAGTTCGGTGGTAATTTCTACTAAATATTATCATCAGCCGTTTCATTTTTTAATCCGACAGATTTGTTACCTTATTGTGGGTTTTTTTATTGCAATTATTGTAATGCGTATCGACAGTTCCGTGTGGGAAAAAATAAGCATGCCTTTATTGCTTGTTTGTTTATTCATGTTATTAATCGTTTTAATTCCCGGTATTGGTCGTTCTGTGAATGGGAGCCGTCGTTGGCTCGCTTTCGGGCCTATTGGGATTCAGGTTTCAGAACTTGCCAAAATGACAATGATTTTTTATGTGGCTGGATATCTGGTGCGACGACAGGCTCACGTTCAGCAAAGTATTTTTGGTTTTATAAAGCCCATGATCATCCTGGGTCTTGTTACCATTTTGCTTTTACAAGAGCCAGATTTTGGTGCTACCGTAGTTATTACTGGTACGGTCATGGCGATGTTGTTTTTGGCAGGTGTAAAGTTGCGTTATTATGCCGGTTTGATGGTGGTCGTTAGTGCCGGTTTGGCAATAATTGCCGTGTCATCCCCTTATCGTGTGGCGCGTTTGACGGCATTTCTTGACCCGTGGGCGGATCAGTTTAATTCAGGTTACCAATTAACCCAGTCTCTTATTGCATTTGGACGAGGCGGTTGGCTGGGTACTGGCCTGGGTGAAAGTGTGCAGAAAATGTTTTATCTGCCTGAGGCTCATACCGATTTTTTATTTGCGGTGTTAGCAGAAGAATTGGGATTATTAGGTGTTCTCCTGGTGCTGATTTTGTATAGTATACTAGTCATTCGTGGTTTAACAATAGGTTTTATTGCCTACAGCCAGGAGCGTTTGTTTGCTGCTTTTACAGCCTACGGGTTAACGTTCTGGCTTGGTTTGCAGGCTGCTATTAATATGGGAGTCAATTCAGGATTGTTACCCACAAAAGGTTTGACATTGCCGATGCTAAGCTATGGTGGAGCAAGTATTGTTATTAATTGTGTGGTTATTGCGCTTTTACTAAGGATTGATCATGAAAATCGTTGGCAAGCTCTGGGATTAAGATCGCTAACCTTATAATAAGGGGAACTTTGTGGATAACATGGGACATTTTTTATCGCCAAGGATGGGGCGAGTAGAACAAATTCATTTTGTTGGTATTGGTGGTGCCGGTATGTGCGGCATTGCTGAGGTTTTACATAATCAAGGCTATCGGATTACTGGCTCTGATCTCAGTGAGAGTCGAGTGATTCAACGTTTAAAGTCATTAGGTATTGACGTGTATATTGGTCATCAGGTTGAAAATATTGCTGGTGCAGACGTTGTAGTGCGCTCAACCGCTGTTGCCGCGGATAACCCGGAAATTGTGGCTGCTCAGGCTCAATTAATACCGGTTATTCCTCGTGCTGCCATGCTTGCGGAGTTAATGCGTTTTCGCCACGGCATTGCTATTGCAGGTACCCATGGGAAAACCACGACGACGAGTCTGGTCAGCAGTATACTGGCGGAAGGAGGGCTTGATCCCAGTTTTGTTATTGGGGGTAAACTGAATAGTTGTGATTCCAACGCTCAATTGGGAAAGTCTGCTTATTTTGTGGCTGAAGCAGATGAAAGTGACGCTTCGTTTTTATTTTTAAAACCAATGATGGCAGTAGTCACCAATATTGATGCTGATCATATGGGCACTTATGATGATAATTTTGATAAATTGCGTAATACGTTTATCGAGTTTTTACATCACTTGCCTTTTTATGGGTTAGCTGTTCTTTGTATTGAAGACGAAGAGGTATGCCGGATTTTACCCGCTATTCAACGCCCTTCTCGCACGTATGGTTTTCGTGAAGGCGCGCATTATCGGGCATTTGATTGGACTCAAAATGGTTTGCTCAGTGAATTTAATGTAGAGCGACCCGCGCCACATAACCCATTAAGTATCCAATTTAAGTGGCCAGGCCGTCATAATGTGCTTAATGCGTTGGCAGCCATTGCTATTGCTACCGAATTGGGTGTCAGTGATGACGCGATTATCAATGGTTTATTCAAATTTGAAGGGGTCGGCAGGCGTTTTCAAATGCTGGGCGAGCGTCGTTTTGAGCAAGGTTCAGCAATTGTAGTGGATGACTACGGCCATCATCCCCAGGAAATTAAATCAACGATTGAGGCATTCCGTCGTGTTTGGCCTGATAGACGTTTGATTCACGTATTTCAACCTCATCGTTATACTCGAACGCAATCGTTGTTTATGCAATTTGTTACCGCGCTAAGTTTGGCCGATGAATTATTATTATTGGATATTTACCCTGCCGGCGAGTCGGCAATTCCGGGTGTGTCAAGTGAAGAATTGCTGCAACAGATCAGGCAGCATAATTCTAACGCCCGATTGGTGACGGCCCGAAATCTTACACAAACTTTGGATGAAGTGATAAAAGATGGTAATGTTATTTTAATGCAGGGGGCCGGGAATGTAGGTCAATTGGCACTTAATTTAATGCAAACAACCAGAGAGCCAGTGTGAAAAATCCAGCGGAAACAGCTGTAAATCAGACAACGTGGCAAGGAGAGTTGCTTTTTAATGAACTCCTGGCTGATTACACGACCTGGCGAGTAGGCGGGCGTGCAAATAAATTATATAAACCTAAAAATATTACCGACCTGGCTTTGTTTATTAAACAGCTTCCCAGGGATGAGCCGTTATTATGGCTGGGTTTAGGTTCTAATTCACTAATCAGAGATCGGGGGTTTGCTGGTACGGTCGTATTAACCCAGGGATGTCTTAAAGACATTCATTTGATTGACGATAATCTTGTCCATGTTGAAGCGGGTGTTTCCTGTGCCACCATGGCAAGATTTTGTGCTCGTGCTAATCTTGCCGGTGGTGAGTTCTGGGCAGGCATTCCAGGGACAATGGGCGGTGCTTTGCGTATGAATGCGGGATGTTTTGGTGGAGAAACCTGGCAGTCAGTTATTGAGGTTGAAACGATGACTCGTGAAGGTGAAATAAAAATACGCCGACCGGAAGAGTTCGACATTGCTTATCGCCATGTCGCAGGTTTACAAGATGAATGGTTTGTTGCAGCAACCTGTCGTTTAAATAAAGGTGAGAAAGAAAAATCACTCCAGCTTATCAAGGAGTTACTGGCCCATCGTGCGAATACTCAACCGACCAGCGAATATAATTGCGGATCGGTTTTCAGAAACCCGCCCGGTAATTTTGCTGCTCGTCTTATTGAGTCCTGCGGCTTAAAAGGAAAACAACTTGGCGGTGCTATTGTTTCAACAAAACATGCCAATTTTATAATTAATCAACAAGGTAACGCGTTGGCCAGTGATATTGAATCGCTGATTGAATTAGTGCGTGATACCGTGCATCAGCAAACGAATATTGAATTAATTCGTGAGGTGCATATTATTGGAGATCGTAATGTCTAAAATAAACCTGCTGTTGCTCTATGGGGGCAAATCGGGTGAACATGAAATTTCATTAATTTCTGCGGCTTCGGTATTAGCGCATTTAAATGCTGATAAATATCATATTATTCCAGTGGGCATGGATAAAGAAGGTCGTTTTTATCAAAATGAGTATCAGGATTTGCTGGCTTTTAAAGAAAGTTTACCTGTCGTTACCCCGCGCTCCAGGTCTTTACCAAGTTTATTAGTCGATGGCCGTCTTTCGGTGGATGCTCAAATTGTTTTTCCTGTCGTTCACGGTCCTCTTTATGAAGATGGTTGTTTGCAGGGCCTGTTAAAACTCGCGGGTGTTGCCTACGTAGGATGTGACGTATTATCATCGGCTATTGGCATGGATAAGGACATGGCAAGACGGGTTGCTTGTACGGATAACATTCGTTCGGCCCGTTACCGCGTGTTGTCCTGGCATAGTACCGCTACAGAAAAACAGCAATTTTGTCAGCAGGTTATTGCTGAATTAGGTTGGCCTTTATTTGTGAAACCCTGTTCTCTGGGATCGAGCGTTGGTATTCATAAGGTAAAGAATATTGATGAATTATTGCATGCTATTGAAAATGCCTTGCGTTATGACGAAGCGATTTTAGTAGAGGAATTCATTGCTGGACGTGAAATAGAATTGGCCGTACTTGAACATCCCACTCCTTCCTCTCCACCACGTGTCAGTATAGCAGGAGAAATCTGTGTGAATCATGCCGATGGATTTTATTCGTATACGGCAAAATATTTGGAAAGCGGTCAGACAGATTTATATATCCCGGCCCAACTTGATGACAAACTAATAACACAGCTACAAGATATAGCAGGTAAAGTTTTTACGCGTTTGAAATGTAAAGGTATGGCGCGTGTCGACTTTTTTGTAAATGATCAAAGTGGCCAAATTTATTTTAATGAAATTAATACGCTTCCCGGATTCACTTCGATTAGCATGTATCCAAAATTATGGCAGGCCAGCGGACTCAGTTATTCTCAGCTCCTCGATGAGCTACTTAATTTAGCCATGACTCATCAGCGTTGTCGAGAGCAATTAGTAACCAGCTATCAATAATAATAACAAGAGGCTATCCAGGTGAACGAAAAAAGCCTTGCAATAATAAATGGTACCCGTTTAGAAAATGGGACAACTCGATGAAGACTAATCGGCGAGCAAACTATACTGGTTTCTTGATGGTTCTGATTTTTTTTGCCTTTATTTTGATTGCTCGCTTACTTTATTTATTTATTATTGATCCGCAGCGTTTTCCTATTCATACTGTTAAAATCGCTGCAAGTTATCAACATATTAGCCATAAACAACTGGAATCCATATTGACAAGGTATCTGGACAACAGTTTTTTTTCCTTGCCGGTGCGACGTTTACAAGCAGATTTAGCGGCTTTGGAGTGGGCAGAAAACGTTCAAATTGAACGTGTATGGCCTGATGTATTAAAAATTAAGCTAATTGAAAAAACTCCGGTTGCTATCTGGAATAACGCGTTGCTCACAGCAGAGGGGGAGTTGTTCAATGAAGGAAAGGTTTTAACCGATTCCTCATTGCCCCGTCTTCTTGGCCCTATTAATCAACAGAAGGAAGTCTTACAAGTTTATGAAAAAATGAGTAAGATATTATCAATATATGGTTTGCATGCGGCTTCACTGGAGTGGCGTGATAATCAAGCCTGGCAACTTACCCTGGCTAATGGTTTGCAGTTACGTTTAGGAAAACGGGATTTGGAATTACGAATAACTCGATTCTGTAAAGCCTATCCTGCTGTTTTTGCAGAGCGATCTGAGCAGTTGGCAAGCGTTGATTTACGGTATCCGCGAGGTATGGCGGTGCAATGGAAAAAATAAAGGGGTAGCTCTCAAATTAAAAGTTACTGAACGGAACGATAATGGCTAAAAAACAAGAAAAAAATATCATTACCGGTTTGGATATTGGCACATCCAAGGTGGTGGCGCTGATTGGTGAAGTGACTGCAGATGGCGCCATAGAAATTATTGGTCTGGGATGCCATCCTTCACGCGGATTGAAACGCGGAGTAGTTGTTGACATTGAAGCGACTGTCAACACGATTCAGCGCGCTGTGCAGGAAGCTGAACTGATGGCAGGCTGTGAAGTTCGGAGCGTCTATACAGGAATTGCAGGAAGCCATATTCGCAGTTTGAATTCTCATGGTATAGTTGCTATTCGCGACAAGGAAGTTTCTCAGGTCGATGTAGAGCGTGTTATTGATGCGGCCAAGGCAGTCGCTATTCCTGCCGATCAAAAAATTCTTCACATTTTACCGCAGGAATTTATTGTTGATAATCAAGGCAGTATTCGTGAGCCGGCAGGGATGGCGGGCGTTCGTCTTGAAGCCCGGGTACATATTGTAACCGGTGCTGTCAGTGCTGCTCAAAATATTATTAAATGCGTGCGCCGTTGTGGCCTTGAAGTGAATGACATTATCCTTGAGCAACTGGCTTCAAGCCATGCTGTGTTAACGGAGGACGAAAAAGAGTTAGGTGTTTGTTTGATTGATATCGGTGGAGGAACTACTGATATTGCTGTATTTTATGATGGCGCTATTCAATACACCGCTGTAATTCCAATTGCGGGTGATCAGGTCACCAATGATATTGCCATGGCATTGCGAACACCTACAAAAGCGGCGGAGGCCATTAAAATCAAGCATGCTTTTGCCATGCCTGAACTTGCCAAAACAAGCGATATGCTGGAAGTATTAAGCATGAATGAACGGCCAGGCCGGAAAATCTCGGCGAAGGTACTCTCTGAAGTAGTCTCTGCTCGCTATGAAGAATTATTTTCTTTGGTACGTAATGAATTAAGACGCCATGGTTTGGAGCAGCGCCTCGCTGCGGGTGTAGTTATCACAGGGGGCGGGTCTTGCGTTCAAGGCGGTATTGAATTGGCTGAAGTGTGTTTTGAAATGCCGGTTCGTCACGGTTATGCTCAACATCAACGAGTTTCAGGTCTGGTTGAAGCGACAGTCAATCCATCCCTGGCAACTTGTGTCGGTTTACTGTTGCATGGCTTTCAACAGCAATATGAAGGCAGTTATAATGTTCCTGCTCTGAACGATAGTAGTAAAGGGGTGTGGAGGCGTATGAAAGAATGGTTTCATGGTAATTTTTAGCTTGGGAATTACAGTCTAATTAATATTCTAATCGCAGAATTAGTGGAGAGGTCGAATGTTTGAAATAACGGAAAGACAGCAGGACATTGCCGTAATTACGGTCGTTGGTGTCGGTGGTGGCGGTGGAAATGCTGTACAGCACATGTTGGAACACCACATTGATGGCGTGCAATTTGTTTGCGCTAACACGGATGCGCAGGCACTACGAAATTCCAATGCAAAAATTCATATTCAATTGGGGGATGAGTTAACCAAAGGACTGGGTGCTGGTGCAAATCCCAAGATTGGCCGTGAAGCAGCGGAAGAAGATCGCGAGCGGATCAAAGAAGTGTTGGCAGGCGCTGACATGGTATTTATCACGGCCGGTATGGGAGGAGGAACGGGTACGGGGGCTGCGCCTGTTTTTGCAGAAGTTGCGAAAGAATTAGGCATTCTTACTGTGGCTGTCGTCACCAAGCCTTTTTCCTTTGAAGGAAAGCAACGAGCATTGGCTGCTGAAGAAGGAATTCAATGCCTGGCGCAACACGTTGATTCTCTGATTACTATTCCCAATAACAAATTACTCAGTGTTTTAGGTAAAAATATTAGTTTACTGAATGCGTTTAAAGCAGCAAACAATGTCCTTTTAGGCGCAGTAAAAGGTATTTCTGACCTCATAACCCGTCCCGGATTAATTAATGTCGATTTTGCTGATGTTCGTACAGTAATGTCTGAAATGGGCATGGCAATGATGGGAACAGGAAGTGCTACAGGTGAACAAAGAGCGCGGCAGGCAGCAGAAGCGGCTATTGCTTCGCCTTTATTGGAAGATGTTAATTTTTCGGGAGCGCGAGGTATTCTGGTCAATATTACTGCCGGTTTGGACATGTCCATTGGCGAATTTGAAGAAGTGGGCGATGTTGTTAAAGAGTTCATTTCGGATGATGCGACTGTTGTTGTTGGTACAGTGATTGATCCCGAAATGACCGATGAAATGCGAGTTACAGTGATTGTCACTGGTCTTGGTGGTAGTAACGATTCGCCGCGCACCCGTCAACAGCAAACTGTGATAGCAAAAACTCGCCTTGCTGATTCGACTCGTAGTGATGGTTCTTTTGATTATCAACAACTTGATAGACCTGCATTCATGCGTAAGCAGGCAACTGCCCCACTCAAATCGGTTAACGAATCGCCAGCTCCGGATGTCGATTATCTTGATATTCCTGCATTTTTGCGTCGTCAGGAAGAGAAAGAAGAGGCATAAAAAGTTATAGTTTTGTCGTTTTGGGACCCTATATACAGGTAAACGAATGTTATTCGTAATGGCTGACATTCGCAGGATACCTGATTGTAATCAGTTTGCCTGGAGGAATAATGTATTTTTTTAGGTCTAACTGGTTTTAAATACAATTAAAAAAGGAGTTTTTTGCATATCACGAGCGACAATCTTAGACAAATCAGTAATTTATTGCTATGATTTGCAGGTCTATTGCGCGCAAAATATGGGATATCGAAAAAGGTGATCACTGAATGATAAAACAAAGAACTCCTAAAAAAGTCATTCAAGCGACAGGCGTTGGTTTGCATTCCGGCGAAAAAGTTCTTCTTACTTTACACCCGGCTCCCATTAATACCGGCATTATTTTTAGACGTACTGATTTGAGTCCTGTGGTAGAAATTCCTGCGCTATATGATTGTGTTGGAGATACAATGCTTTGTACTTCACTGCAAAAAAATGGCGTGAAAGTAGCGACAGTGGAGCATTTGCTTTCTGCTTTTGCCGGTCTTGGTATTGACAATGCTTATGTGGATGTTAATGCATCCGAGCTACCCATCATGGATGGGAGTGCTGCACCTTTTGTTTTCTTAATTCAATCTGCGGGCATTCGCGAGCAAGGCGCTGCCAAGCGTTTTATTCGTATTTTAAAACCTATTCGTATTGAGGACGAGGACAAATACGTCCAGTTTTTACCTTACGATGGTTACAAAGTGTCTTTTACAATTGATTTCGACCACCCGGTATTTAATGATAAACCTCAAACAGCTACTTTTGATTTTTCCGCCACATCCTATGTAAAAGAAGTTTGTCGTGCAAGAACTTTTGGTTTTTTATCGGATTATGAAAAATTGCGTGAAGCCGATCTTGCAAAGGGAGGGAGTCTGGATAATGCGATTGTAGTTGATGATTACCGAGTATTGAACGAAGATGGGTTGCGTTTTGATAGCGAATTTGTTACCCATAAAGTTCTGGATGCAATTGGTGATTTGTATCTTTTGGGTTGTGGATTAATTGGTGCTTTTGAAGGGTATAAATCAGGCCATGGCCTCAATAATCGTTTGTTACGTGAACTAATGGTACGCCAGGATGCTTGGGAATACACCTATTTTGATGCGGAAAATTATCAACCCACGACAGCTTTTTGTCTTGCTCCTGTTGAAGTATAATTCGCATTTAAGAAGAATACCTACGTTCTTCAGCTTGTTTCAATGTTTTGTTATTTTATGGACAACTCATACTATTCATGCCTTAGCAAGTTGCAATGATTTGTATTGATCTATTCAATGATTTTATCCTGCGCTTTAATATCAGCTAACTGATAGAGTGCGTCTTTTAGCGGTTGATAAGAACAAAGCTCTCCTGCTGTCCGAATGCTATCTCGCGCAGAAGCGGATAAAGCCAGTTTATTAAGTTGTTTGGACGGTGTATGAACATCAGGTTCAGCGAGAGCAATCTTAATAGACGTTAATTGATATAAGCCAGCTTTTCGTAATTTATCACGTAGCTCGGGAAGATAATAACGCAGTTCGGTAGCCCAGGCTGCATTTGAAGCGATAAGAAGAAGACAGCCTCGATTAAATGCACCTGCCTGACAATGGCCGATTAAAGAAAAAGGTAAATAATCGTTTAGTTTTTTATTTAAGTCGTCCAGTTGTGTGGCTCGATGGCAAATATCCAGGAGTCGAGAGTTTAAACAATGGCTAATAGGACGCATTTAATTCACTTTGCTAATAAACGTTATTTTCGACAGGGGCAGGGTGAACACATCGAATAGTTGAGATCAACTCTGATCATTGGAAACATTAACATCCTCCACCTGAGCTATTACAATGTTTTCTCCGGTACAAAGATTACAATGTCATTCCCCGCCCCTGCACTTAGTCTTAAGTATTCGTTGATTTTTAACGATGCCTACGTACCGCGGCTTGTCCGCGGTATCCAGAGATTGAGGCACGATGCCAGCTTTTTCCTGGATGCTGTGACAGGCACGTTGGGCTTTGCCAGTGTCAAGCAAAATTACGCTCATTGCAAGCTATCCTGTGACATAATTAAAAAACTATAGCATAGCAAATTTGTAGTATCTACAATATGATATATCCCAACAAAGTGACAATAAAGAGCAGACAATGGCGGATAATACTGATAATAATGTAATATATTTGGCAAGACTTCATTGGGTTTTGTTTTTAGGGCCAATCGTCTTTGCTTGTTTGGCAATGATAGTCGGTATAATGATTACTCAGTTAAAAGAGGTGGCCCTGCTCCTGGTTATTTTTGCGTTTATTTGGGGAGTAATGACCTGGGTTACCTACCATTTTTCATCCCTGACTATCAAAAACAAACAAGTCATTTTATGCACAGGTATGTTAGTTAGAAACACAACGGATATTCCTTTAAGCAAAATTGAATCCATTGATATCCGCCAATCTGTATTAGGTAGCATTTTTCGTTATGGCACTTTGATAATCACCGGCACAGGTGGAACCCGTTATATGATCAATTATCTTGATAAACCACTCACTTGCAGGCGTTACATTGAACAGCTAATGCATAGTTGATAACAGGATTCAAATTTTAGCTTAAATGATTAATGTTAGTCTGATTTGATTACCGCTCTTTTTATTTGCCCATGGACGTCTTTTTCGGGTCTTGCAGGTTCTGTGTCGTTGTAAAATAACGGTGGCAATACACTGACGCAAAGCGATGGCCGTTTTACCTTGCCACGCCATTAGCTCAGAGCGCGTTTTATTATGTCACAGTTTCGTCTCAACCAGCGATCCAGATTTGTACGGTGAACAATGGGACGGGGACGATGAGGCAATTCAAACATCGCGAACGCTCAGGTGATGTCTTCGGATTTGGCGGCCTTAATACTGATTACTGGAGTTCTACCGAGGACACAGATACATCGCGTGGGGGGCAGCACTTCGAATCTGGCAACAGCTTTCAGATCCGCATTGTCACTAAGGATCAGGGGCTTGACGTTCGTTGTGCCCGAAGCTAACGTATTAACTCCATTATCTATTAGCCAGACCGTCTAGGGTCTGGCAATTTATTAGAGAACATTATTAGTAATTGTTCACGCAATGGCTTCAACTTAAGAGAATGCCTACGTTCCACGGCTTGTCCGTGGAATCCAGCACGTACGTTAATTCTGGGTTCCTCGGGCCTGTAGGACTTGGACAATGCAAAATTGTTCTTAAGTTACCCCCTTATATGAGCGCTCAATGGCTTCAACTTAAGAGAATGTCTACGTTCCACGGCTTGTCCGTGGAATCCAGCACGTACGTTAATCCTGAACCCAAGGGTAAGTCGTGGAATGGGGTAATGAAAATTGGCCTTAAGTTCACGCCATTGCGTGGACACTTACCATTATTATGGCATTATGCCCATTACCCATGTCTATCGATAAATTAGTAGTTAAACTTTAATCATTGTTGATTGTGCAAGGTAATATCAATCCTCATGCACAGAGTAACCACATCCTTCATGGGGACAAATAATTTGTCGTCCGGCGCGTTTCGTTTCCTTGACTGTTAATAAAGGCCAGGCACATTGTGGGCAGGGTTTATCGATTGGTTCGTTCCACAATGCATAATCACACTTGGGATAACTACCGCAAGAGTAAAATATTTTTCCCTTTCGTGATTTACGTTTGAGAATTTTAGCATCATGGCATTTAGGGCATTCAACACCAGTATCTGCCGGTTTTTCCAAAGGCTCTATGTGTTTGCATTGAGGATAATTGCCACAGCCTATAAAGCGGCCATAACGTCCGGTTTTGATATGAAGAGGTCCTCCACAATCGGGACAGGGGCGATCTTCAATAATCTGGGGTTCGGTTTTTTCAGTGTCCGGATTACTTAAATCCTGTGTATAATCGCATTCAGGATAGCCTGTGCAGCCAATAAAACGACCGCGTTTGCCTAAACGAATTGCCAGAGGTTTGCCACATTTAGGGCATTGCTCATCGAGTGTCTCTGTGGTGACGTCTTTACGTTGCACTTGTTCATCGGTAGTATGAATCTGTTGGATAAAAGGTTTCCAGAATTCTTCTAATACAGGGATCCATTCCTTTTCTCCTCTCGATACCGCATCAAGGGTGTCTTCGAGATGAGCGGTAAATGTATAATCGACATAACGAGTGAAATAACCCGTTAAAAAACGATTGACAATACGTCCTACATCCGTAGGAACAAAACGTTTTTTATCAACAATAACATATTCACGTTGTTGTAAAGTATGGATAATAGAAGCGTAGGTGGATGGACGACCTATGTCGTATTCTTCCAGTGCTTTAACAAGCGATGCTTCAGAATAACGGGGAGGCGGTTCAGTAAAATGTTGATTGGCGAGAATATTATCCAAATGGACTTTATCACCGGCTTTCAAGTTGGGTAATAACGTATTTTGCTCATCTTCCAGTTGAGAATCGTCTCGTCCTTCTTCATAGACGGTAAGAAAGCCTGAAAAGGTAATGGTTGACCCATTGGCACGAAAAATATTTCCTTCACCGCAAGTGAGATCAACTGCTACCGTATCGAGCAATGCTTCGGCCATTTGACAGGCGATGGTTCGTTTCCAAATTAACGTATAAAGTTTAAACTGATCTCCTGTCAGCGCCTGTTGCATCAATTCCGGCGTTCGTTTGATTGAGGTAGGGCGTATTGCTTCATGCGCTTCTTGAGCATTTTTCGATTTGGTTTTAAAAAGACGTGCTTTCTCAGGACAATTATCCTTTCCGTAGCGCTCACCAATAAAATTGCGAATTTCGTCGATTGCTTCAACTGCGAGATTAACAGAATCAGTACGCATATAAGTAATTAAACCCACGGTACCGGTACCGATGTCAATTCCTTCATAGAGTTGCTGGGCCACCATCATGGTTTTTCGTGCGGTAAACCCTAATTTTCGTGCAGCTTCCTGCTGTAAAGTTGATGTAATAAAAGGCGCAGCCGGTTTGCGTTTACGCTGTTTCTTTTCAACATGACTAACTAAAAGAATACCCTGCGCTTGTTTAAGCAGACTATCTCTGACACGATGGGCATAGTCAGTTTCATTGATCGTAAACTGCTGTAATTTTTCCTGTTCATAATGAGTAAGTCTTGCTTCAAAAGGTGTTTTATCATGCTGGCATTGCGCAATAATACGCCAATATTCTTGCGAAACAAATTGCTCAATTTCCTCTTCCCGCTCTACGATAAGTCTAAGTGCAGGACTTTGTACCCGACCTGCGGAAAGACCACGGCGAATTTTTTTCCAGAGTAAAGGGGAGAGGTTAAAACCCACCAGATAATCCAATGCTCGTCTGGCTTGCTGCGCATTAACCAAATCCATGGAAATAGAACGGGGCTTGCTTATTGCTTCCTGAATAGCCGATTTGGTAATTTCATTAAAAAAGATGCGATGCACTTCTTTGTTTTTCAGTAAATTACGTTCTTTCATCAATTCGTAAACATGCCATGAAATAGCTTCTCCTTCGCGATCAGGGTCGGTCGCAAGTAAAAGAGAGTCAGATTTTTTCAATGCCTTGGCAATGGATTCGATATGGCGAGCATTTTTTTCAATGGGACTATAAGTCATGGCAAATTGTTTGTCAGGATTGACCGAACCTTTGCGAGGCGGCAGGTCACGAACATGGCCATAAGAAGCCAGAACGTCATAATCCTTGCCCAAATATTTTTGTATGGTTTTAGCTTTCGCAGGTGATTCTACGATAACCAGGTGTTTGCTCATAAAAATAACCTTTCCTTCGTTGGCTATCAGGGTCTGTTAACCTATCTGCTATTCTGGCCGAAACAGGCCGATTTTCTAGCAAAATGTCAACAAATCCTAGTGTAACGTTAATTTATCTTCTTTGTGGTATAGCACAAGATCAAGAAAAGCCAACTGTGTGCTATCGAGATTTTCAGCCAATAGATTGCGGATAACCCATTTTGTTTCTTGTAAGCTGACAAAGCGTGATTCGGAGAAAAGCAATTGATTAATAATAGATTCCAGTACTTCGGGTGCAATAATCCCCCATTGCATGAGACGGGTTAAAAATTGATAGCTTGCTTTCGTCAATTTTATTTTTTCTTCATCGGTAAAGATACGTATAGTATGATTTTGGGCTGATTTTATAAAAATCGATCTGTTTTCCGGTTCAGTAAGATCATCAGCTTCAATATCTATTTGATCCGACTCCATTTTTCTACTATTAATGCTGTTTTCTTTTAACTGAGACAAACTTTTTGTAAAAAAATTCATTAATATTTCAAACAAGCTATCTTTCATAATGACCTCATATAACCGCCAGGTACTGCTTTAATAGTACCTTGCAATTCCAATGTAGCTAAGCCACAGGTTACCTCTTCAACACTTAAACCACTACGTAAAACCAGTTGATCAACAGTTGTTAATTCAAAGCCAATGCACTTTACTAGGTTTTCATTATCTCTGGCAAGGACTTGTGAGGGCCATTGCATTTGTTGGTCTATCCCTAATTCCTCCAGGATGTCTTGTGTTGATGTAATTAATCGTGCGCCTTGCTGTAATAAGTAATGACAACCCTGGGCTTGAGGGTTGTGAATAGAACCGGGTATAGCCAGAACATCGCGATTTTGTTCCAAAGCAAGCCGTGCTGTTACCAGAGAACCGCTGCGGATTGCCGCCTCAACGACCAACGTGGCTAATGATAAACCACTTATTATACGGTTTCTGCGTGGAAAATGTCCAGCTTTAGGCGTGGTTTTTAATGGAAATTCGGTGAGCAGTAAACCGTTCTGGTAAATTCTGGTGGCAAGAGAGGCATGTTGACGTGGATAGATATGATCGATACCCGTCCCCATGACAGCAATCGTTTTGCCATTGCCTTGAAGACAACCTTCATGCGCCTGTCCATCGATGCCCGAAGCCAAACCACTCACAATAGTAAGATAAGGAGCCAATTCATAGGCAAAGCGTCTGGCTGTTTCGCTGCCGATGATGGATGGTTTCCGACTGCCGACCATTGCCAGCGCTGTTTGTTGCAGGCAAGTCAGATCACCCTGTGCATATAATACAATGGGCGGGTCATGAATTTCTTTAAGCAAAGCAGGATAATTGACATCATCCCAGGTTAACAGATGGTGATTAGGTAATTCTTGCCAGCGTAAATCAGCATCGACCTGATCAAAATTAAATTGCCTGATTGAATAAGCGATTCTGGCCGAGAGTCCAGCTTGCTGTAGTTGTTCAGCAGACAGTTGAAACATTTCTTCAAGGTCGGGCCAATAGTTTAGTAATTTTAAAATAGTACGAGGGCCAATGTGGCTGATTCGGTTTAAGGCCAGAAAATAATAAGTATTGTTCATGGTTGGTTACTTTATATCCGTTCTGATTCAATAGTCAGTCGCTCTGTTTTCCGTTATACGTTATTAATCGAGTTGCAGCATGACATAGTATTGAGGATAATAGCATGCATTCCTGGTCGTAACATAGATTGAAATATGGCTATTCGTAAGATTCTTTATTTGCCTGATGAACGATTGCGGCAGGTTGCCAAACCTGTCGAGCAGTTTGACGATGCTTTACAAGTGCTCATTGAAGATATGTTCGAGACCATGTATCACGCCAAAGGGGTAGGACTCGCTGCGCCCCAAATCGGCGTTGGTTTGCGTTTATCGGTTATTGATGTGATCGGTGATAAAAAACAGCAATTGGTTCTTGTGAATCCCGAAATTATTGCAGCCGAAGGGGAGGCTGAATACGAGGAAGGTTGTTTATCAGTCCCGGGCGCTTACGACAAAGTAAAACGAGCTCGCAAAGTCACGATTCAGGCTTTGGACCGTTTTGGTAAAGTGTTTGAAATGAGCGGGGAAGGGCTTTTGGGGGAGTGTTTTCAACATGAGATTGATCATTTGAATGGCAAATTATTTGTTGATTTGCTTTCTCCGCTCAAACGGGCAATGGCACGCAGAAAACTTGATAAATTCAAGCGTCAAAAAAACTTGCGCAAACGATGAAAAATTTAAAGATTATATTCGCTGGAACCCCGGAATTTGGCCTGCCTTGCCTTAACGCGCTTGCCCATTCCCGGCATCAGCTATTAGCTGTTTATACTCAGCCCGACAGACCGGCAGGTCGCGGGCGTAAATTACAAGCTTCTGCGGTTAAAAGCTGGGCTTTGTCGCAGCATCTACCTGTTTATCAGCCTTCCCATTTCAAAACTGAAGCAACGGTTGCGGAACTTAAAGCGTTACAACCTGATATTCTTGTTGTTATTGCTTACGGTTTGATTTTACCGCGCGAAGTGTTAACTTTACCGCGTTTGGGCTGCATTAATGTACATGCGTCATTACTCCCGCGTTGGCGTGGTGCTTCTCCCATACAACAAACGATATTGCATGGCGATAAACAGGCAGGGGTAACCATTATGCAAATGGATGTCGGCATGGATACAGGCGATATGCTGGCAGAAATCAGTTGTCCGATTCTTCCTGAGGAGACTGCCGGCAGCTTGCATGACAAACTTGCTCAGTTAGCAATAAATCCTTTGCTTGCAACACTTGAAACGTTATCTTGCGGGAGGGCGATACCCAAAGCACAAGATGACAATTTAGCCACTTATGCGAAAAAGATTAAAAAAGAAGAGGCGGCTATTGATTGGTACAAATCGGCAGTAGACATTGACAGGCAGATACGTGCTTTTAATCCCTGGCCAATTGCTTATACTAAAGTGGGTAACGAGGTATTGCGTATTCATCGTGCTCATGTAATTACTGACGTTGCTCTTGCGGTTGAACCGGGGACAATTGTTTCTCTTGATAGACAAGGAATGCTGGTTGCAACGGGCCAGCAGGCATTGATGGTTGAGCAAATACAATTTCCTGGTGCAAAAGCAATGTCCGTTGCGGACTGGCTAAACGCAGGACGCTCACAACTTCAGGTGAATCGGGTCCTGCGATGAAAAAAAATAAACCCTTTTCCAACGCTGCCTCAGAGGGTAAAGGACGAGAGTTTACCTCTACGGCAGGGTTTGGAAAGAAGTCTAATGAACGTCTGGAAGCGTTGCGTCTGTTAATCAAGGTAGTTGAAACAAAAACCCCTCTTTCTCACCTGATGCAACCCGCCCATTTGTCTCCATTAACGAAAGAATTGTGCTTTGGTGTCTGCCGACATTATTATCGCCTGCAAGCATTAGCGGACTCTTTGGTGGATAAACGACCCAAGGCACCTGAGGTGTGGCTGGTATTATTGATCGGCCTCTATCAATTACATTTCATGCAAAAACCTGATTATGCGGTTGTAAAGGAAACCGTGGATTTGCTTGACGCATTAAAAAAAAATTGGGCTAAAGGTTTGGCTAATGCCGTTTTAAGACGATTTTGTCGTGAAAAGGCACAAATTCTGGCGTCTTTGCAAACTAATCAGGATTTTCTCTATGGTCATCCTGACTGGTTTATTCGGCGGATCCAAAAAGATTGGCCCCAGAACTGGCAAGTTATCTTAAAAGCAAATGATGAACATCCACCTATGAGCTTACGAGTAAACCAGCGGCAATTCTCTTGCCAACAATACCTGACCTGTTTGCAACAAGCCGGTATTGATGCTCATGCTCAATGTTATTCGCCTGTAGGATTTACTTTGGATGTTCCTTGCAATGTTCATGATTTACCCGGTTTTGCTAGTGGTGCGGTATCTGTGCAGGACGAGTCTGCTCAACTGGCTGTATCCCTTTTAGATTTGCAACCCGGATTAAGAGTTCTGGATGCCTGTTGCGCGCCAGGTGGTAAAACCTGCCACATTCTGGAAGCCCAACCAGAACTTGCTGCGTGTATTGCGGTGGATTTGGATGAAAAACGTTTAGAACGAGTTGCTGATAATTTGGTACGTTTAAACTTACAGGCAACCTTGTTGCAAGGGGATGGTCTTAAACCGGAAACCTGGTGGGATGGACAACTGTTTGATCGTATCCTCCTTGATGCACCTTGTTCTGCAACAGGAGTAATTCGGCGTCATCCTGATATACGTTTACTACGGTTAGAGGATGAAATTAGTGCAGTTGCGAGGTTACAGAACCAATTATTACATCAGTTATGGCCTTTATTAGCCTTGAATGGTTTGCTGGTGTATGCGACCTGCTCGATAATGAAAGAAGAAAACGAGCGACAAATTGCAGCATTTATTGTAGATCAACCGGATTGTGAAGTGGTATGCGCCGGGTTACCTTGTGGGCGCGCAGTAGATTATGGCTGGCAGATTTTGCCAGGTGATTTTAACGGCGATGGGTTTTTTTATAGTTTGCTCAGGAAAAAATAAAATGCAGATTAACTGGCCGCTTGTTATGGTATTATTTTTTCTGTCACTTCCCGGTGTTTTTATTGCCATACCTCGGCTTATTCATTTCTTGTTACCCGATAACAGCGAGACTCTGAGAAAGCGTATCAGCCGTATTGCCGTTTCCCAATCGTTAATTATGGTGATGGTGATGAGTTTCGTTGGTTCCCTGTTATCAGTTCGCACGGGTTTAACGGCGCCAATTTTGGATGCTTTATTGCAGGGACAATTTGTCGTGAACAACGTACAGGCAATGTTGCTTCCTGTCTTCTTGTACACATTGGGTGGTTTGCTTGTTTTTTTTGTTCTGTATTACGGTGTGGTGGCCAGTATCCTTGATGAAAACACTCAACAAATTATGCAAAAAATGCATGCGGCTTCAGGTCTTGATGGTTGCGTGCTGTATAGCGGCATTGCGGAAGAAATTCTTGTGCGATGGGGTTTAATGAATATGGTTGCTTTTTTTGCCATGTTATTGACAGGATCAAGAAATACGATATCGGTCTGGACTGCAATCCTTGTGAGCGGCATGCTTTTTTCATTAGGGCAGGTGCCTGTTTATTTAGCCGCAGGTTGTCAACCTCATCGTCGATTTATTTATTCAATCTTTATGTTAAATACCTGGCAAGCCATTCTTTTCGGATGGCTTTTTTGGCAATATGGGTTGTTAGCGTCAATTATTTCTCACATGTTATTTCATTTCGGTTGGTTTCTTTATGAGCAAACATAAAATGACAGGCAGTCAATGAAAGCCCGATTTAAAATGATTCCTATTGAGAATCTTCAACCAGGTCGTTATCAACCGAGAGTGAATTTTGACGCGAACTCGCTGCAAGAGTTAGCGCAATCAATTGCCACCCAGGGTCTAATCGAAGCGCTGGTAGTCAGGGAACTTTCTGCCGGTCATTACGAAATTATTGCAGGAGAGCGCCGATGGCGAGCCGCCATGCTGGCCGGGTTATCTGAATTACCTTGCTTGATTGGCGCTTATAGTGATGAGCAGGCCGCGGCGGTGACTCTGATTGAAAATATTCAACGCCAGGATTTAAATTTAATTGAAGAAGCAACCGGTTATCGTCGTTTACTGGACGAGTTTTGTTTTCAACAGGATGAAATTGCCACTCTTGTAGGAAAATCACGCAGCCATATTGCAAATATTTTACGTTTGCTTTCCCTTTGTGAAGCGGTACAAGAGCGAATAAGGCAGGGTCAATTGTCTTTAGGTCATGCTCGTATGCTGGTTGGCCTGTCGGATACTCGGCAATTAATGCTGGCAAATCAAATTGAAGCAAATGACTGGTCAGTAAGGCAGTTGGAAAAGAAAGTGCGGGAATTAAAAACTCAGGAAAAAACGAGAACCAATCCTCAAAAAGATCGGGATATCGAACGTTTACAAATCAGCCTCGCAGAGCAAGTCGGTGCTCCTGTGCAAATTATTAACGATGCTGACTCCGGTGGATGGCTCCAGGTAAAATTTTTTGATAATGATACTCTGGCAGGACTTTTGGAGAAGATGGGCTTGCGCTATGATTAGGCGCTTTCTTCCCGATGAAATTTTTTAAGGCTAAGGAATCCAAATCGATGAAAAGGACATTATCGAGTCTATTGTGTGCACTTTTGTCGTTATCCTCTTATGCGACCTTGCAAGGCGGCGTTGATCGTTTGATCAATCAAATTGATCCGGCAATGAATATTGGCATCGAGGTTATTGATTTAACGACAGGCGCAACAATCTATCGCCGCAACCAGACACGGACTTTCATTCCAGCCAGTAATATGAAACTGTTTTCGGATGCGGCGGCGCTCATGGTTTTGGGGCCTGATTATCGTTTCAAAAATCAATTGAGTACAAATGCCACTCAATTGCAGCAGGGTATTTTGAAAGGCTCGTTGTACTTACACTTATCAGGTGATCCTTCTTTTAGTCATGAACGGCTGGCGGCGCTGCTTGCGGGCTTAAAAAGTTGGCATATCAATCATATTAAAGGGAATGTCTATATCGATAGCAGTCATGCTATTGTTGATCCCTATCCTCCTGGATGGATGGTTTCTGATCTGGTTTATAGCTATGGTGCCCCTGTTGCCCCCTTAATCATGGATACCAATCGTTTAGCCGTAACCGTAAATCCGGCCGACAAGGCCGATGAACCGGCTATCGTTGAAACAGATGATGCGAGTGGCAGCATTACAATTAATAATCAGGTAAAAACAAAGGCGACTGCTCAGCACTGTGGTGTGGATTTTTCTATGGATAAAGAAAATCGTTTAACGGTGCGTGGTTGTGTGGGGGTGGGTCAATGGGCCGTCATGCAGAAGATGGCTATTCGTAATCCCCTGGCCTATGCTCAAGGATTGATAAGACGACAGTTAAGCGAAGCAAATATTATTCTTGAGGGGAATATCTTGCTAGGTAAAGCCCCTGTGGGATCTTTACTTATTGCAACTGAAAGTTCAAAACCAATTGCTCAACTGATGGCGGATACATTAAAGCCCTCGGATAATCTGTATGCGGATAGTTTATTTTTGCACGCAGCAGAAAAGTTGTACGGGTCTCCTGTGAATTGGGGTGAAGCACAACCTATTTTAAAACATTTCATCCAGCAGCAAACAGGCATCGAGCTTGGTAACGCTGTATTGACGGATGGTTCTGGTTTATCGCGTCATGATTTGTTAACACCTAACCAGACAGTTAGCCTGTTGCGCTTTTTACATGAGCGTTTTCCTCTATCGTATGAATATATTGCGGCCTTACCTGTGTCTGGTCGTGACGGAACCTTGCAAAAGCGGTTCAAAAAACCCGATCAGCAAGATCTTGTCCGCGCGAAAACTGGAACGATGACTGGGGTGGCCAGCCTTTCAGGTTATTTGTATACCGCCAACGCGCATACGTTAGCGTTTGCTATTTTTATTAATAAACGCGCAGGCGGGAAAGCGTTTTCAGGGCGTTATCTCCTTGATGCCTTATGCGCTTATTTTTTACAACAAAAACCGGGGAATAATATTCTGGCCAAAGTTTTTACGCCCCATCGGCGAATCAAGTTTCAGCAGAATCCAACGCAAGCTGAATTACAACGGGGGCGTCAGGCAAAGTGGCGACGTCTTGAAACAGTAGTCAAACAGGCTTTTAAAGGACAGCCTGTTGCTGTGTTGTATCGAAGTAATGAACTTATTCTCAGAGATAATCAGACAGACGCGAACAAGACACTTGTTACTTTACAGGCGTTGAGGAAAAAATATCCTTTTGCAGTGGCGCTTTCTTCTCAATTCATGCCTGTTGTTACCAGTGATAAGCCTCTGGTTTTATGGACGCAACCTGCTAATTCTATAGGTAAGGCTGAGCGTATTTGGGTCATTCGTGAAGCAGTTGCTTAAGAGAAAAGATTGACATTTTATCGTTCTTTCTGATAGTTTTTTTGTCTTTTAAGCTTCGAGTTAAGCGAAAAGTATGTGATTGAGGCCAAAATAGTTATGAAAGATTCCTTTATGATCAAGTGTGAAGAACTCACTATGTTTCAGTGCAATACCGTGGATTTTTTTTATCAAAGTACAGTGAAAGAAATTTCCAAGTATGATCCAAATAAGCCTTTCGAAGAAGAGACTCTGCGGAAGTTATGGCAACTCTATGAAAAGAGGGTTATTAATTTTATTAAACAAATTAAACCCCACTTTGCTAATTTAGACCTTACAGCGTACCAATTACACTATGTTGGTTGGTATAGTACTTATGTGAAGAAATTATTCCAGTTCCAAAAAGACATATATTTTAAGACGGTGCAAAGAGAAAAATGTATTAAAAATGAAATAAAAAGACAATCGTATTTACCTGTTCCCGACTTCGATGAGCAGGCCCTTGCTCAGCTAATTTTTCCTGATCATCCCACGTACCATGAATATCATTTTAATGAAGAGGAGGCGGTTCAGTATAGAGTGCGTTAATAACTTGTCACGGTTCTTGTCTTCATACGACATGGAATGCCATCCTCTTGTAACAAATGTGCAAAAAAAACGTTAATTGTTTCTTTATAATCTTGTCTTAAGATAAGATAGCTAGTATACGTAAAAGTAATTTAGAGAAGTTTCGGAGTGGTTGTGGTTTTATCTTTATATGACCGGATTAACGCTTATGCTGCGAGCAAAAAGGAAAAAAAATTCCATCCTGATAATGTAAAAAAAACATTTTTTACTTCATTGGCTAAACAATATTTAACCGTGGGTAATTTAACTCAAGCGTTAATGAAATTAAACGAAACAGAGCGTTATCAACTTTTTTACCTGGGGCGAAAGTCAGGTAGTCCGGAAGAAAAAGCCTCTTCGAAGTGTCAGGCTGCTCGATTAATTCAAACAATTTATCGCGAGTTGGGTGTGCCTCTGTCTGATTCACAACTCGAAATTATTGTTGCTCATGGTTTATCCCAGGAATCCGGGCCAGGTAACGCTTTACGAGAGCAACTGCTTAATTATACTTACCAGTATTGGCAGCAAAATCCGTTATCTTCTGTAGCCATCAATCATCTTGAGCGAGAATTAAAAGGAGAGTTTAAAAAAGCATCAGCACATTTTGCCATGCAACTTCCGGAAGATTTCTGTAAATCTTCATCTTTGATTACTGCCCTTAAAAACACTGCCAAGTTATTTGAAGGAGTATTAGCCTCTGATCAATCTCATAGAGTTTATGACTTTTCTATGAGTATGTTGTGGCTGTATCCCAAAGCTCCCGATTATTTTCCCGAAATCGTAGCTCGATTTTTCGATAGAGAGGTAGAGAAGTATATCTCTCCATCCCACTTCTCCTTTTACAACCAATTATTCTGCTTTTGCAAAAAAGAAATTAGACCGGAATTTATAAATAGTCTCTGCAAAGTAAATGCAGACTTTGCTGCGGTGGTAGTACGTAATTCACAGGATTTTTTCACCTTGCCCCCTTTAATGCAAGAGAAAGTATTCCATTCATTAAAATATTATACAACAAAACATCAGCTAATTAAGGGCGTACGACCAGATAGCTCGACAGAATCTGCTGACTCACCGCTAAGCGGTTTTAATCGCAACGAATTATACGCTATTTTGGATAATCCTGATTACCGTCAAGAAGCTGCTCAATGTGAAAAGCATGAAACGTTTAATAGATTACTTCAAGTTGTCGTTCAACGTGCTTTTAAAAATCAGGCGGCAGCATGCAGTAGTCTACAGAAGAAACCTGCCCTCAAGATAATAGACGCTTATCTTCATAAGCAACCTAACTGGTTTAAAACAGATTTTTTCCGCCAATTGCGTGAGGAGATTGAAACCCAGGGATTATCTGTCGAATTATTACAAAAGAAACTAAACCGCACAGAACTGGAGAAGTTGTTTGCCAAGTGGACCGGAGCCAGGAATTCACGCGCTATGGGTGTAATGAAGGAATTGTATCAACTGGCTTGTCTAACAGAAGCAAAGGTGAATGAAGAACAACAAGCGGCGCTGGTTAGCGGACACTTAATGCCATTCCCAAAATATGAGGCAAATGCAGCCCGGGAAAACTTTTTAAAAAAGCAAGTTAAAAGACTATTGTTGCAACCTGCGAGTACAGGTAACTCTCGGGAAGAGCAGGCAATAAAAAAGGAATTGACTTACTATCGCTCATTTTCCCGATTTTGGCAGTCTCGAAAATTAAAAAAACAAAAGAAAGCCGAAGCTGTTTATCAAAAAATACTGGTAGAAAAAGGTTTGCAGTGGGTAAAAGAGCAGAGAATCCCCGCTGTTTTTGATACTCAAGGTCATATTTTAGTGAGGGTCACTTTACAAGAGGAAGATTATGCCGCGATTGTGTTTGCGATTCGCCCCGAGTATGGGGAACTACTTGATAAGCCAGATGTCAATAAGCAAGGATTATTAGAAGAGCTGCTGGGGACGAAAATTTCTTCCACTACGTTTTGTAATCTGGATGTCGCTCAGGATGATTATTTACGCAATCAATTTATCGTTGCTGTTCAGGGCGATAAACCTTCTGAGGAACTTGATCAGATTTTACAAATTTATATGTCTTCTAATGAGCGAGGTTCTGTCATAGCGCTACAGGAAGAATTAAGTATGCATGTTTCTTTGTGTTGGCGAGCTCTTAAGCGTTTTAAACAAGAGGGGAAACACGACACGGGGAATTCGGGTGCCAATGAACACCAAATGCCAGAGGCTTTACACGCACTCAACCACGAGATTAATCAATTAGTACTGACTAAATTTCGCACTATTTTGGCAGAGTCTTACACGGATAAAAGAAGTCTTGTCATCAATTATGAAAAAATAAACAAGGCATTGGATGAAGCACGCAAAGAATTAGCGCCTGAATGCCGAAAATTGCTAGTCAAGGTGTTCTCTGAGACCATGAACCCAGGCGAATTACAGCGATTTGAGCGAAAAGTGTCTAAAGAACTTACGGATCATTTTTTTACTAGTACTTCAGCAACTAATCTCGATTATTTACGTACGGATGCCAGCAACAAGACTGTAGGGCGTATTAGTGCAACAGAACATACGGCACATAATAAAGAGTTTGGTAAAGAAAAACAGGCTTTACGGCTTCTTTTACGTAACCATTATGATGCTGGAACTGGCAATGTAGTACCCTTTGATCAAACAATTGAAGCACGGGTTCCTGCTATTGCTGAAAAGAAAAAAGGCCATACGGTAACGGTCAGGGACGTAGCCGATAAACTTGATTACAGTCAAAGCGTGTTAAGAGCAAAAGCAGGAGGATATAAAGGGCCTCTCATTTATAACTTGCTGACCTCCACCTATCTTAAGATTTCCGATTATTTATTTATTGATAAAACCAAACAGCGGGCAAGTGCTGCACGTATCTTAAAAGGCGCGCATCTTCATAATTTCAATCAATTGAAGCGTGGAGAAACTGAAGCCTTCGTCTATGTACAAAATGTTTCGGTTAATCAGCACGGGCGATCATTAAATATTGATGATTTTGATGATGCAACTGCCGAAGCGACATTAATGACGGACGTTGCTTTGTTAGCAACATTCAATCATTACGCTTGGGTATTTCCGCCGAGCTTGCGCGATACGATAACCCAAACACATGAAAACGTGCAGGCCCATTATCTTCATTTTTTACCTCAGGCAAAAGACGGTGATCATTATTTTAAACATTCAGCTCAAGGCCAGCAGGTAATATTCGATATTGCCCGGCAAAAAAAGCAATGGCAGGAACCTATCCAGTCTATGTTCGCAGCAAATGACTTACAGGCTTTGGTGGTGCAGGCACTATTTAAAATGTTTGCTAATAATGATTATCAAAAGCAGCAATTTGGGATGTTAGTTCAGGCTCTTTCTATCTATATAGAACCTTTGTCACAAGCCGGTTGCAAGAGTGCTAATGAACGTTATCAAGCTGTGTCAGGACGTGTTGAATTGTTGAAAAGTATTGGCCGTTTTTCTCCAGACGATGTGGCGGCAAAAAAATCCAAGGGGGAGGAAACCGAGCGTCTTGCTGTTTTTACGGCTTTGAAGGAGTTTGTGGCAGGTAATGGAACGGTTGCTGCGATACAAAAAGCAGTGGATGTTGCGTACAATAAGCACAATCTTCAGGGGTGCGCTGCCGCTTTGAGTGAAGAAGATCAAGGCGCTGCCTCAAAAGTGCAGGCTTTTGCCACTTCCGGGAATAATAAAGGCGCTATCCGTTTTTTTGAATATAATACGAATCATGCCGAAACAGGGTATTTAACTCGTTTGTGGCAAAAATTTGCTGATAGTATGCAGGCCCATAAAGCGCATTTAGCGGCGGCATTTAAAAAGTTGTTTAAAGGACAGGTCATGGAAATGGAAAAGACTGAAGAAAACAACTTGCCAGACTCTCTTCCATCATTGAACAGGTGAATGGTTATGATTCCAGGTTTTTAATGTCTCAACTCACCTCATTACTTTGCCTGAGAGAAGATCCCCCCGCTTTTCGCGGGGGTGACATCAATAAAAATTAGGTGAAGTCAAATAATTTCAAATAAATCAATTACCTCTCAGGTGCGCAAAAAATGAGAAGATCTCTCAGCGCTTGGCCGCAGCATCCAGAGAGCGAGGCACAATACAGCATTTTCCTGAATGCCGTGAACAAGTCATGGCACGTAGGACTTACGATTGGCAGGGTAAAGTTCTTAAATCGAATGATCTTGTTTTTTTCGATTTTTGTTTTTCCACTCGGTGTCGATAGAACCTTTTTCGTGGCTGTTCAAGTTTTTGTCCAAGGCAACTCTATTGTCAAAAACAAAACAACTTCCTTCCCATAATGATTGTTCCTGAGGAATGGATGCCAGATAATTTAATATACCGCCATTGAGTTGATAAACGTTGTTAAATCCAAGCTGTTTTAGATAAGAGGTTGATTTTTCGCAGCGAATACCTCCAGTACAACACATCGCTATTTTTTTGTCCTTCTTATCAAGCAGATTATGTTTCACATAGTCAGGAAAGTCCCGGAAATTTTCCGTGTCAGGATTAACCGCGTTTTTAAACGAGCCTAGTTTTACTTCGTAGTCATTTCGAGTATCAATTAAAATAACTTCCGGATCGGTAATTAATTCGTTCCATTCTGCCGGATTTACATGAGTTCCCGGAAGAGCTATCGGATCAACTTTTTCCACACCCATGGTGACAATTTCTTTTCGCAGTTTCACTTTTGCTTTATCAAAAGGATTAAACTCATCATAGGTTTCAGTAAACTTCAGATCCTCTAAACCGGGATAATTGTTTATTTGGGTCATTAATGGTAAAAGGTCTTCCTTCTTCGCGCAAAAACTGCCATTTATCCCTTCGCTGGCCAAAATGATAGTGCCTTTAATTCCTTTTTCTTTCATTGTTTTTAATAAGGGCTCTCTCATTAACTCATAATCATTAAGCGGAGCAAATTTATAAAAGCTTGCAATTACATAGGGTTTCATTGGCGGACCTGATTAATAAAAGAGAAAGTTAGATTTCGAGTTGATTAATAATAACTCAATCCAGCCTCTCATGATTCAATAATTGACGGTATTTTACTATTATTTTAGTTTTGAATAAATATTGAGCGTAAAATCTTCTGTTAAATAACCCATCTAATAAACTTGGCTTACCAACAAGTAAATGGATTAATAATAATCAATAGTGGTCGTGGTTACATCAATTGGATCGGTATCAATAATAGTAACAGGGCTATAGTAAACCGGGGTTGTCACTACAACCGGACTTCTAACCACTGCGGGTCGGGTGACCACGGTTTTGGTCATTATAGCGGGTGTATAGGTGACACGGCGATATTCAACAGCGGTATTAGTACAACAGTTACAGGCGGTTAACAAGATTACAAGAGGAGATAATAGTATCCATTTCATGATGAACCTCTAATCCATTCTTTTATAGGAATTGTAGATTATTTGAACACCATTTGCCAATTTAATCGGAGTTTTCTTTCTCCTGGTTTTCGTTGTCCACTGGTGTCGTATCCAGGTAATAAAGAAAAGCAAACAATTGCGCTACTGCCAGATAGAGTTTAGGGGGGATTTCCGGATGCAGACGTACCTGGGCAAGCAAGGAGGTTAATTCTTCCTTTTCCTGCAGAGGAACCCCAAGCTTCTTTGCGACACTAATAATTTCCTCCGCGAGAAAACTTTCTCCGCGGTTGAGTGTTTGCAACGATGTTGTGTCTCCAGGATGTTGGATGGTCGCTTGGTGTTTATCATCTTTCATATTCGTACATCCAATAAACGCAAATCACAAGTCTCAATATCGTGAGTTTCCAAACCTGAATGCAGGCACCACAAACGTAAAGTTAATCCTGCATTCGTCAATAAAGCATCAAAGGCTTGTTGATTGGCAGCCAATAGTTCTATTGTTTCCTGTTTATCCACATTGAGATGAACATCAATAGCTGAATCCTGTAGTTTTATTTTAGCCTGGATATCACCTAACGTGGCAAGATTAATTGCAAAAGTAATGGACCACGCTGAAGGGAGTTCGGATTTTTCATGGGGAGATTCTTTAATAAGTAAAGGGATAATATCGATTCCTGTATCCGTATGCAGCGGAAAATCAAGCATTAAATTGAAAGGTTGATCATTGGTTTGCAATAAATGGGTCAGTTGGCTGGTTTTAATTCGTGCCAGTACCTGTTCAGTTTGCTCCCGAAGAATATGCAAAATCCTGGGGGTAGATAAGCCCGTAAACGTGGGGAGAGGGAGACGAGGCAAGGGTTGAGGAATAGCTCCAGGAAGTGGTAATAATTCCGATTGGGTTGTTGGCGTTACCGGATTGGCAGGCTGTGCGCCTTCCTTGATAAGACTGGCTAATAGACGAAGACATTGTCCCTTAAAATCATGCTGCAAGATGCCAGTTCTGTGGGTTTTTCGCCAGTCCAATAAGGAAGATTCCCAAAAAAGTCCGCAGCTGGCTACAGCGGGAGCTAATTGTTGTAACTGAGTAATAGAAGCAATGCTTGATAAAATTTGATCAATTTGTCCTCTAACAGATAAGGGTAAGCTGTCAGTTTTTGTAAGTGCGCTTAGAGAAGCCAGCAAGTGATTCGCTGGCGCCTGTTTGGGTAGCGTTTGTGCTAAAGCGGTGCCAATAAAGGGAAGAGCTTGTGATGTTTCTCTTAGTATTTGTAATATAGCAATGCCATCTTCATAGTGGGCTACTTTTGCTTCGAGTAAATCACCTGATTCTAAATGATGCGAAGTTTGGGCATTCATGACTTCATCATCGATACTAATTATGATCTGATTCTCAGAAAGGCGCTTAACAATTTTAGCCTTTAAAATTTGTCCAACATACAGCTTTATCCCTGGTTTGGTAAGTTTTAATTCTTCTCCGGCAAACAGATGTGCGGTAGGAGTGTAAGTAAAATCAACAGCCATGTCTTTTATTCCTTTAATTCGCTTGTCATATACAAGGCCATTTCACTATACTGATGACCACTGTTATCGGCTATCAAGCAAATTACTTGATAGCGCCCACAGTATCATTGCGCAGTATAAAGCAAAAAAGGACCAGAGTCTGTTGATAGTAAATTAACCGACTCGTATAGACAGGGTGTAAATGATGTTAGATAGAGCAAGCATAGTCGATGAACAATTTATCAGTCGCGTCAATCAAGCGAATTTTCCTGAGCCTGCAAGTTCAACCAGCTTTCTGGAAGCCGAGTTGGATAAAAAAGGTGTAATCGAGTTATTCGATTCCCAAATTAAATCCCGTTTATTAGATCTTATTGCCCGTCAATTAAAAGAGAAAGGATTGGCGTATTACACGATCGGCAGCAGTGGTCACGAAGGTAATGCGGTATTTGGCCAGGTGTTTAGAGCAAGCGACATGGCTTTTTTACATTATCGTAGCGGCGCTTTTTACTTACAGCGAGCCAAACAGATACGAAGTTGTGATGGTGTACGTGATATTCTGCTTTCTCTGGTTGCCGCTGCCGCCGATCCTATTGCTGGGGGACGTCATAAAGTATTGGGTAGCGTACCTCTGACCATCCCGCCACAAACGTCAACGATTGCTTCTCATTTACCCAAGGCATTGGGTGCCGCGTTATCCATTACACGGGCTAAAGAATTGGCAATTAACTCTAAATTGCCTGCTGATGCAGTGATTCTTTGCTCATTTGGTGATGCATCTGTTAATCATGCTACGGCACAAACTACTCTGAATGCTTGCTCATGGATTACCAGTCAGCAATATCCTTTGCCCTTGATTTTTATCTGTGAAGATAACGGGTTGGGAATTTCTGTCCCTACGCCCACGCATTGGATTGAAGACACAATAAAACAACGTCCTGGCTGGCATTATCTTGCTTGTGACGGATTAAATCTTGCTGATATTTATTTAAAAGCAAAACAGGCAGAATATTGGGCACGTATAAAAAAACAACCTGTTTTTTTACACATGAAATGCACGCGCCTGTTAGGCCATGCCGGTTCTGATATCGAGTCTCAATACAATAGCCAAAAAGAAATAGAATACAGAGAAGCGAATGATCCTCTATTGCATACAGCAAGGAGCCTCTATGAGGCTGGCTGGATGAGTCAAAAAGCCATTCTGGATTTATATCACGATAACAGAACGCTTATTGAAGTAAAGGCGATGGAGGCAATTCGTCTTCCTAAAATGACTTCGGCCCAGGAAATAATGTCTTCATTACTACCCAAAACACGAAATAAACGAGTTTATTTATTTCCCAATGAGAAACGACGTGCGCGAGTATTTGGAAGTGCTTTTAACCAATTGACCCTGAAACGTAATTTATGTCAACACCTTAATTTCGCTTTAACGGATTTAATGTTGCAATATCCCAATATGTTAATTTTCGGCGAAGATGTTGGTAAAAAAGGAGGGGTTTATCGCGTGACGGCTGATTTACAGGCACGCTTTGGTCAACGACGCGTCTTTGATTCGCTGTTGGATGAGACAACTATTTTAGGTGCGGCAATAGGTTTGGCACATAATGGTTTTTTGCCTGTTCCGGAAATTCAATTTTTAGCTTACCTCCATAATGCTGAAGATCAATTACGAGGGGAAGCGGCTACCTTATCGTTTTTTTCTAATGGCCAGTATCAAAATCCCATGGTAATTCGTATTGCTTCTTTAGCCTATCAAAAAGGATTCGGTGGTCATTTTCATAATGATAACTCCATCGCAGTGCTTCGGGATTTACCAGGCGTTCTGGTTGCTTGTCCTTCCAATGGTTCTGATGCTGCAAAAATGTTGCGTACCTGTATGCGGTTAGCTCATCAAGAGGGTCGTGTTGTGGTTTTTCTGGAGCCTATTGCTTTATATATGACCAAAGATTTACACCAACCTGGTGATAACGCCTGGCTTTTTGATTATCCTGCTGTCGATGAAATGATAGAACCGGGGGAGGTTGGGGTGTACGGTGAAGGGGATACCGTTATTCTCAGTTATGCGAATGGTTATTATTTATCCAGACAAGCTGCAAAAATACTGAAAGAAGAGCATGATATTGCAGTAAAAGTCGTGGATTTACGCTGGCTAAGTCCCTTACCTGAAGAAGCAATTCTACGTGAGGTCGCCAAAGCGAAACGCGTTTTAATTGTCGATGAAGGACGACAAAGTGCGTCACTTAGTGAAGGTCTTATTACTTTATTAGTCGAACAGTCATCTAATCGGTTAAAAATAAAACGAATTACAGGCGAAGACTGTTTTATTCCGTTAGGTACCGCATGGCAATATTTATTGCCTGATCGTGACACGATTATTGCCGCTGTCAGAGGTTTAAATTCAGTTAGAGGAGAGAAGGAACGTGGACGACTTGTTATTTCTTGATGAGCAATTAGAAGCTGATGAACGAATGATCCGCGATAGTGTGGCTCGTTTTGTCAGTCAGGACGTTATACCTTTAATGGCTGATGCGTTTGAGCATGGTGATTTCCCCAGACAATTGATTAAAAAATCGGCCGAATTGGGCTTGCTGGGATTAACTCTGCCTGCTCAATATGGTGGAGCCGAAGCATCTTACGTTGCTTATGGACTGGTTTGTCAGGAACTGGAGCGAGGTGATAGTGGTTTACGCAGCTTTGTTTCTGTCCAAAGTTCCCTGTGCATGTATCCTATTTTTCGCTATGGTAATGAGGTTCAAAAACAACGCTTTCTCCCTGCAATGGCTGCCGGAGAAATTATCGGCTGTTTCGGTTTAACAGAGCCTGATTCAGGTTCAGATCCCGCCAGCATGCGAACTTATGCAAAAAAAGTGGCAGGAGGCTGGCGTTTAAATGGCGCAAAAATGTGGATTACGAACGCGTCAATTGCCGATATTGCTATTGTTTGGGCAAAAACCGATGAGGGTATCCGCGGTTTCATTATAGAAAAGGATTTCAAAGGGTTCACACGTCTCGAAATTAAACAGAAAATGTCCTTGCGCGCCTCAATCACCGGTGAACTGGTTTTTGAGGAGGTCTTTGTACCCGATGAAAACCTGTTACCAGGCAGCAACAAAGGGTTAAGTGCACCATTGAGTTGCTTAAGCCAGGCACGTTATGGTATTGCCTGGGGAGCTATCGGCGCAGCAATGGCCTGTTTTGACATCACTCGAGATTATCTATTGGAGCGTAATCAATTTAATAAATCATTGGCTTCTTTTCAGCTGGTTCAGAAAGATTTGGCTGACATGTATACAGAAATCATTAAGGCACAATGCCTGAATCTGCAAATTGGTCGTTTAAAAGATCAACAACGCGAAACCTCCGTTATGATTTCTTTAGCGAAAGGTAACGCTTGTCGCGAAGCATTGAAAATCGCACGCGCCTGCCGTAACCTTCTGGGAGCAAATGGTATTAGCCTGGAATATCACGTGATCCGCCACATGTTGAATCTGGAATCAGTATTTACCTATGAAGGTACAGATAATGTCCATACTTTAGTTTTAGGACGGCATCTAACAGGCATTAATGCTTTTTAACCAGTTAGAGAGAAAGTCATCTCTTTAGACTGGTTATAATCTTGTTATTTTTAAAGAGACGAGTTATTATTCGCATCCAGTCGGGGCGTAGCGCAGCCTGGTAGCGTACTAGCATGGGGTGCTAGTGGTCGAAGGTTCAAATCCTTCCGTCCCGACCAGTCTCATCAAGGGTTATAACGAATCCACATCCCCTAGCATGAATTCTTGGCTACACTTCTGGCTACACTTTCAAAATTTTCCATAGGCTAGTGTGTAAAAAAAATAGCTCCTCAATTCAATTGCCACTTTCATCTATTGAATTTATAATCGGCACTCTGCTAAAAAATAATTTTGAACAAGGAGATGTGATGAAAGAATTTTATATTAATAGAATCGATGCAGAAGAAGATAAAGATGAGTATATGCCTTGGTAACTAAAGAAGAGAAAAAGTATTCCATCTGATATTTTGCTGTAGAAGTAGTATGAAATTAATCTTAAACAATGATGTGTTTGCAGTAATCGATGATTTCTTAGAGCCATCCCCTTTTGAAAAAATTTGGAATTTTATTCAAACTGAAAAATTTAAGTTTGTTCATTCTTCTAGATGGATAAATGCTTTTAGTCTCGAGGATGGCGCTCCTCTGTGGGGTAACGTTACTATTTCTCATTCAAGGCCTGAACCCTGCACTACAGAGCAAATTTACCCTACCGATACAACAATTGATTTATTTATACAGGCACTAATTGTGGGCTCTGCGGAGTTTTCTCATTTAATAGGGTTTAAAGATAGAGATTGGGACTTTTTCTATGCTAGGCCCTACCTTTACCCAAGGGGTTCAGGACTTTCTTGGCATACCGACGGAAAATATAAAATCTCAGGCGCGTATGTTTATTACTGTCATCCTAATTGGGATATGAATTGGGGAGCCGAATTATTAATTAATCCTATACACCAGCAAGAATTTGAATATCCTGAAGTCTCTTTAATTAATAATGAGATGAAAAAAGCAGGGTTCCACCTTAATAGCTCAGAGTTGAATAACTATATTGGCGATGGAATAGGCTATTATATCGTACCGAAACCTAATCGATTGGTTATTTTTAAAAATAATATTTTGCATTGTATAAAAAAAGTAGAAAATGCAGCAGGAAATCATGTACGGGCATCGATAACTGGTTTTTTTATGAGTAATGACAAAATACAGGAAGTGAAAGGGGGGCTGAAAAGACCATTCATTTATAATTATTAGTTTGAGCCCCACCAAATTATAGACAACCCCCAATCTTAATATGCTTGGAATTAAGAAATGAATTTAGTGCACGAAATATCCCCTACACAGGCTCAAGAAAAAGTAAATTTTGTTATTTTGATACCTCATACGGATGAAGTTACTTTATATAACCCTATACTTAGGGAAGAAGATGTTCCTTATAATGAACAACCAAGTCATTATCAATTTAAAAAATGGTCTGCTTGGTGTTCTGCTCATTTCTCCTCTTATTACTACTTTGTTAAGTATAAAAATGCTCTCTTAAGATGTAAGCAATTTTTGTATGATTTTGGGCCTTTATCAACATTAGATCATGCTGCTTTATACGATCATTGGGTTTGGGAAATGAAACCCCACGTTTTGAATCAGGAAAGTATTTGTTGGATTGGTTATGATTATTCGAAATCTAAAACGTTAAGTTTTTTATCCCATGGAACTAATATTGAACTTCGTTTACTTGAAGGAAATTTGAAGGATGAGGAGTTCTTAGATCTTTGTAAATTTTTTTCTCCTCTTTCATCATCAAGTGAAATCTTAGAAAAGAGCTTTTTTGAACTATCGTATTGGTCACGCTACAACAACTGCGTAGAAAATGCGTGCATTAATAGAAATGAATATAAACCACCTTCAAGTTTATGGAATTTAAGATGGCCAATGCATAATATCCTTAGAAGTAGCAGGCCGGATTCCTATACTAAGTATTTAAACCATCTTAACTTAGACTTTATTCCAGATAGCCAAATTATTTATGGTAATGAAAATCAAGTAGAAGAAATTCAATTTGTTATGTTTCCGAAGAATGAAAAGAAAAACCAAATTGCATGGTTTCGTGTTTTCAATAAAGCCTCTTTCCCAATAAAGAAGCCAGCACTTTCTAGATTGCCAAATATGAATTCATTTAGTGGATACAGTAATTTTAATTTAACTGTCCTAAACCCGAAGAGTGATATGATTTCCAGCAATATATACATTGCCAGTGTTAATAATTGTTATGGGCCACATGATGCTCTGTGGTGGGATAATGAAAATACTTATTTACTACAGCTAAGCGCTAGTGCTAATAACTCTATAGAGTATTTTAAGGGAATTTTTTGTCAACTTATGGATGACAAACGATCAATGGACTCATGCACTTTTAGTATGGATATATTAAGCTAGCACCAAAAGCTACCAGTAAAGCTCCAATCCACTGATATTGGGAAATCTTTTCACCAATAAAATAAGCAAATATTTGCGCAAATACCACTGAGGTATTACGAAGAGTAAGGGCTAGACCAGCTTCAGCATGACGCAATCCAATTAAAAATAGCAAGAAAGATAATGCACTTATAATTCCTCCTAGAGAAGTCATTTTCCAATTGGATTTAACTTGTTCTTTGAATATTTGTCTTTGTTTTTTCTTCATCAAAAGAAAAACACAAGGCAAAGCAATCCATAAAGCTGCAGAAAAGAGCGCAGCTGGGTTTGCACCATATGCTAAAGAACGACCGTAGCATAAATGATAACCAGCAATGCAGATGCCACATAGAACAGGAAATAACAGTTGTCTTGATTGATCAGGGTTAAAAGTTTGGCTTGTTAGTATCAATCCAAAAAGAACAGAGGATACACCAATGACACTAAATAAATTTATATTTTCACCAAGGAAGCATGCTGAGATAAACCAGACAATTACCATGGCGCTACCTCGCATAATAATGTAGGCTTTCCCAAGCGAAGACTGACTAAAACTGATAGCTAATGTGATTATATAGCCTCCTTCAAATAAACCGGAGGTTAGTGCCCATAAAAAGGAATCAGATGTTTCAAACAATGGACCAGAGAAAAGAGGAATAAATAGAAGCGAGAATACAGTTGCAAAACTCATAATTCCCAATACTTCGTAATAGGGAGTTGAATTGCGTTTGGCAAATGTATTCCATGTTGCATGGAGTATTGCGGATAAAATTATAAATACACCAGAACCCATTTCAGTTCATTTTGAGTTAAATAATCGATTATTGTAACATTGAATCAACGGGCTATAATACTTGTTTAAAACCTAATAGAAGTTTCAAAGTGGTTTTAGAGTTTAAACTAGTAGAAAAGAAGCCCCAAAGAGGGGCTTAATAGCTTGAAAAAATATATGCCTGTCCACCAAACTCTACCGAACAATAATCACTAATAAAAAGATCACGAGCAAAAGCTTCATAATCAAAATAGCAGATCAAACTATCCGGCAATTGATGGGCATAACAGTCATCAAATAACTGCCTGGAAAAATCAACCTCTGAATCATAACAACCTTGGTAATGCTCCTCCAACATAGTTTGTGCATCATCTATCGAATAGTCAGAGAGAAGAGCTAAACCCAGCTCCCCGTGTTCTTGGATAAATGAGGTGTACTCCACAATATTGCATATTGATTCGTACTCATGGATTTTGATGCTGCCGAATCCTTCATAATCATGTATGGCATATTCTTCAGCATTGGGTTCAGGGCTGTTATCCAGCATTTCCCAGATTTCTTCTATGATGTCATCTTCGCTTTGCGTGGCATCTATCCAAACACCATACAATATGGAGTTATTGTAAGAGGCTAAACAGGCAACGTAGATTGAAGGGGTGTCCATGGGATTATCTCCTTGTGTTAAGGGGGCAATCCCACACAGGAGCTTGCTCCCGTGGTAGGGTATGATCAAAACGGTAGTTCTTCTGAATCGGGTTGCAGTATTTCTCGCATCTGAGCCATGTGCTGTTCTGCGGTTTTGCTGCTTGATTCATCAGTAGATTTGGGTGTGCTGAGTAGCTGAATATGGCTGACAACAATGCTTAAGGCTTGACGCGCTTTACCTTCATTGTCAGTCCATTGATTAGAACGTAGTTTGCCTTCAAGGTATACTTGCGCCCCTTTCTTTAAATATTCAGTCACTTTAGTCAGCTTTCCAAAAAGCACTAGCTGATACCATTCCACTCTGGTTTGCCATTCATCATTCTGTTTGAATGACTCATTGGTTGCTAAAGTGGCTGTGACAAAAGATTGTCCGTCTTTTCCGGTGATGCTTTTAGGATCAGCCCCTAAATTGCCGATTAATTGAACGCGGTTTAAAGATGCAGTCATTGTATTCTCCTGTTATTTGTTAAATGTGAGCGCATAACAGAAAAACATCCGCATAGGCAGATGGTTTTCTGTTATGCAGATAAGACTTAAATCGTTTCAATCAACAAGCGATTCGTTGAGTATCAAACAGTTTGACAAAAGAAATCAGAGATTCCAGTTTGTGCATACTTAACTCTGCTTGCTGAATATCATGGGGATTGATTTGCAGTCGGTGGCGACTTAAATCATTGACACAACAATTCAGCTCAAACAGCAAATGTTCGATCTCAAATTGTGCTGGTTCCAGTTGTTGCATTATAGGCTCCTTGGAAATAGGGAGGATTAGCCCCAAAGGGACTATTAATCCCAATTGGGTTATGCAAAAAGATCACCGAAACATCGGTTGATTTACCTGGTTATTAATGATGATGTGCTCGAAGCACTCCTCGGGCGCAAGGCCGTAAAGACAACTCCTGATGGGGTTTCCCTGCTAAACGCTTTGCCATGGAATTAGGGAACAAGATGGCATATCACAAGACCTGTAGGTTTCGTCAGAATCGCACTGACTCTTCAGTTGTGTTGCTTTTAGATTATCAAGCCAGAACTGGAAATCAAGCGCTTTTTCCAAATGATAGTAAATGAACTTATTTGAAAATTTATTAATACACAGTTTTCTGATAAGTGATACAATTCAAAGATTAGCTCCCCGTTATTTGAGTATTATTTAGATGATTAAAGCCTCCTCAAATGAGTTGCGTTTTTGTTTCAGACCAATGAATAAATCTCAACATGAACTTGTTCTGGCGTGGATTCATCAGCCACATATTAATGAATGGCTTCATGGTGATGGTCTAAGTAATACGATTAAAGACATTGATCAATTTTTAAGTGATGGGGAATCGTGGGCTACTCATTGGATAGCCTATGATAATGAAATCCCATTCGCTTATTTAATTACTTCTGAAATAGAGAAATCAGAAGAATATCTTGATGGTGCAGTTACTCTAGATTTATTCATTTGCAGATTGGATTATATCGGTAAGGGATTATCAGTATGGATGATTCATGAGTTTATTTTAAGTCAATTTTCTGATGCAAAAATAGTGCTTATTGATCCTGAGATCTCTAATGAGCGTGCGGTTCATGTTTATAAAAAGGTTGGTTTTGAAATTATTGGAGAATTTCTAGCTTCATGGCATCCAGTGCCACATTATAAAATGAAATTGTGTATTGAAAAGCTAAAAAAACAAAAAGTGTCAGCCTAAATAAATTTTGGTTATGGATACTCTGGAGTGGCCGAGGTCTCTACTTATAATTCCACGGGCTTCACGATCTATTGCTTTTTCTGATTGAGACAAATATTTAGATGATTTTCCACCCTCAATTGGACATTTTAATGACTGTTTATCTGGAGAAAGCTGACTCGTGATTTCATGATATCTTTTTTGAGCATAGGCATGACGCAGACCATGGCACTTTTTAAGTCCCAGCTTTTCTGTTTCAGTTTGGTATTGCCTTAAATATTGTTTATAGGTTTTGCCTTTGGGGATCAATGATCGACCATGAGGTACTTGCTTAATCGCTTTTTCTAGCCATTCTTTTTGTTCATCGTTGGTGATATCTATGGATCTCCCAATACCGCCTTTTGTCCAGCTGGATTTTAATATTAGACGGTCCCCTCTCCAAGCATCACTGATAACTAATTTCATTGACTCTTCACGGCGTAAACCAAAGAGGCATTGGGCCTCAAGAGATAGACGTATCATTGGATTTTCGCATTTTGAGAAATCTACGTTAGTGATGGCTTTGTTATGTGTTGGCACATAATTCCGCTTGTCAATTTGATAATGATCATTGCTCGGCTTGATCAATTCTGGTTTATTGAGCCAGATAGATAACTTCCTTAGTTTAGACATGTAATTTTTGATAGTAGCGGGGTTTTTACCCAGTTTTTTCCAGTGCTCTACTAACACATAAATGTGTTTTGATTTTAGCCCTTTAACATGAGCAACCATAAAACCCTGGTCATGTAGATCCTTAATGCAGCGATTTAAGATATGGCGTGTGTCGGCTTTGCTGGCATGGGAATATACGCCTAACTCTTTGACACATTCATTGATCGAAAATAATGCGCTTTTCAGCTTTGATTTACTCATGGAGGTATGCCCATAGTGTGTTGCGGGATTTTATTCCCAGTTCATCATGTAATACTAAACAGGTTTGGTAGTTGCCCAGAATCGGTAGTAAGTATTCGTACATCTGTCTTGCATATAAATAACGCCAGGATTTTTTTATTGGGATGCTGTGGTCTACCAGTGCATGATTCCAATCTAGCTTGATGCGTTTGTAGCTAAAAAAATGTACCAGGCTTTGCCTATTGGTTAGTTGTTCTAAATCAGACAGAATATTTTTTTGGATTTCATTTCTGATAGGAATGGTTCTATCCACCGAGTTAAAAGTGATCTCGCGTGTGAGCGAGAGTTTATGTTCTTTAATATGGATACCTGGCCTAATATGTATTGCTTCACTAAAAGTTAGGCCAAATTGTGTTTGCAGTGCCATGATGATACGTGGTGTCCTATCAGAGAATGATTCCCAGAGGTTAGGTTGCCATTTTAATCGTTGGCGTTTTGGCTTTTTTCTTTGCAATTGCAAGGATTTGTTATCAATATTGAGTATTTGACAATCAATATCCTGTAAATAATTTCTGATAATTGTCATGTAACGCATAATCGTGGCGTCTTTGACACGGTCTTTTTTCCAATATTCAACCAGCTTTTGAATATGCTCTGATTTCATGACTTGCCATGAGGTAGGCACATCACCAATGCAAAATAAATCATCAATCATTTTTTGTATGACGTAAGCACGCTTTTTCTTTTCTTGATAGCTGCCTCGGTTATCAAGCTGAAAGTACCGATTAGCAGTTTGTCTTAAGGAATATTGTCTCATCATCCAATCCGAAAATTCATTTGCCCTGTTTCTGGTTTAGTGTTGGTCGAGCGGCTCACTCAAAAATGAAACCTGGCAAAAGCCATAAAGCTCGAAGTTGGGGGGCAAAACAATCGTTATAAGGCAAACGATCTCGCCGATTATTACAGTTTTTCTAGTGGTTATTTCTCCTTATTTTGCTGATTAATAAAAACGACAAGACAATGGGCCTTGTCACAAGTCCATGGTCAAATTGAAATAAATTGACTTAAACTCCCGAGGGAGTTGCCCTGCCGGATGGCAGAGATTCCTAGATGGTTTTCCCGACTGAACGTCTAGCCACAGAGTTAGGGAATGAAGTGGCTTTGCACAAGACGTTGGATACGTTTCGCTGGAATCACACCAGCTCTTCAGTTGTGCTTCATTAAAAAGTACCAAAGCGGTGCTTGCTGCGCAAGGGTTTGAAGAAGAGAATTTTGTCCTGACGCCAGACGGGCGCCAGGACAAAATGCGCTAATGTTTTGATTTTACCCGGTAAAATCAAGGTTGGTTTTCTGCGTCACTGCACAAAATTGCAGTGACGCAGAACAGAGGAGTAGAATACGATGCATTAATGATTGGGTTATATATTGTCAAAGGATACTCTGAATCAGACTTACGTTCATTGCCCCTCAAAAATTTGTTTTGTGTAGTCTAAACTTGGAGGGATTATATGTATGCAGAAGAAGGATTAATATTAATTTTATAGAACTGGGGAACATGAAAATTTTTATTGGAATATCAAAAAAATAAGGGGGCATGACTCACATGAAGCATATCAGACTGTCTAAAATAGAAAAAATGAGCTTTTTTAAGGTTGTTCTTATTGTTATTTTTTTCTTCACAGCAATAAACGCCTATGCAGGCAAGGAATCCTATCATATTAAATATCATAAAGATTCCAAAATAAAAAATGTATCTTTATCCAATATCGAGATATTAATAGAGTTCCATCGTAATGGAAATTCAATTGGGAGAATTACTACAAAAACAAGTAATACTCAAGATATTAAGATAGACAACACTTATGGAAAAAATTTGATTATTCATATCCTATCAATGAATATTGATGGAAAAAGGATAAGATGCTGGGGTGTATCGGTAATCCCCCCATTTTTAACTGACACTAAAAGTAGAAACCTAGGCTGCTAGAGCCAATTTTCTTTTGGGTGGTATACCTCCAATAGCCGAGTTAGGACGTTCATTGTTATAAGACCAAAGCCACTTGGTGGCCTGTTCCTGGACTTGTTCAATACTCTCAAATAAGTATTGATTAAGCCAGTCATACCGAACAGTACGATTATAGCGCTCAATATAGGCATTTTGCTGCGGACAACCTGGCTGAATGAATACAAGCTCAATATCGTGATTTTTAGCCCATCTTGCGAGCTTATGGCTTACGTATTCAGGCCCATTATCACAACGTATCTGCTT
>NZ_JHYC01000009.1:109523-123144 GCF_000621525.1 Legionella fairfieldensis ATCC 49588 | reverse complement strand
TTGTCGTATCTTGTAATAAAAGAACCACAGAATGTTGTTTCATTCGAGAAAATGTTGATTCTATATGAGGTATTAAAATGCTTTCTGTAGTCACTGCCTCATGATCAAAGAAGCGATAAGCTGCTTTTGTTTCGTGCCATCCTCCACATGCTGCTGGAATACTTAGATTCGCTGAATTACCTAATTTATCAAATAAAGTAAGAAGCCGCGCGTGAAGTCTTTTGTCACCTGGCTTTACCGTTTTCATCTCTTCTGCTGCCCAACTCATATTTATCATCCTGATATACGGACGAGCAGTATACTATTATTGAATTGAATAACAGTAATTAATACTTATGGGTAATGATGTGTACATTTGGGGTTGAGCCACAAAAATTAGATGTAAAGTTTATTCTGTATTAATTCAAGATCTGTTTTTATATTTTCAAACGATAATGCATCAGAAGAGGCGGAAATAAGTGCTTGAGAAGCGGCAATTACAAAATGATCTGCCATTGAAATGTTCATGCCAGCTTCTTCTAATTTATTTGCAAGAATGGATGTACGTCTGAGAATTGTTTGTTGATCAAATGATTTTTCAAAATTAAATCCCTTTTTTTTGCAAACGAGGATTGCATCAAGGCTAATAGGATTTTTAGCTGCGCTCTTAGGGTTGGAAGCACGTAGTTCGGCATGTACAGGATGAGCTGCGACTACTGATAGTCCAGCTTTTATTATCGCTTCATAGATCGCAGCCCATCCTTCGGGGCGCGAATGATGAAAGCTAAAAGCAAGTACTCCATTATCTTTGAGAACTCTTCGGCATTCAGAAAATACAGAAGTAAGTTGTTTGGCAAAAACACGTGGGTCTTTGTGTTGAACTTCACCAATATCAGATGAATCTGGACGATTGAACCATGGGTAACGTGATTTAAGAACAGGAGACAGCCATGCAAAGAAAAAATCGCTTAACTCACTATAATGAATAAAATCGAAATATGGCGTGTCTGTTATAATCGCATCGACAGAGACATCAGGAATAGGAAGATGTGAGCTGTCTCCATTAAGAATTAATAGTCCCTGATCAGTTGAAATAAAGTCTTGCCAAGATTCAACACGATTTGCATTTATAGGATCACTCGCTAGAGTTTTACGTGATTTTATTTTTTTTCCCATCAAGTCACGTTCAAAATCCACTTCAAATGGTTCATCAAGGTAATTTTTTGCACGAATTAAACGCGATTCAAAAAGTGAGCAAAAAGTACCGCTACTTCTTTTTGTTCCCCAAACAGAGTTTTCGAGCGGCGCACGCTCCGGTTTTAGAATATGATTCGAAAACATGTGCCTAACTGCTCCGGTTCCTTCTCCTTTATAACTACAAAAAAGATTATTAAACTCAAGAGTGCTTGAGAATAAGCATAGTAATTGTTCTTGAATGTTCCTATCCTCAATTTCAAGAATGCCTTCTAATAATAGGCCAAGACAAAGTAGCTGCCTTTCATTGAAAAAATCTCTCCAATGAGTATAGTTATAACCTAGTGCTTGATCAGTATTATGCCCTGGTCGAATGGCCAACGTAGGTAGCGGTAATGCTTCTATTTTCAGACGAGTTCCAGCATTTTCAAATAGCGCCAAATCCTCTTCTTGTGCTGACAGATAGACTTTTTCCCCATTAGCTTTTAAGGCCAGCATTGCGTAGAGTTGGTGTGAAGGAGGCGTCTCATCGGCTGCTAATAGTTCCTTTATACGGTAACGAATTCCTGTTTTAGCAATTACATGCTGTCCTTCTACAGGTCCTTTTTGCGGGTTAAAACGATGTTGGCAGTGTGGACAATCTAATTCGGTGATGTCATAGCGTTCTTCGATTACATCCCAACATTGAGGACATATAATCTGTGCCTTGGGTTTTTTTCTGGGGTAGGCGTCTTGAGAAAAAATATATCGTGAAAATAATGGAATCTTTTCACCATCAGGAGTAATTAATATTTTTACCCAAAAATAATATAATACAGGAATTAACTCACCTGTCTCAGTATCTCGAGTTTGATAGTAACGTTGAATCTGTGGGGCAACATTTTGTTCTAGTTTTGCAAAGGCAGCTCTAAGATCTGATTCTGATACGCGAGTAAATGCTTGATTTACTAAAAAACTGCTAACTGGGTTGATATCACAACCTATAGCTTTTGCGCCAAGTTTCAAAGTTTCACCTAGAGTTGTTCCACTCCCCATAAAGGGATCAAGAACAATTTTTCCTGTTAATTTATGGTGCTTATAAAAATTCTTCCAAATATCAATTTTGGAATTACTTAAGGCTGCAAGTGTAATGCCTCTAAATACTGACCCGAGACGTGTCGCCCACCATTTATGGATGTGGTAAATTGGGCGGTTTATTTCTTTACGCCAACTCTCTTGCTCAGCAATTTGGCTAATTTCAACTATAGGAAAATCATGTTCTATAGCATGCGTTTTATTTTCTATAATGGGGGGTGTGATAAATACACTTTCGGTGACAGTATTCACTTTTCATATACTCCATTATCTTTAATTTTTGAAGAGGTATCCTTCATTGAAACAGGTTTGGAGGTTTGACTAGTAAGTCGATATGCAATAAAACAATGTTCTGTGCCAGCATTTGGATTGGGCACTCGCTCTGCGTGGAGTTCATTTGTACGTAAATCAAATGTATAACCAACTACGAGTGTTTCAGACTCAACGCGTGTAAGTTTCCCTACTTCTTGATAGCGTGAATCAGGCTCCATGCTATTAGGAAGAATCAGTGTCATAAGTCCTGTTGTGCCTTCTGTAAGTGCAAACGGGGTAGGAGCAACATACATTTTCCGATCTCGGATCATAATATCCCCATATGTATCAAAGCCCTTTACACTTTTATTTTTATGAATATAGTCATGGTCAGCATTAAGAAAGTCACCATGACATATTACTAAATCAATTACAGGATACTGTTTTCGACCATTACCTTGATCTGTGAATTGTGCCAAATCTGCTGGGTATCGGCCAAATACGTAAAAGATTTGACGCCCATTATGGTACCCCGTTGGAACTTGACTGTTCGAATCATAATCTCTCTCTCGTCCAGGCCATGAAAGTCCCTTAATTTCGTAACCTTCAGTGTATTCTACTAAACAAAAATCAGGATAAGTATTGCGTCCGGAACCTTCAAAATGCATATCGAGTTGTTGGAGACGTTTTGAAACCAATTTTGAAAATGAAATTCTTTATCCTTAGAGCTGATCGATTCGATTAGTTCGCCAGATTGAACGGCTAATACACATTGTTCGAATAAATTAAAACAGGTTGTTTTTATCATTAAGAGGTACCTTTTTTAGGCTATTCGTGGTGACATTCATTTGATAATTCTTATCTGGAGAATGAAATTAAATTTTGGCAGTCATTTTGACATCAACTGGTTAATAAGTCATGTTGTTGATAGTGAAATTTGAAGGATTTTTAAAATATGATGTAACATGCCTTCTTTTTTAGTTTTCTGATTGGGAATAAGTGGCTCAAAAGGTAGGGCATGCTCTTTAGCTATGCGTGTTAGCAACATACGGAATGCATCAGACACGGTTAACCCCATCGATGCAAGCACGGCTGAAGCCTCTTCTTTAATATGCTCATCATTCATATTCGGGCGTATCTATTCAATTTACATTTTGGATGAATAAATCCCGAAATTATTAGGTCAAATAAAAATAGAGAGAAAAATGTTTTCCCAGATTAATTCCAGACATGTTTAATCCTTAAATAAACTGTGGCTGCCCCCTATCCATTGATGGATTTGTTACTTCAATTACTTCTTTTGAAGAAGTAATCATTTGTGCTAAAAGCGAAGAAACATTTGGCTGCACTATAGGGATATTCGCGTCTTTTTTTAATAACAAGCCGTTTTGCTCACAGGTTCCTATAAATGAGAATAACCCATCAAAATATCCGTTGATATTCAAAAACCCAATACTTTTCTTAAGCTCCCCAATTTTTATTGCATTCCACGTTTCAAATGCCTCTTCCAGCGTACCAAGACCACCTGGCATAACAATAAAAACATCAGCCATTTCTTGCATCATTCTCTTTCTTTCTTGCATGGTATCGACAATATGTAATTCATCTAATAGGTCTAAAGGCTTTTCTTTTTCAATAAGGTTTTGGGTTATTATGCCGATTGCTTTTCCACCCAGCTCTTTAATAGTAGTAGCTAAAAGCCCCATCATTCCTAAACTTGAACCTCCATATACCAGAGTAAGCTCCATATCGGTTAATTTTTTAGCTAATAAAACTACTGCTTCACTAATTTGGTTATTATTGCCAGAGTTAGCACCTAGATAAACACAGGCTGATTTCATTGATATCTCTATTTGTTTTAAAAGACTAAAAGGATAGATTATAAATTCAAATGATGTAATACGTAAAAATACTCAGGTTAAAATGTTTGAATTCCTTATCTGCATAAACGATTTTGCCGCCTACTCAGTGAGTACCGAGGTATTGCCTTGATAGATTCTTCTGCAACAAGCATGAAATCGTTGGAAAGAACAGCCAAGTCAGCATATTGTCCATGTCATACTGCATTTTAAAGTGCAATAAAGAATTCTAAAAACAGTGTTTTTTGTAATCGAATGAATTCAGTAATGAAATTTTTAGTGTTTATCCTCGTCCAGAATCCATGCCACATTCCTTTCTTTCGCATAGTCACGAGGTGTTTTGCCGTGTTGATCTTTACTATTAATTAATTGATTTAAATTCAAAGTTAAAATTTTATTGTAAATAGTACGAATAATGTTCTCATCCCCATAGCGACAAGCCAGATGAAGCGCAGTAGAGCCATTTTGTGTTTTTTGCTGCAATAATTTTTCAATGTCGGAAAAATAGTCTACCAGTCTGGGGGAACCCTGTATAATCGATAAATGTAATAGATTTTGGCCTCGTCTGTCTTCTAAAAAAAGTTGCTTCTGATTTTTATTGAGTACTTCGGAAATAATTTCAATATTATTAAAACGTACGAGCGATAATATCAGGTATTCGCCTTCAATGGTCGGAGTTAGCAGTTTTTCCTGATCGGTTTTTGATAATAGCTCCCGTATACATTTTAATTTTTCACTATCAGAAACACCGCTGCGCATTGATGCGGCTAAATAGATAGGAAGTTTTTTACTGTCATTAAATATATTCACATTTTCAGGATGAATTTCTGATAGAGCTTCTACCGTATCTATATCGCCATGAAGCCCCGCCAGGTGTAAGGCTGTATTTCTTTGCATATTTTTTTGCATAATGATTTCCTTTGTTTCAATTTGAAAAATAATAAATCATTTGCCATAGTATAGAACATACTAATAAAAAATGATTGGTTAATGATGAATCCAATAAATAAAGAAATACTTACCCAACAGGATCTTTCGGCGCTCCAGCCTTACGCCAAAGAATATGAGCAGCTTAATCAATTAATTGCTAAACTTAATACACTAGTGACAGATTATAACAATTCCTCCAAAAAATCAGTGACTGCTCTGCAGAAAATTGATGCGTTTTCTGAGCAAATTGTTACTTATTGTCGAGCTAATCCTACTCTTCCTAATAGTAAGTTTATGACCTGGGTTCTACAGGATCCTGTTGCTAAAGAACTCTCTCAACTTTCTTCTCATTCCCAATCATTTAATAAACAAAAGATTTTTATGGCGTCATCACGGACGGATTCTTTTATACCGAGTTTGTCTGATTGGCAGAAAAAAACGCTTCCTAAAAAGAATGTTATTATAAAAACAGAGCGATCCAGTCAATATCAGGAAATAGATACCTTACTCTACAAATTTCATCAGGCTACGTTAAGATCAAACGAACAGGCTCTGAAGACTGGATTGATTTTACAAAAGAAAGTGCTTCATTTGTTAAATAATTCCATTGCTTCTAATAAACCGTTAATGAAAAAACGGTTTAATACCTTATTGAGCCAGATTAATAATGACTTGAACCAATTAATTGAGTCGGATGAAAAATTAAAACAAACTTATGCGGCTATTCCGCAATTGCGTTTAATTAATCCGTCAAGAGAACAAGATAAAATTAAAGAACTGGTAAAACATTTGGCTTTTCAGCAAAAAGATCATGTAGCAGGTGATTTTCACTTACACTATTTAGGGGGAAATAATAATAAAAACTGGTTGGCTATTAATGAAGAAACTGGCGAACACTATGTGATTCGTCTGGAAAAGGCAGATGCCCCTCCAAGTGATTATCTTTTAATTGATGAAGTCAAAAAACAAACTGAACTTAATCATTATCTTGCCAAAGATTTTATTTATCATCCTGTTCAGGCGGAAGGCAGGGATTTTAATCTCGCTGTTTCAGAATATTGTTTAAGAGGGGATATTTTAACTTATTGTGGCACTAAACATGATCCAGCGGAAGTTTTGAATCTGGTGCTGGACACAACCGAGAAAGTGGCTGGAATGGCCTCTGCCTTTCACAAAGAAAATAAAGCTTATTTTGATATTAAACCCGAAAATTTCCTAATCCGTGAAGATGGCTCGGTGATTACAGCCGATATTAAATCCCTTCAACGTATTACGAGTAACGAAATAAGAGTAAATGACATAATTGCTATTACTCAAAGTTATATTCCCCCTGAGGGTACTCGCGAATTAAAACCTGGAGAAGAGAGTCCAAAGTTGCAGGTAGAAAAACTTATGGCTTATCAGATAGGGCTTTTGATGTATAGATTGCTTGTCAATTCAAAAGGAAACGATGACGATCCTCTTATTAATCAGTTAGTCGCACGAGATTTAAATTTAAATTTTGATTATCCTGTTTTTAAAACAAAAAAAGGTCAAGAAGCTAAACAATTAATCGAATTGGCCATCTCAGCTGATCCTGATCAACGTCCTTCTCTTGAAAGGATAGTAAAAAGTTGTCAGCAATTACGAAAAACCGATAAAGAGATAATTGATTCTTTCAACATACCGATAGAAAAGCGAAATAATTTAGAAGAGCTTGCTCATTCACTCTCAATGCATCCAAGACAATGATTTACTTAATAACAAGTTGAATCACGTTGTTTAAGAAGATAATTTTGTGCAGGAGGAAAAATAGCCTTTGTCGACGAAAGTCGGTACTCTTTGGGTTTTTGTCAGGCATAAAAAGAAAGATTTGTAAAAAAATATGTTAATCTGTACCCATTAAAACAATTCTTTTATACACTGGATAATGCAATACATAATTATTGGTAATTACGGCAATCATTCTTTAGCCGTTATGCAGTATCTTATTGACAGAGATTTATCTGCACTTCATTTTATTTATGTGGAAACAGGGTGGGCTTCCCCGTTCTGGAAGGACAGAGTACTTGCTTGTTCTGATTACGCACGTAGTCGAGGTGTGATAGTGCACACTTTAAAAGCGCCTGCCAGTTTTTCAGAGATGGTTATCGATCGCAAACAATTCCCCAGCCGTAAATTTCAATGGTGTGCCAGTTTCATTAAGGGTTTAACAATACTTGCTCATTTGGATGAAATTGATCCTGCTTGTGAAGCTCTAATCATCTCAGGTAAACGGCGTTATGATTCCAGGCGATACGCCGATTTAACCGAGTTTGAGGATAATAATGATTTATATCAGGGACGAACGCTGTGGTATCCTCTATGGCAGACATCCAATGAAGAATTTGCTGGGTTAATTAAGAAAACAAACCTTGAATGGTTATCACACCCCAGTATGGAATGCAGCCCTTGTATTCATAGTCCGATTAACGTATTGCCTCATCTTGACTCATCCACACTTGCTCGCCTGGAAGCGCTTGAGCAGGAAACTGGCCAAACAATGTTCCAACAGCCTATCCATCAGTTATGTGTTCCTGTGTCAACAGCTAAGGAAGAGAAATCCTGTTTGCAGCAGTTTGACGCGGGGTGTGGAGCAGTGTGGGGATGTGGAGAGTAACAGTCAACTAAAAAGAAGCATTCCGAGTTGCATTTATTTTACGAGTTGTCTATTCACTCCGGGGGGAACGGCTCATCAGATTATTGACGGCTTGTTGAGGAGTAACCTTGTCTTGTAATAACGCGTTAACTTGGGTACAGATAGGCATTTCTACTTTAAACTGGCTAGCCAGTTTACAGACTTGAGCTGCATTGTATTTTCCTTCCACAACCTGGCCGATGTGCTGTTCGGCATCTTGCAGAGCAATACCACGTCCCAGTTCCAAACCGAAACGTCTGTTTCTTGACTGGTCATCAGTACAAGTTAATACCAAATCACCAACGCCGGCTAAACCCATGAATGTTTCTGCTACGGCACCCATAGCATGACCTAAACGTCGCATTTCAGCCAGACCACGCGTAATTAGAGCGGCTTTGGCATTGGCACCATAACCTAAACCATCACTGATACCACATGCGATAGCCAGTACATTTTTTACTGCACCACATAGTTGTACACCAATCACATCGTTACTGAGATAAACCCGCATATTATGGTGATGTAAAAGCGCCTGGATAGAGTGTTGATAAGGTAAATTATTAGAAGCCAGGGTTAGTGCGGTAGGCAGACACTTGGCAACTTCACGGGCAAAAGAGGGGCCGGATATAATGGCTATGGGGTATGACTCACCCCATTTTGCAGCAACCAGTTGACTTAAAAGCTGATAACTGGCGGGATCAATCCCTTTAGTTAACCAGGCTAAACCATGAGAGGGTTTCTCTAATTGGGATAAAAGGGATGCAAACGCGTGGGAAGGCACCGCTACAATCACTTCTGAAGCCTGCTTCAGACAGCTTTTAAGATCTGTTTCTGGAACAAGCGTATCAGGAAAGGTTATCCCAGGTAAGTAGCGCTCATTACAACGCTGTTTGATCATGGTTTGGGTATGTTGCGAATTGTGTCCCCATAATAATACCCGATTGCTACAGGTTGCCAGGTGAATAGCAACGGCAGTGCCCCAGGAACCGGCGCCAAGTATAGCAATCGTTGATTTTTTCATCGCTTTAAGCTGCCATGAATTAATGAGTTGTTTCAGTGTTTTTTTCCTGAGCGGCTTTTTTCTTCTCTTCTTGTTGCTGTATATAAAGGGCATCAAAATTAATGGGCGCCAGCACTAATTGCGGGAAACTACCGTGAACGACCTGCGAGGTAATTATTTCGCGAGCATAGGGAAAGAGAATACTGGGACAGAAGCTACCTAATAAATGTTCCAATTGCTCCGCAGGAGCGCCTTGAATGCTGAAAATACCCGCTTGCTTTACTTCGGCCAGGAATGCCACAGTATTCTGGTTTTTCACCGTTGCCGTTACACTTAAAACAACCTCATAAACCCCTTTTTCCAATTGAACATGCTGGGTGTTCAGATCAAGAGATAATTCAGGTTCCCACTGTTGTTGAAAAATAGCAGGCGTATTGGGTGTTTCAAATGAAGAATCTTTAACATAAATGCGCTGTATCATGAATTGCGCTTCGGAGTTTTGTTGATTGCTTACTGCTTGTTCTGACATGGCTTTTTCCTATTTTCGTAAAAGTTCATCTAACTGTCCCTGGTTTTCCAGAGCATATAAATCATCGCAGCCACCTATAGGTTGGCCATTTATAAATAGTTGGGGTACGGTATGTCTTCCGCTTTTAGTGATCATTTCGTTACGTTTGGCTGGTTCATCATCGATCCGAATTTCAGTATAATTGATCCCTTTTTTCTCCAGCAGTTGGCGAGCGCGTATGCAATAAGGGCAATACGCGGTACTGTACATAATAACCGTGGTCATGATTTTCCCTTAACCAGAGGTAACTCGGCAGCTTGCCAGGCAGCAATACCTCCAGCCAAAACGAAAAGCTGTAAAAATCCTTGCTCTTTTAATTTGGCTGCAAGCGAAGCAGATTGTAAGCCACGCGCGCATACGAGAATAAGCGGTTTAGCCTTATATTTGTCCATACGTTGCGCAGAAAAATCATCGGGGGTTGCTAATATCGCGTCAATAATATGCCCTTTGCGAAAAGCTTCTGTTTCTCTTAAGTCAACAACGACCGCATTGTCATGATTAATCAGATTGACTGCTGCCTGAGGGGAAAGCTCTTTAGCCCGCTTTCTCTGAGCTAATGATTCATTAATAAAAATAAATACAAGAATACCAACCAAGGCTAGCCAAAGCGCCCAGTGATTTATAATAAACTGTCCTAACTGCCCCATATGTTGTCCGGTTAATGCAAATAGGCAATTATCCTTAGAATGGCGTTTTAACGCAAGTTATCCGATCTATTTTCTTTGTGCCTTGCACTAAAGCAAAATCGACAGGTTATGCAAGAACTCTAATAAGTACAGGGTTTTAAAAAGAGTTTATCGGGTAGTGTGACGTTACGTCCGCATGCCTGTATTAAATTTTCCTGTGTTAAACCTGAAACCTTGTTTAAATCGGCATTCGTGAAATTGGTCTGTTGAAAAATAACCTGATTCAATGAAGCACCCATCAGATTCGCACCTGCGAGGTTTGCCAAACCAAGATTCGTTTTATTGAGTTGAGCAAATTTCAGATTGGCGCTACTTAACCGAGCCTGTGTTAAATTAGCTTCACTCAAGTTCGCGTTTTGCAAATTAGCACAGTTTAGATTGGCTTGTATCAGATTGGTTTGGGAGAGATTGGCACCTTCTAAATTGGCCTGGCTTAAATTGGCGCCCTTTAGATTGGCTTTGGAGAAATTGATGTGGCTTAGATTTTTTCCAGCCAGATTGGCATTTTGTAAATTTACCCCACCTAAATAACTTGAATGGCTATTTATTTTAGCAGGATTTATCAGTGGTTGATCATTAAGTAACCGGGATAACTGCAAGTGCGCTGTAAGTTTCATAATATCAAAAACAGGGAGCGCCAGGACAAGATACAGGAAAGCAATAATTAATGCGATTATTGTGTTGACCTTTTTTATCAGGTCTAACCAGGGTTTTTTACTGAGGAAGATAGCTAAACTATAGCTGAGATGATAAGCAAAAAGAAAAAGAAGCAGTAATAAGAGTAAGAAATCTCCTGGGTTAAAACCATAATGATATATTTCCATCAAGGGAAATTTTAATATATAAAAAGCGTAAACAGTCATTAAAAAGAATAGAATATAAATTACAAGGGTAAACCAGCGCGGGTAAGGAGACTTGGTTAAACCTTCTTGAAAAATACCGTTAAATAACAAAAGGTTAATCAATAAAAGTGCAATAGTAACATACCAGAAATCTGCAAACTGTACGGGAGAAAAAGGAGCAACGAGTAAAAAATTCAGGCTGATTACTACTAATAATGGATAAAGAAAATAGCAAAATGACAACAAAACAGTTCTAATCTTGATCAAAATATCTTCGTATTGATGAAGAATAGTCATTGCAATACCAAAGAGGAAAAATGGCATAATAAAAGTGAAGGGGGGACTCTCTACGAGATCAGCAATAATTGAAATATGGATCAATTTAAAAAGTTGTGCTGCAAAAGTAAAAAAGTACCAGGTTAAGAGAATCAATAATTTAGCCAGAAGAATTTTTAAAACAAGCTGCCAGGCTTCGCTAAACAATGTTTGATAAGGAAAGTAAAATCGTTTTTCTTCCATGGCAACACAATAAAATACCAGCAGGATCAATGCACTGATCACACATTGTATTGTCAAAATTAAAACAACAGGACTCATGGTGTCTTGCCCGAGGCGGCTTAAATGGTACATTGCGTATCCATATATCCATCCCATTATTATTAATAGACCTGTCCCTTGAAGCACTGTTTCACGGGAGGGTAGTTTCAATTGAAAGGCAAAAAGAGGAAAGGTAAAGGCTACGATAGCACCGATGGTTCCTGCTGCACTGAAATCAGCGTGGCTAAACCAGTAAACAAGCAATCCTTGAATTAACCCGAGTAAAGGTCTTAAAAAAACCATATTTATCCTTTAACTTCATAGACTTGCCAAGTCTTTCCTGATTCTGTTTTTCATACCATTATGACCACACCTCTTTAGTCATTGCCCGTAAACGCTTGATGCGTTCACTGGTAGGAGGATGGGTAGCAAATAGCTGCGATAATTTCATACTGCTTAATGGATTAACAATAAACATATGGGCTGTATTAGGATGCGTTTCAGCGGCTGGAAACTGACCTTGATGGTTGGCATTCTCAAGTTTGGCCAGAGCGCTGGCTAACCAAAGAGGATGACCACATAATTTTGCGCCGCTTGCATCGGCTTCAAATTCACACGAGCGGGAAACGGCCATTTGAATAACGCCTGCTGCCATAGGAGCCAGAAGCGTCATTAGCATTGCTCCTAATGGGTTAACACGATTGCCATCACCATTCTCTGAGTGAGCCATCGAAGACCACATAAAGATATTTGCGACAGAGCTTATAGCACCTGCGATAGTTGCTGCAATGGCACTGGTTAGCGTATCGCGATTGATTACATGAGAGAGCTCATGGGCAAGTACCCCGGTAAGCTCTTCTTCGCTCATGTATTGCAGAATGCCCGTAGTTACCGCAACACTGGCATGCTCAGGATTGCGGCCTGTAGCAAATGCATTGGGCGTGGGTGTTTCGACCGCATACACTTTAGGAACGGGGATTTGTGCTTTTTTTGCCAATTGAGAGACTATCGCATAGACTGGGTGGCTTTTATCTAAAGGTTGAGCATTATAGGCTCTCAGAACCATTTGGTCGGAAAACCAATAGGCGCTAAAATTCATAAGGGCTGCAAAAAAGAATGCTAACAGGGCGCCTGCCTGTCCGCCTATCAACTTGCCTAAAACAATCAATAGTGCAGTAAGTGCAGCTAATAAAATAAAGGTTTTGGTTCTATTATCCATTACTGACTTTCCCTAGAGGTCTTCATTAAAAAAATAGCTATAAGCCCGATGAATTGCAAGTACATCTTAAATTTACACCATCACGGGTAGTGAGCTATTGCGGGGCTGGCCAACAGGTCCTCTATCAGCCTTGCCTTCGCATCGATGCATTCCTCCACCGTCCTTAAATCAGCGTCCTTCCTGCCTGTAGGCAGCGCGGTTAAACGCGCAAGGCAAGTGGTTAACAGAGCCAGATAACGGTGTTCTTGCGTTAGCTTTTCCATTTCAATCATTGGTTTCACCTCGGTAGACAATACACCTGCTTTCTATCCCACCACTCGTGGGTTAATTAAAGAATCCGGGACCCGTGGAAGGGGTATCGTCTTTTTCCTTTCCCTTCATCTGTTCCCTCACTTCTTCCATCATCTTTATCAGAAAACCTATCTGGTTTTTCTGAGTAGCCAGCTCGGTTTGCTGAACCTTCTCTCTCTCTTTCATCTCAATTATCTCGGTTTTTTGAGTAGCCAGCTCGGTTTGCTGAGCCTTCTCTCTCTCTTTCATCTCAACTATCATGGTTTTCTGACTATCCAGCTCTGTTTTTTGAGTAGCCAGCTCGGTTTGCTGGGCATCGAGCCTGGTTTGCCGAGCCTTCAGGGTTGCCTCATTTTGCTGTGATTCAGCTTTTAACGCACTGATTTGCTGGTCAATAATCCGGTTTTGTTCTTCGAGTTGTTGTTTCAATTCCCGACTTTTTTTACAGAAGAGGTCGACATCGCGCTGCAAGTCAGCGACTTCTTGGGCGAAATCGGGGTTCTGTTCCCCTTTAATTTCCCGGCATAACTTGTC
>NZ_JHYC01000009.1:0-109513 GCF_000621525.1 Legionella fairfieldensis ATCC 49588 | reverse complement strand
GTCGTTAACAGAGCCAGATAACGGTGTTCTTGCGTTAGCTTTTCCATTTCAATCATTGGTTTCACCTCGGTAGACAAACACACTTGCTTTCTATCACACCATCCGTGGGTTAACTAAAGAATCCGGGACCCGTGGAAGGGGTAGCGTCCTTTTCCTTTCCCTTCACCTGTTCCCTCATTTCTTCCATCATCTTTATCAGAAAATCTATCTTGTTTTTCTGACTATCCAGCTCGGTTTTCTGAGTAGCCAGCTCGGTTTGCTGAACCTTCTCTCTCTCTTTCATCTCAATTATCTCGGTTTGCTGAGCCTTCTCTCTCTCTTCCATCTGAACTATCCGGGCATCCTGAGTCTTTTCCCTCTCTTTCATCTCAACTATCTCGGTTTTCTGAGCCTCTACTTGGGCCTTCAGCACTGCCTCTCTTTGCCGGGCTTCACTGATTTCCTGAGAATGTTGTTTGATGAGAACCTGTTGGTTTTTAAGCAATTCCGCGTTTTCTTCATTTGCTTTTTTAAGTCTCTCACGGGTATCCAATAATTCTTTAACTGTCGCCTCAGGAGAGTTTCGTAACAGAACCAATTCTTCCCGGGTTGCAATCTGTTGTTGATACTTTTTCCCTATTTTTTTCAAACGACTGCCATTTTCAAAAAAACCTGCTTGATGTTCCTCGATCAGCGCACTTAACTCGCTAAAAAAATTAGAAGGAATTTTTTCTGTCGAATAACGCGCAATAAGATCCATGTATTTTTGCGCTTCAGGTCCTCGCAATTTATGACGGTTTACTTGAGTAAAGAAATTATTAATCTTATAACGAATCATATCAAAAAAATTTTTTGAATTTTTCAACCGTTGCTCTTCACTATCTTCAGCATACCATTTTTCAATATAATGAAAAATGTCTTGTTCCAGTTCACGAAGTGCCTGACCTTCACGATCGTAATTGGCAATCTCCTGTTTTTGCTGACATGTATAATAAAACGCCGCGGTGAGCTCTTTTTTGTTGGGGTTGTATTTTTTTGCCTTAAAATTGTTGTCCAGAGAGTTATAAAGCGCGGTGTTACCGTATTGAAGAGCCAGTAAAACCAAATTGCTGCCCGTATGCTCTTCTACGAGATCAACCGATACCAGCCCCTTAAAACGCTCGATGTTGTCTATTGCATTTCTAAACCGTGCGGGAATACCTTGCTTCCCATTCTGCATGATGCTGGTTACTGACTGTTTTAACCATTCCTCTTCTTCCCTTTTATAGTTTGTCCACTCCAGATTATCGCTGGTAACCAGGTAAACCCGGTAGTCGATAAAGTCTTGAAGTGCATCCATGGTGCGATTATATTCTGATTCTAATCGGGGAACCAGGGTTCGCAAGGACTCTGCAAAATGAAGAGACTGAGGAGGGGCATCCAGACAAAAAATCTGACGTATTTTCTCATCGGCCGTTTCGTAAGACTCGGGCAATAATGCCTGGCTTTTCGTCATAAATTCTCTATAAATAGTTTCTTGTAATTCATGAGGAAGAAAATATTCTTTCATTTGTAGCTTAAGGTGTTGCTTGAAAATGTCTTCCAAGCCTTCACGCTTTTCTTGAGTAAATGTGAAAAACAGGGTGCGGTATACAGCGATATCATTACACTGATCACTTTCAAGATGTTGTGTTATGCGTTCATAAAAGTTAAGTAATTCAATCTTCACCGTTGCGATGGCCTGACTTTTAAGATAGTTAATCAACTTGAAATCAAGCTGAATTTCCCCTTGGGCTATTTTGTTTTCGAGCTGTTGCCTTTGGTGGTGCAGCTTATAATCAGAGCGTACGGGGTCTGCGAGAAGAAAATGGATAACCTGATTAAATTGATTTGTCTTTGACCGGATGGCCCACAAGACTAGCTGTTCAGCTAAGGTTCTCTCGGAAGCTGTAGGAAGTTTTTTTAATTCCTTTAATCGTTGGAGCTCTTCGCTATAGGGTCTGAGTTCCTCGGTAAAATCAATAGGGAAATTGTACTCTGACAGAGGGAAGGAGTCGGGCGCATCGTTAGAATTGGCCCTATTTGGAGATTGAGAAGAGCTACTTGAGGAAGAAGAGCTGGCCACATCACCAAAATTGACTGTTTGAGTCACGTCATTTGGAGTAATTAGTAGCGGTAAGGGAATGTCAGCCTGAGGTTGAGTGGATTCATTAAAATTATCCAGCTCAATCGAGGGCGGATTAGAGCTGCTTGCCTGATTTGGCACCGCTTTTTTTCCTTTATCTTTAGAAGAAGAACTTTCATCGCTATACATTTTATATTCCTTTTACTGTGAAAATCAGCGCAAGTTTAAAGGAAATGATTAAAAGATGTCAATAATTGATCTTCATGGTGGAATTAAGAGCAACATAACCGTAAGATTATATTACTAAATTTTTTATACGATGTAATAACCACTATTAGCCCATTCGGTAATTCCCCCATCGAGCGAATAGATTGTGTTATAACCCATTTCTATCAGGCAATTGGCTGCATAAAGCGAACGGACTCCTGCTTTACAATACAAATAAATGGCTTTATCAAGCTCAGGAACCTGGGCTGTGATACGGTGAACCAGCTCATCTTTAGGGATATGCAAAGCGCCAGGAATGTGCAGCATTTGCCACTCATGTAATTCTCTGACGTCAATTAAACAGAGTTGTGGATGGGTATCAAGACGTGTTTTTAACTCATGGACATTAATAATAGTTATTTTCGAATGGCTCATAACGAATTTCTCTGATTAAGAGGTCTTGTCAGGGTTGAATGATGAATGAACCAATAGATGGCTGCTGTAATTACACCGCCGATTAAGGTAGCAAAAGCCCAGGCTGCGGCGGATACTAAAGCGGTTCGTTGACCGGATTGATAAAGATTACCGGCATCCCGTGCGACAGCGCCAGCAAAAAGAACATGTAAAATGGCGTTAATCACTATCAAAAGATACTGAAAGGTGAGAATTTGATTTTGATATAACTGAACAACATCAGCGAGCATTGCAGGGATCCTGACATGAATAGGGTTGTCATCATAACAGAAAATCAGACCAATACGCAGCCTTCCTCGGCGTTATTTGCTATAAACCAGGCTTTCATTCCCTGCCAAACCTGAGTTACCATCGTGATAAATTTATTGCAGGAGTGAGTATGCACCCCAAAGATGTTCCCGTTCCCCATCTAACTACTGCCCATAGTGGACCTTTACACCATGTTGAAAAAGTTATTTTAAGTCAGGTCACTACGATTGAATCCTGGTTCAGACAAAAATGGCAGGAAACACCGCCCCCGCTTACCTCCTCCGTTGATTTGCGTCACGCTGGTTTTAAGTTGGCTCCGGTCGATACTAATTTATTTCCGGCCGGATTTAATAACCTTAATCCGGATTTTTTACCTCTGTGTGTGCAGGCTGTGCAATCTGTTATGGTTGATGTTGTTCCAGATTGTAAGCGAATTTTGCTTTTACCTGAAAGTCATACACGCAACCCGTTTTATTTGCGCAGTTTAACGGTGCTGCGTGATATTTTTATGAAAGCCGGTTTTGTCGTACGCATAGGAAGTTTATTACCCGAAGTGACGGAACCCACCGAATTCATAACTGATGAAAAGGTGACGTTGCTTCTCGAACCTATACAACGGCGCGACAACAGGATTGGATTAGAGGATTTTGATCCCTGTCTTTTAGTATTGAACAATGATTTATCGTCCGGTGTGCCGGCGATTTTACAAGGAATAGAACAACCTATCCAGCCGACTGCCAAACTGGGGTGGAATTCCAGACTTAAATCGAGTCATTTTCATTTTTTTGATGAAGTCGCTGGTGAATTTTCCAATTTGATTCAGATGGACCCGTGGCTGATTAACCCTTGTTTCTCTGCCGTGGAGGGTATTGACTTTATGGCGCAGGAAGGTTTGGATAATTTAGCCGTGCAGGTTGACGAATTGTTAGCCATAATCAAAGATAAATACGCTACCTATGGTATTCATGACAGACCTTTTGTGGTGATTAAAGCAGATAATGGAACGTATGGCATGAGTGTCATGATGGTACATGAGGGAGAAGAATTGCGCCAACTCAACCGTAAACAGCGTACACGTATGGCGGCTAGTAAGGGGGGGCGTAAAGTAGAGCGAGTTATGCTTCAGGAAGGTGTGTACACGTTTGAGACAATGCAAGACGGTTCTGTGGCAGAACCGGTGGTGTATATGATAGGGCAATTTGTAGTCGGCGGTTTTTATCGCGTTCATCAAGGGCGCGGTGCGGATGAAAATCTTAATGCGCCGGGTATGCATTTTGAACCACTTGCTTTTGCGGAAGCCTGTAATATGCCTCGCAATGATTTAGCAATCATGGAGTGCCCGAATCGTTTTTATGTCTATGGTGTAATAGCCCGTTTGGCAGCACTTGCTGCAGCCAAAGAAATTGCTGCCATTGGAGGCGAATGATGAAACTGGCCGTTTTGATGGACCCTTTGCATAAAATAAAAGCTTATAAAGATTCAACCGTAGCAATGATAAAAGCAGCCCAGACTATGGGATGGTCTTCAGTTTATTTTACCCAGCAGGATTTGTATTGCCGGCAAGGCCATGCTTATGCTCAGGTTACTGATATTAAGGTAGGTGATGAAACCACTGATCATTGGGCAACGACAAAAGTGCTCGGTGAGAAGCCATTAAGCGCTTTTGATATCATTTTAATGCGTAAAGATCCTCCTTTCGACATAGAATATATTTACACCACGTATGCTTTGGAGCTTGCTGAACGTGAAGGGGTATTGGTAGCCAATAAACCACAAAGCCTGCGTGATGCAAATGAAAAGTTCTTTACCTTGAACTTTCCCCAATGTTGTCCAGCCACCCTGGTAAGCCGCGATATAAAAAAATTACGCGCTTTTTGGCAGGAGCATAAGCATGTTATTTTTAAACCGCTTGAAGGAATGGGTGGAAGTTCCGTGTTTCAGGTCGATGAAAAGGGTCATAATTTATCGGTAATTTTAGAAGTATTAACCCAGGGACAGATGGTTAGTATCATGGCGCAACAATATATCCCCGAGATTACCACAGCGGGGGACAAGCGTATTTTATTAATTAATGGTGAACCTGTGCCTTACGCGCTGGCGCGCATTCCGGCAAAAGGGGAGTTACGGGGAAATCTTGCGGCCGGAGCGCAGGGTAAGGTGGTGCCCATCACGGACAGGGATCGCTGGCTTTGTCAGCAGATTGCTCCTGCTCTCCGAGCAAAAGGGCTGTATTTTGTCGGGATTGATGTGATTGGTTCTTTTCTCACGGAAATTAATGTAACCAGTCCTACCTGCATTCGGGAAATAACAGCGGAAACCAATTTGGATATTGCAGGTGATTATTTGCGTAGCCTAGAGGCGGTGTTTCACACTGTTAACGATAAAAAATAATTAATTCAGCTATTGAATGTATCTGATATTTATCAGCTTTTTATCCTCATTTTTTGTAAGTAAAAATAATAAACTATATTATAAGTAATAAATGATATAGGTGGAAAGATGATGGGCTTTTCTAAAGGGAAAGAAGAGGATAACTCGAATAGCTTTTTTAAAGCAAGTAAAGACCCTTTCGATAATTTTGATTTTAATCATTTTGATAGGCTTTTTGCAGAAAATGAGTTACTTGCAGAGGTTGGAAAAGGTAAAATAGGGCGTGATGGAAAAGAAATTCAAACTATTCGGGATTTTTTCCAAGAGAATTATTTTCCTGTTCAAATAGATGCTTTCTTATGGGGCTTAGATACTATTCCAGATGAACTCAATTTTACATGGCTATATCACCTTCATTCATTAGCCATATTGAATTTAAAATACGAAGAGAGAGGTACTCTAATCAGGAACGCTGTAAGGCAACAAAAAAGTCGACTTGGATTTCCTGACTCGATAAATCAAATGATTTACGGAGCACAAGACAAAGCTTCGCCTGATGGAATAGACTCTTTAAATAATGAGTTAATTGATGAGTTGGATAATGAAACAAAAGGTAATGTCATATTTCTTTTAACTTCTGGTAGTGATAATTTTGCTAATAATAAGGATCAAAAATGTTTGGTGATTGATGCTAAAGAGGCGAGCGAATATTACAAATTACAAAAACAATTATTTGAATTAGAGCGGGATAATATTAAAAAATTCTGTAACATTTATTCTAATATAGACAGAACTAAAACTATTGCTCAAGGAAGGAAGACTTTCGAGCTTATTTTTAAAAAAGAAGCTGTTGCAGATTTTGATGAAGATCTAGCAAACAAGATGATGGAATGTTTGCCCTTACTGCGCATGAGTGTAGGTTACAAGTTATTAAATGCTAATCCGTTTCAAATTCGCGAGAAAGCAGAAAGACTACTGAAAAATTATAATGATAGTAATAAAATAAATGATGAAGAGAAACTGGATGCTATTATTACTTTAATAAAAGGCTTATTAAATCTTCATGTTTGGCCTGATGGCAATGGGCGTCTCTGTGCGTTTCATTTATTAAATATACTCTTAAAAAAAAATGGTTTTTCAAAACTTGCTTTTCTGGAAAATGGTGCTTTGGATGCTTTCACTAAAGATGAATTAAAAGCAAGAATTAAAAATGGTATGTTAGCTTTTTCTAAAGTTTGCACACAGGCTGGCAGCTCTTTAGTCGCTTTTAGGAAAGAAAATGGATATATATTGTCAAAAGAATCGGAGTTTAGTAAGGCGATTTTGCAAAATAACCTGGAACATGCCAAGAAAATAGTTACCGAAAACCCCGATAAATTAACAGAAAAAGACACGCAGTATCTTGCAAGTTGTAGTGGATTTGATTTTGATTGGTTTTTGAACTTATTTGACAAAGCATTAGATGATAATTTTTTTGAAAAAATGTTTAAATTAGCATTGGATAATGCAAATTCCAATTTATTGATTAGCCTGATTAACTATCTTGTTAAAGAAGATAAATTTTATATCTTATTAGATAAAGAAATTGAAAGACTTCCAACCGAGGAAGAAAATGAGCTAGGGATAGTACCTAAGGAAAAAATAATTTTTCTGATATTAATGAATTGTAATTATAAAATATTCTCTGCGCTATATCCTTGTTTAATTGCTCAACTATCATCTGATGCTTCTTCTGGTATCAATAAATTTAATAAAAAATTAGCAAATATATTGCCTTTTTGTAAAGAGGAACATGTATCAACAAAATTATTGTTGTCTATGGACAATTTTTTCAAAAAATTATTTTTAGAAGATTATGATATAATAGGAGAAAGTCATAGAATTACTGAAAATTTCTTTAAATTTCAAACGCCTTTAGTGGTTAACCAATTTATTGAATCGGGATTTATTGATAAGTGTCCAGTCTCAATTATAAAACAATTAGTTAAATTGATAAAAGAGCGTGATGACTTAACTCTCGAACAAAAAAATTCTATTATTAAACCTCTGCAACTTAAATTTTCTACGATAGATATAACGCCATATACGTCGCCTGACATATCTCCCCTATTAGGGCAATTATCCGAGTTACTTTCCAATGAAGTAGCAACAAAAAATCTTGCAAAGTAAAATGAGAGAGTTGCGTACGCAATGACATTTGACAATGCTCTAAATACATCCTCTAAAATGAAGCTGCCGCCAGGCTTCAAAAAGAATAATAGCCACGGAATTGGATAAGTTAAGGCTACGGTTATCAGGACACATCGGTATACGGATAGTCGTATAGCGGTCTCTTAATTCGGAAGGTAAGCCACGAGTTTCTGGCCCGAACAAAAGCATATCCTCCTCTTGGTAGCTTATCTCATGATAATTTGTTTGCCCTTTCGTGGAACAGGCAAAAATCCGCCGGTGCTCATTTTGGTCTAAAAAGTCTGCTTCGTGTTCATAGTGAATTATGTTGGCCCATTCATGATAGTCAAGACCGGCACGCCGCATCCGTTTATCATCCAGAGTAAAGCCTAAGGGATGAATTAAATGCAATTGTGCGCCACTATTAGCGCACAATCGAATAATATTACCGGTGTTGGGTGGAATTTCTGGCTGATACAGGGCGATGTGCAGCATTTTCGGTAAGACTCATTGAAGGTTGTTTTTGGTTAGAAGGCGTGGGCTTGTCATCAATATAATCACCCCCCACTTCAGCATCCGCCTCATCCACATAACCAGAGGTATCTGTATTGGGTTGTTCCCCATTAATGAGAGAGTTGCGATGTTGCAAATAAGCGTCTCGGATAAAAGTGTATTTATCAAAGGCTTCATCCATTAAAGGTTCGGTATCAAATAATTGAGCGCGTAAATCGACATACCTTGAACCCATTAACGAATATAAAGCAACGCTGCTTGTAATATACGCGTAAGGCATTAACATGTAGTTAAAGGGTAACGCTACGCCATCCCGGATCGTACTTGGGCCTAAGAATGGAATAACAATATAGGGGGATTTTTTATCGCCCCATTTAGCAAAAGTCAAACCTAAGTCATTATAATGAGGAGGCAGGTTAAACGCATGATCCGCGACATCCAATATTCCGGCTATACCAAATGTTGAGTTGAAGAAAAAACGCCAACTGTCTTTAATGGCGTAGCGCCAGTCTCCCTGTAGAAGATCACTGGCCACAGTGGGGATCATGGCTACATTATTAAACGCATTGTTGATGCCTATCCGAACAGGTGCCGGGATGACTGTTTTATAAAGCCGTGCGGTGGGTTTTAACATGGTTGCATCAAAAGCCATGTTAAATTTATAAATTTCCCGGTTAATGGGTTCGTAAGGATCAGCAGGATTGCTGCCTTTATGCATGCAGGCTGACAGTATTAAAGAGCTTACCAAAGTCGACAAAGTGACAATTAAGCGCATGATTGTTCTATTTTTTGAGGATGAAAATTGATGTTACACCACTTTATTCGTATTGAAAACAGGGATTTAAAATTGCAATAGAAAAGTAACAGGCCCCTCATTACATAAATGGATTTGCATATCAGCGCCAAATTGTCCGCTGGCAACGGGTGAATATTTTTCACAGGCCAAGTGGATCAACTGCTCAAATAACAGTCGGCCCTGTGCGGGTGGTGCCGCTTTACTAAAGCTTGGGCGCAAGCCTTTCTGCGTATCGGCCATTAAAGTAAATTGAGGTACAAGCAAAAGCCCTCCCTTCATCTCTTTCAGGCTATGATTCATTTTTCCTTTTTCATCATTAAAGATGCGATAATTTAAACATTTTTCCAACATCCGTTGCAGAGTTGCTTCAGTGTCCTGCATTTCAAAACCGCAAAAAATCAATAAACCGCGCTCGATTTTTCCTGTTATCTGCTCATTAATAATAATCCATGCTTCACTCACTCGTTGTACTACAGTTAACATAATTTAAACTCCTGCCAGTAAGATCTATTCTTCTACGAATATTTTTTCTTAATTCGACTTAAACTGGCATGGTTTGGAATAGAGTCTTTCCATGTTAGCCCACAAAACCAGCGGTAACTAATATCGTAATAAATTTCTTGAACAAGTCGCCTTGTTGATTTAATTGCAAATAAGAGATTAATTAACATCATTCTAAAATACAACTCTGGAGGAATAGATGGTCTACCGTTATTCTGGCTATAATATTTCTCTGTTAAATCATTTACAAACGAGAAATGGATGTGTTTATTAACTTTTCTTAATAAATGATCTTCAGGTATCAATTTATCCAAAATTAAATAATCAGGAGCATTTGTTTTATCGAGAGAACGACCTTGCATTAACATCTTGTATTTCAGTAAACATTATGATGACCATATAATGGTTAATAACATGCAGGTGAAAAACTTTATTTATCAATATGCTTTTTAATTTATCCAAGGATTGTGAGAATTTATGACTAAACACATTCGGCACGAATTGCCCCGAGCTCAAATATTAGCAGAGCGAGCTTTTGCTTCAATTGAGCGTTTTCTACATATCGAAGCCGTTAGTGGTATTGTTCTTCTTATCGCAGCAGCTATCGCATTGATATGGGCTAACTCTCCTTGGGCAGCGAACTATAAAAATTTGTGGCATGCACCATTTTTAATCGGGTTAGGTAAATTTGAGCTTTCATGGCCTCTACATTTTTGGATCAACGATGCTCTAATGACTTTTTTCTTTCTTGTTGTGGGAATGGAGATTCGTCGTGAAATTCATGAAGGAGCATTAAGTAATATTAGGCAGGCGATGCTTCCAATGATAGCTGCATTGGGTGGTGTAGTTGTACCTGCATTGATTTTCCTTGGGTTTAATTCTCAGCCGATACTGCAAAATGGGTGGGCGGTACCGACAGCCACGGATATTGCATTTGCAATTGGTGTGCTTGCATTGTTGGGTCGTTCCATCCCTGGAAATATTCGAATATTCTTACTGACTCTGGCTATCATTGATGACATTGTTGCTGTGTTTATTATCGCACTGTTCTATTCAGGCGGTCTTAATTATGCAGGCTTTCTGATTGCCGGTTTAGGTATTCTATTGGTGTTGGGTTTTCAACGCATTGGTATAGGCTCAGCATTTGGTTATATTATTCCGGGAGCCATTATCTGGATTGGAATGTTGATGACTGGTGCTCATCCCACTTTGTCAGGTGTTGTGCTTGGCCTGATGACGCCTACAGTATCGGTAGGTATGTCGGAGCGTCCTTTAGATATATTGTCACACATTGCTAATGAACTTACCGGCCAAAATATAAAAATGGAAGACGAACATAAAATGGCGCGGTCGCTTCGGAAGCTTCGGCTAGCCCAGAGGGAATTGTTACCCCCTGTGGTTCGGGTGCAAAGAGCTTTACATCCATGGGTTGCTTATGGAGTAATGCCATTATTTGCGTTAGCAAATGCTGGTGTCGGCATGAGTAGTGGTGTTTTCTCTGGGGATAATGAGCTAAAAATTATCATTGGTGTTGCTATAGCCTTGGTGCTCGGAAAGCCTGTTGGGATTGTAGGCATGGGTTGGGCGTCTGTACAGATGAGATGGTGTAAATTGCCCCCTGATATGACTTGGAAGGGTATCGGGTTGGTTGGTCTTCTCGCAGGTATCGGATTTACTATGTCTATATTCATTGCAATGTTGGCTTTTAATGATGAGAATTTGCTTAATGCGGCTAAATTGGGTGTGTTAGTTGGTTCATTTACTGCTGCCGTATTAGGATTAACTTGGGGTAAAATTTATATTAACAAAAATAGTTTATGATAATTTGTACTTTTTGCTCTTAGAAGCGGATATCGAGGTTAATTGCTGACAAATTCAGCGATACCTCCTCTTGTCTTCCAATCCCCTTTAAGTTTGCTGGATGCTCGCAAAGTCCACGTGCCCAAGGTATATTGGTATCGTTAAAAAGCAACTTAAACTTACGGTTGGAAAAGTTCATTCGTTCAAGGAGAGCGTTTAATGCGAGTTAAAGCGGCAGTAGCACACAAAGCGGGTCAACCACTAACGATAGAAACGGTTGATTTGGAAGCACCCAGAGCAGGTGAAGTGCTCGTTGAAATCAAAGCTACCGGCGTTTGTCATACTGATGCATTTACTTTGTCCGGAGATGATCCGGAAGGACTTTTTCCGGCGATTCTTGGCCATGAAGGAGCAGGGATTGTCGTTGAAGTGGGTTCTGGTGTTAGTTCCTTAAAGCCAGGTGATCATGTTATTCCGCTTTATACGCCAGAGTGCCGGCAATGTGAGTATTGTCTTTCGCAAAAAACCAATCTTTGTCAAGCCATTCGTACCACCCAGGGGCAGGGTCTTATGCCGGATGGCAGTAGTCGTTTTAGTTTGAATGGAGAGCGTGTGTTTCATTATATGGGCACGTCTACCTTTGCCAATTACACGGTACTGCCTGAAATTGCGCTGGCAAAAATTCGTGCTGATGCCCCTTTTGACAAGGTTTGTTACATCGGTTGTGGCGTTACTACCGGTATTGGTGCCGTTATTTACACGGCCAAAGTACAGCCCGGCTCAAAAGTCGTTGTATTTGGTTTGGGCGGAATTGGCCTGAATGTAATCCAGGGAGCCAGGATGTCAGGTGCGGAGCAAATCATTGGTGTCGATATCAATGCTCAGCGTCGGCCTTTGGCTGAAAAAATGGGAATGACTGATTTTGTGAATGCAAACGAAGTTAAAGATAACATAGTGAATCATTTAATCGAACTAACCAAAGGCGGTGCGGATTACAGTTTTGAGTGTGTCGGCAATGTAAAATTGATGCGCCAGGCTTTGGAGTGTTGCCATAAAGGCTGGGGGGTTTCAACTATTATTGGCGTAGCAGGCGCTGGTCAGGAAATTTCTACCAGACCTTTTCAGTTAGTTACCGGACGGGTTTGGAAAGGTTCTGCTTTTGGGGGTGCGCGAGGACGAACGGATGTACCTAAAATTGTTGATTGGTATATGGATGGTAAAATAAAAATTGATGATTTAATTACTCATGTTTTACCTATAGAGCAGATTAACGAGGCTTTTGCTTTAATGCATCAAGGCGAGTCAATACGAACGGTAGTGACTTTTTAAGCAGGGAAGAATAATGACGTTTGAACTGATTGAAGAACATCGATGTTTTGAAGGCTTGCAGCGCATTTATTCCCATGAGTCTTTAGCCACAAAGTGTACCATGCGTTTTGCCTTGTTTTTACCCCCTCAGGCTACAAGGAAGAAGGTGCCTGTATTATATTGGCTCTCGGGGTTAACCTGTAATGAACAGAATTTTATTACCAAAGCAGGCGCGCAACGAGTGGCTGCGGAATTAGGTTTGGCGCTTGTTGCTCCTGATACCAGTCCGCGCGGCGTTGACATATCGGATGAGCAGATTGATTATGATTTTGGCCCAGGGGCGAGTTTTTATATTGATGCCCTTCAAAAACCCTGGGCGAAACATTACCAGATGGCACGCTATATTAGCGAGGAACTTCCCTCCTTACTTAATCAGCATTTCCCTCTTGATGCAAGGCGCACAGGTATTTTTGGTCACTCCATGGGAGGACATGGTGCATTAACGTTGGCAATAAAAAACCCAGGGCAATATTCATCCGTTTCAGCGTTTGCCCCTGTCTGTGCACCCATGCAATGTCCGTGGGGGCGAAAGGCTTTTACAGGCTACCTGGGAACTGATCAACAGGTTTGGAAAAATTATGATGCTTGTGAATTAATTAAAAATAATGGTTGGCCGCATGGACCTGTTTTGATTGATCAGGGAACAAAGGACCCTTTTTTAAAAGAACAATTAAAACCGGAATTATTTGAAGCAGCCTGCCAACAGGCAAAGGTCAATTTAAATTTACAGCGGCGAGAAGGGTATGATCACAGTTATTATTTTATAGCGTCTTTCATCGAAGATCATTTGCGTTTTCATGCTGCCTTATTCAATCAATTAAAGTAAGACAATATGGTATTTACAGTAGATAAGCGTATTAGCGAAAGTTGTATTTATTTAGGTGACTGGCCGTTATCCCGACTTTATTTTAAAAAAGAAGCACATTTTCCCTGGGTGATTTTAGTGCCTCGCGAAGAAGATATTAAGGAACTCTATCAACTCTCGCCAGCAAAACGTCGAACAATGATTGAGGAAATTGCGAAAATGTCGCAAATCATGGAGGACTATTTCAAACCTGATAAATTAAATATAGGGGCTTTAGGCAATATTGTATCGCAGTTGCATATTCATATTGTTGCTCGTTTTGAAAGTGACAGTGCCTGGCCACATAGTATCTGGCAACCTGATTTGGTTGCTGCCGATTATCCAGAGGAAATTTTAGAGACCTTGACTTCCGATTTAACCCGGCAGATAGTCAGGGCTTCAGCGCAATTTCCAATGATTTAATACAAAAGTTAATATAATCTTCATAATTCTGTTCATCTTTTATAAATGAGTTAGGATCAAGTGCTGTAGAACTAATGATGGAAAGAATGAGAGTAACTATCCATTCCGGTTTTAAACTTGCGGAGATATCGCCCGATTGTTGATAATGTTTTATTAACCCAATCCATTCTTGCATGTCCCCGGAATTGGTTACGCCAATGGTTTGGTTCGTATTATGTTCCAGACGCTGCCAATTAAGCATACGGATAAGATCGGAGTTATTGCGATAAAATGCAATATTACGCTGAAATAATTCTTTTAAGCATAATTCCCAGGATAAATCACTATCAGGCAGATTGCTTGTTTGTTGATTCGCTTCCTCCACAATGCGTTGTTTTACCGCAAGCCATAATTGCTCTTTATTTCCAAAATGATGAAATACGAGACTATGGTTGACTTGCGCCAGTTTTGTAATGGCACCAATAGACGTTCCTGAGAAGCCGTGGGCAGCGAACAATTTTTTTGCTGCGTTCAAAATGTTTTCTTTAGTTGATTTTTTCATAAAATATTTATTGACTAATCAGTCAATTTTGTTTAAAATTATTTCATATCTGATGAGTCAATTTTAGTAGTATATTTCCCTGAATGTAAACAGGAGTGAAAAATGAATGCAAAAGTAACTTATGAATATCATCACATCGGAATCCCTACTTCGATTCCGCAGCCTGATGAAAAATACAGTTCGACATTTAAAATGTATACAACGAAAGGTAATAACCCTTTTCGGATCCAATGGCATCGATTTGAAGAAGGTTGTCCTTTGCATCCTCTGATTCAAAAAGTGCCTCATGTGGCGTTTAAGGTATCGAGTATCGATGAAGCAATTCGGGGAAAAACGGTATTATTAGAGCCTTATTATCCCTTTGAAGGCTTTCGCGTCGCTATAGTGGAGATCGAAGGAGCACCGGTAGAGTTTATTGAAACATCACTTAGCGAACAGGAAATATGGCAGGATGAACACCTTAACTCCGTGATTTACCCTGAATCGAAGCGGGAAAAATAGAGCTGCGCCAGGCTGATGCGGGCTTTATAACAATGGTGTTGAAAGCCACTCTGTGGAGTGGCTGAACAATGCAAAAAATTAACTTTCTTTATCCTCCCTTTTTGATGCGAATCCATCAGAAATATTTTATTTAGTATATACTTAGATTAATTCTCTTGGGATTAAGGAGGGCATTGTGACCCCTAATTCTTCATTGGCCAATCACCTTCTGATTGCTATGCCCTCGTTAACCGATCCTGATTTTGAACGCTCCGTGATTTATATTTGTGAGCATCATATTAATGGCACTGTCGGTTTAATTATTAATAGACCGATGCAATTCCCGTTGGGAATAGTTTTTGAGCAGATGGAGATTGAACCTATCCGGGTTGAGCAAAATCAAATGCCTTTGCTTTACGGCGGGCCTGTACAGCCGGAGCGTGGGTTTGTGATTCATCGCCCTCTTGGCGGATGGCGTTCCAGCCTGGCTTTACGTGATGATGTGACGGTTACGACTTCAAATGATATTATTCGCGCGATAGCTGCTGATAAAGGCCCCAAAGATGTTTTAATTACTCTGGGTTATTCGGGTTGGAATGAAAATCAATTAGAACAGGAAGTGATGGACAATCATTGGCTGGTTTGTCCTTATAAGTCCGAAATTCTTTATGAAGTGCCTTTTTCTGAGCGCTGGGAATATGCCGGTTTGTCAATTGGTGTGAAAATGAATCAATTAACCAATAATATTGGTCATGCCTGAATTTTATATTCATTAAGGAAAAGGTTGTATGGTTGCTGGTGTGTATCTGGGATTTGATTTTGGTTATAAACGAATCGGTGTTGCTGTAGGCCAACAAATTACCTGTAGTGCCAGACCACTATCAACTTTGGACGCAAAACAAGGTACTCCTGACTGGGATTTGTTGGGAAAAATGATTAATGAATGGCATCCGCAAGCTTTAATCGTGGGTTTGCCCACCTGTATTGATGATAGTGAACAATATACAACGGCTGCGGCACGAGGTTTTGCGCGCCAACTGCGCAAGCGTTTTTCATTACCCGTCCATTTAGTCGATGAGCGTTTATCCACTGTTGAAGCTCGTGCCCAGTTGTTTGCCGCTGGCGGATACCGTAAAATCAAGCAATCTCAGGTCGATAGCTTTGCTGCTTGTATTATCCTTGAGCAATGGCTGCAATACCCCAAGTGAAAATCATGAATCATTTTTTAGAAATCAGCCAGCTTTCTCCTCAGCAAATTAATGCATTAGTGAGTAGAGCTATTCATTTTAAACGCAGTAATGAATACCCTCATTATTCCTGTCATACGGTTGCTAATCTTTTTTACGAAAATAGTACTCGCACACGCGTCAGTTTTGAATTGGCAGCAAAAAAATTGTCGATGTCTACTATCAATCTTGATTTGCAGTACTCCTCGGAAACAAAGGGAGAAGCCATTGAAGATACACTCAAAACGCTTGCTGCTATGGGAATTGATTTTTTTGTAATAAGACATCGTCAGGAAGGTCTGCAACGGACTTTGGCAGAAAAATTGACTGAACGGGTCCACATTATTAATGCAGGCGATGGGCAACACGCGCATCCCAGCCAAGCCCTGCTTGATTGGATGACTATTGTAGAAAACAAGCCAGATGCTACTTCTCTTAAGATTGCTATTGTAGGTAATATTCGTCATTCGCGCGTCGCCAATTCTTTTCAGTCTCTTTGTGCTACTTTAAACGTTGGTGAATTGGTTTTTATTGCTCCCCCAATCTGGCAACCGCAGAACGTTCATTATGGTCGGCTGACTGCGTCTTTACAAGACGGGCTAACTGATGCGGATGTCATCATCTGTTTAAGAGTTCAACAGGAACGTTTACTTGAAGAAGAGCGGTTAGATTTGGATTATTATTATCGTCATTATGCATTAACCGAAAAAACCCTTCGCTATGCAAAACCCGGAGCAATAGTCATGCACCCTGGTCCTGTAAATCGAGGCGTTGAAATTGACAGCTCTGTTGCTGACGGTGTGCAGTCTTGTATTTTACAACAAGTGACTAATGGCGTTTTTATGCGTATGGCGATATTGGAATTATTGGTCTGATTTTGTAAAACAGCAAAGCATCCGTTTCGAAGGCGTTGTCCGATCTTTCAAGGCTTCGAGATAACGCTGACGCGCTTTCTCGGCCTGAACGATACATGACAGCTATGGCTTTACAGCCCAGCCTCCGCCTTGCTAAAAGTAATTAAGTGAAACATTTGGCAATACGTTGTAGAAATAACATAACCTATCGCAACAAAGGAAATGAATAAGCCTCGGGTTCATAAGGAGTATTGTTTCCTATAGGTTTATTGAGGTGCTTGCAGTGTTTGCTTAAAAGACAAGGCTTGCTGTAAGGCAGTCAATTCAACCGTTTCAGCCTGGTTCATGTCGGCAATGGTTCGGGCTACTTTGAGTAAACGGTGATAGGCCCGGGCAGATAATTTAAGTCGTTCCATTGCCTGGCCCAAAAAATCCTGTTCTTTTTGACCCAGCGCGCATACTTTTTCACATTCTTTTGCCCCTAGTTGAGCATTGACACAGGCTTGACGCGTTATCTGCAAATGGCGCATTTTTGCAACTTGCTGGCGAATTGTCTCGCTTTCGCCGCCTTCTGTCAGATTGGGTTTAATTAATTCAGCTTGCGTTAATGCTTGCACCTGAATTTGCATATCGATTCGATCGAGCAAAGGTGCTGAGAGTTTAGCCAGATATCGATTGATGCGGTCAGGAGTGCATAAGCAATTGGCCTGCGGATTCCCCCATTGACCACAAGGACAAGGATTCATTGCCGCTACCAGTTGAAATTTTGCCGGAAACTCGGTTTGCACTGCTGCTCTTGAAATACAAATATTACCTGATTCCAAGGGTTCTCGTAATGTTTCTAAAACATGTTTATGAAATTCAGGTAATTCATCAAGAAACAAAACACCGTGATGGGCCAGCGATATCTCACCGGGTTTCGGAGGATTACCTCCCCCCACCAGAGCAACGGGTGAGGCCGTATGGTGTGGGCAGCGAAAAGGTGGTGAACGCCATGCGTTAAAATCAGGCATGCGTCCCTGAATAGAGTTGATAGCAGCACACTCCAATGCTTCCGTTTCAGAAAGTTCAGGTAATAAAGTATTGAAACGCTTGGCCAGCATGGTTTTTCCACTTCCTGGAGGCCCGCTTAGCAAAATACTGTGACCGCCGCAAGCAGCGATTTCCATGGCACGTTTGGCGTGATATTGACCTTTTACATCGGACCAATCCATAGAATGGGCATTTCGATGACCTTCCGGCCGTGTTGATAGAGTCTGTAAGGGGATATCCTGGCAAAGATAGTTACAAACTTCGCGTAGATTGTGGGCAACATACACGCCTTTATATCCGGCAATCGATGCTTCTTCAGCATTAGCCGTAGCGATAATCAACTGTTGTTCATCACGATGGGCAGCTAATACGACAGGAATGATGGCAGAGACACCGCGCAAATTGCCACTTAGTGCCAGTTCAGCAATAAATTCATGCGTGCTTAATTTTTCGGCGGGTATTTGCCCTGAGGCCGCAAGAATACCAATAGCAATAGGTAAATCAAAACCGCTTCCTGATTTAGGCAGATTGGCGGGAGCAAGATTTACGGTAATGCGACGGCAAGGAAATTCAAACTGACTATTAATAATTGCACTGCGTACCCGGTCCTTGCTCTCTTTTACTGCTGTTTCGGCAAGTCCTACAATGGTAAAACCAGGTAAACCATTCGATAAATGAACTTCAACTGAAACAGGGGATGCCTGTATGCCTAAGGCAGCGCGCGTTTTGCTAAAAGCAAGATTCATAATTCTTCCTGATTATTAGCGCATGAAACTTGTTTCAAGTATCTGACGCCAGATTGGACTTTTTTATATTTTATAATAACAGGCGCTTAAGACAACGTCTTTTTTCCTTTTGCTGCGATCAATGCATCTACCTTTGCCTGTAGTTCATCAAGTTTCTCCCGGGTTCTTCCCAGTACTTTGGTTTGTATGTCAAACTCTTCCCGAGTAACCAAATCCATACGGGCAAAAGTGGCTTGAAGAATATCTTTGAATTTTTGTTGAATTTCTTTTTCAAAATCCTGCAGACTGGCAGGTAAACTGGCAAACAGCTTTCTTGCTAAATCGTCAAATTGCTTTGGATCAAACATTACTAATCTTCCTGCTTGTTAAGAGTTGCTGAAGATAGTCTAGCAATGCTTGAAGGTCAATTCCAGCGATTTTAACCAATGAATGGAGCGATGAGGTTAATTAACCAGCTCCTGGTTAATAAATAACCATTCATCTTGGCTGACCGGTAATACAGACAAACGATTTCCTTTCCTTAACAAAAGCATGTTTTTAAGTTCAGTATAATGTTTTAGAGTATCAAGCGGGATAAGTTCCTTAAATTTTTCTTTAAAGCGAATATCTACCATAAACCAGCGCGGATTGTCCGGTGTACTCCGTGGATCAGGGTGTTCGCTGTCAGGATCATAGGCGGTGTAATCAGGATAGGCATTGCTGACCACTTCTGCAATACCAATAATGCCAGGAGGATTACAGTTGGAATGATAAAAAAATACCAAATCACCAATGGACATTTCATCACGCATAAAGTTGCGCGCCTGATAATTGCGCACTCCATCCCACGGAGTAGTCTGGTGAGGGGAGGTCCGTAAATCATCAATGCTAAAACAGGAAGGTTCTGATTTCATTAACCAGTATTTCGTCATTTCTTACTCCAGTAGATTGTGTTGGGGGTGATGACAGCGGTGAGCGGCACATCCCAGATTGAAGGCTCTATGTAGGGATAGCGCTGGAATTCGTAAGCAACGCCTATCAATCCTGAATGTTCTCTTTTAGCCAAAGTCCGATCATAATAACCTGCTCCCATCCCCAGACGCGTACCATAATCGTCAAAGACAACCAAAGGCAGAAAAATAAGATCAAGTTGTTGAGGAGGAATAGCGAGTGCTTTATCGACATTGGGTTCTTTAATGCCATAGCGGTTTTCGCTAAAAGCGGTTGCAGGGGTAGCGGGTAAAAATAACAGCGTTTTATCGTCGTTAAGCACTGGAAAATAGCAATATTTCCCATGTAAAGGGGCTGAGTTCCATATGGCTTGCAAATCAATTTCACCATTCGTAGCCTGATAAAGCGCAATGCGCCTTGCATAACGATATTGATCAAGTGCACGGATTCGAGCGCAAATTCGTGTGGATGCAGCCTGCTGAGAGGCCGGAGATAAACGTTCACGCACCTGTCGGCAACTACGCCGTAGAGCAAATTTTAATTGATTAGACATGATAATTGTCTTCTCCCTTTCAGGGATTTGTTAGTAGATGCTTGATGAGTGATTCAATTCACTCTCAAATGCGTATTATATATGAATTATGAAGGAATTATCTAATGGGTTGATGCGCAATATTTTGCTTCCCTGCGTGTCGATTCTTATTTCATCTCTAATCGCCGTCTAGAGGGTTTCTTGTCTTCCTCATCAGGCTTTTTTCCAAAGAAAGCAGGTCTTTTAGCGCCTCTTTCAGGTTCAGGTTTATAGATATGTTTTTCTTCAGCCTTACCTTGCTTTCCTAACTTATCTTTTGTTTCCTCATCGAAGAAATCTCCTAGCTGTTCTTCAACCTGTTTAAAGTTAATCCAATGAGATTGAATCCGGGTTTTTCCCTGCTCTTCGAGTTCTATTATTTCACTGAGTTGAAAAGGTAAATTTTCATGTAATGCGATAATACCAAGTGGCAGAATTAATGCACTAAAATCAGGTTGAAAATCACCACTTTTATTGTTAATTTCTTTTAAAATCCATTGGTTATTTTGCGTAATGAAAGTCAGGTCTCCAGCTGCCAGACATATTGCGCTTGTTCGCGGTTGAAAGGTTAATTTCCAATGTGCTGGTATGGTGGAATTGTTAGCGACGCCCTCGGGCGCACACCAAAGCTGATATTGGCTATCAACCAAAAAGCGAAGCTTTATTTCATCAGACTGTTTTGAGCGATTTTGATCTATTTCTTGAGTTAGAGTTATAAGACTAATGATCTGGGATAAAGGATATCTGGTGACCTCACAATCACGTGTGATCGGTTTTCTTTTATCCACGCCTGCTACTATTGCTTTGAAGGGCTTTTCCTGATATTTGGTGCCAAACAGCGTTTTCAATTCTACTGGTAGTTTCGTTTCGCTTTGATTTATCAATTCCTCTTCTTTATGTGGAATGGAGGGAAACATGGGAAGAGCCTGTTTCGGGGATTTTTGGTTGTGATCTTTATTGGAGATCGCTTTTTGACTTAAATCGTGACGGAACATGTATTAAAACCTTACAAAAAATGAATGCACTCCTTTGAAACAAGCAACTTCCTGTTTTGACGAATAATAACATAACCCGCGTAAAAAACGCGTAGCTGTTTAAATAAGTCAATTTGTTTTCATTATTATAAATTAATTAACTCAATGAGTAAATAATTATCATTAACTGAAGAAAAAATTACTGAACCGCAACGAAAATTTTTTCTAACCATCTAGGCATGATAAGAAAAATAGGGTATATAAGCTGTCAATTTACGAGAGCTTGCTGCAGGACCGGTTTTTAACACGTGTTCTGAAAATAGCAAAGTGTGGAAGTGAGTTAAACCCTGAGAGGATAACATGAGTGATATGTTTGAAGACGAGGATGATCTGACTGAGCCTCACGCATTTATAACTACCGAAGACGATATTGTTGATGTGGATATCGATGTTGATGTTTTGAATGAAGCGTCTACTTTAGATGCGCGTCGCCGTCTGGAAAATATGTTAGAGGAAAAACGGTTACGCGATGAACTTGATGATTTTATAGATTATTAATTTCATACTAATGCGTATTATTATTCAGGATTCTAAAGGGCCATCGCCCTATACTACGACTGATCGTATTTTTTTAGGAGAAGGGCTGTTTGAGACAATAAAGATTGTTAATGGGAAACCCTGTTATCCTGAATATCATTGGCAACGTTTGCAAAAGGCTGCCATTTTTTTAAAAATCACGTTCGATTTATCCCTGGATGTGTGGTTGAAAAAACTGGGTAGTTGTATTGCGTCAAAGCAGTTACGGGATGGCGTGCTAAAGGCTGTGTTAAGCGCAGGAAGTGCTCCCCGAGGTCTGCTGGAGCGAGGCACTCAGCCTCATCTTGTTCTTACCGCATTTGATTATGTTCATCATGACCGCCAGCCACTTGCTTTGGTCAGTGCTTCATGGGTAAGAGATGCTAAAAATCCGATATATCAGTATAAGTCCATCAATTATCTGGAAGCAATTATAGCACGTCGTCAAGCTCAGGCGGCAGGTGCCGATGATGTGTTGTTTTTTAATCTGGAAGGTCAAATCACAGAGACAACCGTGGCTAATCTTTTTATTATAAAAAATAATGGCTTAATGACCCCTCCGCTACATAGCGGAGTCTTGGCAGGCATTATAAGACAACGTTTGTTAACGCTTTGTAAGGCACACGATATTGACTGTGCCGAGCATGAGTTATATAAAGATAATTTGAATGAAGCAGAGGCTGCTTTTACATGTAATGTTGTGCAAGGTATACGCGCTATACAGTCCATTGATACTCATTTTTTCACTAGTGAGCACCCCCTGTTCGAACACGTGCAAACGCTATTGGCTAATGATTACCAGAACCCTTCTCTTCCCGAATAGTTTTAGTGAAAAAACGAAAGAGTCTTGCTATTAAAAAAAGAAGACCCAACATAAGTAAAGTAAAAATACTCAGATTTTTATAAGAAGGAGTATAATGAACCAGCATGTCCATACTGGCATGGCCACAATAAGTATAAATGATTTCAGTAGGCGCTAAAAATAGAAAAGTAGTAATCACGTAATGGCTGAATTTGATGTGGGTGACGCCTAGCCCGTAATTAACAAGATTAAACGGTATTATGGGGACTATACGAAGTAGTGCTACAAATTGCCAGCCATTGCGTTCAACACCGGTAATCAGTTTATCAATATTAGATCCTCGTTTAGATGATACCCAATCAATAGCCAGATGGCGACTAATACAAAAAGCACAGGCCGCTCCGAGAGTCGCCCCTGTTAAATTAAATAAAGTACCCGGCAGAGGACCAAATAATGCGCCGCCAGCCAGTGTTAATACCATGGTGGGTAGCAGCAGGATGGTCGCGAGAATATAAAGCAATAGAAAAAGAACAGGCGCCAACCAGCCCGCGTCTTTAATACAGTTAAGGATAAGAGGCGCATTATGTTGGAAAATAGTCGCACAGACAATAAACGTTGCTATCGTTAAAACGATACAAAGCGTTTTCATTGATTGTTGTTTGTAAGCCACATGGCAGACACTTTATTACACTGTGATGCTTTGAGCAAGAGTGAATAGCTGCACAATAATTTTTGTTACTACTCGCTTTAATAGCGGTGTATTTTCATACTTAATGCAAGTTTGGTCAATTTAATGATTAGTGGGGGCAGGTTTCTTTTCTGCCAAATTTTCTTCGGAGGTTGGTTTGGGCGATTTAAAAAAATGGCAATTATCGGTTGTTTTTTCACGTTTGAAGGAGTGTTTTGCTGTATGCACCAGGGCAGAGGGATGAGAATTGGATTCACTGGTGGCCACCTGTAAATTTAAAATACAGGCTTTGGCTTTTTCGGCGAGTTCGGGGCTAATACGGCTAATGTAATAAACAAACCAGTGAATTTCCTCGTTCTTTAAGGGGTTTTTACGTACCATCTTATCCTCATTAAAGGTTTTGATAGCGTGCTCTGAAGCAAAAGAATCATGAATGGATTTATCCTCTTTTCCTCTTGATGATAAATAATTCATTATAACTATTGTCGCATAATGCGTGGATCGTTGATAATTTTCAGGTATTTGTGAGCCGTGGATGTAAGGGCTAAGCAAAGCGGTGCTAACGGCAGGGCGATTGAAACGATGAGCTTCGCTATTGGGATCGCTCTTATTTATAGCCTCATCCACATCCTTTTTGCTGTTTAATATTTGCTCGCTAAGCCACATTAGAAATTCATACACAGGGTGTCCTGTATTTTGCTCTCGTTGCTCACTTTTTTCCAAGAGTAACTCGCAAGCTTGTCTTGCGACCTGAACCATAAGAGGTTGCTGTTTATCAAGGTTTAATTTATTGCTGGAAAAAATCGCGTGGAGTAATTGGTCAGACGTCTTAAAATTTGTTGCAGTTTGCAGTAAGTTGTTAATTTCTCCTTTTAATTCCTTTTGTTCTTTTAGTTTTTCTGACTCGTCTTTTCCTGTAGTGTTTAAATTTGTAAAAAGAAGAGAGAAAAGTTGATTGTTCAGTTGTGAAGGAAGCTCAGACTTATCGATCCCTTCTTCTTTCATGCTTGTAAGAAAACTATTTAGAGAGAGGGGTGGTATTTTACTTTCTAATGCTAATAAGAGGAGTATTCTTTGTACTTCAAAAATACACGGATTAGGATTAGTTCCCCCAATAGGATTAATTGTATCAAAAGGTAAAATGAAGAGCGCCATTAATGCCTCACCCATTAAATGGTGTTCTATAAACTCATGGGCCTCAGGAAGGTCATTATTATTGGCAACATAGTGATTGTAATAATAACCAAGCGTTGCAACAGGATGCTCACGAAAAAGTTCGGTTAAAATTGTTTGGTAGTAATCAGGAGTTAGCCTGTATTTTATGGCGTAAAGGCGTTCGAGAATAACATCCAGGCTTTCGGAATTATTAATTTTCAAATTGTTAATACGGGTTAGAAGATCACCGAGTGCTTTGTGAGGAGCATTAAAAAGTGCTTCTTCATACGTTGAATTATCAAGTAATTGAGTAGTAACGGGTATTTCTTTTTCTGAGTTACCGAATACAATAATATCAGGACGTGCCGGTTCTTCCTGTAGCGCTTCTCTTAACCGTGACCCGGTAGGGTTTTTCCGGAAAGAGGGTAAAAAAAGAGACAAAATAATCCAAAACCAGTTGAAAGAAGGCGTCCAGGCAAAACCTTGACCATGTTCGTTACTTAATAGCTTCTCTCTTTTTTTATTAAAATTTTCCAAAATCAAAAAAGTTTCTTCTTCTTGATTAAGAATATTCAAAAGTTCGTTTTTTAGTTTTCGATTCGTTTCGACCGAATTGAGATGATTTCTCCACGCCTGTAATCGTGCTTCATCTTCATTGTATTGGCGCATTTTATGCTCAATATAAGTTTAAAATTTATTCAATAATAGTAGCGCAAATACAGAAGATTGTTTGTTAAGTTATTGTAAGGCTTTGCATCAGTGCTTTAATTATGCTCCACAATTTAGAGAAATAATTAGCCTGTTCGCCTCTGCGTGATATCATTGTGCCCCATCAATAAGGGGATCAATACGTTGACCGGACAAACAACACCCTTGATACGAATTGTCTACTGTCGTCGGCAATTTCGTTACGCTTTGAATTGTTGTTTTGCGCAAATTTTTAACAGTCCATTGAAAAACACCTAATAAAGCCTTAATGTTTCTTTGATACTATAAAGCTATAAAATTGGTTGGTGGAATTATTGATGTCAAATAGCACAGAAAAAATGTTAAATGAACTGCTTGCCACTCACTCAAACACCAAGAGAGTAGAGGAAGCGGGAATTGATGCGGAATACGCTGTTGATGTACCGCAATTAGCCCCTCAATCCAAGGCTACTAATCAGAATGAGTTGGCGAATATTATAGCAAATTGTCTTGTCCCTCAGAAAAATCCCAAGCTTGTCCCAAAAAATTGATTTACCTGGTAGTTAACCTTGTCATATTCTTCATTTTCCCCCTTCCGCTTGGCTTGAAACCTTCTTCAAGCCGAACGGGCCGGGAAATCCAGCTAATTAGCCTATGCTCTTAATTTGCATTTAACTTCAACTATACTTTTTATAGTGAGGAGAATGTTATGAACGACAAGAATTATATGAATCCACAGCCTTTTGCAGTAGAAAGAGCAAATAAAAACTGTGTTAAAAATAAACCAAGTAATTTAGCCGGTACTGAGTTTAATAAAAATTATGCGGAAAAAATAAAAAAAGTTCAGCATCGAAAGTAGCTGGTTTATAGCTATCGATTATCACGTAGCCAGGCTAAATTTAAGAAGAATGAAACGATAGACAGGGGAAGTAAATGCTAAAATGGATTTTTTTTTCTCTCTCAGTGGCGCTTGTTTCAGCATGGTATGGCTATAAAGATCAAACCTCGTCAACCGCTATATTTATAGCGAAATTTATCTGTTACGTGTCTGTAATGGGATTCTTTGTTTTGTTGATTATCAGTATGCTGAGTTCAACACCACCGCAACCCACTCAATTACCATTACCCATGGGTTAAAATAAGGGGCATGCCTATTGAATAAATAGCAGCGAATGAAGTTCTGGCGCATATTATTTGTAACAAATGTTTAGGTTCTGTGGACAGGGTGATAATTTTCTACTCGCTTGCTTCTTGAATTCTTAAGTTCGATAGATATACTTGATCATATAAAGAAGATTATTTTGAGGCGGTTATGGCCAGTTTTTCTCAGACATCCCATTGGCGTGATTCAGCAAGGAGTGCTCGTTTTTTTCTAGTTGATGCCAGAGCTGCGTTCCCGATTTTTCTGTTCTTAATGCATATTCGGGTTTGGACAGGGGTGCTGGTGTTAGTTTCGGCTGTATTTTTCGGAATTATTGAGCATTATGGCTTTACTGTACCTGTTTTTTTGCGCTGGCTTAGAAGTTCTCTGGCAGGCCGGATTAGATCTTCACAACCATGGTGGCGTTAAATGCAGACTGATATTGGTAAAAGCCTGGCTATGATTGCAGCCAGTATGAATGCCAAGTTTTATTTGAATGACCGTTTCGTGAGCTTTGATGAAGTATTTTCACAAACCGGTCTTTTACCGGCAATTGCGCGCCGGGCGGATCAATTGTGCTCCCTGTGTTTAGGCTATGGTTTAGGAGCTACTTTTGATGATGCAGAAAATGCCTTATTGGGAATACGTGTTGTTTTTGACGAGGTAACGCCCAATGCTTTACGTTTATTATGTATGACTGATGTATTGAATGAACTCATTCAGGGAGGGCCGAGTAAGGATTATACGCCTTTGGATGAATTAATGTATGATTGATTTTATTTTATATTACAAACTGTAAAAAAAATGAAATATTTGTTTTTCTTAAGCTTGGCTTAAGGAAGTATCTGCTATGTTAAGCTTAAAGTTGGTTGTAGTTGGGAGTATAAGAGTATGAGCAACCTCGGTAATAAGAATCCCGCTTTGCAGCGATTTAGTTTATTGAATAATGTATATGACCAGAAGAAAACGTCTAAAGATGTACATGATTATGCACAAAGCATGACTCGAGAAATAGGTAAGCTTGTTGAGCAAACCCGTAAAATGGTTAATATTCGTCCCAATGAAGCGAATCAACGAGCCTATAACGCGGTAAGTGATTTATGGCAACAGGTAAATCAACAATTAAATCAAACTCACTCTTCAACAGAAACAGAGCATTTCCAAGACGATAATCCTTCAAGTTTCTCAATGAAATAATAATAAATTAATGAGTTATTAAGCGATTATCGCTGAATACTATTATAATTTTTGTATGAGCTGGAAATTAATATGTCTATTAATTTTGATATTTTCTATATTTTATGAAAGAAGAATTGACAGAACAACAGACCAGGGAAATTTTGAACGCTTTTGATGAGGCTCTTAAAAACGGGCCTTGGGAAGAGTCTAATTTTTTGCGGGTAATCGGAAAAAGTTTACGTGAAATACGAGACAATTTTGCCAGCCACCTTAACGGCGATGAAGAAATAGTAAAAGGTGATTCTTCTTCTGTAAATCCTTTGGCGCAACGATCAGATCATCGTGCCATATACGTTAGTCTTTATTCTTCAGAAGGTAATAATCTTCAAGCCTGGGAACGTATTCTTGCCAATTTACCGCGACAAATGATTTCCCGGCCTGTTTACGAAAATGAAGTATCCGTTCAACATTTAATTAAATCGAAAGAAAACAAGGTTAATGAAGCTTATGTGGTGATTTATATCAATCACGCGGATATTCTTCCGGTACCCCCGGATAAGATCCTTACCGATAAATTCGGTAATCCGCTAATGAATCTTAAAGATCGCTCCTTAAGGCTTGAAAATATAGTTCAGTTTGTCCATCTTTCAGGCACTTATCGTTATGTTAAAGGACGCTTGATTAAAAATACCTCTTGAGTCAGATTTGAGAGTCGCACCTGGTCTAAAGTGAGTATATACTTGAATTATAAATTATAATTTCATTGAGTTGAAAAAAGCGGATGGCTCAACAACCACAGCAGCAAGGTAGTAGCGATAATTCGATGGCTCCCGTGTGGATCACCGTTTTATTGTTTCTTACTTTATTCTTTATTTGGAAATCTGCACATCAGTATATCGTTGCATTTGTGTTTTATCTGAATGTCTTGCAAGCCAAATTAATCAGTTTATTTATTACAAGTCCGCAACTTGATAATGACGTTTATTTAATGCAAACAGTCGATCCCTCAACGGTAACCTGGCAGCAATTTGTAATATTAACGCGGAGTGTGGGGAATTATATTCGTTACCCGGTTGTAGGTATCCTCGTTTTTTTAGCATTTTTTCTCTACCGTTCAGATATTACTCTTAAATTTCGTAAAGCGCATAATATGAAAACGTTACGAATGCAGGAGCAACATAACTGGCTGGCAATTATGCCCGTTGTAAAAGAGGATTTAGTCACAGCAGATCTTAATAAAGGACCTTGGGCTATGGCTTTAACCCCTATGGAATTCGCACGTAAATACCATTTACTCAAAAAAGAGGACGCTCTTCTGGACAACCCGTTACCCGGACAAGAGATGACTGCTGGTATTAAAAAGGGCGACGCGAAGCGTGTTTTTACTTTACAGTTAGGTCCATACTGGGACAGTTTCGATCGTTGTCCTCCGCAAGTTTATGCGTTGGCTGCGGTTTTTATGGCACGTATGAACAGGGATAGAAACTCAGCCAATCTGATTTTGGAAACGTTAGACAAAACCTGTACATCCGGCAAGCCGGATTTTACTGTAGCAAGACCGATACTGCGAAAATATCAAAATGCGGAAAATGTCCAGGAGACTTTATCAAAACATGCCTACCTTTTAACAGCAATGGCTTCTCTCCTTGAGAGAGCGCGAGAGGATGGCGTGGTGCCAACCGCAGAATTTTTATGGTTAAAGCCACTGGATCGCCGATTATGGTATATGCTTAATTGTGTAGGCAGACAGACTCCCTTTGTTGAAGTGGCGGGTCCTTTTGCCCACTGGCGTGCTGAAAAAGAGATGGGTCGTCGTTCACTTGTCCCCATGATTGATGAAGCGATTAAGGCACTTGAAATTGCTATAAAAGAGGTCAAGTTAACACCTCGGGAATTGCAGGAGTTAGAGTCATAATGCGTGGTATAGAATCGCGACATGAAATAGATCCCACAATGTTACTAAGGGATACACGTACCTTTGGTCAACGGGTCAGCGATTTTTTTTCTGATCCAACCAATACATCGATTGTTTTGGTTTCTATGGCAGCGGTTGCATATTATCTGTCAGAGATTGCTACTATGATGCTAATTTTAGGGGCATTGTTTTTTCTCTACAGTTATACGCGCAAACAAAAATTACCTTTTCGGTTACCTAAAATTGCGCGGGTTAAAGATTATAACGACTTAAAACCCGGTATTGGTACGCCTAACATTGCACGGGGTATTGCATTTTTTGGTAATGACCGTAAAACCAATGAAGAACTATGGTTTGGCAATGACGATTTGAGGACGCATGCGCTTATTTTTGGTTCTACGGGTAGTGGTAAAACTGAAGCCCTGGTTTCGCTTGCTTATAATGCCCTGGTCCAGGCCAGTGGTTTTATTTACGTGGATGGTAAAGGTGATAACTCACTCTACGCTAAAATATTTTCAATGGTACGAAGTATGGGGCGAGAGGATGATTTATTACTGATTAATTTTATGACCGGCGCCCGTGACATTATTGGACCGCAGGAAAGGCGTTTATCCAATACATTAAATCCATTCTGCCAAGGCTCTTCCAGCATGCTCACTCAGCTTGTAGTGAGTTTAATGGGTTCATCCAATCAATCGTCGGATGGTGATATGTGGAAAGGGCGAGCTATCAGTTTCGTTGAAGCGTTGATGAAATTGCTCGTTTATATGCGTGATGAAGGTGCAATTTTACTGGATGCAAATACTATCCGTAATTATTTTGATTTACAGCGACTTGAATCAATCGTTATTGATAAAGTTTTTCCGCGTGATGAGCAGGAAAGCATCAATATTGAATCGGTACCCAAGTTAGTTAGCGATCCGTTACGTAACTATGTTTTTAACCTCCCCGGTTACAACAAAGAGAAGAAAGGTAAACAGGTTTCTCAAGTATTGGAACAGCATGGTTTTATTACCATGCAGTTAGTGCGTGTATTTTCATCACTTGCCGATACTTATGGTCATATTATTCGCACAAATCTTGCTGAAGTTGATTTTAAAGATGTCGTGCTTAATCGTCGAATTCTGGTTGTTCTTTTGCCTGCGCTGGAAAAATCACCTGATGAATTATCCAATTTGGGAAAAGTGATTGTCTCTTCGTTAAAAGCAATGATGGCTGCAGGACTTGGTGATCAGGTAGAGGGGGATTATCGTGATGTTATTGAAAGAAAACCCACCAATTCCCCGACGCCTTATATGTGTATTCTGGACGAATATGGTTATTACGCCGTACAGGGTTTTGCTGTGGTACCGGCTCAGGCTCGTTCATTGGGTTTTTCTGCGATTTTTGCGGGGCAGGATTTACCTGCTTTCCAGAAAGCATCTAAAGAAGAAGCGGCATCGATTGGTGCAAATACCAATATAAAAATTTGTATGAAATTGGAAGATCCGACTGAAACCTGGGATTTTTTTACTAAAACAGCCGGCGAAGCGTATGTAACAAAAGTGGATTCTTTTCAAACAAAAGAAACGAGTATCGCTAATAGTTATATGGATACGAAGAGTTCCTCTTTTGAAAAAAGATCACGTATTGATCTATTAGATTTAAAGGACCAGACTGAAGGCGAAGCCCATATTTTTTTCAAATCCAAGATTGTTCGTGCAAGGATGTTTTATGCTAATCCCAAGCCAGTCAAGCAATTAAAAGTGAATCAATTCTTGAAGGTTGAGCCGCCTCCTGATGATTATCTAATGAAATTACAGAAACAATTGTCGAATTTTCAACGGGTACTTGATAGCGGTGATTTAAGTATTGATAAAGAACTAAATACTGAAGAAATTACCTTGATTACTCAGGCTTTACATCATTCTAAAATAAGCGAACCGATTGAACGGGGAGTGGCCGCTTTGCTTGCTTTTCATGGTCATAATGAGCCTGAGCCTGTTGAAGAGCTTGTTGAAGAAGAAGAGGAAGGTATTTTAACTATTTTTAGTCAACTTCGCCGCTCTCCAGAAAGTCTCCCGCTCCTTGTTAAAGATGTGGAGGCATTTTCGCAACCACTGCTTGCGATTAATAATACAAGAAATGCCATCTCTACTATTGAGCGGGCGAGTGGAGCCAAAGATAAATATGCAGCCACGGTGGCAAATGAATTAATTAAAGATTTTCAAATGGCCACCCGATATCCGCCCGAAGAGCGTGATGTGATTAGTGCTGAAGAGTTAACCGATTTAGCAGAAACCTTGATAAGAAAAATTGTGGACGAACGGGAAAAAGCGAATAATAACGATGAAGAATAAGTAGACCTCCAATAATTTGTGCTCAATAACAGACAGGGCCATGTTTGATATCAGTGGTTTCAATGGAGAGAAAATACTGTATTCTGGTTGTAATGAGCGGATGTCCGATTAATTTTCTCTTTGAAATAATATTATACTTTCATAACTTTTTGATTTTTAATATTTTTCAAACTATTAAATCTGATAAAATGCCTATTTTTTGGACGAGTGATAATTTTAATTATTGGAATTTTTAAGAACTGCTTGTAACGCAGTGATTTGTATGTTTTTATTTCATGTGGGCATTAAATTTAATTTTAATTGGTGCGAGGTTTTGGTGAAACGATTGCGTGTTGGCTCCCGATCTTTTTCAACATGGTGTGCCCCTCTGTTAGCATTTCTGTTATTGCTTGGATGTGGTACTAAAATATACCAGCCTGAAGAAGGACCTCGTTTGCCCCGGAAGGTAGATGGCACTGATGACAAGGCGGTCATTGCATTACAGAAAATGCTTGCCCGTTGTGGGGTAAAGGTGATTACAATCGGGCAGGATTATTTAATAAGTATTCCTTCACCATTGTTATTTCCAAGCCAGTCACCCCAGTTAACGTGGGCATCTTATGGTTTGCTTAATAAAGTAGTGCGATTTTTAAAACAGTTTCGTAAGGTAGCTGTCAATGTGACCAGTTTCAGTAGCAAGTATGTTTCCTCTAAACGCGAACATGCTTTGACTTTGGCCAGGGCCAGGGCTGTTGCCGATTATTTATGGTCGCAAGGAATAGACAGCCGTTTTATTTTTACAGAAGGGATGGGGAGTGACAAGCCCATAATGGGATACTCTCAAGGCGGGGATATATCACCTAATTCGCGTATTGAAATTACTTTTAGGGATGCAATTGTTTAGATAAGGTTTTGTGTACATGACTCAAGAAACTTGGAATACGATAAAAAAATCAAAAAACTTTTATGTTCGTACTTACCGCATGGCAATAAAGTGGCTTATCGTTTCACTGGCTATGAATTTTCTTATGGTCTTCGCAAACTACTACCTTTACTTTCACCAGCCCCAGCGTGATTTTTATGCAACAAGTGGTATTGTTCCTCCTGTAAAATTAAAGCCAATGAGTGAGCCGAATTATTCGGCAACGCCATTGCTGGAACCTGATCCACCTAATGACAATGACATAAAAGTCATACCGCAATAATCGAGGATATTATGGCTGAAGATGCGCTAACGACCGTTGGAATAAGAAATGATTTTTATCGTGATGGACAGCGTAAGATAATTCTTGCCTTGCTGCTTTCTATCTTTATTAATGTCGTTATGGCTTCACTTTTATTCTATTTCTTGACTCATCCTCCCGCCCCTCAATATTTTGCGACGACTATTAATGGGCGAATTACGCCTTTATACCCTTTAAATGAACCTAATCAATCTGACTCCGCTGTATTACAATGGGCAAACCAGGCTGCAATAGCGGCTTTTACCTATAATTTTGTTAATTATCGTGATGAATTACAGGCTTCTTCAGGGTTTTTTACCGCGGAAGGCTGGACACAGTTTTTAAATGCTTTGCAACAGTCTAATAATCTGGATGCAGTAAAAGCTAAAAAATTGATAGTGTCCGCCGTTGCCACTCGCGCACCGATTATTCTGCAAAAAGGGTTATTAAATGGCGTTTATTCATGGCGAGTGCAAATGCCAATATTGGTTACTTACCAAAGCGCCAGTGAATTTTCTCAGCAAAATAATGTGGTTACAATGTTGATAAACCGGGTTTCTACATTAAATTCACCACGTGGTATTGGTATTTCCCAGTTTGTGGTGGGGCCAGCTAGCGGCGGAGTCGGTGGATGAAAAAGAAAACACTATTCCATTATACCGCAGGAGCTGCTTTTATAGTTAGCTCCCTTATGTCAGCTTATGCTGCGGAAAAAGATTCTGCGCAACAAGCGTTGCAACAGCTTCGGCTCTTGCAACAACGTTTAACCAATCAAACAGGAGAGCGTCAGTCTAATCAAACTCAATCGGAGCAAACCAGCCAGACGCAAATACCTGCTTTGCCTTCCTCCCCTGATAATCCTTCTACCGAACAAAAACCGGTAAATGAGAATCAAATTTTATCAAATGTGGATAATGAGTTGATTGATGCCAAGGCGTTTGAGGGAGTAAAGCAACAATTGTTTCCACTTACCCCTGAACAAATAATTCATTTAAAGCAAATGTATCATGCCTCTGAATTCGCGGAAGCCTCAACGGCTGGCACGCCTCCTAAACCGACTGCCACCTCACAATTTGTGAATTTATCGCCAGGTTCGACACCACCCGTGATTCGTTTGTCCCAGGGATTTGTTTCTTCTCTGGTTTTCCTTGATTCTACAGGTGCGCCATGGCCCATTAATGCTTATGATTTGGGTGATCCTTCTTCCTTTAATATTCAATGGGACAAAACCAGTAACACATTAATGATTCAGGCCACGAAATTGTACAATTATGGTAATTTAGCGGTTCGTTTACGTGGTTTAAATACTCCCGTCATGCTGACTCTGATTCCGGGCCAGAAAGCGGTGGATTATCGTGTGGACTTGCGCATCCAGGGTTATGGTCCTAATGCGAAAAGTATGCCAATGGAAGAAGGTATTCCTCCCAGTGCAAGCGATATTCTTCTTCATGTTCTTGATGGTGTGCCTCCAGATGGCAGTCAGCGACTTGTGGTCAGTGGTGGTGATGCAAGAGCCTGGGCTATTAATGATAAAATGTATGTCAGGACGAACCTGACTATTTTATCGCCCGGTTGGATAGGTAGCATGACCAGCGCAGATGGGACACATGCTTATGAAATGCAAAAATCGCCGGTTTTACTGGTTTCCTGGCATGGAAAGGTCATGCAGCTTAAGGTAGAAGGGTTATAATAAATGGCAGGTAGAAAAGAAAATCTTAAATCGCTATTTTCAAATACTCGTTCTCGAGTAATTATTATCTTTACGGCTTTACTGCTGATTATGGCAGTTATTATTGGTGTAACCAAATTAAGATTTTCAGAGGATGTGGGTGTTCCTCCTAAAGCGTCAGTTACTTACGCACCAACGATTGAATCTATTCCCGGTGCGCTTAACCCCACTGTGCAATATGCAAAGTTGCAGGAAATGCAAAATGTTGATCAGGCACAGAGCGCTATGAAAACTGGTGGCAGTGCAATTCCTACCATTATACGTACCCAGGCGATAGGAGAGGGTGTACAACCTATAGGCGAACCGCCTTCAGGCGAAGGGAGTATTGGTTTTACTGCTTTGACACGTGAAAGTGAAGCGGGAACTCCTCGCAGTGTATGGTTGCAGACCCTGCAAGAGGGTAATTGTAGTAAAACAAGCGTGATGAGCGTTGTGAATCAGGGAGCTACCCTTTCCGATTTAAAAAGTGGCTGCACGTGTATTCAATTAAAAGATAATGGTTATCAACTTACAGATTTGGAGCAGATTTGTTCCTGCAAGGAGTTAAAGGCAGCCGGATTTAATGCTCTGCAACTTAAAGAAGCAGGTTATAATGCAGGCCGATTGCGGCTTTGTCAATTTGATGCCTGTGCCTTACGTAGTGCAGGATTTACAGCTCAACAGATGAAAGACGGCGGTTTTTCTGATGGAGAATTAAAAGGAGCCGGTTTTTCGGATAATGATATTGCAAAAGCGAGTGGTTTACCCAATGGTATCTCAGAAGCTGATGTTCGAAGAGCCGATTGTCAGGTAGACTCATTATCACGTTTACACGCGGCTGGTGTTAGTGCTTCCGCAGTTCGACGTATTAATGGGTGTAGTGCCACACAATTAAAAGCAGCAGGATATAATGCCACTGATTTGAAAAATGCCGGTTTTAGCGCAGCAGATCTGAAAAATGCCGGTTTTACACCTTCGCAGCTTAAAGAAGGGGGTTTTACTGCAAGAGATTTACTGAACGCCGGTTTTTCTCCTGATGATCTGGCAGCGGGTGGATTTACTCCCGGAGAAATTGCAACCGGTACGGCAGAACTGCCACCAGGAATTAATCCTGCTGATATTAAAAGTGCAGATTGTGATGCAGAAGCATTAAGAAAAGAGCGTCTGGCAGGAGTCAGCGCAAAATTAATCAGGCAATACGCTGGTTGTAATGCGAAGACTTTAAAAGACGCCGGTTTTTCTGATAACGACTTGGCGGACGCAGGGTTTACGCCGGAACAAATCAACGCTGCGAGCGCTCCTGTCGATGATAATACAATTCGTGCAGCAGGTTGTGATATTAATCAATTAAAAACGCTTCAGGCCAAAGACGTAGCGGCCACAAGAATCCATGCTTTAAATGGTTGTAGCATAGCACAATTAAAAGCAGCAGGTTATGATGCACAACAGTTAGCTGCCGCCGGGTTTACACCCGAACAGCTTTTAGCTGCGGGATTTACGCCTGATGAGATCCGGGCTGCCGCTGCTCTCACCGATGACGCAATTCGAGCTGCGGGTTGTGATTCTGCAAAGTTAAATTTTTTATTGAGTCAAGGGGTTTCTGCTAAACGTGTTAGAGAATTAAATGGTTGTAGCATAAATGCTTTAAAAAATGCAGGGTTTGATGCAAAAGCATTATCAAATGCAGGATTTACTCCACAGGACTTGTTAAATGCCGGTTTTACTCCGGAGCAATTGGCCCAGGGGGGAGTTCACACCGCGGCAGTTGTCGCAGCAGGCAGAACAGCCAATTGTAGTGTTGCTTCTTTACAAGCAGCCCATGTAGCGGGAATATCGGCAGCTACTATTAAACAGACTTTGGGTTGTGATGCAGCAGCAATGAGGGCGGCTGGCTATACAGCTAAAGACTTAAGTAATGCCGGTTTTACAGCCGCGGAGTTAAAAAATGCGGGATTTAACGTCAATGATCTTAAAAATGCAGGGTTTACAGCGAAAGAGCTGCGTGATGCAGGGTTTAGTGCTGCTGATCTTAAACATGCAGGTTTTAATGCAACTCAATTAAAAGACGCTGGTTTTAGTGCAACCGAACTTAAGAATACAGGGTTTACCGCGGCTCAATTAAAAAACGGGGGTTTTAGCGCAGGTGATCTGAAAAGTGCAGGATTTACTGCGGCTCAATTAAGAGCCGCAGGTTTTAATGCCGGTGATCTGAAAGGGGCGGGTTTTAGTGCCTCCGACCTTCGACATGCGGGATATAATGATACGGAGCTGCAAAATGCAGGATTCACTGTTCCTGCTTCAACGGTTGCGGGATTGGAAAATGTTGCTCAATCAGGAGCTTCTTCTAATGTAGCACCTCTTCCGAGTATTCCAGGGCAACCCACTTCGACTGCTCAGGCTGTTCAGAATGCAAATGCTCAGAAGCTACAGGATATTTTAAAAAGACAGAATCAACAATTAGCGGATCAACGTTATCAACAAAGAATTCAACAACGCACCGCTCAGATGATGGGACCGGCCAACCAGTCTTTACAATCGTGGCACAAGGTTTCTACTCAAATATATATTGCCGGTAATCCACCTAAACATGAAGGTAAAGAGGGGACAATAACTGGTGATGAAGGGGAGGGCAATCAAAGAATGCTAACTGGCCCTCAGGGTCCTGGAGGCAATAACAACCCTGCTCAACCCGCATTGATTAAAACAGGCGACATACTTTTTGCGGTGATGGATACTTCGGTCAATAGCGATGAGCCAGGACCTATTTTAGCAACGATTGTTTCTGGAAAATTAAAAGGTGCAAAATTAATCGGTAGTTTCACCTTACCCAGCAATGCCGATAAAATGGTGATTAGTTTTAATACCATGTCAGTTCCTGGAGCACCTAAAACCACCTCAATAAGTGCTTATGCAATTGATCCAAATACAGCGCGTACTGCATTATCCAGCAATACAGATCATCATTATTTACTGCGCTACGGTTCTTTATTTGCGGCAACTTTTCTGGAAGGATTTGGTAATGCATTTCAATCGGCTAATACTACAGTAACTATTGGTGGTACTGGCGGAGGTAACAATATTACCGTAGCGAATGGCATTAACCGTTCAATATTGGAAAATGCGGTGATTGGATTAGCAACACTGGGTAAGAGTTGGGGACAGGTAGCACAACAACAGTTTAGCCGACCTACTACAGTGGAAGTTTATTCAGGTATGGGTTTGGGTATTCTGTTTACCCAGGATGTAGCCTCACTTTAACATGATGAGCAGGTAAGATATGGCAGATAACGATCAATATAATGATGAATATCAATTCGCTGATCTGGATGTGATTAGCCCTGATTCTTTAGGAGGAGAAGAGGGTACATCAAGGGATGAACCGACTCAAGAACCGGTGAAAAAAGGTGGAACAACTATAAAACGCAATGCTTTAATTGTCATAGGATTAGTCGTTTTATCAATGTTAGGTTATAAATTTCTGGGTTCTTTTTTTACGGGAAAACCAAGTGATACCCAGGAAAAAGCAACTGTGCCTCCTATGGCAGCGGTACAAACTCAACAAACACCGCCACCTGCAGTCGTCGCCCCAGCACCTGTTGCTCCTCCTCCTGTAATACAATCCAGCCCGGATAATTCTCAATTTACCCAGAAGCTCTCTGCACTGGAAATGGGACAACAAAATGTACGTTCGGAAGTTAACTCAGTCAACACTCAATTAAATGGTATTAATACCAACGTCAATGAGTTAACTGAAAAAATAGCTGATCTTAATCGTATGTTAACTGTTCTTGCAGAAAAAGTTGATCAACAATCGAGTAAAATTGCTGTCTTGACAGAAAGAGCGAAGCCTAGACCTGTACGCCGACCCATGGTTGCAAGACGAGTGATTGGACCCGTTTATTACATCCAGGCGGTGATACCCGGGCGAGCATGGTTAATTGCTACAAATGGGTCTACACTTACCGTTAGAGAGGGAACCCAAATAGCTGGTTATGGTATTGTGAAACTAATCGATCCTAATCAGGGACGTGTTTTAACAAGTTCTGGCAGAGTAATTCGGTTTAGCCCACAAGATAGTTGAGGCAAGTAATTTATGTCTATGGGGAATGATGGTTCCTGGGAACCCTGGATAACAAATCAGGCAAATATTTTAGTTAATGTAGCTAATAACCTGCTATCTGTTGAAAAGTTAATAACAGGAGGGGCTTATTTAATTGGAATAGCTTTTGCCTTTAAAGCAATCTACAGTTTAAAAATGTATGGTGAATCCCGGACAATGATGTCAAATAGTGGCAGTATAAAAGAACCTGTCGTTTATTTTATTGTGGCAGGGATATTTATTTACTTCCCTACCGGAATGCAAGTGATGTTGCAAACCACCTTTGGGGAAAACAGCATTTTGGCGTATGCTCCTATAAATAGCAATAACACGGCGCTTAGTACGCTTTTTGGTACTGGAAGTAGCGTAGGTAATTCTTTATCAATAATCATTCAGGTTATTGGCGTCATCGCTTTTGTCAGAGGGTGGGTGCTTATTGCTCGCTCCGCTTCTCAGGGACAGCAGCCTGGGGGTACAGGGAAAGGCCTGGTTCATGTTTTTGGTGGTATTTTAGCAATGAATATTGTTCGTACTCTGGAAATTATTAATAATACGTTATATGGTACAACTTAGCAGTTTAAAATAGGAGAAAAATAGTGAATAAATCATTGTTGGATGTGGGAGATATTGTAAAACGCTGGCTTGCGCCGTTTACCTTTCTTGGCTTAATAATTCTGACAGGTGAGGCTTTTGCTTCCCAGAGCCTTGGAGAGATGGCATCGAACATTACCAGCTCATTTACAAGCTTAACCAAATTGGTTACAGCAGGATCTTATCTGGCTGGTCTGGGTTTCTCCATTGGAGCTATTATGAAATTCAAACAGCATAAAGATAACCCTACCCAGATTCCAATTGGTACTCCAATAGCCTTATTATTCATTGCAGCCGCTTTATTATTCTTACCTTCAATTCTGGGTATCGCAGGCGAAACCATGTTTGGAGGCAGTGCTTCAACAGCTGGACCTGGTGGTATGATTTTTAGTAGTGGCAGTTAATAATTTTTGGAAAACAGGAGGGCGTTACCTCCTGTTTTTCTTGTTAATACGAGTGTATTGAGATGATGGTTACTCAAGGGCGTAGTGAATTAAAACTTGTTGCCAGCCCGGGTTCCTGGCGCTTATATTCTGCCCGGAAAGCGGACGAACGTTTTAAAGCGTATGAACTTAAAGTATTTCAGCGTGATCGTTACACTTGTTATTTTTGCGGATTTCAGGCAAGGTTATTTCAGGATATTGTAAATCTCGATCATGATTTTACAAATAATCGATTAACCAATCTGGTAACAGCCTGTTGTTTTTGTACACAATGTTTTTTTATTGAATCGGTGGGTGTGGGTGGCTATGGGGGAGGCACTTTGATTTATCTTCCAGAATTGTCTCAACCGGAGTTAAATAGCTTATGTCATGTACTTTTTTGTGCTATTACGAATGATACTGGCTATAAAAGTAGCGCTCAAAATATTTATCGAAGTTTTAAGTTCCGCGCCCAAGCCGTTGAAGAAAAATATGGTGAAGGTACCAGTGATCCTGCAATTTTTGGTCAGTTACTTATTGATTCAGGAATAACTACAGGAGAAACTTCGGATAAATTATTTAAAAATATTCGATTATTACCTTCAAGAGCAAAATTTCGCAAACAAATTGAACGATGGGCCGCCAGTGCTTTGCAAGAGATTTCTAATAAAAAATAATAAAGCGATTATTTTAAAAATTGACAGTTGTTTTTTACCTATTACCAGACAAATGTAAATGGATTTTTAAAAGCTCGTGGTGGATTTGAATGGTGAAAATATAGCGCCTGTAGATGAGGATTTGAACATCGTATTGATGAAGCAAGTCTATTTTGAAGCGCTCTGTAAAATAGCATGGTGTAACAGTAGGGAATTTACATGGGGAAATGGTCAGAGTCATTTTTTGATGGTATTGATACCTTTTTTGCCTGGTTAAGTACATCTCTGAAGCAAACAACAGAGTCTTATTGTGATCTGGAAACAGCAGATAGTCCCACAGTACTGGTTAACCACGATGGTACGTTATTGTCCATTCTTAAAGTAGAGGGTGTCACAGCACTTGCTGGTGCCGAGGAGTTTGAGCGTCTTATAGAAGGCTTAAGCAATGCTTTTCAGGCGGCTATGGGCCGACCAGGACATGCTTTACAGGTCTTTTTTAGTCATGATAAACAAAATATCAGAAAAGTGATTCAGGATATTTATGCACCTGCCGAAGCAACCGCAAAACGTCTTGAACTTGGTCTGGATGATTTATTCTCCGAGCGTGTCAATTTTCTCTCCCAATATTGCGCTGAAGAACGCGTTTATTTTGTTCTCTATACGCGTCCGCATAACTTGACTCAAGATCAATTGAAAGCGTCTTCTAAAGCAAAAATCAAAATGTTGAAGGACACGAAAGCGCCACCTTTTAAAAACAGTCAAACCATTTTTGCGGCTATTCCGGAACTGCGCGATACTCATGAGGCTTATGTGCGTGCTATTCTTAATGATCTGGATTCGCTTAATGTGTATGCGACATTAATGGAGGTTCATGATGCCGTTCATGCCATACGTATGACGGCAGATCCTGATTTTACCGCAGCAGATTGGCGGGCTTCCCTCCCCGGGGACAAAATTTTACCTCGCGAAGTGAATGGCTTTAATGGCGATCCTTCGGATTTGTTATGGCCTTCTTTAGCAAAACAAGTTATTCCGCGTGATGCAGAAGTGATGGATTTACGTACTGTTCAAGTCGGCAATAAAATTTATTCTTCTGTTTTTATTGATCTTTTTCCCAAGGAAATCAGACCTTTTATTAGTTTATTTGGACGTATCCTGCCTTCTCATATCCCATGGAGGATTTCGTTTTTGCTCGAAAGTGAAGGTCTGAACACTATCAAATTTAAAGGATTACTTTCTGCCATTTTGAGTTTTTCTTCTGCGCAAAACAGATTGATCAGTGACTCTGTCAATCTCCTGAGGTATTTACAGTTAAACTCGGACGACGCCATCATTCGTTTACGTGTTGTCGCAACAACTTGGGCCCCTGAAAAAGAAATTGCTTTATTGCGTCGACGTAGTTCTGAATTAGTTAAGGCGATTCAGGGATGGGGATCTACCGATGTATCCGAGATTTGTGGTGATCCTTTTGCGGGCTTTGCATCGAGTATGTTGGCTATTAACCTGAATAGCGCAGCGGTGCCTTCGGTAGCACCTTTGTCTGACGTTATATCGATGTTACCTATTACGAGGCCGGCTTCCCCCTGGCAGACGGGTGCTTTATTGTTCCGTTCGCCGGATGGCAAGCCATGGCCTTTTCAACCAGGGTCAACCCAGCAAACTACCTGGATTGACCTGGTGTACGCAAGACCTGGTTCTGGTAAGTCAGTGTTATCAAATGCATTAAATCTGGCCCTTTGTCTTTCCGGTGGGTTAACACGCTTGCCTCGTATAGCGATTATTGATATTGGACCTTCCAGTAGCGGCTTGATTTCCTTGCTTAAAGAAGCATTGCCTGCATCGAAACGCCATCTTGTCGCGTACCATCGCTTAAGAATGACACCAGAGTATTCAATTAATCCTTTTGATACACAATTAGGTTGTCGTTATCCTACTGCCCTGGAACGTGCTTTTTTAGTCAATTTCTTAACTCTCCTCACCACTCCTTTAGGGGCTGCAAAACCCTACGATGGGATGCCCGATTTAGCCGGTATGGTGGTGGATGAATTGTATAAAAGTATGGCTGACGAATACAACCCAACTCCTTACGCGCCCGGGGTCGAAGGATTTATAGATAGTATTCTGGAAGAAATCGGCTTTGTCAGAGACTCCAAATCTACCTGGTGGGAAGTGACAGATTCGCTTTATTCAGCCGGTTTTATTCATGAAGCAATGCTGGCTCAACGTTATGCAATGCCCTTATTGGCTGATGCTGCTTCAATTTGCCGTACTCCTTCAATCGAGGACTTGTACGAAAAAGTGACTGCGCCTACCGGTGAGTCCTTAATTAATGCGTTTTCTCGCATGATTTCAGGTGCTGTTCGTGAATATTCCATTTTATCGCGTATCACCAGTTTTGATATTGGGGATGCACGTGTAGTATCCCTCGATTTGGACGAGGTGGCTAAAAGTGGTGGTGATGCAGCAGATCGTCAAACCTCCGTGATGTACATGTTAGCCCGTTATGTACTCGCCAGACATTATTACTTGACTGAGGAAAGTTTGAATAATGTTCCTGAGCAATATAAAGAATATCATAAAGAACGGGTCTTTGAGATTAGAGAAGATCCCAAGCGAATTGTTTATGATGAGTTTCATCGTACCTCAAAATCTTCTGCGGTGCGTGATCAAGTAATTATTGATATGCGTGAAGGCCGTAAATGGAAGGTACAGATTGCTTTGTTATCCCAATCGGTTGATGATTTTGATCCGGTAATGATTGATTTTAGCACGGCAATTTATGTGATGGACGCAGGTCCTTCTCAGGCGGTGGAGAAGACAAGTGAAATTTTTGGCTTATCAAATACTGCAAAAGCGGCACTTCGTACCCGGGTGCACGGTCCGCGGCAGGGTGGGGCAACTTTCCTTGTTCAATACGCTACTAAAAATGGTGTTAATGTCCAATTATTAACATTAACGCTGGGGCCAGTTGAATTATGGGCTTTCAGCACTACCGCGGAGGATGCTACAGTCCGTAATCAATTATATCGTCATTTGGGACCCGCAGAAGCAAGACGATTACTGGCTGCTCTATTTCCTGGCGGTTCAGTAGCCAAAGAAATTGAAATACGTTTAAGTGCAATGAAAGAAGGTACAGGATTGATCGAGGAAAATGAAAAAGCCAGTATTATAGAACAATTGATTATTGATATTCTTGAGGCGTATTCCAAAGATCCGAATGTCAAAATGTTACCTGGCAAATTACATAATTAGTAATAACTCCGGTGGGCGGGTTGGAAGCGTCCACCTGAAATCTTCTCATTTTTGTGCACGTGATGGGTAATTGATTTATTTAAAGTTTTTTGATTTTCTATGATTTTTATTTAGGTCATCCCTGCGAAAGGCGAGGGATCTTCTCGCAAGCAAAGTGATGAGGCAAGTTAAGAATAGACTGCGCAGGAAGATATCAGGTTAATTGCTACTATGATCAGCGGTTATTTTCATTATTGGGGATAATAGTCTCACTTAGATGTTTGCTATTATTACCCAAAACAACCATTCCTTGAGTGCGAAACCAATATTTATTTTCTTTTATAAAATATTTTTTTAATTGTGGTATTGTTTGAATGGTTGCATAATCGGTGGTGACGAAGTAATGTTTTCCTGTTACATAAAATTCTTTTGTGTTTCTTGATGGCGTTATCAGCACACATCCCTGAGGGACAAGAGGGAGGATATTTTCAATAAATTGGACTATGTCATGTTCCTTTTCTATTCCGTTTTTAACCCCTAAAAGATAAGGGACAAAAGCAGTATCAAAAATTGATTTACTGGTCATTACATTGTTTATCGTTCCAGCATAAAATTGTAATGTCTTATCCCACTCAAAACTCTCCCTGGTTTTGATTTGGATAGCTTTACGAACCAGTATCACCATGTAATGAATATAAGCACGTCTTAAGAGGTTAGGATTAATCAGCCAATACAAGCTATTAATAGCTTTTTTATGAGGTAAGGCTATTAAAGGTGGGTACCATCTGGTTAGCGCATCTAGCAATTCCCCGATAGACGGATAAGGTTTTCCCTGATTATTGTATTCTCTATAATGATAGTACTTTTTAAAGGCTTTCATCCAGGCAATGGTAACAGGATCTTTATCATAAACAGTCACTGATTTTGCTCCGGCCTGGGCAAGTAAGAAGCCACTATTTCCATGTCCCGGGATGACCAGGACATCTTTCTCTTTGATAGCCGAATGAATAGGATGTGCTCTGTCAGATCCCAATAAAATGGATGACAAATAGCGCTCAGCACCCATAGGGTATATTTGAACTTCTTTATTATCAGATAATCGGGTTACCCGGCGCTCTGAAATCCATTTTATTTCTGCTTTGCTTAAGATGGTGTGAGTAGACATAGTTAATCCTTGACTGAGAACATATCTTAAGCAAGATCCAGGAAAAATGCACCTAATATTAACTTAATAAATCTAATATAAAATAGATTTAAGTCACTTAAATTATGAGAAATAAAAGGGTATTTTCGCCAAACTCGGAAACCCTGTAAATTTGTCTATAATGTATATAGAAAGTTAATTACTTTAATAGAAGGTGAATAAAAATGGCTGATTTTGATATAGATTCAAGGATGGCCAAACTACTGGAAACTTCTTCCGACGAATCTCCAGAGGCTATTTTACATGATTTACGTGAAGCAAAAGTTGCCAGTGCCCGTATTAAAACACCCGAAGCAAGAGAAGAGAAAGCAAAAGAATTAAGGTTACTGGCAGGAAAACTGGTCTATAAAGCACAGCAATTGGATCACACCGGCAATGAAAAAAAGATAAGTTGGTTTAAAGAAGTAAGTGATGCTATTAGGGTGGCAGATCAACTTGCCAGGCCGGCTCAATCAGTCTCTGCAAAGGAGCGTGACGTAAAAAAATTACGCACTGAAATCTCCTCTCAGTCGAGAAAAACACCTCATTCAAAAGTTATCAACACGGAGAGAGTCAAAGCACAGCCTCTTACTGCCCCTATTAATTATGCCAGTCAGGAACTTTCAAGGTTGAGCAAGACAGATCGTATGGCAAGTGTAGCGCAACGCTCTCCACTTGCTACGAGAGAGCAGAAAAATACCAATTATTTAACTGCCATTTCTAAAGCAGGCGAGGCATTCGGAAAAGAAATGATAAAAGGCGGAAAGACAGCATGGCCTGATCTTAAAAAAGCAGCCGTACATTTTGGGAATGCTTTGGTTTCCTGTGTTAAGGCCATAAAAAATATGGTGGTGGGGCATGATGTGGAAAAGCTTATTACGATGAATAAAGACCTTGTTAAGGGGATGAAGCGTCCTGAAACTAAAGAAAGTGCACAGAAAAAATATAGGGAAGAAGGAAAAGATTATCTTTTAAAAAGTGGAAAGGCCGCCTGGAGTGAGTTAAAAAATGCAGCGTCTCAATTGGGTAACGGATTATTGGCTTTAACCAAGGGTATAAAAAATGTAGTAGCAGGAACGGCAAAGGGTATTTATGAAGCATTTGATGCTGTTTCGGGTTATAAAAAAGAGCTGAATCAAATAAAACAGGACTCAGAATCCCAAAACAATCAAGAAGATATTGGATCTATAAAAAAATTGTAAAGTCATACTATTACTCCCAACGACATGAAGCTAATTTTACGAAATATTGGGTTAGAACAGTTATTAATTACTCTATAAATGGAGTTTGCTATGAATACGCTAAACAACATCACAGAAGAAGATTACTCTCAAAGCCTTCTAAAATGCGATAAGATTGATCAGATAGTTCCTGATATTTTTTATAATGTGCGCTTGCTTCAGCAGTTGGATAAGCGATTTGAAAATGACCCATCTTTAAAACAAGTTGAATTCCTACTTTTAAAACTTCCTGAATTATTTGAAATCAGAGAGGACGAGGCTACCTATGTAAATCAATACCGACATAATCTTGTACAAGTGTTGACGGTTTTAGGTGAGTTTATTTTTGAGCTGTCGGACACAATAACCCTCGATGATAAAGAGAACATAAAATTGTTAAAAATTACACAAAACTTAAATGAAGCGCAACAAGCTATACTTGAAATTATAGATTAAGTCAGAACTGCTACAACGCATTTAATTTTGAAAATCTTATTAACCCCCGGCTTTCCGTTTCAGGATATACTATTGATTTTAACCAATAGTGTATCCTACACCTAAATCCTCATAAGCTTTAGATGAGGCGAGTAATTCTTTCCTTTCGTCTTCAGTTAATTGACTTTCTTCAACATTCGTAGATTGTATAGCAGCCTGAGAAGATTTTAATTCTGATCCTTCTTGATCAGGTTTTTTAAAATTATCGGTACCTTTGGTTGACTTTTTTCGAGAGAACAATTTAAACAATGTCATTTTTTCTAAAAATTAGGAAGTTGTAAGTAATATTATACAATAAGTTCTCTTCGTGTCCATACTTTATTTTATTAACCTCATAAAGTGAATGGCTCCCTTGGGATATTTTTCAAAAAGTGTGCAGTGCAACGTTCACCAATCTAGACCAATTCTTCTTTTAGATTAAAACCAGTCAATATTCCTGGACTAAACGGATTAATCTGATTTTGGGTTTTTAGAACATATCTGCCTGAATTACCGTTGATTTCAAACAGGATTTCCAGACTCGAACTATCATTGCTATCAACGAGAACATTGACTTTTTGCAACATTTTGAAGAAAGCCCAGGGGCCTGTTTCTTCGAGTTCGTAATGATTACCTTCAATAGAATATAAAATCAGCTTTGCATTACTTTGAGGCCAGTTAAATTGAGTATAGGATTCACTACTCTGACTATCAGTAAGTTTATTATTGCCAATAATTAACTGTAAGTTGGAAACTACCGGATCCAGATTAATTTTTTGTAAACTGAATTCGATTTTACTGGTTTCCGTTTCATCGGGAAAAAACATATTACTGATTACATTTGCGCGAATTAATTCATTGATGATATCGTTTGATACGGGCATGACATAACCGTTTAATTCTTTAGGTTGCCATTGAGGCATGGAGGTATCCAAAAAAGGTTTTATATAATTATTTACAAAGTGATTCAGTGTTCCGTGAGGGGCAAAAAAACGATCAAAATCAGGCAGATTAACCTCCAGAGTTTGTGCTGGATCTAACGGATAGCGACCAATAATATTGGTTCGATATTCGTTATAAACGGTTTGTTGCCATTCTCTATTAAGGTATGTTTTGCTTTCATTAATAAAAATAAACCAGGTGTCATCAGCTAACTGTTTAGCCCAGGTCGAAACTGGTTCTGGTAATTGGCGCGCTCTGTTGTAGAGGGTACTCAATGGATCAGCGAGCGCGCCTCCCTGAAATCTTGCTTTAGTCAGATCAAATGCTGTTTTTCCCTGATCATTAACCAGAGAAAGCGTTGTAAGAAACTTTTCCAGTTCATTAATGTTTTGCGTTAAATCTTTGGTGGCCGACTCACTCATTAAATTAAGAGTAGTGAATTGATTAGCTACTTTTTCATTAAATTGGTTAGTGTTATTACTAAGGTCAGGACCTGTTTGCTCCTGGATTAATGCAATCAGTTTACCCACAGCATTTGTTTGGTGGAGCGTTTGAGTTAACTGGCGTGCCTGCAAATAATTTTGATAGTTTTGAGGTTTTGTATGACGGATAAAATTTTGCCACCAGGCAACATATTCAAAACAATAAGCTTCTTCCAGCAAAAGCGGCAGGTTATCCAGATCCTGGCGTGCCAGCACCCAATTTTCGTGTTGTAATTGCCGGGTAATTTTAGGTAAGTTCGCAATTTCTTCTTTAAATCCGGCTTTAGTATAATATCGCGGCAATTCCTTACTCGCTAAATCAAAGCCTTCTATCTCAATGGGTTGCTTTCCCTGCGCAAAATTATTTTTGGCAAGGGAATAATATAAATAAGTAGCGGGTAAGGCATTGAGGTAGTTTCGCACATCGCTTACTAATTGATTATTGATGGCCACAGGTTGCATGGGCTGTTTTAGCGCATCTTTCAGCAAGGATAATCGTTTCTCGGTGTTTTTATAATGGTTGGCTTTCCAGTATTGATTAAACCAGTCAGTCACTTCCGGCTCGGAATAATGCCTGGGTTCAGCCAACATGAGGTAAATTTTTAATGCTTCATAGCGCGCAATTTGAGACTGTAGAGGATCGGCCATGATATGTTCCACATCACTCAACAGATCAGGTAAAAAATTGTCATGTAAACGATGCTGAGTATTGCGATGTAATTGATTTTTTAACTGTTCAATGATGGGAACCGATAAAATACCAGTTGGTATTTGTTCAAGTTTGCTTGTTGCCAGAGACAAGTGATATAACGCCGGTGTTTTATCTTGAGTTTGACTGAGTAACGCTTCATAGGTTAGTAATTCCTTACTTGTTTCGTCCAGCAAGCGAGCAGTTTTAAAATGCTGCTGGATAAGCCAGACAAGCGACAGGGCGACTGTTCCAGCTGCCAGACTGACTAGCCATTTTTGAGTGGCACTAACCTGAGGAATATAACGTTTGGTTTGTTCTTGAAATGTGTTTAACGCGCCCTCAATAAAATAAGCTCGATAATTATTAGACTGGGGAAATTTATCCTGAACGACCAGAGCATATTCATGTTGAATTTTTTTATTGAGCTTATCAATACTGTGGCCGCCTTGTTCAGCACTGGTAAAATAAATTGCGTTGATACGAAAAAGCTGATCAGGTAATGATTGTATTAAAGATTGAATGGGTACACGCAAGCTGGCGAGTTGTAAAGGAAATTCTCTTATTAAAGTGCGCTTTACTGTGGAGCGCGCGGGATGTAATTTGTTGATAATCTGTTGTCCCAAAACTTCGATCATTTGATCAAAGCGGTGCCTGTAATTTTCAAGTGATTTTTTTCTGAGTTTGCTGTAATCGAGGGAAAATCCTAGCGGTTTGGTCAGTTCAGTGGAGTGATCCGATTGGAAAAAATCACAAAAGCCTGCCAGTGCATCAAGCTTGGTAAAAAGAAGAGCGACATCGACCACATATCCTAATCCTTGACCGAAACGTTCTAGCAGTTGAGCATGCGATTTACATTGTTCGGGAAGGTGGACTGGTTCTGCGACTAATAGCTCTTCTGCATCGACACATAAAATAACCCCGGAAATGCGAACATTAGGATGACAGCGATTGAGCTGCTTAATAGTATAGCCAATGAGATTTTCAGTCTGGTTGAGCCAGGCTTCCCCAAGTTCTAATATTACACCATGCTGGTTGTAAAAAAAATTAGCACTACTTTCATTGTTGACAGGGTAATGGGTGAGATTACTTTGACGAAGCAGTGTTGTTTTACCCTGATTTATTTTTCCTGTCATTAACAAAAAGGAAATGGCGTCATTTTGTGGTTTTAAGTGGCCTAGAATTTTTTTTAATGCCTCGCAAAGCACACTGAGTGATTTATCCATTACTCGTCCAGTCTTGCTGTTACCGTGTGTCCAAACTGGACAGCTTGAGCTTGTTTTTCCAATAGCAGGTGGCTTGTAAAATAGCCGGCAGCCCATACACTTAAAGCAACGATGCTGACCGCTATGACAGGTTTGCGATTTTTAGGAAAACTGTCATCTGTTTTTTGTTCGTTGAATAGACGATAGGATTTATTAACGCGATGTTGCTTGATTAATTGATATAATTCCTCAATCAGATTGTCCAGAGCCTGTCGTCCATCGGCACGTCCGTGCTGTTCACCTTCAAACCCTGCAATAAGACAATAATAAGCCAGTTCAAGCAAATCAAGGTATTGATTGGGTTGTTGTTTAATGTAGTGGACAATATCAAAGAAATGGCGTTCCGGGCCTTCATCGCTATAGGATGAAGGAGTAAACGCCTGAAACTCGGCAGCTTTGCCATAGAGACGCAGATAATTTTTTCCTAATAATTCATCAATTGTTGCGCAGAGTAAATAATGAGCAATTGCATCAAGTTCTTCAGTATAAGCTTTGCCATTCAAGCGGCTATGAAAGGCACGTAATTCATGTTCAATATTTTCACGAATGATAATAACAGGTGGCAATGAGGGCGTTAAATATAAACGCTCTAATAATGATAATAAAGGGCCAGCCGCCGCCACCAGCGGATTGGTTGTAAAAGGAGCAATAAATAATTTAGAGCGATAATATCCTCGAGGCATTTTTTTTGCGCCAAGCAACGAAAGTTGATTGACAAAAGAGGCCGAAAGGTGTTCGGCTGTCATGGTTTCACTCCAGGTTTTATTAATTATTCGTAATTCGCAAGACATTAATCTGCCAATCACAGGTTATTCAGATGTGTCCTTGAATGTTTCGACAGGAGTAGAAAAAGCAAGAAAACGAAGGCTAAATCTGGAAAGACTAATAGCTGACTCTATTACTCTATAACATTAATTCAGACTACGGTATTGCTTTTACAGCCCAAGTGATAATTTTAGGGACACGTCCCTCTATTAAAACATGAAAGTCCAAAATGATAATACGTCATCTGTAAAGTCTTGTCGATACCAAAATGTATTTCTTCAGATTTCCACTTTTTACGTGCTGTGATGCCATCCAGAAGAAGGTCAAATTAAATCTGTACTTTTAATTGGGAGATTATATAACTATCATCTTAAATCCAGCTCGATAACAAGGAAGAGATGAAATCATTTTATGTTTATATCATGGCGAGTCAACGTAACGGCACTTTATACATTGGTTCAACATCTGATTTGATTAAGCGTGTCTGGGAGCACAAAAACAAAGTAATTCCAGGTTTTACAGCCCGGTATAATGTTCATAGGTTAGTCTATTATGAAATACATGAAACCTATATAGAAGCTGCTCGTCGTGAGAAATGTTTTAAAAACTGGCGCAGGCAGTGGAAATTAAATTTGATTGAAAAGTTAAATCCGGAATGGTGCGATCTTTATGAAGAAATTTGCCGCTGATTAAGATCGTCTGGATGCCGTGAGCAAGTCACGGCACGTAGACTTATTGTCCATATACTAATTTTGAAGAGTAGAGGACAATGCATCCTGACGTAAATGAAAACTCTTAAAATTGAACTGGCAAACCTCTACGTGCCGTGACTTGTTCACGGCATCCAGGGATGATGGTGCTATTGTGCTTCGATCTTTGGGTACGCCAGGAATTTTAATACTCAAGAATGAGATACGCTTATCTCTGATGAAAAATCCTCTAAATCCTCTGAAGGAAAACATCGCATGACCCAGTCTTTACCCAAATAATCAAAACAATCATTAAGAAAGTCGGTGAGCTCTTCGGCAGTTAGCTGATGTTCATACCCTCTCGGTTCAATATGATGATGAAAATAACCCTCAAAGTAGTATTCGCAAAAACTGACATAATCTTGCGTATGAAGAATAAAACAATGCCAAAGTGCATCTAATGTAAGTAAAGGGCCAAATAAATAAGTACGCCGCTTATTGCTTTGCCGATGTAGATTTACCCACATCCAGGCTAATAAATCACTGAGTAATTGCCTGCCTTGCTCATAAGATACGGTTGGATGTTGCTGACAGTAATAAAGAACAACCTGCTCATTTTCATAAGTGAGCAGGTCGGAGAGTAAAGGTAATTTCATTTTAACCGCAGCAAGCCTTTTGCCCTGCTGGATTTTTCATGAGCTGTTGGACCAAACGGCAGATCATTTCTTCTTTAGACACATCAGATTCCTGTAAAATAATGGGATGATTATTAAAACAGCGTATTAATTTAAAATCAACCAATTTGAATGATTCGAAAGTTTCCACTTGCTACAATTAACAGGTGATTGTCCTGAGAGCATTTAAATTGCCGCTTGTAATAACGTTCAGATGATCTATTTGTCTGGCACAAAATAATAAACAAATTGACTAACAAATAATCCAATATTTAATGTATAATTATCGTTCATTTAACTTAATGGGAATAAATGATGTCATCCATTGAAAATTTTCTTAAAAAAAATGAAGAGTGCTAGAGACAAAATAAGGACTAACTGGTTCTAAATTAGCGCAAAGGTTTGGTTAGTCTCAGTACTATTAATAGTTAATAGTAATTGATTTAATAAAAATATTCAATTTTACTAATTAATTTCTCTTGCTTAAAGTTAACAGTGTAAGTACTGATTCACTTTTTGAGGAGAAAAAAATGATTACTATTGGTCAACAGTTTCCTGCATTTCATCTAAAGGCTACCATCAATAATGATGTGCAGAATGCTTTTAAAACCATTTCTAATGAGACGTATCAAGACAAATGGTTAGTTGTATTTTTCTGGCCTAAAGATTTCACTTTCGTCTGTCCTACTGAAATTGCCGAGTTTGGTAAACTTAATGGTGAATTTAACGAGCGTGATGCGCAAGTCCTGGGAGTGAGTATTGATAGTGAATTTGTACATCTTGCCTGGCGTAGCCAACATCCTGATTTGCATGACTTGCCTTTTCCCATGCTTGCTGACATCAAACGTGAGCTAAGCCAGTCATTGGGCATTCTGGATGAAAAAGAGGGTGTTGCCCAACGAGCCACTTTTATTGTCGATCCCCAAGGTATTATTCGTTTTGTCATGGTGACTGATTTAAACGTAGGACGTAATCCCCAGGAAGTTCTTCGTGTTCTGGATGCCCTGCAAACCGATGAGCTTTGTCCTTGTAATTGGAGGAAAGGGGAAGAAACTATTCATATAAACCAATAGAAAAATCAATGTAGATGAAGGGCTTGACTATAAAATTAGAAGGGAGAAAAACTCATGTTAGACACGATTAAACAACAATTGCCTGCTTTTGCCAAAGATGCCCGCTTAAATGTAACGAAAGTGCTTGATTTGGGACAAACCGATGGTTTAACGGAACAACAGGTTGTGGGTGCGGCATTAGCTGTAGCTTATCATCTGGGCAACAATCAGTTGGCAACTAATTTACGTGCACTTGATTCTGATGAGCCTCTTAATGAAGCTGCCCGATTGGCTGCCAGTCTTATGGCCATGACGAATATTTATTATCGTTTTGTCCATCTTTCTGAACAGCCGGAGTTAAGCCAGATACCTGCAGGACTTCGTATGCAGGGCATGATGAATTCCGGTGTGGATCAGGTAACTTTTGAAGTGTTATCTCTGGCAGTATCTATTTTGAATGGTTGTGGTGCCTGTATTAGTGCCCATACCCGTCAATTGCAGGAGCATGGTTTTACTGCACAATCTTTAGCTCGAATAGGTCGTATTAGTGCGGTTATTCATGCGGTACATATTAGCAGTAGATTAAATTAACTGCTAATGGAGTATTTTGATTTTTTGCCGGACAAAAAATTCAATAGCTATTTTTTGTCTGGCAAAAAGGTTTCGACAAGGCATATTACAGCACAGGATGATTTCCTTTGAGGATATTTGAGAGAGGATTTTTTATGTTAAAAGTTCTATACTTAACTTTTGCTCTGCTTGTGAGTGCTCATGGAGTTGCGAATTGATAATACCCCTTTCAAAGCGATTTTTCAGCCTTTGGATTTAGGTTTTACCCAGCTAAAAAATCGTTTGCTGATGGGGTCGATGCATACGGGATTAGAAGAAGATAAAGAAGGGTTGCAGCGTTTGGCCGCTTTTTACCGCGAAAGAGCGCAGGCGGGGGTAGCCCTTATTGTAACGGGTGGGATCGCTCCGAATCGGGCGGGACGTTTGGCTCCTTTTGCAGCCAAACTTACCTCCGGTAAAGAACAGCAGCGTCACGAATTAGTCACTCATACTGTCCATGAAGCAGGAGGGAAGATTGCTTTGCAGATTTTGCATGCTGGCCGGTATGGTTATCATCCTTTTATTGTTGCTCCCAGCAGTCTGAAATCGCCTATAAGCCCTTTCACTCCCTGGGCAATGTCCAGGCGTCGTATATTGAAAACAATTGGGCATTTTGCGCGTTGTGCTCGTCTTGCTCAGGAAGCTGGTTATGACGGCGTAGAAATTATGGGTAGTGAAGGTTATCTTATTAACCAGTTTATTGTTACTCATACTAATCAACGACAAGATGAGTGGGGTGGTAATTTCACAAATCGCATGCGTTTTCCGGTGTCGATAGTCCGTGCTGTGCGGGAGGCGGTCGGTAAGAATTTTATTATTATTTATCGTCTTTCGATGGTGGATTTAATTGCTGATGGTTCCAGTTGGGAAGAGGTTGTTCTTTTAGCACAGGCTATCGAGCAGGCAGGCGCGACATTAATCAATACAGGGATTGGCTGGCATGAGGCCCGTATTCCTACTATTGCAACGATGGTACCTGCAGGAGCTTTTACTCCAATTACTCAACGGTTGAAGCCTGAAATCAATATTCCTGTAATTACTTCAAACCGTATTAATACTCCGGAGCTTGCCAATAGTTTACTGGAAGAAGGAGTTGCCGATATGGTATCGATGGCTCGTCCTTTTCTGGCCGATGCGCAGTTTGTGGAAAAGGCTCGTTTAGGGGAGAGCAAAGCGATTAATGTGTGCATTGCCTGTAATCAGGCTTGTTTAGACCGGATTTTTGTTAACAAAACAGCGTCTTGTCTTGTTAATCCACGGGCCTGTAATGAAACGGAACTCGTGTATCAGACAGTGCATTATCCCAAACAAATTGCGGTTGTTGGGGCAGGTCCGGCAGGGCTTGCTTTTGCGGCTGTTGCTGCGGAACGAGGTCATCAGGTGACTTTATTTGAAAAATCGGCAGTTTTAGGCGGCCAATTTAATTTGGCAAAGAATATTCCGGGTAAAGAAGAGTTTCATCACACAATTAACTATTTTACTTATCAGTTGCAAAAATTTAATGTAGACATTCGTTTAAAAACATCACCTGAACTGGAAGTTCTTAAAAAATTTGATGAAGTAGTTCTGGCAACGGGGATTACCCCGCGTGTTCCTGATATTAAAGGACTCGATCATGAAAAAGTAATGAATTACATTGAGCTTATACAAGGTCAAAAAACCGCGGGTAAACGAGTAGCTATTATAGGCGCTGGCGGGATTGGTTTCGATGTTGCCGAGTGGCTGACTCATGAGAAACATGAACATCCTCAGCAATTTTATGATGAATGGGGTATTGATATCCAGACAAAATATCGCGGAGGTATTAAAAAGCCTCAAATTTCACCGAGTACGCGAGAAATTTATTTATTACAACGAAAACATGAAAAACCGGGGAAACGTTTGGGAAAAACCACCGGTTGGATTCATCGATTAAGTTTGAAGCATAAACAGGTGAAAATGCTCTCTGGTGTAAGTTATGAGTGCATTGATGATGAAGGTTTGCATATTCGTATTCATGAAAAACCACAGGTTTTAAAGGTAGATTCTATAGTGATTTGCGCAGGCCAAAATGAGCTACGCGATTTGTTTGAACCATTGAAAGAGGCGGGGCGAGCAGTGCACTTGATTGGCGGGGCATACAAAGCACTGGAGCTTGATGCACGCCATGCTATTGATCAGGCTTGCCGCTTGGCAGCCATTTTGTAAACTCTAATTTTATGCTAAAATAAATCAATATGTGTGATTTTAATGAATTATTCGCAAGTTGAGTGTAAATCTGCTTGTTCAGTGATTTTTAGTGATATCCTCCCCGCGAAAGGCGGGGATCTTCCCTCAAGCGAAGTGATAACGTAGGCTGAGACATCGTTGATCTATTCACAAAATTAGCACAATGCTTGCTTTTTAGATGGTTCCCGCCCGCACGGGACAGACAATTCATATAACAAATCTATAACAGGAAATTGTATATCTCTGTGGACGCTTACAAACTATTTTGTAGCAAAAACACGATTTAAACAATAAATTTAGTGCATAATCCTGTTTATTTTGCTATTATAATGAGCATTTTTTATATTAGTTAGACTTTTTCGGATTACATTTTTATTGATTGGACTTTTTATGACACAAGAATTAGCAAGCTTCGCAACCCTCAATTTATCGGATGCTTTACTCAAAGCACTTGAGGATATGAAGTTTAAAAACCCATCCCCTATTCAGGCACAGACTATTCCCTTATTATTACAAGGGCGTGATCTAATTGCACAGGCGCAGACAGGAACCGGTAAGACCGCGGCTTTTGCTCTGCCTATCCTTCAGCGATTATCAAAATCTTCAGCAACACAAGCGTTGATTTTAGCTCCTACACGTGAGTTGGCTATTCAGGTTGCTGAACAATTTACGGCTTTAAGCGCTCATCAGCGTATTACTGTTTCCGTACTTTGCGGAGGTCAGGACTATGGCCGTCAATTAAAGCAGCTCCGTGAGGGCGCTCAAATTGTAGTGGGAACACCTGGACGCATCCTGGATCATATTGATCGCGGGACTTTACAATTGAATCAGTTAACCACGTTTGTTCTTGATGAAGCAGACGAAATGTTGCGTATGGGCTTTATTGAAGATGTGGAAACAATTCTTGCCAAATTACCTGCTGCAAAGCAAATGGCTTTGTTTTCTGCAACAATGCCACATCGCATTCGTCAAATTGCCAATAATTATTTGAACGATCCGGTTTCAGTAGAAATCAGAGCGGAAACCGCTACAGTGAAAAGTATCGAACAACGTTTTCTCTTTGCCTCAAATGCACAAAAAGCTGATGCATTGTTAAGAATACTGGCGGTCGAAGACTACCAGGGGGTGATGGTTTTTGTACGTACTAAAAATAGCACGGAAGAGGTGGCTGAATTATTGCAGCAACAGGGTTATCGGGCGATGGCGATTCACGGTGACATTACTCAGGCTTTGCGCGAGCGTATTATCGCTCAGTTCAGACAAGGCGCTATTGATATTCTGGTCGCTACAGATGTTGCAGCACGGGGTTTGGATGTTGAACGCGTTACTCATGTAATTAATTATGACGTACCTCATGATTGTGAAACCTATGTGCATCGTATCGGTCGTACCGGACGTGCGGGGCGTAGCGGGGTGACTGTATTATTTGTAACCCCTAAAGAATCTCGTATTTTAAATGTTATTGAACGCCACACTCGTCAGCGTATTGAAAAAATAGTCGTGCCTAATGACTTCATGATTCAGCAAGCAAGGCAGCAACGTTTCATGACTAATATTAGTGTGCGGTTGCAGCATGAGCATCTCCCTGCTTATCAACGGATTATTGAAGAATTTCTCAAGGAAAATCAGTCTGTTTCAGCTGTTGATGTTGCAGCAGCTCTTGCTTTATTACTCAATCAGGATAAACCCTGGCAGCGGGAATTACCGGTACCGAAATCTGCCCGACCGGCTAAAGAAGGACGAGGCACCAGAGAACGAGGTGAGTTTAAGTCAGGTTTTGGACGCGGTGAACGATCTAAAACGGACAGAAAGCAGTTTCGTAACGATCATCCTCAGGAATTATTCCGCATTGATGTAGGACGAGTGCATGGGGTAAAACCGGGTAATATCGTTGGTGCAATCGCCAATGAAGCGGGTTTACAAAGCCGTTTTATTACACGTCTGAAAATTCATGATGATCATTCAACGGTTTGTTTGCCTAAAGGGATCTCAAAAGAGGTTTTTCAGGATTTAAACAAGGCATGGGTTTGTGGCAGACAATTAAAATTGACTTCACTAGGACAGGCTTCCTGACTCGGGTTATAGATTTCGTTTCTTATCAGGAATTGATAGCGTTTACTGCTTAGGCTAAAGTGGTGAAAAATGTTATGGATTCCTGATTGTTTTAAAACATGTGTTTCTGTTGCTTTACTGATTTCCTTCGTTTTTTAGTCAGCTTCCACAGGTGATGTTCTCCTCATTCATCCTGATTATCACAATTGTTATGCAAAACAGATTGAGGGTATGTCCTGATTTGCATTGCTTTTACTGTGAACTTCTTAATGCGACAAAGGAGCTACATTGGGTTGTTGATCACGATCAACAGATTGCTGATTGAGTAAAACAGCAGATTTATCAGGAGTTGCTGATGGTTTCTCACGGGAGCTAATTGGCAACTTTTTCATCCAACCATGCATATAATGTAATAATAGATTTTGTGAGTAAGTATAATCATGAGTAGCGCAAGGTAAATTGAGTTGCCGATATTTTTTATTGGGATTACTCTCAGAACGATTTGTGCTTTGAGCAAGCACGGATTCATAGTCAAATTGTGCTGTAATATCAAAGATGGGAAAAGGTAATTTGGGTAACGAATTGGTTGAATCTTTTATCTCAGGCTGTGTGAACGCTGAAAGAAAAATTAAACCACATAATTCACGAGATGGATGCTGGGTAAAATAAGCTAACAAAGATTGGAGTTGTTCTCCGTAATGCAGGAGAATGATACGTTTGCTATTTTTTTTTCCATTATTCTTTTGCCGTAAGGCGGATAAAATACCCGGTAATTGTTCTACCCATAAATTTTTACCAGCTTGCTGAGTACCATTTAGCAGAACAACTGACCATCCCAATTTTGCAAGTTGATTGGCCAGAGTCATAAGGAGTGTGCTTCCGTCCTTAGGTGAACCACTAATCATTAAAACACTGCCATAATCGTGGTGGCCTTGAGGTGACCAATAAGGCAAGTTGATTTTTTTGCCGTCAACTTCGATATCCAAAGTAGCTGAACTGGCTATATTTGATAGAAAAAATAAGATAATCGCTAAAAGTAGCTGCATCTTGCCTGGGTATCTCTATTAAAATAGAATTAACCAAGCAAGATCCCTGCCTTAATTAACGTTGTGCCGGAACAAAAATAGCCATTGACACAAAGTAATTAACATGAGAAAGAACTTTCATCATCTTTGAATAGGGATGATGAAGCGCTCTTACGCTACTAACTCAACACCTGCCTTTTCCAAAAGCACCCGAGCTTGATCTGCAATTATTCTATGTACGGGTGCGGTGGGATGAACAGGATCAAAAAACACATACCCATCGCAACTATCATTTTTGGATCGCTTTTTAATACTGGACGCAATATATATCGCAGCTTTTTTAGTAGGCTGCTTAAGTCCTGCATCGTAACAGGTACCTGTAATGTTATTAAGCCCAAAACTTTCAGGATGGTTCATTAATTCATTAAATTTGCCGCTTACGTCAAAATAAATCCATTGTACGTCAGTGTTGGCTTGCTGTAACTCATCCATTGCCTGCAACAGAAGTTCATTATGCCGTGAGCTTAGAAAAGAGAGCGTATCCTGAATATTAAAATCGGCTGCCATGGGAGTACGACCCAGGTCAGGAACACCCATTACCAGAATATGTTTCGCGCCAGCATCGACCAAACGCTGCAAACTCTGCTTGATGCCTGTGTTCACTTCTTTCAGTATATTTTCAGGTTCTTCAGGCATGCCTAAGTAATTATTGGATCCAATCCAAACCACAAAAAGGCTATTTTTATCTGCTTTACCCTGATGAGAGTTTAAATAAATATCAAGCTCACGATCCAGAGTAAACAACATCTCCTCTTTTTCTTGAGATACGCTGGCACCACCAAAAGCGTAATCAAAAACATGTGCTTCAGCATTTTCAGGAAAATAAGAGGCTGCTAAAAGCTCAACCCAAACAGGACCATTGCTAAATCGGCCTTTATAATAGGGGGGAGACTGCGGTAATTTACCCCCCATATATTCATAAAGATTGCCGTTGTCAGACAAGCTATCGCCAAAAACAACAATATTATTTAAAGGTACTGCCAGGACAAGACTTGAAAAAAACAAAAAAAATGCAGTAAACAGGGTTTTCATCGACAACCTTATTGATTAGTTGGGTAAAAAATGTAGAAAGTATAATTATAAAATTTAATGTGATCAATTTTTTTATTGATTCAGCAGGGTAAACGAATCGAATAGAAGGCTTATAAGATCACAACGCCTACGCACCGCGGCTCGTCCGGTATCCAGAGATTGTGGCACGAAACCAGCCTTTACCTGCCGTGGAAAAGCCACGGTACGTGGCTTTTTTACAAGTGTTAAGTAAAAACCAGGCAATTAAAGGAGTCGGTATCCATAGGGATCTTTAATAAGACATTCGATGCTGACTTCCTGTTACCTGAAAAAATCTGGCTTTAATCATGCCTGACATACTCTTTGCCTAATTAGCTGCTGAATGTATCAAGGGGAAGCAGATTGATTTGCAATTTCAAAACCTTTACCAACCCTTACTCGCACAAATCTGCTCGTAAGCTTTAGTAATTTTTTGAGTTTTATCATTAGCTCTTTTAATTTGTTCATCGGGTAGACCCTGGGCTATTAATTTATCGGGATGATTTCGGCTTATTAACCGTCTGTAAGCCCGTTTAACCTCTTGTTTGCTGGCGTTTTGATTTAATTCCAAAATAGCGTAAGCCTGCGCGAGCGTTGAATTTTGATAACTCGTTTGATGGCTGCGATTATAAGAATAAGAGTGTTGATTGTCAGATTGATGAGAAGACGATTGAGACGATGAATAATGGGAGTTAGTATAGCCAAAATCTTCATAAAAACGATCCTGCTGGCGAAGAGGGGCGAATCCCATTTGGAGCAGTACTCTATCCAGTGCTTGAATCTTACGCTCCGACAAGGCATCGGTTTGCACGGCACGATATTGAATATCGATGAATGATTTTAATAATTCAGGATTACTTTGACACACGTTTTGCAAGGCAGTCAAAATACCTACGAGATTAAAAGAAGGATCTTTCCCTTTATTAAAAAAATGTTGTGCCAGCTTTTTTTCTTCCTGATTTAAACGCATTTCCTCCATGAGCATTTTGGCTATATGAATTTCTTGCTCGGAAATACGGCCATCTGCTTTAGCTATGTGTCCCATTACTGAAAAGGTGGCTTCAAAAAATACTTTTCGCACTACCTTACGTTTTTCATTGTAATAATGCCAGTAAGGGCGATTGAAATGGCTCATCAACCCACGATCAAAAAAATTTCCGATGAGAATGCCAAAAAATGCCCCCGCAGCGCCTCCTATCAGAAAGCCAAAGAAAGCGCCCAGTAGTTTCCCCCACCAGCGATTAGTTGTAAAGAATTGGCGAAAATTCATTATTCAATAGTTCCAGATTGAGTTCATTGGTTACAGAAAAATTTATTATTAATACAATTTTAGCTTTAAAATGAGTGAGGCGACACTGATTCTTTATTTTAGTAAGAAAGATATACACCGTTTTGGGTCAGAAAATAGTCATTGACACGCATTGACAACGAGAGTTGGCATCCAATGTATTATTAAAAATTCCTATGAATGCCGACACTTGCAAAGCCCCACGTGCTATGGCTTGTCCACGGCATGAAGAGGCGGGTTTGGTGCCACAATCTCTGGGTACCGGACAAGCCACGGTAGGTAGGCATCATTAAAAGTCAAGTAAAACTAAAAGCTAATGGGAATTGCTGACTTTCATTGGCAACTGGGTACTTTTTGAATTTTTTTGTGTCCAATACAAAGAATCAAAAAGGTAAAATGTAACAAAAGATGCTGTTTCTATAAAAGAGTTATATAATCCTTGTTTTGCATCATGGCTGTGTCTTATGCGTCTAATTTATTCTCTTCTTATGTATTTGTTAACTCCTTATTTGCTGGTGCGGCTTTGGTGGAAGGGGCGGCGTTTGCCAGCTTATCGTCACCGAATTGCCGAACGATTTTCGCTGGATGCAATGCCGGAAAAACAGGTGGATATCTGGATACACGCGGTTTCTTTAGGAGAAGTAATTGCTGTTACTCCTTTGATTGACGCTTTATTGGATGAGAAAAAACAGATTTTAGTAACTACAATGACGCCTACAGGATCAAAACAGGTAGAAACCCGGTTTGGCAGTCGAGTCATGCATCGCTATGTTCCTTATGATTTACCTTGCATATTGCGCCGTTTTTTTAGCAAAGTAAAACCACGTTTGGGTCTCATTGTGGAGACAGAATTATGGCCCAATCTGATTTATTACGCAACGAAAACAAACATGCCCCTATTTCTTGTGAACGCCCGTTTATCGGAGCGTTCGTACCGCAATTATAAAAAAGCGGCTTTTTTGTTTAAATCGGTATTGAATCAATTTACCAATATTTTTGCTCAGAGTGACGATGATGCAAGGCGGTTTAAGCGCTTGGGTGTTGATGCTGCCAAAGTAGCTGTACCAGGTAATATGAAATTTGATTTACAGACTCAAAATATTGAGAAAGCGCTTTTCTTAACGTTGAAAAATTATTGGGGGGCGCATCGTCCTATTGTAACGATTGCCAGTACTCATGAGGATGAGGAACAGCAGGTTTTATCTTGTTTAAGGCAACTACAGCAAGGCTTGCCGGGTGTGATCTTGTTAATAGCCCCCCGTCATCCCGAGCGTTTTCAAAAAGTCTATCAATTAAGCAAGCAGCAAGGTTTTAACACCGGCCTTCGGAGCCAGATTGATACTTTAAATGAGTCTAATGACGTGGTTATATTAGACTCACTGGGGGAATTGCTCGGTTTTTATCAAATCAGTGACTATGCATTTGTCGGCGGCAGTTTCGTGCCTGTCGGCGGGCATAATGTGCTGGAGCCTATTGCCATGAAGGTGCCTGTATTTAGCGGACCTCATGTTCATAATTTTAAAACAATTTGTCGGGAGCTTAAGGAAGCGCAAGCGATTGGATTGGTAGAAAATGCCGAGCATTTAGTGCAACGAATTATCGCTTTATCTCAGAATGAAACGGAAAAACAAACGCTTGTTGACAGAGCAACGCAGGTTCTTACAGAAAATAAAGGGGCTATTAAAAGATATTTAGATAAAATAACTTTTGTTTTAGATTGACCATGTTTTTTGTGTAAATATTTTACTAACAGTGTATTTGATGTATAATTTAAGGAGGAATAATCTTTTGGAATGTTATTATGAAAGAGAATAATTTTCATGCCAGTAGAGAGATAAAAAAATCTATGGTTAAAGATTTGGGAGAAAAAGATTTAAAAAAGTTCTCACAAGTTGATAAAGAGTTTGCCAAAGTAGTTGAAGAAACCCGATTAGAAAGGAAAGGATTAGTTAAACTAGATAAAGAAGAGATATTTTATGCGGTAGCTGGGCCTACAGTACCTAAGGAAAGTAATTGGAGTAAATTCTTTTCTGGCTCTTCTTCTGCTCCGGGCAGTGGAAGATTTTCTCAAGAGCAACTATTGGAATTTTTTTCTAGATTCTCCGAAGTTAAATTATTTCAAGAGCTTAATAAAGCAGAAAACTATGCGAATAGTTTGGCAGCGAGCATGAATTTAGATCCTGCTACGAATGATCAACTCCAGTCTGTTCCCATTTATCATATTAGTATGAAACATGATGCCTGGGCTAATAAAAACAATGAAATTGATTGTTTAACTACAAAACCAACTCATTGTAATGTTTTAAAATATAAAGTTGATATGAACCCATGGATTAATATTAATAATGATGATGAAAATAAAAATCCCTGTAATATTATGTAAGAGTTAATTAGGGCCTATTATGTTACGTAATCCTGAGCCTGGCGAGAGAAAGTGTGTTACGTCTATCCGTTTTGATATTTCGTAGGTGTTCACGGAATAGGTAATTAAGCGTCAATGTCTTTCCTGCGCAGGCGGGAAACTATCTACAAATTAGACATGGTGCTAATTTTATGGATGGATTCCCGCCTGCGCGGGAAAGACGAGTCGTGGAACAAAGTCTGGAAGACAAAATTTGCATATCCCGTGAACACTTAATGGCGTCAAGTTAAGGCCAATTTTCATTACCCCATTCCACGACTTGCCCGTGGGTTCAGGATTAACGTACGTTCTGGATTCCACGGACAAGCCGTGGAACGTAGACATTCTCTTAACTTGACGCCATTAAGTGAACACTTACGATATTTCGCTATGCTCAGGATGATATTCATGTTATTACATGGCAAGTATGATGTTGTTTGCCTGATATTTAATTCCCCTGATTCTGACGCTCTTTAATTTCTGACAAGGTTTTACAGTCAATACACAGCGTTGCTGTGGGGCGTGCTTCCAGACGACGTAGCCCTATTTCAATACCACAGGCTTCACAATAGCCAAAATCCTGATCACGTAAGCGTTCAAGAGCGTCTTCGATTTTTTTGATTAACTTGCGCTCTCTATCGCGAGTGCGTAGCTCAAGACTGAACTCTTCTTCCTGGCTTGCACGATCGGAAGGATCGGGAAAATTGGCCGCTTCATCTTTCATGTGCGTTACTGTTCTATCCACTTCCTCCATTAGCGATTGGCGCCAGGCAAGCAATATTTTTTCAATATGTGCAAGCTGTTTGTCGTTCATGTATTCTTCACCCTCAGTTTCCTGATAAGGGGCTATTCCCATGTTGCTAACGGCATCATTTTTCACGTTTTGTCTCTCAATTGATTGAATCGATTAATTATTCTGGCATTCCTGCCTCTTGGGTCCTTCTTTCAACAAACCATTTAATGGCGCGTGACAGAAAACCGCTAGGTATATCAAAAAATAAGATAACCATCAACCGGTATCTTTAATTGCAGGCTTATTAAATCACAGCTAACACTGATCATCTTCTGCCCCCGCTTACCCGGTCTTGCCCTTGCCAATCTTGCCAGCATTGTACCTGTTGATACCCATAATTATGCAGCATAGACTCTACTGCGAGTTTTTGATCAAAACCATGCTCAAGTAATAATAGCCCGCCGGCTTGCAATCTGGCAAGGCTATGTTGAATGAGATGCTTTAGTGCGGATAAGCCATCTTCGCCACTGACCAGGGCCAGTTGAGGTTCAAAACGAAGGTCACCTTGTGTGAGATGAGGATCATTAGCAGAAATATAAGGGGGATTCGATACAATAGCATCAAATCGCTTTTTGTCATCGATGGCTTCAAACCAGTTTGACTGGTAAAAACAAACATTGGCAAAATTCAGAGAAGCAGCATTTTCTTTCGCAATCTGTAAAGCATCCGCGCTATAGTCACACGCAGTAATTTCCCAACCCGGACGTTCAGAGGCAAGAGCCAAGGCAATAGCACCGCTTCCGGTTCCCAAATCCAGAATTCGAGCGTCAGGCTTGTCGGCAAGCAGGAGCAAGGTAAGCTCCACGAGTAGCTCTGTTTCCGGGCGAGGTATAAGAGTAGCTCCGCAAACTTTAAGAGGCAAAGACCAGAATTCACGATGGCCAGTCAGGTAGGCGACAGGCTTACCTTGAGCGCGTTGTTCTGTTAATTGCTGGAAGGTTTGCCACTGTGTTTTAGTCAATATTATCTCTGGATGCGCATAAAGATAGGTTCGTGTTGTTCTGGTAACATGAGCAAGAAGAATTTCAGCATCCAGACGAGCGGTTTCACTATAGATTTCCAGATAGTGGGTGGCTTGTATTAATGCTGTTTTAGCTTCAATCATGTCGGCCTAATTCAGCAAGCAATTCCGCATGATATTCGCGCTTTAAAGCATCAATTACAGGCGTTAAATCACCTGCCATCACATCGTTAAGCTGATAAAGTGTCAGATTAATACGATGATCGGTTAAACGCCCCTGCGGAAAATTATAAGTGCGGATCCGTTCGGAACGATCGCCAGTACCTACCAGCGATTTTCTGGTTTGTGCCTGTTGCTGTCTTTGTTTGCTTTGTTCTGCGTCCAGAAGCCGTGTTTTTAGCAATGCCATTGCTTTGGCACGATTTTTATGCTGAGAGCGTTCATCCTGGCATTCAACCACAAGTCCTGTCGGCAAGTGAGTGATACGAATCGCTGAGTCCGTTTTATTAACGTGCTGCCCCCCTGCTCCTGAAGAACGGTAAGTGTCGATACGCAATTCATCGGCATTAATTTGCACCTCATCGATTTCTTCAACTTCCGGTAAAATGGCGACTGTGCAGGCAGACGTATGTACACGCCCCTGTGATTCGGTTTCTGGCACACGTTGTACTCGATGTGCACCGGATTCAAATTTAAGATGGGAATAAACGGCATGTCCACTCACACGAGCAATGATTTCTTTATATCCTCCATGCTCACCGTGACTGGCGCTGATTATTTCTATCTGCCAACCCTGATTTTCAGCATAGCGATGATACATGCGGAATAAGTCACCGGCAAAAATTGCCGCCTCATCACCGCCGGTACCTGCGCGAACTTCAAGGTAAATATTGCGTTCATCATCCGGATCTTTGGGGATTAAATGCCATTGTAATTCATTATCCAGCTCCTCTGTTTTTGCTTTTGCAGCCTCCAGCTCATCCTCAGCCATTGCCGCAAGCTCTTTATCATCACCCGTCAGCAATTCCTGCAATGAATCAACATTGTTGCAGGCTTCATTATAAGCCTGATAACAGGTCGCAACAGGTTCCAGTTGAGCATATTCCCTGGACAAGTTTTTAAATTTATTTTGATCAGCAATAACTGATGCTTCGGAGAGCAGGCGGCCTACTTCCTGAAAACGTTCAAGCATTTGTTGAAGTTTTAATTCAAGAGATTTCTTCATAAGTCGATGGAGTCAGAGAAGGGTTAAATAAGTAATGCGCCAAATCAAGAAGTTCTTCTCGCCCATCCCATGCTGCCTGTCGAAAACCGACAGTAGGCCGATGAGTTAATTTATTGACTAAGCGTTCACAAAATTCGCGCAATACGGTGTCCTGGCAATAACCTGCCGATAATTTTTCTTGTGCCCGTTGCAGTTCTTGCTGGGCCAGATGTTGCATTTGACCGCGATAATCGCAAATCAAATCTTTAGCACGCTGGCTACGGTGCCAGCGAATATACTTGTCTAATTCACAATCAATTAATTGTTCTGCCTGCAAGGCAGCGGAACGTCGTTCATCCATTCCTTTTTCACTCATTAGCTGCAAATCATCAATGTTATAAAGTTGCACGGCTCCCAAATCGGCAATATCCGCCTCAATATCGCGTGGTACGGCCAAATCGAGAAAGAACATGGGTGCATGGGCACGTTGGCTTAAGGCATGTTCGACCAGTCCTTTATTAATGAAAGGTAAAGGGCACGCTGTCGCTGAAATAACTACGTCTGCCTGACAAAGATGTTGAGGGATATCACCGATAGTTAACGCTTTTCCGTTAAAAGCCGCAGCAAGCTGTGCTGCATTATCTCTTGTACGACTGGCAACCAGAAAATCCTTGACGCCCTGTTTATGCAAGTATTTGGCGACCAGAGTTGCCGTTTCTCCTGAGCCAATAAGAAAAACGCTTAATGATTGGTAATCTGGAAACAATTGGCCAATCAGTTGTACAGCGGCGTAGGCAACAGAAACAGGCGTGTTCCCAATACCACTCCGCGTCCTGATTCGCTTGCTTGCGCTAAAAATATATTGAAAGACCTGGCGTAAATGAGTTTTGACTGTACCAAGCTGGCAAGCATGATGATAAGCCTGTTTCATCTGACCAAAAATCTGAGGTTCACCGAGCATCATCGAATCCAGGCCGCTTGCCACGCGCAGCGTATGGCGAATACCTTGATTGCCTTGATGCAGATAAAGATAAGGAGATAATAATTCCGGAGTAAGTTGATGCTGACGGGCAAGCCATGGCACCACGCAGTCAGGATCTTCCGTATTGCAGTAAATTTCAGTACGGTTACAGGTCGATAAAAAGGCTGCTTCACTGATAGCAGATGAATTTACCAGACTATTAAGCAGTATCTCTTGCCTGGCAAGAGGTAGTGCCATTTTTTCACGTACATTTAGCGGAGCTGTTTTATGATTCAGTCCACAGGCGACAAACACCATAGAATATCAGGGCAACAGAATAATTTGGTAATTGTAAACTATTAGTCAATAAAATTGTAGAGAAAGTAGTAAAACGAGTCTTTGATTCCTCAAGTCCTTCTTTGCGCCGCCGCTAACAATAGTAAGCATTTTTTAAACAGAATGGTTATTCTGATAAGAGGTGCAACATGGATATTATTTTTCAAGGCAATCATAATAGTGAAGAAGCAGCCGAAAGCTTGCTGAGTGTGTTACGTCTATTTAAAGAGCGTTATAACATTGGCGAATTCCGCGAAATGCACTTGATTGTAACTCTTGTGGATGAACAGGGTGATGATGTTGAATTAATTGATAGCGAAACATCACAGGCTTATCGTACATTTGAAGTGTATCGGAAAGGGCATGAGTTGAAAGGGCGGAAAGGAAAACCCCTGTTGCAATTGGTCGTTGATAACACCCATGATTAAAATAAGAAAATGGATTGAGGAAATCATGATATGTTAGTGATCGCAGCCCTGTTTGCAATCGTATTAACTTTACTTCTGGTCGTGGGTCTCCATGAAGCAGGCCATGCGATAACTGCGAGATTTTTTCTAGTGAAAATTCAACGTATTGCTATTGGTTTTGGTAAGCCATTATTAACATGGAAAGATAAAGCGGGACGTGAGTGGGTCTGGGCTATCTGGCCTTTGGGCGGGTATGTTCATATGCTCAATTCGCGTATACAGCCCGTTGCAGAAAAAGATTTGGCACTTTGTTTTGATAAAAAACCGGTTTGGATTCGTTGTATTATTTTATTAGCGGGTGGGGTAGCTAATTTATTGACCGCATGGTTAGCATTAACGTTATTGTTTATGTTGGGTTATAAACAACAGCTTCCTTTTATTCAGAATGTAGTACCCCAAAGTATTGCCGCGAAAGCAGGTTTGCAAGGGGGCGATCGTTTTGTTGCGATAGAGGGTCAGACTACCAATTCATGGCAAGAGGTTGGCATGGGGTTCATTATGGCTTTTGGTAAAGAGAAAGTACCTGCTTTGGTCAGTGGTAGCGATGGACGCCTACGTTCTGTCAGTTTGAATTTGGATTATTGGCATTATACTAAAAAAGAAGATTCTATTTTAAAGTCATTGGGTATTATCCCCGCTCCTGCAAAATTTCATACCGAGCAGGTTGCAGGCCAATCACCCGGGCAGGCGGTGTGGTTAGCCCTTACCAAATCCTGGCGCCTGATTGTTTTTTTTCTGGTGATGTTCAAACAGCTTGTTACAGGGGTGATTCCTTTTGCTGTCTTATTAGGTCCTCTGGGTTTATTAGCTGTGTCCATTAATTCGTTCCTCCAGGGGCTTGCTGTATTTTTATATTTTATTGCCAGTTTAAGCCTTGCGGTAGGGTTGATTAATTTATTCCCTATTCCAGGTCTTGATGGGGGATCAATTGTTTATGCGCTGATAGAAAAATGGCGTGGGCGTCCTTTCTCCGTTGCGCTCGAGGTCTTGTTGTATCGTTTGACTGTCATTGGTTTTTCCGTGTTATTTATTCAGCTTTTGCTCAATGATGTACAGCGTTATATGTCTTAGGTCCTACACGGTTCTTGCGCAGCACCAGAGATCAACACGAGAAACGCCTTGTCGTTTTAAAACCCGTGCTAATTCGTTAGCCGTGCTGCCTGTAGTTAATAAATCATCCACTAAAATAACGTGTTGATACGAGGTGGTTTTACTTTGAAACGCCTGATGTAAATTTTGTTGGCGCTGTTTACTGTCCAGGCTGGCTTGTGGTGCTGTATGAATAATTTTTTTGCACAGCTTGAAATCGCAAGGCAGTTTTAATTTTTTTGCCAATAGTCTGGCAAGTTCAGCGGCCTGATTAAATCCTCTTTGCTGGAGGCGTTTGGCATGTAGAGGAACAGGAATAAGGCATTGAGCCGAGGTGGTTAAAAGAGGCAGGGCATCCAGCATTAATTGAATTAAAAACGACCGCAAATAAAGCGCTCCTTGATACTTGAAATTATGCAATAGGGTTCTTAAAGGTTCTTCAAAAGCATAAGCAGTCAGGACACTGTCGAATACAGGTCTCTCTTTTGCACAAAGACCACAGATCAAAAATTCCGCATCAGGTAAAGGCAATGCACAATAATGGCAAGCAGGACCGAGCTGTTTAAACAGGCCGATACAAAGCTGACAAACTGCCAAAGATCCTCGATGATATTGCTGACAAAGTACACAGGTTGAAGGTAAATGCAATCTCTGTGTTATACTGGCTTTTTTATAGCGCACGAGCGTTGGATTCCTAATAGATAAACCTCTTTCATGATGACGCTGAAAAACGAAATTTGCAATAGCTTTAACAAATGCGCTCAAGGTTATGAGCAGGCCGCCAAAGTGCAGAAAGAAATTGGGATGCGCCTGTTCGAGCGGCTGCATTATTTAAAAATTGCTCCCCGTTATGTGCTTGATTTAGGTTGTGGCACAGGCTTTTTTACTCAAATGTTAAAAAATCTATATCCTAAGGCCAGTGTCATTGGTCTGGATTTGGCCCATGCCATGTTAATAGAGGCCAGGAAAAAGCAAGGTTGGCGGCGTAAATGGCCTTTGATTAACGGGGATATGACAAGCTTGCCTTTTGCCGATAGTCTATTTGATTTGATTTTTGCGAATCAGGTTATTCATTGGTCATCATCTTTTTCCTCTCTGTTTGGTGAATTAAATCGAGTGATGAATGCTAATGCCTGTTTAATGTTTTCTACGTTAGGTCCTGATACGTTCAAAGAATTAAAACAGACATGGCAGACTGTTGATGATTATGCCCACGCGAATGAATTTAATGATATGCACGATATAGGCGATTTTTTATTAGCCGAGCATTTTCAGGACCCGGTTGTGGATATGGAAGTATTAACAGCACATTATCCTGACCTCAGGCATTTGGTACAAAGTCTAAAGGCACAAGGTGTGCGTAACATTAATCAGGCACGCAACAAGGGTTTAACAACCCGACTGGCCTGGCAAGCGTTCGAATCAGCCTACCGGACTTTATGTACGGCGGAGGGTAAATATCCACTGACTTATGAAGTAGTCTATGGTCACGCATGGAAAGGTGAAAAACGCCGTTCAGGAAAGGATGGTACAGAAATATTAATCCCTGTTTCGCAAATCAAAGTCCAACGCGCTTGAAATGTATTCGTTCAGGGCGCATGCTTGAAGAGGGATACCCTTACGTATCGGGTGACAGCTATTTAACGGAAGCATGAATATGAAAAAAAATTATTTTTTAGTTTTTAGTTTATTCGTCTCCTTTCTTTTATCAACAGGCTTGGCCAGCCAACCAGTCGAATTCACTTCGCTCAGTCAAAAAATAGACAGTCTTTTACATGATTTTGGTGAAAATATTAATATCGGTATTTTGGTACAGGATGCCAAAACAGGAGAAATTCTTTACCAGAAAGATAGTGATCGTTATTTTACCCCGGCGAGCAACCAGAAATTATTTACGGCGTTTGCTGCCTTGCATGATTTAGGCCCGGATTTCAGTTATCAAACCCGGCTCTATCTCAATCCTGAGAAAATCGACAGGAATAATCTGAATGATGATCTTTATATTCAATTTACTGGCGATCCCAGTTTGACATTTACCCAACTTGATAAACTGATTAATTCTCTTTCACAAGCAGGAATTCAGACAATTACAGGTAAAATTATTGTCGATGATTTAGCGTTTGATGAGATGGTGATGAGTCCGGGTACGGCGTGGGAAGATCAGGATTTTTGTTGGAGTTCACCAATAAGTGCCTCCACAATTGAACACAATTGTGTCAGTGCCACAGTTGGGCCAGCCAATGAGGTGAATCAACCCGCTCTGCTTAAATTACCTCCTTATCCTCAATCAATGCGCTTTATCAATCAGGTAGTGACCCGTCCTGCGGGCGCAAAAAATTGTGTGATTATGGTTAAACGAAGTGCTCCGGATACCTATACTCTCAGTGGGTGTATTCAATTAAAGGCTGCTGCACAAACTATTGAAATGGCAGTTCGTAATCCACGTGATAATATACGGCTTGTGCTCAATTATTTGCTGAAGAAAAATAACATTGTAACGGATGGAAAAATAAGTTTTCAAAAATTGGCCATTTCTTTCAAACCGTTTGCAACACAAAGTTCGCCTCCTTTAAAAGTCCTTGTTTCAACCATGCTGAAAAAGTCAGACAATACTATCGCTGATGCTTTATTTAAAACAATGGGGGCAATGCATGCAGGGGTACCTGGAAGTTTTAAAAAGGGCAGTAAGGCGGTACGTGATATTCTTGCCGAAACAATTCAAATTAACTTTCCCAAAACAACGTTTATCGATGGATCAGGCGGTTCGCGCTATAATTTTTTAACCCCACAACAAATCGTTATCTTATTACAGAACATTTTCTTATTACCGGATGCTTCTGATTTTATATCGTCTCTGGCAGTGGCAGGAGTAGATGGTACACTTAAAGAGAGGATGAAAGATCCTCTGACTCAGGGAAAAATATGGGCAAAAACAGGTTCCGAAACGGCCGTAACTTCCTTATCAGGTTATTTGGAAACCAGAAAAAAGAGAACTTTGATTTTTTCTATTATGATTAATGGATTTACAGATCCGGCAAGTAAATATAAAGCGCTTGAAGATAAGATTTGCAAGATTCTGGTGGAAGCGGGGTAGAGGTGTCTGTGATGCGGTATTTGAGTTTTTTCCATTCATAGGTGATTGTCAGGAGTTTTTATGGAATTTGTTAGCCGTTATATTTCTCATCAGCCTGATGAGCAGGGAATGATTACTTATTCCGATGAAGAGCATCGTATTTGGCAATTACTTTATAAGCGCCAGATGAAACTTGTACCAGGAAGGGCTTGTGATGAATTTTTACAGGGTTTAAAAAGTCTGGGTTTATCTGCTGAACGCATTCCTCAGCTACCAGAACTTGGTCAGCGTCTGGAGAAGTTGACAGGGTGGCGAGTTGCCCCTGTTGCAGCACTTATTTCAGCACGGGAATTCTTTGAATTGCTGGCTCAAAGACAGTTTCCGGCAGCGACTTTTATTCGCTCTGAAGAAGAAATTGATTATGTGAAAGAACCCGATATTTTTCATGAACTTTTTGGGCACTGTCCTATGTTGACAAATCGGGTATATGCCGATTTTGTTCATCACTACGCCTGTAAAGTATTAAGTTTTCCGGAAAAAGAATGGCCTTTATTACAACGTCTTTTCTGGTACACCGTTGAGTTTGGATTAATCCAAACTGTTCAGGGCTTACGTGCCTATGGCGGTGGCATTTTGTCGTCTATTAGTGAAACGGCTTATAGTGTTGAGAGCGATGTCGCTATGCGTGTACTTTTTGATCCGGTGGTGGCTTTTCGTATGCCTTATCGGATAGATAGGTTACAGCCTGTTTATTTTGTCATTGATGATTATCAGGCTCTTTATGACTTTGTTGAGTCGGATATTGAGCATTTTATTCAACGTGCCAGAGAGCTGGGTGAATATCCTCCTCTTTTTCCAGTTGATAAAAATAATCCAAATATACATATTTTAGCATGTTAGCCTATGCATTGATTGTAATGCTTATTGAGTCTTGATAATATCGATGTACGTTTTCTGTTCATTGGCCATATAGTCCAGGAGCACCGTGATAAAAGTTCTAATTGTTGATGACCATGCCCTCGTACGAATGGGTATTCGACGATTATTAGATGACTTGACTGACATGAATGTTGTTGCCGATGCCGAGAGTGGTGAGCAGGCATTAACTTTAGTCAAGTTACATAAACCAGATGTCGTTTTGCTTGATATGAAGATGCCTGGTATTGATGGTTGGGAAGTCACCCGCCGACTTAAAAAATCGCATCCTCAGATCAAAGTGATTGCTGTGACTGCAATGTCTGCCGAGCCTTTACCTACCCGCATCTTGCAATTGGGTGCAATGGGTTATCTTACAAAAGAATCCGGTGCGGAAGAAATGGCTGCTGCTATTCGTAAGGTGGCTAAAGGTGAAAAATATTTAAGTGCTGAAATTGCCCAAAAAATGGCAATTAATAGCCTTGAAGCAGTTCAGGACTCACCTTTTGATTCATTATCCGAGCGTGAAATGCAAGTCATGTTAATGATTACCAGCGGTCTGACTGTGCAGGATATTGCAGACCGTTTGTTCTTAAGCTCTAAAACGATTAATGGTTATCGTTATCGAATGTTTGATAAATTGGGGATAAAAAACGATGTGGAACTTACCTTTTTGGCAATGAAACATCGTGTCATTGAAAAACCTAATGACGGTTTGCATGAGCAGTCATAAATACCGCAGTCTATAATTAAAAGAGCGTGTTTATTGCGGGATTCTTAGGATGCCTGCGTGCTGCGGACAAGTGTGGCACGTAGGGCTTTGTACGCCTTATAACGCCTTCGTTATTGTCCGAAACGTTAATTATGTTGTAGTGTCAGGTATTGCCGCATGAATGACAAGAGAGTATCCATTGATTTAAATCTGATAGCTAATCTTACTACTGAACCTGGTGTTTATCGCATGCTGGATAATAGTGGTGCGGTACTCTACGTCGGTAAAGCTGCAAATTTAAGGAAAAGAGTAAGCAGTTATTTTAGCAAGCAGAATGTTGGTGCAAAAACACGTTCTCTGGTTAGTCAGGTTGTTACTGTTGAGGTCAGCATAACACGTAGCGAAACGGAGGCGCTGTTACTGGAAAGTAGTCTTATTAAATCATTACGACCCAAGTACAATGTACTTTTGCGTGATGACAAATCTTATCCTTATATTCATGTCAGTGCTGAACACCCCTTTCCCCGTATGGAATTATATCGTTCCAAGAAAAAGCCAAAAAAAGGAGAGTTTTATGGGCCTTACCCCAGTGTAGCCGCTGTTCGGGAAACCTTGGGAACGATTCAAAAAGTGTTTAAAATCCGCAATTGCAATGATAATTATTTCAGTTCGCGTTCCCGCCCCTGTTTGCAATATCAAATTAAGCGTTGTACGGCCCCTTGTGTGGGTTATATTTCTCCTGAAAATTACCAACAATCCGTCAATGACGCAAGGCGTTTTTTGCAAGGAAAATCGCAGCTTATTCTTGATGAATTAGCTAAACGGATGGAACAGGCTGTTCAGAAACTGGCCTTTGAAGAAGCGGCCTTGCTGCGGGATCAGATAAAAAGTTTGCGTCTGGTTCAAGAGCAGCAAGGGGTGATTCAACTGCGGGGTGATGCGGATGTTCTGGCTATTGATGCGCGGCCGGGTTTTGCCTGTATTCAGTATGTTACAGTGCGTGAGGGTCATGTATTGGCTAATCAGTGCTTTTTCCCATCGGTGCCACAATATAGTTTTACCGAAGAAAATAGTGATGAAAGCACATTATGGCAACAAGTCTTTGAAGCATTCATAGCCTTTTACTATATTGATACGCCGGAACGGATCCCGCCGTTGATTATTACGCACGAAACGGTTGCTGATTTGGCAAGTCTCCAGACTATGTTGAGCGAATTGCGGGGTAAAAGTTGTCAAATTCAAATTCGACCACGAGGGGTGAAAGCTCGCTGGTTGGATTTTGCCTTTAATAATTTACGTTTATCGGTTGCAGATTATATTGCTTCTTCAGCGACAATGAAAATGAGATATCACGCTCTGGAGGCATTGTTGCAACCACAGGCAACAATCAGGCGTATGGAATGTTTTGATATCAGTCATACTCAAGGTGATGCAACGGTGGCGTCCTGTGTTGTTTTTGATGCGGAAGGGCCGCGTAAAAGCGATTATCGTCGTTTTAATATTGCAGGGATCAATCCGGGTGATGACTATGCCGCGATGGAACAAGCGATAACCCGTCGTTTCAAGCGTTTAAAAGAGGAGCAGCGTTTGCCTGATATTCTTATTATCGATGGTGGTAAAGGCCAGGTCGCTGTCGCTGAGCGTGTTTTGTCCGGTTTAAACATTGAGGGAGTCATGCTATTAGGTATTGCCAAGGGGCCGGATCGTAAAGCCGGTTGGGAGCGATTAATTTTAACTCAGGAAGAAAAAGAAATAAGTTTACCTTCTGATTCGCCCGCCTTGCATTTATTGCAACATATTCGCGATGAAGCGCACCGTTTTGCCATTACCAGCCATCGAAAAAAACGTCAACGCCAGGGTTTGGATTCTTCGCTTGAAACCATTGAAGGCGTTGGTCCCAAAAGGCGACAGGCCCTATTACGTCGTTTCGGCGGGTTACGTGAACTGGCTAAAGCTCCTCTTGAAGAAATAGTAAAAGTGAACGGCATAAACAGTGAACTGGCTGTACGTATATTTAAGCATTTTCATTGAGTGTACTAATTTTATCGAACAATTAAACCACCACGAAAACGAGGTTTTTACTGGTGGTGTAAACACCCATGTATTATGACTATTCTGAAAGCAAAATACAGGAGACAAGTGCGCCCTTGTAACGGGTAATACAAGTCTGATTAAATGCATGAAGGGGCAGAATGCAACCAAGGGGGCCAGACTATTGTGTATGCCCCTCAAACGAGCAAGCCACTGCGTGTACCAGACGCATTATCATTTAATTAACCTTAAGTTTTCCTTGACACTTGCAAATCCCCACGTGCCGTGGCATCCATGGAGAGGCTGGTTTCGTGGCCCAATCTCTGGGTAACGCGAACAAGCCGCGGTACGTATAAATAATTAACTTATTGATTTTAAATAATATTTTGTGAAAATTATCAAATCTTCGGACCCTTATTCTCCTCCTGATTTTTCAAAGACGTTAAAAGTGTTTCAAGAAGCATGGATCTATCTTCAATTCTTGTTTTGGAGAGAGGCTGCATTATATTTGTCATTGTTATAATGTTGTTTTTTGAGGCAGTTCGTTCAGACAAAAATGAATCATGATAGGCTACGTAAGCAATATCAGAGCCTAATATACCAATAGTAGAGTAATTTTTTGAAAGAGGAAACCAACAGGTTTCTGACTGATAGTCATTACTAATAATTCGGCGATTAAGCGTTGGATTATGGACATCAAAAAGTTGATCGTTGCCTTCTGAATCATCATCGTTATTTGCAAAACAGACATATTCTTGTGCAATATTGGCAGGGAGAAGTCTCTGAGCTGTTCCAATGTTATGACACCAGTGTTTATCCATTTCCTCTTGTCTTATGCGAAACTCGTCATCATCGAATCCCTCATAAAATAAAAGCGCACTAATCAGTGCCTGGGGATGAGTGTGACCACGCTCACTTGTGGTTTTTAAGATCTGAGGGATGAATGGTTTTAAGGAATCAATAGTTTCCAGGTCTTCAAGAGAAAAGGATAGCTGATTTAAAGGAATACTATCGGTGATTTGTTCACCGACCAGATTAATCATTGTATAATACAATGAACCATTTTTAATGGCGGTATAGATTTTGCCTTTTTCGGGTTTGAAGGATTGCTCTGGTGGCATGAGGCAAAATTCAGGGCCTTTGAGGTCAAAATGGGTTTCTCCTTTTACCTGTTTTTGTTCAATGGTGTAATTCAGACCCTTGTTAACAACTTCCTGATATTGTTCCAAAAGCGTTGCTCGGAGCGTTGCTATCTCTTCTTTAGTAATCAGATTACCTCTTCTTTTGTGGGCAGGCATTGAATCCAGCTCATCCTGAGTGATGGCATTTGCTTCAGCGTTATCAACAGCCTTCAACATCATGGTCCACATACGCCAATCCAAAGCCCAGAGAGCATATTGAAACGCAGAAATTCGTTGAAATTTCCTACCTGAATAATCCTCTATATTATTTTTGCCAGTTAAATAAAAAATATTGGCAGGTGATTTTTCAAAGAAGTTTTTAACTTTTCTTTCGTTACCATGAGAAGTAGCCAGTAATAGATTAAAGATTAAAGAAGAAGGTTGGACAATTTGATAAAAAAATTGAGAGGTTCTCGTTAACGCTCTCCGATTAATCTGTTCTGTATCCCCCGTTTTATCGGTTACATATTCCGCGATTTTTGTGGCTATTTCAGGAATTTCTAATGGATTAAGTGGACTCGGCTCTTCTGAAGCCAATGAAGAGCTTGGTTGAGATTCAGTTTTTTTGCTCTTATTGGATTGTGATGGAGTGCTAATTGTCTTTTTTTTATTGGATTTAGTACTTGAAGAAGCTACAGGTTTAGTGGCGCTGCTTGCCTGTTTTTTAGAAATTGGAATTCTGGTTTCTTGCTCGGGCGTACGAACTCCTTGCAAAGATGTTTTTGTGGTCGGCGTTTTCAGTTTTGAAGTCACTTTTTTTTTATCCGGTAGGCGAGATTCATGCGGAGGTGTTTTAGGCATTTTTTGCTCGTATTCAATGATTGCTAATGAAATTGTAGTTTATGTATATTTTTTAGTCAACTAAGACCTTATTTTTATAAATTGACTTTAAAACATCTATTTCCAGCAAGCTATCAAGCCAGGTTCATTTAAATTTTGTTCAGACCCTAAACTTTTTAGACGAACTACCGAAATAAGTTTTGAGTTCCTATAATTTTGTCATGATGATTTACAAGAGAACACTATTTAAATAAAACGTGACAATTTAGCATGCTTCTTGCATTAGCAATGGTAATTGAATGGGGGGAATCACAAGATGAAAAAAATAATATTAGTGATTGCACTGATGATATCAACCTTACCCATCAATGCAGCAAATTATTATGGCACGGCACTTTGTGCTTATCCGGAATATGAATGTATTAAAATTGGATCTGGCCAAACCTGGGAAAAATTGTTTCCGGACGAGCAACAGCGTGATTTGGTGCAGCGCCTCAATCGTTCCTACAATTATTTATGGGCAGGCAAAGTCATTGTTGTCCCTCGTAATCTGGCACAGAAAACCATTTTTGATTTTTCTCCCTTTCCCTTACGAATTCATTCTGAAGGTGAGAAACAAGTGATTGTTGATCAGGATAAGCTTGCCTGGGGAGCTTATGATAGTAACGGTCAATTGGTAAAATGGGGGCCTATCTCTTCTGGTAGAGATAAATGTTCAGACAGTAGTCACTCCTGCCGCACTATGACAGGTATATTCCGTTTTTTCAGTAAAGAAAATGAGCGTTGCCGTTCTAATGTTTATCCGGTAGGTAAAGGTGGCGCAAAAATGCCCTATTGCATGTATTTTCATAAAGGATTTGCTTTACATGGCTCTCAAGACATGCCCGGATATCGAGCCAGTCATGGTTGCGTGCGTATGTTTACGCAAGATGCCGAGTGGTTAAATCACCATTTTGTGGAGCTGTCGAGCGAAAATAATCATTACATGGGAACCAAAGTGATAGTCCGTCCGGTCATGATCAGTGAGAACCAACAATGAAAACAATAATAGCAAGTATACAAGGCGTTCTTCTGTTTCTGGTTGCAGGCGGAGTCAATGCTGCGCCTGAAAAAGACGATAACAGGCCACCCACAGGGTGTCATGATAAAGGGTATCAATTTAAGTTAAAGACACTTCACTTATTTCCGGGTGACAAGAATGACAATCAATCATTATACCTTATGTATAATGGGCTAAACCAACCGATAACGCTTTATCAAATGCGTAATGAAGAAAGCTCGCGCAGTACTTATTTGAATCATTCAATTGGGGCGGGTGAATGGGCTGTATTATCTACTAATGAAAAACGCGTTAAATTTGCCTGTACTATTCCGGATGGCAAATCAGCTTATGGACAAATGGTGGATTGTTCAACAAGCTTAAGAATTTGTGAATATACTAATGTCCGTTATGGTCTGAATAATCGGGGAAATTACTGGTTAGTAAATAGTAACAGCAGAAATGGTGCGGTAAGTGCCGTAGTTCGTTATGGCATTATTCCTGGTCAATAGATCTGGAAAAGTGTGCGCGGTAAACCAATTAAGAGGGGAATTACCATGAAATCATTCGTGCCCTGGTTTTGTCTGATTGCAGCGACAGGCAGCCAAATTGCGTATGCTGTTAACGGTTTGGATGCTTATCGCCAAGGTGATTATGCTTTGGCTGCAAAAACACTTATCAGTCAGTCAGATGATCCGGTAGCTGATTATTATTTAGGGCGGATGCGTTTATATGGTTATGGGCAATTAAAAAATAATACGATGGCGTTGCGATATTTCGAGCGGGCGGCTGAAAAGGGCGTGTTGCCGGCTCAACAATTGCTGGCTCGTTATAACCTCCTCGCAGAAAAAGACCCTGAAAAAGCATTATATTGGTTTAAAAAAGCAGCATCGGCGGGTGATTTACAAGCCCAAATGTATTGTGCCGCCGCTTATATGTTTGGTCTGGGGACTAAAAAAAATCCCGATATAGCCAGAAAATACTATGTGGATGCTGCCAAGAGTGGTAACGCGCTTGCCCAATATACATTGGGAAGTTATTTTTTGGAGAGTCGTGATCAGCGTAATAAAAAACTGGGGGCGGTTTGGTTATCTAAAGCGGCTGTCCAGGGCGATGTAAAGGCACAGGCACGGTTAGGTCAGATGTATGCCACTGGTACGGTAGTGGGCAAAGATATTCCCAAGGCTGTTGAGCTATTATCCAAGGCAGCCGCTCAGAATTCATCAGCCGCGATGATTGCTCTCGGAGAGCTGGCAATCAAACAAGATCAATGGGAAACAGGCATAGGTTGGTTAACTAAAGCGGTCACTGAACAGGATACACGAGCGGAACTGACGCTTGCTCATGAGTATCTGGATTCCAAATCAAAATATTATAATCCAAAGACAGCGTTTATGTGGATGCTTCAAGCGGCTCAAAAAGGATCAAAAGAAGCGCAACAGGCTTTGGCTCTTATGTATAAAGAAGGAAAAGGAGTTGCCGTTAACCAACAACTGGCTGATCAATGGTTGCAAAAAGCCAAGGAAACTGCCGTTCAAAAGGAATCTCAGTTGCCTGCAGAAATACAGGCCGCGCGTTGGTTAAGTAATGATAAGACGGATAATTTTACCACGGATACTTATAAATTGGGGGGTATTTATAGTGCGTGGCAGAACCCTCTGGCGTTAAAAGAAAATAATTATAATCAAGCTCCTCAGATGGAAATGGTAACGCGGGCAGAACTTTACCAGCCACAATTTAAAATGATGCAACCCAATGAAATTGCTATCAATGATTATTTTGATTTGATTGCGCCTATGTTGAATGCCGGTCACGCGGCCAAATGGACTTTTCCACGTTATCACCTCGATAAACAAATTGAAGCATTACAACAAAATGAATCGTTGGTGATGCGCCATAAACCCAGAGTGTCGATGACTGATGAGGGTAAACCTTATCCGGAAAAGGCAACTTCAAAGACTTTTAATTATGTGGAGGAAAAGAGCGGTGATTGGAAAAACCAGGCCAATTATCAAGCCATCCTCAGTCAATTATATGGTCAGGCAATTTTGGGGGATTCGGCTGCGCAATTTGAGCTGGGGCAACTTTATCAATATGGCGTTATTGTCGCTAAAAACTCGCAGCAAGCGGCTATTTATTATCAATTGGCTGCCGCGCAACAAGATATTCGTGCCGAATATAATCTGGGAATCCTTTATCTGGAAAATCAAACTAATCCTGATTATCAACAAGGGATGAATTGGTTAACGGATGCTGCATTTAAAGGAAATGCTTATGCACAATATGTCCTGGCCAATATTTACGATAAAGGATACACCGATGCGACTGGTGCTGTAGTGATTCAACCCGATAATCAGCGGGCAATGGCAATGTATTATCTGGCGTCATCGAATGGTTACGGTCCTGCCGAATATCGCCTGGCAGATTATCTGGTCAGGCAAAAGCAGGCTGGTTTAAGTGTGATGGCTAAACAAAACCGAGCCAATTTGATTAGACGCCTTTATCAAGGTGCTGTTAAACAAGGTGTTGCAGAAGCCCAATTACCATTAGCTTTTTATAATGCCATGGATAACGACCCTGAAAAACAAAAAGACGCGTTTGCTGTGGCGAAACAGCAGGCAAAATCGGGGAATGGTGAAGCTGCATTGTTGCTTGGTATGATGTTTGAGCGAGGTATTGCCACACCGGTGAATCAGGTGGAAGCCTTGTATTGGTATCAGCAAGCGCCTATGAATCCGGTTAATGCCTTTATTCTTGGTACTTATTATAGTCAGGGCACAGGACTCAGCAAGGATGTCGCAAAAGGGCGAGCCCTCTTACAACAGGCGGCTGATGCTGATTTTTCGTATGCTGATCTTAATCTGGCAATACTGAAACAGCAAAACGGCGAAGATTTTCTGCCTGAATTGAATAAAGCACGTGCCTTGGGGAACAGCAATGCTGGTTTGCTGCTTGCTGATTACTATCTGGCGCAGGCCAATGATCCGGAAAAGATGCAGCAGGCTCGTGATATTTATCAGTATTTTGCTGACAAAGGGGATAAAAACGCGCAGTTAAAACTTGCTTACCTTTATGATACGGGTCTGGGAGGACAACTGAACAGGGAATCGGCTGCAAAATGGTATAGTCTGGCAGCGGAACAGGGACAACCCGTTGCCCAATACTTGCTGGGTCAGCTTTATCAGCTTGGTCGAATTGGCAAACAACCTGATTATAACGAAGCTAAAAAATGGTATGCGGCGGCCGAATCCGTTTATCCAAAAGCAGCAGTCGCTTTGGGTTTTATCTATGATACTGTAGAAGATAATTACTTAAAGGCCATTGAAAGTTATCAATTAGCTGTGGCAAAAAATGATGAAGTGGCCGAGTTTGATCTGGCGCTTATTTATGATAACGGAAAAGGGGTTCCCGTCAATTATGATAAAGCAATGCAGCTTTACACCAAAGCCGCCAATCAAGGTTATAGTAAAGCGATGACCCAATTGGCAGACCTCTATTTCAATGGATTTGGTACTCAGCGAAATGAACAACACGCTTTGGAGTTGTATAGAAAAGCAGCGTCTTTGGGTGACGGTGATGCTTTATATCAGTTAGGTTTATTGTCAGAGACAGGGGTCGCGACCCCACTTGATTTGTCGAGCGCAATTAACTATTACTCTCAAGCTGCGGATAAAGGAAATGAAAAAGCGAAGCTTGCTCTGGCACGTATGTATCAATATGGATTGGGAGTAAAGCAGGATAATCAGGAAACAACGCGATTGTATACGGAGTTGGCTGCCAATAACAACGCCTATGCTCAGTATCAGCTGGCGTTAATTCAATTTAATAGTGATGCAACGGGTGGACATAAATCGGGTGAAGGTAAACGGCTGTTGCAACAAGCCAGCGTGAATGGCAATCTGCAGGCACGTAAAATGTTGCAATGGTTAGATGCTCAACAACAGGAACGAGTGAGTTTTATTGAACCGGTGGCTATTAAACAACTTCCTGTTCTGGCTGGCCAACCTGCCGCACTCATGTATTTTGATGCGTTAAATGAGTGGAATCGTGGAGATGAAGATTTATCTCGTAGAATTTTGAACCGGTTGATGAATCAGTTTCCTCATTATCTGCCGGCTAAACGAGCTTATGAGCAGTTAAATCAATCCAATAGCCCCTTTTCTATTGTTTATAATGATAAAGTATGAACGGGGATCGCACTATAGTGATCCCCTCAATAGTGATCCCCTCATTTTGAGGGGAATTACCTCTGCCTTCATAAAACAATCACCGCTCAATTATTTTGGCTAAAGGAGTGTGCTACTGGGTGTATGAGTTTTTGTTTGTAAAGAATGCCTGGCGCTAATATGTTTTTGGCGGCATTGATGTCCGCACAAAAGTAACTTATCCTGTTATTGCATAATTTATGAGCATAATTATTTTTTTATGATACACTTAGATAAATAATAGCAAGTGGATGGATAATGGATTATCGATGATTAAATTGTTAGCTCTTTCCGCCATTCTGTTTTCTTCCTGGTGTTTTGCCCAAGTACGTGAAATTGCCATTACTCTTGATGATTTGCCGCTTGTTGCCTCAAAAATGAATACTCCGGAGAATCAATTATTAGCCAGAAAGCGTTTTAATAACATCGTACAGGCGTTTACAAAATATCAGGTTCCAGTCACAGGCTTTGTGATAGCTGGGGCAATAGAACAAGGACAATGGGCGTTTCTTGAACAATTTCGCCAGGCAGGGTTTCTGCTCGGTAATCATACTTATTCCCACTATAATTTAAATCAAACGAATGCCAATGAATACATTGCTGATATAGATCGTGCTGATAAAATCCTTGCGCCAATCCTTACTGAACCTAAATATTTTCGTTATCCTTATCTTGCTGAGGGTGATGTTGCTACCAATCAAAAAGTCTGTGCTTATCTGAATGCCCATCATTACATTGTTGCCCCTGTAACGATTGATAGCAGGGATTATGATTTTAATGCCTTCCTGTATAAAATCCCGATTCCTTTAAGAGAAACGTCTGTTAGCGCTCTTAAATTATTTTATTTAAATCATATTTGGCAACAAACGTTACAGGCGGAAAAAAGAGCGGTAGAAGAAGGGCAAGGGACTCGACAAATATTATTACTTCATGCCAATCTTTTTAATAGTTATGTCTTGGAAGATGTTTTGGAAATGTACAAAAGAAAAGGGTATAAATTTATTAGCTTAACTGAAGCGCTAAAAAATCCCGCTCCTCCAATTACAGTGCCTACAGCTGAGGAAAAAAAGACAATGAAATTCACAAATACGCCCTCCTTTTGTAATTTTTATCCCTGATTGAAGGAGTAAGTTGTAAGTTTTATCTTTATTTGCAGAAAAATTCAAAATTTAAATGGTATGATATTAGCACAAATTAGGTATTACCAATTAGCAAGCATTCTCTTGTAGCTCTCGTCGCAATCAAGATGGTTAATTATAATACAGCGCTCTTCTTCACGCGCCCTAATAAAGAGAAATATTTAAATGAATAGTCAATTTTATCAAGATCTCTATGAAGCTGTTGCTTCTTCCAGCCAGGAAAAATTTCAGAAAATAATTAAAGACAATCAAAATGCTATCGAAAGCGATCCAAAAAACGGGGATGCCTATTATCGCTTAGGTGAAACTTATTATGCTCAACAATTATTTCTCGAAGCGTGTATTGCCTACGAAAAAGGTATTGAATTACATCCTAAAACAGCGAGCGGACGAGCTGCAGCCTATAATAAATTGGGTGAGGCTTATTATGCTCAAAAAAAGATACCAGAAGCCATAGAGGCTTTTGAAAAATGCCTTGATTTCTTTTTTGTATGGGGTTACGACAAGGCTTTTTTAAATCTTGGAATTGCCTACTCTGCTCAAAAGAAATTTTCGCTCGCTATTGAATGTTTTACGAGAGCCACCATAGCTTCTATTAGTAACCATTCTTACGATTTCATATTTCCTGATCTTTTTTCCGGCACACGTCATACTAACCTTCGTGAAGCTGATGCTCATTATTACCTGGCCGAAATATACTCTGCTCTAAATGAGACGAAAAAAGCTAATGCAGCTTACGAAGAAGCTATCAAATTAAATCCTGCTCATCGTTGCGCTCATTTTTACCGTGGTAATATCTGCTTCGCCCAAAATAATTTCCAGGAAGCTATTGAAGCTTACAAAAATGATATTGCATTAAATCCCGATCATGCCATTGGCTACAATAATTTAGGAGAAGCTTATTGTGCAGCTAATGAAATTCCACAAGCCATAAACGTTTTCGAAAAATCCTGTGAATTGAACCCCGAGAATAAGATCACTTATTACAATCTTGCCTTGCTTTATATACAACAAAAAGAATATAGGAAGGTCAACAAGTGTATGATTGAGTTTTTTCGTATGTCAGAGTTATGCGAGAGGTCCTATGAATTGACTCTTAAAAATCCGGTTATTCAGTTTTGTATGCGACAAAATACATACTTTAAAAATAAACCAGACTCAGAGGAATATTGGAAACATTTATCTCAAAAATGGTGTCGTGAAGATACAACCCGATATTTATCTTTATGTACTTATCTTTTGATTAATATGGAAAAAACTTGTAAATATAGTGCTTATATTAGTGAGATGGAAAACCCTGATGCATTACCTATAGAAGAATCAATATTCTATCTGGTTCAAGAAATGGGCTTGAATAATGCTTTTAATGAATTATCTGACAAGCCAGAAAAAAATTTGGAAGACATGACAGTTTTAGCTATTGCTGCAAACTATCTGGGTAAGTATAAACTTGCCAGAAATGTATGTTTCAGTTTATTAGAAAAAGCTCATCCAGATACTATTACGTATCGTTTTCGCGAAGATTTTTTACGTGTTTTAATTAACGAACAAATATGGAAAAACAATTCTTTTTCTATAAATCATATACAATATACTACCCCTGAAAAAAAACAACTAAGAGAACGCCTGATAAATTTGGTTTCAACTATAAAAGATAATGAATTAAAACAGATTATGCTTTGGCAATTATTGTTTCCTCAAACATTATTAGGATCTATTTTAAATTCATTTGAAGTGTCGTCTAATGAGCCACAATCATCTTCGGATAAGAAAAATATAGTGCTCGAATTGTCAAAAGAAGTTGCTCAATATGGATTAATGTTAGATAAAGGAAAGTGCGGAATAATTAGAATAGATAAAAATCCGCAATACATGTTGATTGATGATATACAACGATTGTTACCAAATAAATCGGGATATATTTTATTTCAAAAAGAACTATTTTATTTTGACGGTCGAGAAAATATTGTACTAGTCGATTTGGAACAGGATAAACTGGATCAGTTAGACGATTTATTCCCCAAAGATTTTGATATCTTAAAAAATGCATCAAAAGAAAATATTAAAACAATGACATTATTAACCGGCCGCACTCATAAAGGAATAAAACAATTATTACAAGAGCACAACTTATTACAGAGTTACATACAAAAAAATAGCCCTGATCTCTATGAAAAACTGATTGCACAAAAGATTATTAGAGATTTATCTGCTCATACCTCAAGCCTTTCACAAACAATAGCAAGTGTAACTCAAATGAGTTTATTTTCACCCGGCAGTAAATACAAAGAAATATCATTGAATCTTGAACAGGATACTGTTGCAAAAACAGGGGGCGATCAAGTTAATTTTGGATAGGTTATTGGTCTAAAAAAAGAACGAATAACTAATCAATGACCAGCCTCGTGCCTTACAGGAGTATCAAAAATTTAAACGTGCCAGGTACAAGATTGCCCACACACATTTTATAGAAAAATGAAAAGAAGTCGTCTTGACTTTTATTCCTGGAGCGAATGTGAAGACGCTAATTGAATTTGTTTTTTAGTTCATTTAGCCCTTCAAAAGAACCAATTTCATAGAACCGTTCAAATACTTCATAACCTGTTAATTCATTGCGAAAGGACAAATCCTGATACAGACTGGCTAAATCAAACGATTCACCGGGATAATTCCTTACAGCAGAGGCTGACAGGATACTTAATCCATAATCAATGTATTCCAAGTCATGTCCTGGTTGATGTTTGTTATATTCAATAACAAGATTTTTATCCAGACGTACATTACTCTTATCCCATTGATTTTTATTTTTAAAAACAGTCATTAATGCCTGTTTGCTGTTTGCATGAAAAATTTTTTCCACGGCTGAAAAATCAATAGGAAGATAAGAATCACCATAGAGCACAAAAAAAGCATCGCCAAGCAAAGGGAGTGCTTGTTTTAAAGCGCCGCCAGTGCCTCGCAGGTGAGGCCCATCCCAAGAATAGCGTACTGTTAAATCATAGGCAGAGCCGTTGCCAATAATGGATTCAATTTGTTCACCGAGGTGACCCAGACAAAGCACTACCTGAGATATTCCCTGTTGTCCAAGATAACGAAGCTGGTGAGCGATGAAATAGTCTCCCGCTACCTTTACAAGAGACTTGGGGATTTGTCGAGTCAGGGGATATAATCGTGTTGCTAACCCTCCTGCTAAAATAACAACGGGCAAACTCATAGCGGCTCCTCTGGCATTAGCGTGTTAATGGCAATTTGCACCTGACAAAATATAATGATATCAATTAAAACTTTGTAGTTCATGACAAAGCAGGTTATTAATGAACAATAAGCATACGGCAAATTCACCTTCTCGTCTTGCAGTGATTGGTGCAGGTCCTTCAGGTTTGGCGGTCAGTCTTTTTTTAAATAACAAACCGGAGGTACTGGAAAGCAAATCTCATGTAGGTGGCCATGCTTCTTCCTTTGTTATTAATGGGTTTACTTTTGATTACGGGCCTCACATCCTTTTTTCCCGTGACAAGGCTATTCTCGATTTTATCTTGGCTACTTTGGGTGATAATGTTGCATGCTGTCGACGCAACAATAAAATTTCCTATAAGAACCGCATGATTAATTATCCGTTTGAAAATGACTTAAAATCGCTTGCACTCGACGATAACTATGATTGTATTCGTCATTTTCTATTTAATCCTTACAAAGAAAAATATACCAATCCCGCTAACATGAAAGAATGGTTTTTAAAAACGTTTGGAGAAGGAATTTGCTCACGGTATTTGTTTCCCTACAATGAAAAAGTATGGAATATTCCGGTGGAGCGGCTTTCCATGTCGATGGCAGATCGTATCCCTACGCCGGTTCCTGAAGATATTTTGAAGTCGTCATTGGGGTATACCACCGAAGGTTATTTGCATCAGCTCTACTATCATTATCCAAAAACAGGAGGCTATCAGGCGATTTGTGAAGCATGGAAAAATCCAACGACTATTAACTACCAGTTCACTGTCGATAAAATCCGGCGGGTTAATGGCAGGATACAATTGTTTGATAGTCAGGGTAACAGAAAGGAATATGAACAAGTGATTAGCACCATGCCACTGCACGCATTGATTCAGAAAATGGAGGAACCTGTTCCTGATGAAATTAAGGCTGCTGCGGAAAAATTAATTGTTAATCCGATGATAATCCTGTCTTTTGGTATCCGAGGAGTAGATACAACCCAGTATACTGCTGTTTATTTTCCTGAAGAGGAATTCCGGGTGAATCGAATCAGTTATCCTTGTACTTTTTCCGCAGCTAACGGCCCTCAAGGTCATTGGAGTTTACAGGCAGAAATTACCTGTGCTAAAAATTCGGAAATCTGGTACAAATCGGATGCAGAGATTTTGACTCATACAAAGCATCATTTACAGATACGTCAATTATTACCCGCTGATGAGTTTATTGTCTGCGAAAAAGTGGATCGAGTAGAGCAATCTTATGTAGTGTATGACGTAGGTTATGAAGAAAATGCCCAATTGATAAGAAAATGGTTTGCGTCTCTGGGTATTCATTTGCTCGGTCGTTTTAGCTATTTTGAATATATTAATGTCGATATGGCAGTGGCCAGCGCTATCAGGCTTGCAGCCGCATTGAATGGCGATCCAATCAATTCGCTTCACACCAAATCCCGTTATTTAAAACAAGCGTTAGCCAGAATACGTCAATCCCCGAATAAAGAATTAAAAAAATTACAAATGGAGAACCATGAATGATTTTTCCTGTGGACTCTCAAGGAGAGTTAATTACTATTGCCATGATTACCCGAAATGAAGAAAATGCGGTAGCAAAGGTCATTAACGATATCAAGACAATTGTTCCGGCAGCGGAAATTCTTATTGTTGATTCAAGCCAGGACAAGACAGCGCTTATTGCTGCACAACAGGGAGCGCGAGTCATTTCCCAGTTCCCGCCCCGCGGCTATGGTCCTGCAATGGAGCGGGCGCTTCGAGAAGCGACTCGTGATGTCATTATTACCCTGGACTGTGATAATACTTACCCCGCCGAACGAATTCCCGAGCTTGCTTCGCTCATTCTGAATAAGGGGTATGATTTAGTTGACGCATCCCGTCTGAAAAAAAAGCCTGAAGCAATGCCCTGGCTGAATTATATGGCCAATATCTCGTTTGCCTGGTTGGCAAGTATATTATTTTTTAAACGAATTACTGATCTTCATAGCGGAATGCGTGCTTATCGTAAAAGTATGCTTGATGCGTTGCAATTTGAAGCAAACGGCGCTGCATTACCGGTAGAGCTGCTTTTAAAGCCCTTGATTTTTGGCTATAAGGTTCATACGGTATTTATTGATTATCGAGAAAGAATAGGGGAGAGTAAATTGGAAAGTTGGGATAGTTTATGGTGGACTATAAAAAGAATTGTAAAAATGCGGTTGCATTTTTCATGACAGACGTTAACCTCTTAAAACCTCCTTTACAATGAATGGCAAAAATATTTATAGTTAGTTGACCTCTTCGCGGGAATTAACTGTTTGATTTTAAATGGTTGTTTAAAAGGAAAACAATGAGTTATATCCAACAATATTTGAACGAAACAAAAGAAATTCTTAATCAGGTAGATGTTAATGCAATTGGGAAAATGGTCAATCTTCTTTGTGAGCTTCGGGAAAAAAAAGGACGTCTGTTTTTCTTGGGCGTTGGCGGTAGCGCGGCTAACTGTTCTCATGCGGTCAATGATTTTCGTAAAATAGCCGGTATTGAATCGTATGCGCCAACGGATAATGTTGCTGAGCTTACAGCGCGTACCAATGATGATGGCTGGATAACCACGTTTGTTGAATGGTTGAAAATATCCAGACTTTCTGCCAATGATGCAGTTTTTATCCTTTCAGTGGGTGGAGGGCATCCCGGTAACAACATTAGTCCCAATTTGGTTACCGCACTACAGTATGCAAAAAAAGTAGAGGCGAAAATAACAGGGATTGTGGGACGGGATGGAGGGTATACAGGACAAATAGCTGATGTATGTCTTATTGTGCCGACAGTGAATGTTGAAACAATAACACCTCATACAGAAGCCTTGCAGGCTGTTATCTGGCATTTGCTGGTATCGCACCCGTTGTTAAAAATAAATCCCAGGAACCGTCAGGAAGAATGTACTCAGGAAATGTATGAATGAAAAAATTGAACAGTTGAAAGTAAAAGTATTTTTTGATAGTGCGGATAAGGCCGAGTTATTGGAAATACGTCATAATCCCTGGATTAAAGGAATAACGACAAACCCTACCCTTATGCGTAAAGAAGGCGTGGTTGATTTTTCAGCTTTTGCCAGGGAAATTCTTGCTTTTATACCCGATAAGCCTGTTTCGTTTGGGGTATTTTCTGATGATTTCGCCGAAATGGAACAACAAGCGTTGCGGATCGCTGCTTTCGGCGAGCACGTGTATGTAAAAATTCCAATTACGAATACTCGTGGTGAACCCTCTTTTCCACTGATTAAAAAATTAGTGGCACAAAATATTAAATTAAATATTACTGCCGTCATGACATTGGAACAGGTGCGCGCGGTTAGTCTGGCGCTTTCACCTGTGGTACCAAGTTATGTGTCGGTATTTGCCGGACGCATTGCGGACACAGGACAAGACCCGCTCCCTCTCATGCAAGCAGCGCTTGACATGATTAAAATTAACCCGTTATCGGAATTAATCTGGGCCAGTCCACGTGAATTATTTAATATCTTTCAGGCTGATTCCATTGGTTGTCATATTATTACGGTAACGAAAGATATTCTGAAAAAGCGGGTTCTCGTTGGGTATGATTTGGAGGATTATTCGCTTGAAACTGTTAAAATGTTTCACAATGATGCAATGGCGGCCGGGTTTAAGTTAGCGTTTCAGGAGTAACCATGATTATTGCACGTAGTCCCTTGCGAATCACTCTGGGTGGAGGGGGGACTGATTTACCCTCTTATTATCGCCAGCATGAAGGGTTTTTAATCGCTGCTGCCATTAGTAAATATGTGTATGTAACTGTCATGAAGCCTTTTATCAAGCGTATTTATCTTAAATATTCCGAACTGGAACATGTCAACTCAGTGGATGAAATAAAACATAAAATTATACGAGAGGTTTTACGTCTACCCAATTTATATACTGATCAAATTGAAATCAGCTCGTTCGCCGATATTCCGGCAGGGACAGGGTTAGGCTCCTCTGGCAGTTTTACCACGGCATTACTGGGCGCTCTGCACACGCATAATCATCAGCTCATTTCTTCTCAGGAACTCGCTGAGTTAGCCTGTCATATCGAAATAGAGCGTCTGGGTGAACCCGTGGGTAAGCAAGATCAATATATTGCTGCTTATGGAGGATTAACCTGTTTTACCTTTCATAAAAATGATCAGGTTTCTGCGACTTCTCTTACTATTTCTCAAGATATGCTTTTTGATTTGGAGGATAATCTTTTATTATTTTTTACAGGTTATTCACGAAGCGCTGCAAGTATATTGAGCGATCAAAACAGCAGAACTCAACAGCACGATGAAAAAATGCTCCAAAATTTACATTTTGTTAAAGCGTTAGGTTATCGGATAAAAGAATCTCTGGAACAGGATGATGCTATTTCTTTTGGCGAACTGATGCATGAACATTGGGAATACAAAAAGGAGCGTTCAATGGGCATCAGTAATCATGATATTAATGAATGGTACAATCTTGCAATGAAAAATGGAGCGGTTGGTGGAAAACTGGTCGGTGCGGGAGGAGGTGGTTTTTTAATGTTTTACGCGGCTGATCGTAATAAACTGCGTCACACGATGCGTAAAACAGGTTTGGAAGAGGTGCGTTTTAGTTTTGATTTTGAAGGAACAAAGCTGGTGCATTCCTGATTAAAGGGGTAGTGGATGAGAGGAAAGGCTTTTTTTCAGTGGTCGGTTAGTTTGTATGTTATTTTGGTCTATGCATTTTATCCCACTTTTCATCTTTCCTTTAATCAAGGGCCAGAAACGTTGTATCAATACTTGACTCAAAGTTTTCTAGCGGGCCATTTGAGTTTATTAGAAGCGCCTCTGAAAGAATTGCTTAATTTGGCCAATCCTTACGATCCTGCGCAAAATATTAATTTTAGGATTTATGACGCTTCTCTCTATCAAGGAAAATATTACCTTTATTTTGGGCCACTGCCTGTACTGGTTTTCTTTCTTCCCCTTAAATGGCTGACAGGACTTTATCCGACAGACAGTTTTGCGGTGTTCTTTTTTTTGACAATCGCTTTCCTGGTTAATTTTCACCTTCTTATAAAGATAAGGAATAAATACTTCTCTCCCTTTACAGAATTACAACTTATCCTGACAGGTTTTCTTCTGGGTTTTGCGACTAATGCCCCTCTTTTGTTGTCCATACCTCGAGTGTATGAAGTAGCCATTTCTTCTGCGTTTTGCTGTATGAGTATTGCGCTTTTTTTTCTTTATGAATTTTTTGATAAACACTATCAAACCAGACATGTTTTTTTATTGAGTCTTTTTTTATCCCTGTCTGTCGCCGGCAGACCCCATTTTGCACTTGTTTGCTTGATTTTTTTTCCTGTTTTCCTTATTTTTCTGATGAAACATGTACCTAAAAATCGATTATTCGCGTTGATAAGTGCTTTATTGTTACCCTCCATAGGTATTGGCATACTATTAGCCCTTTATAATTACCTTCGATTTGATTCGATCTGGGATTTTGGTCATATTTGGCAATTATCATGTAATAATATTCAGGCGTTGCACACTGAGATGGCGGATTTATCCAAAATCCCTCGTAATATTCTATTTGGTTTTTATTATTATTTTCTTCAGCCTTATGTTGTCAATTCTCACTTGCCTTATTTAAGTCTTCGTTTGCATCCCTGTTGGTATCAGGTTGATAATGATTACACGGTGGAGGGCGTTGCGGGGGTGTTAACTACCACGCCTTTTATAATACTCATTTTAATCTTGCCCAAACTTATCAGCATTTATTTTAAAGAAAGAATAACTGAAATTCCGCTTCTTTGGTTTTTATTATTCACTCTGTTGATTCCCACCATTAATGCTGTATTTCTTATGACACTGCCTTTTGCCATTCAGCGCTACGAAGTCGATTTTATTCCTTATTTGGTAATGCTTTCCATTCTTACCTTGTGGCTGTTTGAGGGCCACTGGAAGACGTCAAACTGGTATAAATTAACCAACGTAGTTTTTAATTGCACGGCAGTTATCAGTATTTTTGTAGGATTGGGTTTGGGTCTGGCTTATTGGATATTATTGTAATTGAACTGATTACAGGTAAATGTTCATTATCCCTGTTTAGAGCGCTACTTTGCCGAGAGATTCAAGCCTATTTTTGGCCACCGCGCTTTTCTCTCTTCTATCATGGCCAGAAGCGAACTTTTTATAGCTTGTCTGGAAGTGTGCTGGCAGGTCCAGCCAAGGGAGCGAATTTTGTCGGTATTAAGACGTACCAGAGGAACGTCACCCTTCCAGCCCCTGTTGCCTCCACTAAAATTAAAACGGATATTTTGTGTTATGTTCATGCACTCCAGGGTAAGATGGGCAATATCCAGCACACTAATATAATCCCCTGTTGCTACATTATAAACCTCATAGGGAACTTTTAATTGATTATTCGCCAGGAGAACTGCAGAAACCACGTCATTGATGTGAATATAGGATTTGCTCTGAGAGCCATCACCCAGAATGTCGAGTCGGGTCGGATCCTGAATTAACTTGTTAATAAAATCATACCCTACGCCATGTGTTTGACGCGGGCCGACTATGTTTGCCAAACGGAAAACACAAGCAGTGAGACCGAACATATGACAATAGCTGGAAATAAAAGCCTCACTGGCAAGTTTACTGGCGCCATAAGTCGAAATGGGATGCATATTCCCCTGATGTTCGCAGCTTTCGATGCCGACTTCGCCATACACACCGCTGCCCGATGTGTAGAGAATCCTTTTAACCTGAGCTAAACGAGCCGCTTCCAAAACCCGATAAGTTAAATACATCCCTTCAGTAAAATCAATGCCAGGTTCAATGGCAGCACGAGCAATATCAGGATTGGCAGCAAAATGCATCACCAGCTCATGATGCTTCATCGCTTCATTCAACGTTTTTTCCTCTTTGATATCCCCTTTAATGACTGAAAAACGTGGATCAGCGAGGTGAGATTGGTAGTGCCATTCTTTTCCAGAAGAAAAATTATCATAAACGGTGACTTTTTCGGTAGTTTTTTGACTTAATAAGGCATCGATAAAATGCGATCCTGCAAATCCTGCGCCCCCCGCAAGAAAATAAGTTTTAAAAGTCATCAGGCTCCCTTATGTTTTTATATACAAGCTATCTTTTACCCTTAAATCTGATGATATGGCAATAATTTTTTTAATTCAGATTATAAATGATTCTACCTCTGAAATGAAAATCTCTGCTAACATAAATTTTTATTTTCCACACCAATAAACTAAATGAGCTATTTTTTTCTTGAACATCTGCTTGAAGAGGCAATGAAAAACCGGGAAATTGTCAGCTTTAATTACAAGGGTTATTCACGCAGGGTTCAACCTTACCATTATGGATATTTAAATACGCTTATACAGCTTCACTGTTATCAAATAAGTAATGGCAGCAAGATAGGTTTTCTTCCCGAGTGGAGAAATTTTAAGCTGGAGTATATTAAGGATCTTAAGATCGAAAAAGGTACCCGGTTTCAATTGAGGAAAGATTATAATCCTTCCAATTCGAACTATACTAAAATAATAAAATCAATCTGGTTGAGGGTTTTTTAAGGGAAAATGGAGAGCTACTTAATCACGACAAAGCGGCTTGGTTTACGATTGATTAGGCAAGATGATCTCACTTATCTTGAAACAGTCGATAAGGATCCTCTTGTAAAAGAATTTTTCCCCGAGGGGACATTAAGTCGGCAAGAAATTAAAGACTTTATCCGGCGATGTATTGTAAGTAATAAGACAGAATCCCTACCTTGTCTGGTTATTTTTAAACTTGAAACGAATGAGTTTGTGGGAGAGGCTTATTTTGATCAGCTTGAGACCGGTGAAATTAAAGTCGGTTATTTATTCCATAAAAAGCACTGGAATAAAGGTTATGCTACGGAAGTATTAAACGCATTACTCGCTTGGGCAAAGAACAATATTGATACGGATTATATTATTGCTTATGCCGACAAAGAAAATCAGGCGTCTTTTCGAGTTATGGAAAAATGTGGTATGAAACCCTATAAAGAAGGATTGTATTTGGGAATGAAATGTCAATTTTATCGTATTAAAAACAACTGATTCATTTAATTAATACTGGTTTGGGTTGACGCAGAAAAAATGAATTATATTTTTAAGTGTATTTTCACAAATAATAAGTTGTTCTTTACTTATAAATTCATCAGGCTGATGCGCTTGCTGAATGTTCCCTGGACCACAAATAAGAGTAGGAATACCTGCTTCCTGAAAACTGCCTGCTTCGGTAGAATAAGACACTTTCAAGCGCTCTTTTACACCAGTAACAGTGCGTACTAATCGTGTGAGAGGCGCGTCTTCTGACGCGTTGAATGCGGGAGCGTCTGAAATTTGTTTTAAATAAACGGTTGCTTCCGGGTAGTTTTTTCTCATTTCAGGCACTAACTTTTCATTGATGTAATTTTCAAGCTGACTATGCAGATTTTCAATAAGGAATTGAGGCGGATAACGAATTTCAAATAAAAACTCACAGGTACCCGGGATAATATTAGAGGCTGTTCCGCCACTTATAATGTTGGTAGAAATAGTTGTAAACGGAAAATCAAAGTCATTATCAAAAGGGCCATTTTTTTTTAAGTGATTGGCTAACTTATTGATATAATTAATGAGCTGACTGGCATATTCAATAGCATTACAGCCTTGGGCTGTGAGCGAAGAGTGTGCTGACCATCCCTGAATTTGACAATGATAGACTCGTCTTGATTTTTCGCCAACGACAGGTCGCATACTTGAAGGTTCACCAATAATACAGGCTTCGGGCTGTATATTTTGTTGCTGTAAATACTTCACTAAAAAATCAACACCGATACAGCCTGTTTCTTCATCATAAGTAAACGAAAAATGAATCGGTCTGTGGAGTGGTAATTGTTTAAACTGGGGAATGAGAGCCAGCATAACCGCAATAAATCCTTTCATATCACAGGCTCCACGACCATAAATTTTGCCATTTCGTTCGACAGCTTTAAAAGGATCGGTGTGCCATAGCTGACCTGCTACAGGCACAACATCCGTGTGGCCAGACAGTATAATTCCTCCTTGGGTTTTACCATTTTTTGCAGGAATCGTGGCCAGTAAATTTGCTTTTGATGTATCGGAGCCATAGATAATATGTGAATCAATATGATATTGTTTAAACCAGATATCAATTGCTTCAATTAATGGGATATTCGAATTACTAGAAACGGTAGGAAAGCTGATAAGTTTGGCAAGCCATTGAATTGTGTCCATTTCCTTCAATGAAATCCTCTGCAAATTGCATTATTAAAAAATAAGCGAATATCTATCGATTGAAGATATCCGCTGGTAAGAGAAATAATCATTAGAATCTTGCTTTCATCTTACGAAGAGTCTAATAATTAGTGCCGCCTGCATTTGAATTTGTACCCGTGCCAGTATTTGTGTCAGTACCAGGATTATTTTGAAAGCCAGGGGTAGTGACCGTACCTGGCGTAGTGCCAGTACCCGGGTTAATTGTTGTACCGGGAGTGGTTACAGTGCCTGGATTGGTTGTTGCATCCGGGGTGGTTCCTGTGTCTGGGCTAGTTGTGGTATCCGGGGTTGTTCCTGTGGTTGAGTTGGTGGTACCTGGATTGGTAACTGTACCGGGTGTACCATTTGTGCCGGGCGTTGTAGCATCCGGGGTTGTATTAGTGTCGGTACCCGTAACAGAATTCGTTGTCGGATTGGACGTTCCAGGTGAAACTGTTGTAGCAGACGATGTGGCACTCGCAACAGATGTAAAGAACAGGGTTGTTGTAAGAGTTGCCAACAGAGTTAACTTTTTCATATCTATCCTCCTGATAACGACTAATTGATAGAAAATTAGTGTCTTTATGACTATTATAATCAAGCATAGTTTTGCCAGGTTATTCTTTTACCTTAGTCAAAAAAATAAAATAGAGCAAATAATTACCTTAAAAACTTATTTTCACTGGCAATTGGGTACTCTTTGGATTTTTGTCCGGCACGAAGTTGAAGCTGCGAAATATATATGTATTTAATGGTCTCTTAATAAATAAGATATACACTATAATAAAATTTAACCAGTTCAATAATTGATTATACGCAATGTTATGGCGCCGGATCACTAAAGTGATTTTATTATCAATTAATTGGAGTATCTGCTGGGGGAGAGACATTAATGACCATGACACCATTGTTTCCGGATGGCCCTCTTAAAATAAAACAAGGGAGAACAGGAAACTGTTATTTACTCGCTTCTTTAGATAGCATTTATAGTAGTAATGATGAAAGAAAATTACTTAAATCCTTATTCACTCAAGATGAGACCGGTGTAACACTTCGCATTCCCCACAGCTCTCAATCAAGTTTCCTAAGTAATAAAAATCTGGAAAAATATAAATACCATTATGATGAAACAACGAAAGAAGATGTATTCTTTCTTTCGAACAAGCGGCTTGAAGAGATTGATAAGTTCAATGAAGAGGGCGTCATTACTAATTCTTTAGCCATTAAAATTTTAGAGCGTGTGAGTTCTTATTTTTATATACGCAATTGGGAACTAGAAGAGCAACTAAATAGTACTATGGCGCATAATACAAAGTACCCTCGTCATGAAACTACTTCCACAGAGTTTGTAGGTAAATTAATAGGCGTGCACAGTAATGATACAACGGACATAGAAAATATAATTAAATTAAAAACCATTTTTCCTGATTATCCTGTTTATATAAGTATGATTTATGGTAATCTGGACGGTTACGGGAATACTCATGGGCGCCATGCTTTAAGAATCGATAAAATTGTCCCTGCTAGTGTGAATGAGGGGGGTTATAAGTTCATTTTGGTCAATCCATGGGATAATCAAAAGCGGGAAGAATTTAATCTTAGCGATATTAAGAAGAGAAAATTTCGTTTTTGTACGTTCAGCTCTAATGAGCATAAACATAATCTGGTTAGGGAAATGTTAAAATTACCCGATGAAAATGGAGTTTACGTTTCTAAAAACCCTGAATTACAAGCTATACTCCTAAAAATGCAAGAGAAAAAGTCCCTGAATTGCGGAACAATCAAAAATTGCATTGACCTCTATCAAGTAATCAAAGATTTTTCGTTTGAAAATGAATTTACTATTATTAGCAATGCGCAGCGTGATTTTCTAATTGCTAAACTAACCAAAAAATACGAAGCTGTATTCACGCCTAATCTTCTTCCTTATGAAACCAATCCTTCTATTTTTAGAAACATGCTTTCGAAAAAAATTGTTGAGCTTGAAGATTCTATTCACGCACATAATAATGCGATTAAGGCCGCTGATTATGAAATTCAAAAAAATATAGGAGACATTGAAAAATTCGAAGCAGATTTTAATGATCCTGATTATATAGAAAAATTTAATAAGCTAGCGGCAATTCAAACAATTACTAAAGAAGAAAAAAAACTTGGTTTAACGAAAAAACATCCAAAAATAGTCGAGGCTTATACTAATAAAAGAACCCAAATAGAAAATAAATATCAATTAGAAATTAATAGAAAAATGGAGAAAATACTCAATTTTTCTATAGATTTTTCTGATTGTTATACAGAGGAAGAGCTAAGGAAAAAATCGACAGTAGTGACTAAAGAGTTAAGGGATTTGGCTATTCCCAATGGCTATTTGCAGCAAAAAAATAAGGCGCTAATAAAAAAAGCAAATGAAGCTCGATTGAAGCGTGAAGAGGAAATTAAAGAGGAGAACTTAAAATTTAGTCAAGAAGAAGAACATTTTAAACCCTATCTGAAAAAAATATCAGAATTTGCTATTGAATTCCAAAATATAACTTCCGTTGAGGCTATAAGAGATCAGGCAAAGGATTTATGCGCTAAACTTGAGGAGTTCAACTCTGTAACAAGTATGAATCAAGCTTTTCATTCTTCTAGTCAAACCACCAAGTGTAAAATATTAGTGAAAGAAGCGGTTGAGAAGCGTAAAAATGAGGTTGAGCAAGCGGCTAAAAAATTAGAAGATAAAATATTAATTCAAAAAATTGTTCATGAGATCCAATATATTGAAGTCAATTTTTATAATTGTTCTTCTCCGGAAGTTTGTGATAAAACGGAACTTGATTATATCGCAAGGATTAATGATCTAGCCAAATTTGATCCACAAAATCCCCAAATAGTGCAAGCTGTTGAGCAAAAGATAAAAAATATAGATGAAAGCAAAAAAAATTACATCTTCAATGTGAATGAACTCAAAGAACGTCTACAAAATTTTCCTATTGATTTTTCAACTAATGAGTCATTAGAAATACAATTAAGTCTGTTACGAAATAAAGTAGAAAATCTACCTTCTTGGGCAAGTTTAAATAAGGATATATTGAAAGAAAAGAAAGAAACATTACAGCGTATATATTTGGCATTTGACCAGGCAGGAAAAATAAAAAACTTGGCTGAAAGGGTGAAAATATCAAGCTCTCTAAGTAGTTTAAGCACACTGGCAGTGACTGTAGCTGCATTGGAATATGAAATAACTAAAGATTTAATGCCTAAAAAGGCTATGATGAGTGCATGTAGTTCTGTGAAGAAGGAAATTACTTTAAGAGCTAAAAATGAGATTGAAAAAGCCATAGAAACCATTCAACAATTCAGGATAGATTTTAGTAACTGTTCTTCAATAGAAGATTGTAATCGAAGTGGCAACTGTAATATTCTGGAAAAAAATGCCCGAATCATTTCAGGTCAAATTGAAATCATTCTTAAATTAAATAATATTAAACTGGAGACATCCCAAGAATATCTTCAACTACATCAGGCATATGATATGAGCAAAGCTCAAATACAGTCTGATAAGAAAAAACAAATAAAATCTCTTAACAAAGCTATTATTGATATCCTGGAACCTCAACTGGCAACATTTCGCACAAAAACTGACGCAGTAGCATCAAAAAATAAACCTTATAAGGAAGCTGCCTTAATTTTTTGGAATTCTATAGACAAAGCTCTTATAGAATTTTCACAGGGAGATTCAGATAATTCTCAATTTAAAGCTCAATGTGAGCAAGCTTTTGAAAAAGTCGAGCCAGTTTTCAAAGAACATCGAGGACTATTCAGGCGAATTCTTAATTTTATTTTAAAAGCTATTGGTGTCTCTAATTTTGGAAATAATCCCTCCAGTTTTTTCGGGGCCACTGATACTTATAAAAAAGCGAATGCGTTGGTTGAAAAGATTAAAGAACTCCCTGATAAACCACCTGTTTGACGTTTTAATGCCACTACGCCAGTTTAATTTCTCTAGAGTCTCAAGAACGATTTTTTATGAGACTCATAATCCGATGATTTATTTTTATTTTACACTGATTTTAATTGATTATTTCTATTATTTTTTCCTTAATGGGGTACTTGAGGGCAAATTAAAATAAACACACATAAATTGGTTTTATTTTGATCTAATGGATTCATTCCAGAAATCATCATTTCGCCAATTTAAAGGCAGCCCCATATCTTTAACAGAGATCTCCTTGAAATCATCAAACAGAGCAAATAATTGATTTCCCCAAGTGGTTTTTGAGTGAATAACTTTCATCATGGGATACAACATCGAAAGCACACTGGATAAACGTGTGTGTTGATGCCTTTTATTTAAATAGGCAGGCCAGCATAAATCCTCTTTTACAGGATTAACAGGTGTAATGCTTAACTCTCTATTCCATAGTCGAGAATGATGGGCAAAAATATTCCTAATCACGGTGATTGTATAAAGCAGCTTTCTAATAAGGGCGGATAAAGCTCAAACCCGCTTGCTATCATTTTCTTGTCTTTATCCTTGGCCAAGCCTCTGTACAAAGTAATGCTATTTGTTCAATAGGAGTAATTGCGGGTTTTGTAAAAACCGCCATTTATTATTTTCTTTTAGGCAAAAAAATACCCGCGCGATTTGAGCATATTAACCAAAGCTAATAGAGGCTTGGCGGGTGTGTTATGTGTATTATAGTTAATTGTTATGTATTGTGTAAAGTTGCTGTTTATAGAAATTATTCCAATCCAATATATTATGGAAAAAGCGAAAAAGGGGCTATTGATTTTGATCACAGCATATTGGGTCGAATATGAACATGAAAAAAGAAAATTTATGAAAAAATATGAGTCCACAAATAAAGAAGCCAACGCATAACGTTGGCTTAACTCCTTCAAAACAATGTTCTTTATATGATCAATTTAAATTTTAATTATTTTTGATAGGGTTATAGGAAAAAACCACGCAACTTAGTCGTGCTAGTGGGGGTGCATGATGTTCATTATAGCTTATTGTAATTGTGACAACGTGCTGTAGTATTTACCATAACATGAACAAATCCAAATTTAATATAAAAAGCGCCTCATCTTACTTCGCTCATTAAATGACGCGGTCTTTCCATTATTAAAAGTTTTTAGGTGAAGAAATAATATCATCTTCCGAAGCAATCTCTTCTTCTTTTGCTCCTTTGCGCTTTCTTTTTCCATGTTTATCAGTAAAATACGTATCTGGAATGATGGTTGACAATTCCCCTTGTTGAAATTTGAAACAGTCTTCAGAGCTAAGTTTTTCATTAATGAGTGGGAAATGAACTCTAGCTTCAAGGAACTCTACAATTTTTTTATTGCGTTTTTTAGAGTCTTTTTCTTCTGGCCAAATTTGTTGTGCTAATTGCCTTAATTCCTTAACTCCATCAATAATAAAATCTTTTCTTCTGTGAAATAAACTCCACCTCGTACTTTTTTCTTGCTGTTTAATTATATGTCTCTGTAGTTGTTCATCACTCATTTTAAGATAACTTAATAGTCTCGTATAGATGAAAACATTCTCATTAAATCTATCTGGACCAAGTTCATACTTATTATGATGCATAAAAATAGTAGCAGTAGCATTCAACCAATTATCTGCTGAAAACGCAGGGTTTTCTCCCCTGTGAGTAGTACTTACCACATTCAAGGCAATTGCTAAACGAAAAGATGAAACGATACTGTCTACTGCAGACTGATGAGTTGGCTGCATGTCTTTACGAGTATAGTTAGGACCACCAGGCTCCATATTAATTAGTTTAGGTAATTCTTGATTAACAAGTGTTTTCTTATGCTGATAAAGTTGATAAATATCAAGAGCTAGTCCTTTCATACGAACATCGCTAATTTTTGCTGTATCACCAGCAAAATAAAGGATTTCATTTCTATTTTTTGGACTAATAGTCCACCCCATAACTAATGATTGATGAGCATCATATCCATGTCGCCCTGAACGATGATCAGCAGGGGTGCTACAAAAGATAATAGGTTGATTAGTTTCGGATTTAAGAGTAATTTGCTCATGCCATTCAAATACTTTAACATCAGTAAACCCTAGTCCTTTAAAAAAATCTTCATCCCCCATAGGGACAAGCAATTGAGGTAATGGTTTACTTGCATTTTTTGCCTTCTTAATCAATTCCTTGAGGGAGCTTTCATCAACGTGATCTCTATGATTATGAGAAATTAAAATCACATCTATAGGTGGAAGGTCTTTAGCTTGAAAATTCATGCCAAAACCTTTAGTTATTGCAGGATAGACGAGGGGCGCTAAATCACCAAATACAGGATCAGTGAGTATATTCATACCTGAAGTTTGAATAAGTTGAGTCGCATGACCTAGATTATGAATTGTAAAACTCTCTTCTCTTTCTTTAATTTGATGTTGGGCATCTTGTTTATATTGCTTACCTGTATTTTTATCTTCTTGTTGATCAAAGTAGGATAATTTCATTCCCGCTTTTGTAATGAACAACCAGTTAAAAAATAAGTTTAGCAAAGGAGGGGCTGTAGTTAACCAGCGCAAAAAACGTTTTACTTGAGTTTCACGGAAAATTCGTGGATCAATCCATTTATCAAGATTTGCCTCACTAGTTACGTAACGACCATCAGGACGTTTTTCAGGCGATAAAAATTCTTTATTAGCAAGTTCATTGTTTTGAGTTAGTTGATGCATTAACTCAAGCATATCGCTAAGTTGAAAGTCTTGCTGGTCATTTTTTTTTATAAGTCTTCTATGAACAATTTTCTTGGGTGTAGACATAAAGCAGTTTTTGAGAGGAACCGATTAATGTCAATAAATATACACACATGTGTATATTTGATCAATAGTTATAAACCTTTTTATAAATCGTATGTTGCCAATTTACAACAGAGAAAGAGGCTTATAGAATCTAAGCCACTAAAAATTTATTCAGTAGATAATATCGCGAGACTTATTTCTGCAGCACACTCTAATACAATACAAGTGTTGGGATATGCTGTGATTTGTTATTTTTAAGTGCCCCACAGATGCCCCAGGCAGAGTTTAAAATTTAGAAACATAAACATAATTTATTGATTTTTATAATTATAATTATTTTTTGTTAAAAATAATCACAGGACTCATAAGAATGTCATATTTTTCTCACATGAGTCTGACGCTGATAGTGTTTTTCAGTTCATTGTGTTTTAGACTAGATTAAAAGGATATTTAATAGGAATTAACATGACGACAAGCGATAATGTGAAAAAAAAATCGCGGGGACATATTGTCCTGACTTCACATCCTTCGTGTTATACAACAGCACCTCTTTCAATTCATTGGGGCGCGGCTAGTGCAAAAGAACGAGGTCCTATTATTGCTTCCATGACGAATATTCGCAATCGGAATGCCATAGGGACTCATTCAGGCTCCTATTCAGTTTATCGTGCTCTTGCTGTTGCAGCTGGTGTGCTTGATCCGGAACATAAGCCAGATTTGACAGACACTGCACCGCCAGTGGTTATAGGCCCTTATCAACAATGGGCGACGCCTGAAAAAATTGTATCGCTTGATCCCTGGGGACATAACGTTGCTGAGGTTTTTGCTGAGGAAATTGCCACTGGCTATGACATCAGGCCAACCATCGCGGTGACAAAGGCGCATATTAATATACCGGAGTTGCGTGGGGCCATCCAACAGGGAAGACTGAAACCCGATGGTAAAATTTTATTGGAATCAGGCGATGTAGTGGTTAGTAAAGCCGCTATTGATCCAGTCTGGTATTTGCCCGGCATTGCCGCGCGTTTTCAAATTTCTGAATCAGAATTAAGACGTACCTTGTTCCAGCATACCGCAGGTATGTTTCCTGAATTGGTAACACGAAGTGATCTGAATGTATTTCTACCGCCCATTGGCGGTTTGACTGCTTATTTTTTTGGCGATGTGACTACCATTCATGATCCTGCAATTGAGCTGTCCTGCCGTATCCATGATGAATGTAACGGTTCTGATGTCTTCGGCTCGGATATCTGTACTTGTCGCCCTTATCTGGTTCATGGGATCGAGCTTTGTGTGGAATCAGCGCAACGAGGAGGTGCTGGCCTTATTATCTACAATCGTAAGGAGGGTCGGGCCTTGGGGGAGGTGACTAAATTTCTCGTTTATAATGCACGTAAACGACAAAAAGGAGGCGATACGGCTGCTAAATATTTTGAACGCACTGAATGCGTTGCTGGGGTGCAGGATATGCGTTTTCAGGAATTAAGTTCAGATGTTTTACATTGGCTTGGTATAACTAAAATTCATCGTTTTGTATCCATGTCTAATATGAAATTTGAAGCCCTTGAAAAAGCCGGTATCCAGGTGGTAGAACGTGTCAAAATTCCTGATGATTTAATTCCTGATGATGCAAAAGTAGAAATGGATGCTAAACGGGCCGCAGGTTACTATTCTCCTGACAGAGTGCTTGATATTAATGAGCTTGCCAAACCTAAAGGACGGGATCTTCATGACTAATTCGAATGAAATCTCTGTCGATGTACTTAAGTCTCTACAAAATTTACAAACCATTCGTCAGCAGGCGCAGCGTATTTTAGCTTTAGCGCGCCAGAATGGACTACGGCACTTTATACTGGATGAAAGCAAAATGGCTTTCACTGTTGATTGGGTATTGGAGGTCATTGATGATCAATATCCTTCTTTTACTATTCCCTATCATAGTCGTTGGCGACATTTTGAGGTGGGCGGTGTTGATAGAATTAAAAAAATGAATAGCCAACTTGCTGAATTATCAGCGGAAGAGCAGGGAAAGATCCTTTATGAACTGGTTATTCTTTCTGTTTTACTGGATGCAGGAGCCGGTAAGCGTTGGATCTATAAAGAACAGCCGGGAGATCAGAGATATAGTCGTTCAGAAGGCTTGGCATTGGCCAGTCTTGCTCTTTATTTACAAGGAGCATTTAGTGCTGATGTCAATCAACCGCTGCGAGTTGATGCAGAACGGTTGATTCAGTTTAGTCGGACGGACTTCAAAACAGGTTTTCAGGTTAGTGATAATAATCCGCTTGACGGTATTAAAGGACGTATTGCATTGCTTAATCAGTTGGGTAAAAGCATCCAGACAAATGAGGCTTGTTTTGGTCGTGAAGGACGTTTAGGCAATTTTTATTCCTGTATCTCTTCTTTACAAGTAAATCAAGCTATCTCTGTACCTCATATTTTTCAGGCGGTATTAACCGCGTTTGGCGAAATCTGGCCCGAGCGTATACGTTATCATGGTATTTCTTTAGGTGATGTTTGGCCCTATTCAGCACTCAAAACAGAAGCCCCCGCCTCCGAATTAATTCCTTTTCATAAGTTGTCTCAGTGGCTTACTTATTCGTTAATTGAACCCTTGGAAAAATTTGGTATACAAGTAACTGATTTAGATGAACTGACCGGTTTGCCTGAATACAGAAATGGAGGTTTGCTGATTGATACTGGACTTCTACAGGTAAAAAATGAAACAGTATTGCAGCAATTACAGGCACCTGATTCAGAGGTTATTGTAGAGTGGCGGGCCCTAACGGTGGCTTTGTTGGATGAGTTAGCCGTAGCAATTCGTCAGCGGCTGCAAAAAAGTGCTGCGGAACTCCCTTTAGCTAAAATTTTGCAAGGTGGTACCTGGGAAGCAGGGAGACGTCTCGCCCGACAAAAACGTGCCGATGGCATTCCTCCTATTCAGATTATCAGTGATGGAACTATTTTTTAAGGGAAGGAAAGATATGAGTGATAAACAGATCATTGAAATTAAACATCCACTTATTCAACATAAATTAACAATTATGCGAAAAAAAGACACGAGCACAGTCAAATTTCGTACGCTTTTGCAGGAAATCTCTATGTTGCTCGCCTATGAAATTACTCGTGATCTTGAGATTGAATATAAAGAAATTGAAACACCTTTGAGCAGTATGTATGCGCCAGTCCTGAAAGGTAAAAAACTTGTTTTTGTCTCCATTCTACGCGCTGGTAATGGAATTTTAGACGGCATGTTGCAATTGATTCCTTCTGCCCGGGTAGGCCATATTGGTTTGTACCGTGATCCCAAAACGATGGAAGCTATCGAGTATTATTATAAGTTACCCGAAAATATGGCTGATCGGGATGTGATTGTGGTCGATCCTATGTTAGCAACAGGCAACAGTGCTATTGCAGCGGTTAAAGGGGTTAAAGATACTAATCCTAAATCGATCAAATTTCTTTGTTTGCTGGCTGTTCCAGAGGGATTATCTGCTTTTCATCAGGAACATCCGGATGTTCCCGTGTATACAGCGGCCATTGATAATAGCCTGGACGACAAAGGTTACATCCTGCCAGGTCTGGGTGATGCGGGTGACAGGCTTTATGGAACGAAATTAGCTGATTAAAATAAAGTCTATTGATCAGAAAACCAAACGTAAATTTTATTCACAGATTCTAATCCCAGGCCATATAGTTTTCCGTTTGTTCATTATTGGAGTGAGATTTTTTAACCGGCCTTGGGTCTTCTTCGTTTGGTTTTAAAGCGTCTGTCAAGCTTACAAAACTAAAACCATGTTGTTTATAAAGATTAATAATATCAGGAAGGACATAGGCATTTAGTAAATTGGCATGAATTAATAGAATTTGCGTCTGGTCGGGTTTGCGAGCAGAACGGCTATGTTCTTCTGCTTTTAACGTTTGTTGCCAGATGAAGTCAAGATAGCAGGGCTTTAATACTTTGAGAAAACCACGTCTTTCATTTTGAGGTACGGCGAGTAAGAGTTGATTGAAAATAAAATCCCTGCTATCAATGGTAATGGGGGCAATTTGATAATGTTTTGCCGCAAGATAATCCATGACCTTATTTTTTTTCGTGCCACTGCTTGTGGCCAAATAAGGATAGCGAAAATATTTAGGCTCAGTAAGAACAGAGGCTAAAATTTTATCAGCTGCTTCTATTTCCTGAATATAATGCTCTGTATTGCTGCTATTTAAATTGGCATGAGTCAGGGTATGATTACCCAGCCCTAAGCCCGCCTCTCGGAATTTATGCAGCATTTGCCAATTGGCAGGGCCTACTTCACCTGCAATGATAAAGCCTGTCGCGGGGATTTCGTTACTTTTAATCGCGTTGATGATCATATCCAGATGAAAATTCTTACTTTCTCCTACAAAAGGCAAGTCATCAATGGTAATAGCAATTTCTCTTTTTTCTGCGAAAGCAGGGGGAGTAACTCCAGTTAAAAAAAAGCAGATCAATAAAAAATATGTTTTAAATACGTTCATTCTTCGTTAACTAGTTGTTCAGGATTAATTTTATGGCAAAGCAAGAGGCCAATTTGCTTAAATAATAACACATAAGACGAGGGAACAGTACCAACCAGAACGTGCTGTTTTGGTCAAACCCTGTTAACTTGAAATTTTAGATGAAAGTATTATGCTTAAACAAGTGAATGGGGCCGTTAGCTCAGCTGGTAGAGCAGGAGGCTCTTAACCTCTGTGTCATAGGTTCGATCCCTATACGGCCCATCATAATACTCAGTATTGTTCTGAGTGTCAGTTGCAACAGGATGTGGAATAATTAGTTGTCCATTATAGATGTTTAATTTTGCAGAAAATAATATGAGAGTATTAAGCGTCCGTAAATTGGATATTAACCATTCGCATTAATTTTAAGATCTTCTAATTATCGATACAGGTTTAATTTAATTGCATGGTTATTAGTTCCTCAGCGAAGACACTGGATTTTGTTTTATGCTGAGGGTTAAAAAAGGTGTGCAGTTGATTGCGTTGTTTTTCCATAATCGCTTTATTTTGCTGCAACCAATTGTTAGCGATTGTTTTCACTTGTTCCTCTATGGGTTCCGAATTGTGTATAGATACATTATTCAGATCGTCGAGACTTTGTTTTAAAGTAGTGAGGCTATTAATTTTGTCATCAGCTGATTTTAATATTCCTAAAGCAACAAACAATCTTATGATGGGATTATTTATTTGTAAGCGCGTTATTTCGGCATTGATTTTTTTTATAAGTGGATTAATCAATCTTTTGTTAATGGCTTCGTCCGCGATTTGATAGGTCTTGTCTAGTAATTGATTGACCTTATAGGCAGGCGTTGTAGAAGACAGGCATTTCTCCAGGATGATTTTTAATACTTCAGGAGGCAATTGAATGCGCTTTTCAGGCGTGGTTTGTAGACGAGCACGGTATTCACAGAGCATGAAGGTTGTAAACTCGCTCATCGTTGTGGGAATGGCCTGGTTACGTAACAGTTTTTGTTCTATTTCTTGTACTAGCTTTGACTCATCGGATGATATTTGCGCAGTAAATTGAATGTTTCTTAAGGTAAAATTAGTCTGCAGCGCTTGATTAATGCAGTTCAACATTGTTTTTAGATTGACATAATTGTGATTTAAGCATAATTCAATGGGAGTTGCTGAGTAATGCAATGCCTGATTAAAACAGACGGGATTT
>NZ_JHYC01000008.1 GCF_000621525.1 Legionella fairfieldensis ATCC 49588 | reverse complement strand
AGTGGTTGTCGGATTGAGAAATTACAGATCAATGAGAAGCAGCGCTTTGATCCTTGTTTAGCGTTTTACATGATTATTGCTTGGCGGATCCTCTATCTAACCGTATTAAGTCGCGAATGTCCTGATATTAACTGTGAATTAATTTTCTCAACTGAAGAATGGCATATGGCCCATATAATCATAAAAAAAGAACCCCCGCCTGATAAGCCTCCTTCATTGCAAGTTATAGTAAATATGATTGCTTCTATTGGTGGATATTTAAATAGGAAAAATGACCCTGAACCAGGACCTACTACACTTTGGATTGGCTTGCAGCGACTCAGAGATTTTCTTGGGGCAAAACAAGCCCTTAGCAATATAACTTATGGGTAATGATGTGCAGATTTGGGGATGACCCTAACTTATGGGTAATGATGTGCGGATTTGGGGATGAGCCGTTACTTTCCGAATGCAATGATCTTGATTGTATTGGCGTCCCCAAGGGGATTCGAACCCCTGTTACCGCCGTGAAAGGGCAGTGTCCTAGGCCTCTAGACGATGGGGACCTAAAACTTTCTTTTGCATCACTTAATAAAGTGATTGTGGAGCTAGGCGGGATCGAACCGCCGACCTCTTGCATGCCATGCAAGCGCTCTCCCAGCTGAGCTATAGCCCCAAAAAGAGAATCGAAGTTTAATAATGGACTTACAAACTGTCAAGCTATTTTTGAGAATTTCGCTAATTATCGAGCAAGATAATAAAGGCTCTACATTTATGGAAGATAACTTGCCAGTCGCATAAAAATTTTATACCGAACTTCGCTTATTTAAGCCCAACTCGCCTAAGTTCAGCTTCCTGCAAACGAGTAGCAAAACTTTCATCCGTCTCGACAATCTCTCCTTTTTCATTAGTTATGGCCTTTGCTTCATCAATAGCATTTACAGCTATTCTGGTATGTATATTATTAAATAATCCCTGTGTTAACGAGGCATCAATCAATTCTCTAAGATGTGCTTTATATTGTTCAACTTTATGCTCTAAAATCTGAGCCTTTGCGCTGTAGTTAATAACTTGCTCTACTTTTTTTGATAAATTGAGATTTTTGTCTTTCCCTGATTCATTTTCAGGTGGCTCAAACGTTGAATTGTCTTTGTCTGTTAAATACTTCATGCCTTTTTCTGGAAGAGAAGAACTTACGACCGCAGGGGGTCTGGATAAATGACTAACGGTAGTTGTCCAATGAACATTATTATGATTAGTTAAATGAATAGAAGGAATAGCCAAGAGTGTACCATTATTCAATCTCTGGCCATTCATAGGTCCCTCAACGACTAGATTCACCTTAAATTTGGCAGCCAGCAGCGTTAAATTCTCATGCGTTGCCCACCATTTTCCCTTTATTGCAATTTGGTCCATACCCTTCAAAATCACTGAATGAGGGTTCAATTCACCCTTAACAATGGTATCTTTAAGAAAGATATCTTTAATATGCTCTCTTTGGATACGCTCATCCAGACGAAATTTAACCTTGTCAGCAATCATATCTTTTCGTTTTTGAACAGGGAACAACTCTCTTTCCCGGGCAAAAACCGCTCGTTTTTCCTCTTCATTAACAAATGTGATGTTTGCTATTTTTTCTGCAACTTTTTTATTAATTTGAGTATCAATTTCTTTAGTTATTTGGACAATATCCGCTATTTTTTCTGGTGAAATTGAGCATGATATTAATTTATCCCATTCCTTAGAGGGTACTCCCTCTAAAGAAGCGTTAACCAATAACTCATCACAATATTCATTGCTGGTTAAAGATTCATTGCTGGTTAAAGCGAGCCGTAGTGATCTGGACGTTTCTCGCGCCAGTTTCATTACATTGTTATCAAATACCAGCTCATTAAATTTTGCTTCTGTAGGCAACTCGTTAATTGAGTTTTTAACCAATAGAACCAATTGCATAAATTTATTAAAAACCACTTCGCCTTCAATTTTAGATAAAAAAGGTGATTTTTCCTGCGATTGTAGAGCGGCTAATAATGACTGCCGCTGCGTATTGACTACCACATGTCTTAAAGACATTTGGAGCGCAGATAACATGCGTTTTTGGTCATTTCGCGGTGAAAGATGAAGTTGATATAAATTAATAGCCAGCAGGTCATCAAGCTGAATATCTTCAAGTCCCTCCTGTACCCATTGGTCATAAGTAGGGCTTACTCCTCCAGATTGATACTCGTTTTGAATAAGATCTATTAAACCGATAGCAAAGGCATAAAAACCGCAATCTCCCCCGCCCGGATTATCGATCCTGACTTTAGCAGGATTATTTATTTCGCCAGGCATATTTTTAGCCCTTCCTCTATTCAGATTATCTTTAACCAATATTGTATTATATAAAATCACTATTAAGAAAATATTAAATGAAATTTGATTACTTTTAACAACTTTGTGCCGAATAAAAAATTTAAAGAATACCTAATTGCCACCAAGTCGGCACTTCAAATTAGCTTTAAATTTTATTTGACTTTTAATGATGCCTACGTACCGAAGCTTGTCCGCGGTACCCAGAGATTGTGGCACGAAACCAGCCTCTTCCTGCCGTGAACAAGTCACGGCACGTGGGGTTTTGCAAGTGTCAAGTAAAACGTAAGGCTAATTGAAATAGTCGGCATCCATTAGAGATCTTTAAGAAAACATTGGATGCAATTCCGTATTCTTTGAATTTTTTGTCCGATACACAGCTAATAAAAAAGTATGGTCTTTGAGGAAAAATCCGGATTTCGCATCCTGACTTCGACTTCAATCAACAGACCATACATTTGAAAATGTCTGATTATTTCCAGGAAGAGGTTTCATTATCACCGAGGATTTGTTTGCATTGACTTTTTTTAAGCAGCACAAAACCTCGACCTTTACAGGCATTTTGACCTTTGCAGGCATTGTTAGCCGTCTTGCAACTGCTATATCCACGACAACCATTAACCCCTAAACATTTTACATGGCATGCGGCTTTTGCTATTGCAGCCCCGGGAACTATCGAGAAAACAGCAGCGGCACCAATTGCCAAAGCTGCACCGGTCAATTTGATCTTGTTCATAATTAATTCCTTTTAAAGTTTATCCGAATAGTATTCAATGAGATTACACTCAGAATTCTAGATATATAAAATACCAGTTGTCAAGAAAATAAACAAAACAGGCAAAATAAAACACCTGATATTTAAATATTATTGAGATAGACATTAGGGGGACAAAAAGTTATTGCTATATTAAATGTGACCTGTCAATTAGCATTGATTTTTAACCAGGAATGAACACTTAGGTTGGAGACGACAGAGGTAACTTCTCCTGTCGCCTATCCGGGATTATTAAGCTTTTTCAGCTACTGCCCGTTTTTTTGCTGCCTTTTTATGCAGTTTCCAATCCCGATCTTTTGCAAAAACAAAACTGGCAGCTTCTTCAATGAAGAAACCAATATCAGTAATATTTGCCCAGGCACAATATTCATTAATTTTATCGAAAGTTTCGCTGCTTATTTCTGCTTTGATTTTTTCTTTCTTTTGTACACGAGTCCCATTAATAATTGGCATGTTGTAACCTCATATGTTATTTATACGGCATAAATGTTAACAAATAAATTTAGTATTGCAAAGAAGGTGTTAGCATAATTTAATAATAGTCTGGTTTGTTATTCAATTGGAAATGAGGCTAAAGGGTTTTGGTATTTCGGGATAGAAAGTATTCCACATTCTTTCACAGAAAGATAGCAGGTTTTTAAATTTATGAACATGATTTTTTAACGCATCATCGTAAGGCACCCACACAATATTTGCCAGAAAAGCAAAGGCTGTTGCATCAATACTGGTAATTTCATCCCCTTGAAAATACTTTTTCTCTCCAAGAAATTCAGCTATGGAATCCAGTGTTTTATAACCCATCTGGAGAACTTCTTCATAGCTGTGACGTCCCGTTCCTTGAGCATATAAGGCTTGTAAAATCTGTTTACGTACCCTGCGAGAAATAAATAACTTCGCGAAACAGGATAATTTGTTAAAAAATGCATTTTTTACTTGCAACCAATTTACTTCATTTTGCCAACGCATATAAATTAAAATCCAATAAATACGCTCAGAGAAAGTATTATCCAACAATACTGACAATGCCTTTTGTTCTTTATTCAAATTTTTATCTAACGGATCACCAAATTTTCCTTTTAAATAATCAATAATCAGTTCACTGTCAGAAAGAGTCTTTTCATCAATTTTGATAAAAGGAAGTTTTCCTTTGGGAGCTTTTCCTGGATTGCTGACAAATCGAATTTCATAAGGCATTTCAATCATCCGCAGATAAGTTTCTATTTTTAAACAGAAAGGACTTGCATTGGGTAACCCCCAAATACCGGGAAATTGATATAATGTAATCATGTCAGTTATTCCTTTGTTAATCATGTCAGGTTGAGCAGGCGGCGATTATACTCACTCCTTGACAGGCTGTGAATTACTATCAGGGATCTGTTTATCAAATAATAAAAACACGACATTTTTTAAAATCAAATAGTTAAAGTTAATAAAAGTAAATGAACATAAAGGACGAGAATGTTTACTCAGCAGCGCGAGCCATTACCGTGTTCAAAAAAAATATTATTATTTTCTAATGACACCTATTGATTCTTAAATTTAATTTTGCTTTAATGCGGACGTCTTTTAGATCTAATCTAACGGCGCCCACACGGATGACGGTTCTGCATGGATGGCTGCAAGTACGCTCTGATTTACATGGAAAATAGGATATGTCTAATGATTTGGCTATTTATTTATCAAAACAGCTGCTTTGGCAAGCACTGTTGATATCTTCGCCTGTCATCATTGTTGCAATGTTCTGTGGTTTGTTCGTCTCCATTCTTCAAGTTGTTACTCAAATTCAGGATTCTACTTTAAATTTTGTACCCAAAGTTTTGGCTATTGTTGCGATGCTAATGCTTTGCGGTGGGTGGATGTTACATTCCCTGGTTAATTTTGCTCAAACTATTATTTCCAGCATTCCGGAGACAATAGGATGATCAATGTAGCGATGCCAACTCTTACCGCCTTTTTTCTGGTTGCCATTCGCACCGGGGTTATCTTGTTATTTACGCCCATTCAGGCAATTCGCCAGCTGCCTGTTTCTATCAGACTGATTCTCGTATTGGGATTAAGTGCTTTATTCGTCAGTAATTTATCATTAACCATCGAGTTTCCCAATCAGACAGCATTATTTGCCAGCTCGCTGATAGAGTTAAGCAATGGCTTGATTTTATTGCTGAGCTTTTACGCTGCCTTTGCCGTTTTTCAAATTGCAGGACAACTTATCGATACGCAAACAGGTTTCAATTCTCTGGCTATTTTCAATCCGGGTGATCAATCTCAGGATCCTTTAATGAGTCGCTTGCTGATTATGCTTGCTGTTTTATTCTTTTTTTCAATAAATGGCCACCATTGGCTCATACAAGGATTAGCCTGTTCTTTTTTAAGCATTCCCCTCGGTGAACTAACACTTTTTAACCATTTTTCGCTTATTATCAGTCAATTTTCATTCATGTTTATTCTTGGATTAATGATTGCAAGTCCTATAGTTACAGGTTTGTTATTAATTGATCTCTGTAGTGCCATACTGACTCGTAACATGCCTCAAATAAGTACCTATTTTTTAGCATTACCCGTTAAAATTCTATTCGGTTTTTTTCTTTTAACTTTAATGTTGTCTTATATTAATCCATTAATGGAACGTGCATTTGTACGCTGTTTCCAAATCTGGCATCAGGTGATGGAATGAGTGAAAAAACGGAAACAGCCACCCCTTTTAAATTGCAAAAAGCAAAAGAAAAAGGACATGTCAGCAAAAGCATGGAGTTGAATGTTTCGCTGCTGATTACTCTATTATCCGGTACAGTTGCCGTTATTTGGCCGTCACTATTAAAACAACTTAACGAGTTTGTTGCTCACCTTCTTTACCTCTCCGGACATATGTCTTTTACTGTTGATAATATAAATCGATTGCAGCGGTTTATTCTCCAGACTTTAACTCTGCTATGGTTGCCCTTCGCTCTCATTGCCTGTTTATGTTTAATCGTGACTACTGTTAGTCAAACGGGTTTTGTCTGGTCAACGCAAGCAATTGCTCCTGATTTTAAACGGATTAACTGGGTACAAGGATTTAAACGTTTATTTTCCTCCAGACTTTTATTTGATACTGCTAAAAATAGCCTGAAACTTGGCCTGGCTTTTATTCTCCTCACTATAAGCATCCGTTGGGAAACTATTAATTTGCTACAGTTGATGAATTCCACTCCCATTGAACATCCGGGATTGATTATGCATCTTCTTTTAAAAGTGATTCTGCAATTATTACTTCTTCTATTAATACTGGCTGTCTTCGATAAAATTTATACCCACTGGAAGTACAATAAAGATAATCGTATGAGTAAGCAGGAAGTGAAAGATGAATATCGCCAACGAGAAGGAGACCCCAAGATTAAGGGCAAACTCAGACAATTACAACAACAACTACGCCAAAAAACCTCAGCCTTAAACCAGATAAAGACAGCAGATGTTATTATTACCAATCCAACTCATTTAGCCATTGCCTTAAAATATGAGCGCGGTGTAATGCCTGCACCTAAAGTAGTCTGCAAAGCACAAGGTGAAATGGTTCAACAGGTGAGGATATTAGCGAGGCGCCATAACATTCCGGTTATTGAAAATAAAGCGTTTGCTCGCGCTTTATTTGATACCGTGGAATTAAATCAATGGATTCGTCAGGAACATTTTCCAATTGCCGCGATGATTCTGCGTGAAATTTATCGCCAGAAGGAGATTATTTCATGATGAAGACCAATACCTGGTTTAGTAACAGCAGCGAAATGCTCATGATCACTTTTGCTACAGGCATTTTGCTTATTTTGTTTGTGCCCATTCCTCCTTCTTTACTCGATTTATTATTGATAATTAATTTTAGTTGGGCGTTGACTGTCTTACTGTTAACTTTTTACACGGATAAACCATTAAGCTTTTCTACTTTTCCGGCTCTTTTACTCATTTCTACCCTTTTTCGCCTGGCATTAAATATTTCGGCAACACGTCTTATTTTGACTGATGGTGAAGCGGGGCGTGTAATCCAAACAATGGGACAATATGTTATTCATAACAATTACGTTATGGGATTAGTCGTTTTTTTAATTCTTATTATTGTTCAGTACATCGTAGTCACTAATGGTGCTCAACGCGTTGCTGAGGTAGCAGCACGCTTCACTCTCGACAGTATGCCTGGAAAACAAATGAGTATCGATGCTGACTTGAACATGGGCAGTATCTCACAAAATGAAGCGCGATTCCGGCGTGCACAAATCGAAAAAGAAGCCAGTTTCTACGGGGCAATGGATGGTGCATCCAAGTTTGTCAAAGGCGATGCAATAGCCGGTATTTTGATAATGCTGGTGGATATTATTGGCGGTTTTGCTATTGGTATGGTGCAAAAAGGTTTAAGCCTCACCGAATCTATTCATCGTTACACTTTGCTTACTGTGGGAGATGGTCTGGTCACGCAAATCCCCGCCCTGATTATTTCTCTGGCAACCGGTATTATTGTTACGAGGGCAGCTACCGATGCTCAATTAGGTAGTGAAGTTGCAAAACAGATCGCTGCTTACCCCAAAAGTTTAATCATGGTTTGCTTAAGTCTGGTCGGTTTACTATTTCTAAAAGGTATACCCGCATTCTCTGTTTTACTCATTTTAAGTTTTTTTACAACCGCTGCCGGCCTTGCTTTGAAAACCAGACGCGAAGAGAATCAGGAGATTCAAGAAGAAAATCTTTATGAAAAAATCAGAATACATCCTATAGAAATTCATCTACATCAGGAGCTATTCACTATACTCGGTAAGCATGAGACTTCATTGCTGGAAACTATTCAGCAAATGCGGGAACGAGTAGCCTATGAATTGGGATTTGTTATACCGGAAGTAAAATTAATCCCAAACTCCAAACTCAATTATCCGTTTTATTACATTAGCATCCAGGGTAATAGCCAAGGCTACAATCAATTGCATTTCGACAGAGTCCTGGCAATTACTTCTCAACGTACCAAACCTGCAATATCAGACTTGGAACAAGGCATTGAAGTCTATGATCCCAGTTATGGATTGCCAGCAATATGGATTAAGCAAGAACAACAAAACAAAGCACTGGAAAGTGGGTACACCCTTTGTGAACCACTGATCGTTTTAACTACTCATTTAAGAGAAGTCATTCACGGCCATGTTGCCGAGTTATTAACAAGAACAGAAACAGAAATTTTACTGGAACAGACGGCTGTTCGTAATCTTCGGGATGAACTCATTCCGACCTTACTTCCACTAGGCCATGTTCAGCGTATTTTACAGAATTTATTACAGGAAAAAGTGTCAATTCGTTATTTGAATACCATTCTGGAAGTATTACTGGAACATGCAAAAAACATCACTGATCCCACTCAACTCACTGAAATTGTACGAGCCCGTCTTGCTACTTCGATTTGTCAGAAATTAATTGCTCATCAGAATTGTTTATATGTGCTCACACTTGCACCACCACTCGAACAAAAACTTAACCAAAGCCTGAGTAAAGAATACTGGGCGCCTGAACCAAGTCTTACCGAAAATTTTATCAGTGCTTTGGCTAATCAGGTTGAAAAAATGCTCGGCGAAAGAAAAAGACCTGTATTGCTTTGCTCATCAGGTTTACGCAGACATATCAAACAATTAACTCAACGTGTAATTCCTCATCTGACGGTACTGGCAATGACTGAAGTGCCGATTAATATTCAGGTGGAATCCTTTGCAATCGTACAATAAGGACTATACATCATGCTTGATGCAATAACAGCTTCACAAGTGGCAATGATTCAGGATCAGTTACGTTTACAATCCATCAATCAAAATATCACTAACATGCAAACACCAGGCTATAAGCGCCAAATCATGGAAACTGGCCGGTTTGATGAGCAACTCCAGGCTGGTATGACCAACATTCATCCCCAGCTACAAACGGAACAAATACACCAACAAGGTACAATTGTTCAATCACAAAACTCACATGATCTTGCTATTTCAGGGGAAGGTTTTTTTGCCGTTCAAACCGAAGCCGGCGTTTTTTACACACGACGCGGTGATCTCCATATTAATGAACGTGGGGAGCTTTCTTTGGCAACAGGAGGTCAGTTGCTAGGAAAAAACGGGGTGTTACATGTTGATGACAATCATTTTAGTATAGATGCTCAAGGCGCTGTTTATATTGATAACCATAAAGTTGATCAATTAAATCTTGTCCAATTTTCCCATAATGAGGCATTGAAGTATCAAGGCCAAGGTTTATACCAAACCACGGAAGCGCCTCTACCTGCTGAAAATTCTACCCGTGTTTTACAGGGGTTCATTGAGCAATCCAATGTCAAGTCTCTCGATGAAATGATGGAAATGGTAAAAACCTCACGCCACTTTGAAGCCTCACAACGTGTTATGCGTACAGCCGATGGTCTTTTATCTACCGCAATCACTCAACTGGGAGAAGGAAATGTCTGATGCACTTGCTATTGCTGCCAGCGGCTTAAGAGCAGAGGAATATTATATTGATAAAATTGCCAATGACTTGGCTAATTTAAACACAGCCAATTATAAGTCCAGCAAATTAATATTTGAGGATATGGTCTACCAAAATATTGATGGTACTAATCCCCTCTTTCAAAATCAGGCTACCGCCAGACTTGGTTTAGGTACAGCCGTTTTTAAAACGGAAAAAGATTTTTCGCCAGGCCCTCTAAAACCAACTAATAACTGGAACGACGTCGCTATCGACGGTAATGGGTTTTTTCAAGTAATTAATGTTGATGGTTCCATTGCCTATACTCGTAATTCGAGCCTTTCTCTGGATGAAGACAGGTATTTAACTACTCATGATGGTTTAAGATTAGCCGATAATATTCAAATACCAGAAGATTATACTGAAATAATTATTCAAAAAAATGGCGATGTAGAAGCCATTCTGGCAGACGATCCTGAACCACAACTCCTTGGTACGATTAAACTCGCCAAATTTTTAGACCCAGGCGCTCTCAATCCCATCGGTACAGGGCTTTATAATCCAACAGAACAAACGGGAGACGCCATTATTGACATACCCGGGAATAGCGGCATTGGATTTTTGGCACAAAAACAAATTGAAGCCTCGAATGTGGATATGGTCAGTTCTCTAATGCAGCTTACTTTTGCTCAACGAGTTTATCAATTAAATGCCAAAGCGGTACAAATTGCCGATGAACTGGAAAAGATGACGAATGAAATTCGCAATTAGTTTATTTCTGTTGATGATCAACTGGGTACAGGCTCAAACAAACCCTTTGAATCAGGAAATTTCCCGGCGGGTAGTCTTGCGTTTTCGCCCTTTAATCACGACAGAAGCCACTACGCTCGGCGATTTATTAATTATCAAAAATGACCGACTACACTGGGAAAAATTAGCTTTGGATAGTCATCCCAAGGCAGATGACTCGCTTTCCCGGGAAGCTCTCATTCAATGGATGCAGAAGCGCCTGGGTTCATTCGATTGGCAATGGCAAGGAATTAACCATACAACCGTTAAAGCGATAAACAAAACCAGTAAAAACAGCCTGCTAAAAAAGGCACAGCAAGATTTGGCCAAGGAATTGACGCCACTTTATTCCCGCATTGAGTTAACGCCCCTAAACAGTGCTAAAAACAGTATATATTCTATTGAGAGTTTTCATACCCGGATTAAATTAACATTTCCAATCAGAAAACGGGTTTGCGTGTGGTTGACTAATTCCAGGCAGAGTATTCCTGTCTGGTTTAGTGTCAAAGCTTACCAGACCGTCAGGGTAGCCAATCATGCCCTGCCCGCCCATTCGATAGTTCATGACAATGACTTTTCCTGGCAGGAACGCAATATTGCCGGTCTACGGGCTGAACCGGCCAAGAACCTTAACAGACCCGTCTGGCTTAAAACTTCGGTGCCAGCCCATACAATTCTTGTAGAAAATAATCTTGGCGATCCTCCTCAAATTATTCATGGACAAAAAGTCATGATCAAAGTCTATGAACGCAGTATTACTATTGCAACGGAAGCACTTGCTTTAAATGATGGCCATATAGGTCAGTTGATTACGGTGAGAAATCCTGCCACTCAGAAAACTTTTTCTGCTCGAGTCGTGGGTAACCAGCAAGCTGAGATTCGCCTATGAAAATACGAGTTGGTCTTATTGGTTTCTGCCTCTTTTTCAGTTCTCTGTCACAAGCCATTAGTTTGTTTAACGATAATGTTTATCGACCTCTTATTGCTGATAGAAAGGCCTATTTACCAGGCGATGTTTTAACTGTCATTGTGATGGAAACATCGAATGCGCAAAGCAGCGCTGATTTGGCCTCTGGAAAAGAAATCAAGACTGCTTTGGAAGCCAGATACAATAAAAATCGACATGAAGTCGCTTTCGGCCTGGAAGGTAAGGGGCGCGCCGCCGCCAAAACAGGCCGAAATGGCAAAATTAAAGCATCGTTAACCGTGCGTATCAAAGCTATTTTGCCCGGAGGCAGCTATCTGGTGGAAGGGCATCAGCTTATTCGCATCAATGGTGAACAGCAAACTATTCTGTTAAGCGGTGTTGTTCGACAAGAAGATATCAGTCCGCAAAACACGGTGCTTTCCACCCGCCTTGCAGATGCTCAGATTACCTACACTGGCGATGGCTCCGTGTCTGATTCACAGCGCCGAAACTATGTTTATAAACTGTTATCATTTATAGGGTTAGTCTGATGCAATACTTATTAACACTAATCCTCTTTTTGAACCTGATGTTCGCCTCAACGGTAAGCTATTCTACTGTGCGTTTAAAATCCATTGCTCATCTATCAGGCTTACAGGAAAACCCTATTACCGGCTATGGTCTGGTTATTGGTCTTGCCGGTTCTGGTGATTCCCGTCGCAATAAAGACACCACGCAGGCTATTGCCAATCTGTTGCAGACCTTTGGTGTGAATATTAATCCTAATGAGGTTAATAGTCGCAATACAGCAACGGTTATTGTCACGGCAAATTTACCTTCCTATGCTCATCAGGGCGATAAGCTGGATATTAACGTTGCTTCGTTAGGCGATGCCAAAAGTTTGCTAGGCGGTACTTTACTGGTCACTCCACTCAAAGGTGCCGATAATCAAATTTACGCGCTGGCTCAGGGTCCTATTTCGATTGGTGGTTTTAAATATGATTTATTTGGTAATGTCATCCAAAAAAATCACCCTACTACCGGTTTGATTCCGGGTGGCGCCATTGTCGAGAAAACCCTTTACAATGAATTAATCAGTAAAGAAGGTGAACTGCATGTAATCCTGAACCGGCCTGATTTCACCACTGCCGATCACGTGGAAACAGCGCTTAACAAACAGTTTGGGCCTAATACAGCGTTGGCAAGAACAGCGCAGGATATTGAAATCCACCCCCCGATGGAAGCAAAAAAACATTTTATCCGCTTTATCAGCCAATTGGAAAATATCGCAGTAATACCGGATAACCTGCCCACAGTCGTGGTGAATGAGCGTACGGGCGTCGTTGTTGCTGGTGCTGATGTCAAAATAGATGCAGTAACCATTTCGCACGGCAATTTACAAATTGCCATCGCCACAGACTACAACGTATCGCAGCCAACTCTGGTCAGCGAAGTAGGCAGACAGGTACGAACCGCTGTCACCCCTGCTACCAGTATTAACGTAAAAGAAACCACAGCCAATGCAGTAAAGCTGGCAGAAGGAGCCACTATCGCCGAACTGATTACCGCTTTAACCAAAGTACAGACTTCAACACGCGATATTATTGCTATTTTAGAAAGTTTACAGCGCGCAGGAGCCTTGCATGCAGAACTCATTATTCAGTAAGAAGGAAAATTTATGAATCAAGATACAACCATAGAACTCATCGGTCGGGCGCTAGACGCCAGTCTGATGCGTCAAACAGCAATCGCTAATAACATTGCCAATGCCAACACGCAAAATTATCAAACCCTGGAAGTCAATTTTGAACAACAGTTAAGCCAATGGAGTGAGAATAATGGGTCATTGGCCACTCTACAACCGTTTTATCAACTCAGCGACCATTATTCGTCAATTGATGAACAACTGGCACTCAGTGTAAAAAATGCGACCCATTATCGTGCTTTAATTAAAGGTTTGAATCAAAAACTGGCAATTATGAAACTTGCTGTACAAGGGAATGGCCTATCATGAGTTATGATCAAATTTATGCGATTGCTTCGCAGGGGATGAATCTGGAAAAATTGCGCGTTGACACCGTTGCTAACAATATTGCTAACCAGCATACCCTGAAAACGACTGATGACACCTTGTTTCAACCCATGCAAGTGATAGCAACGGCCAAACCCTTTTCGGTCTATCTTAATAACCCGGAAGAAGGCGGTATTGAAAACATTGAGCTGGCACCGGAAAATTTGCCTGCTAATAAAGTTTGGCAACCGGGGCACCCGGCAGCGGATAAGCAAGGTTATGTGACTTATCCGGGACTGAGTACGATCGATGAAATGACCACCCTTTTACGTGCCTCGCGAGCCTATGAAGCCAATATAAAAGTGATTAACACCGCTCACTCCCTCTATTTGCAGGCATTAAGTATCGGAGAAGAGCGATGAAAATCGATGCGTTGAACACTACCAACGTTAGTACAGCGTTTAAATCCATTGAACAGTCAGAAAAGCCTCAGCAAAATTTTGCTGGCTGGCTCACTGGAAAGCTGGGAGAAACTAATGAGCAATTGCTGGCGGCTGATAAGGCATTGCACCAGTTAGCTACGAATCAGGCACCCAATCTGCATCAGACCATGCTGACCCTGGAGCAGGCTAAATTATCATTTCAATTTTTGGAGCAAATACGTAATCGATTGATGAGTGCCTATCAGGAAATTTTAAGAGAGCAGATTTAACGTGAATTATTTTGTAAATAGCCTGAATTGGTTTAAAACACAGTCAAAGCAACGGCAATTAAGCCTGATTGCTGGTTTATGCTTAATAATAATCTTGACCATCGTCCTTTCTTTCTGGATTTTCTCTCCTGCCTATGCAGTGTTATTTAATCAACTGGACAATCAGGATGCCAACCAGATCCTTGGTCAACTGGAACAGGCTCATATCAGTTATCAGGTACGTAATCAAGGCCGAGATATTCTTATTGATAAAAATCTGGTCGATAAAACCCGTATTAAATTAATGGGTAGCGGTATACATTTAACCAATAGTGTGGGCTTTGAGTTATTTGATAAAAGCGATTTTGGCATGAGTGATTTTTCGCAGAAGATTAACTATCAACGTGCATTGCAAGGTGAATTAGAACGTACTATCGGTAGTCTGGACGAAGTCAAGCATGTACGGGTCCATCTGGTTATCCCGGAAAATCATTTATTTCAAAAGGAGAATAACCAGCCGCATGCAGCCGTAACTCTTCATCTTACACATCACTTGACTGCCCAACAAGTCCGCAGTATCCAACAATTAATTGCAGCGAGCATCGCCCATATGCCATTAACCAATGTTATTATCGTTGATCAAAATGGAAATAATCTGACCTCTGATGATGACGATATAGCATCCAATCATTTTTCAAACAAAAAGTCTCTGGAACGCTACCTTAATAACAAGGTTACACAGATGTTGCATCGTGTTTTTGCTGGCAATGAGATGATGGTCAAAATTGATGCGACATTGAATTATGATGAAGTACAACGAGAACTGGTTAAACCTCAACATGACAGTATCATTACTCATGAAAAAGAAACCCGACATTCAACAACCGCTAAAAATGATAAGAAACAAATCAATCAAGAGATTACCCGCGAAAAAAGTTATGAATTTGGTAGTGAAAAAGAACATTTTAAACGTGTGGGCGGCAACATTGAACGTCTTACTATTTCCGTGGTCGTGCCAAAACACACCGATCAGCAAACTATTGCAAAAATTGAACGACTTGTAAAAACAGTAGTTGGATTTGATGCCAGACGTGGAGACAGTATTAGTGTTGAAGCATTGATTGCACCCCCCATATTACCCGCTGATGTGCAAGCGCCTCTTCCTCTTGCAGAAGCAAAACTTTCTCGACCTGCAATTATTATCACTGGTGCCGGAACAATCGGCTTCTTATTAGTAAGCCTTGTACTTCGCCAAAAACGACGCTGGAAAAAAAGGCAGCTCCTGTTGGCAGAATTAAGCGAATGGTTGAACAAACATGATTAATGTAAAACAAATACTGCTTAAAATAGCTCGCCTGCCAAAAGCCGATCAACGCTGGATCATCCGTCAACTTCCAACGTTAGAAAAAAAACGCTTTAAGCAAATACAGGGAGAAGTATTGTTAATAAATGCCCGGCGTTTTCGTAAAATTAAAACGTTGTCGCAGAAATGTGCTACGAAGCCCTCTCTTCCAATTTATTATCACCATTTAAACCAATATTCTTCCTTGTATATCGCTATCATTTTAGAACACGATGCAAGAAAAGAACAATTTTTAAACTTCTTTGATCAGAATGGTAATATTAGATCCTGTTTGGAAACCTCAGTGCAGCAATTAAAACCTGCCGCTAAAAAAGTTATTTTTGAACAATGGAAAGCCAGTCTCTCTTTTGAAGCCTGTCTGGAGAATGGGCATGGCTGAAATTTTTAAACAAGTCGTTCTTAGTGACGAACCGTTTTATCCCAATCAAACAACAGCAACTGCAAAAGATACTGCTAAGAACCAATCAGGCACTGCTTCTCCTGCTGTTGTGGAAACGCCAGTCGTCTTGAAAGAAAAAGCTCATGAAGAAGGGTACGCAGAAGGCTACACGCAAGGTTTGACTAAGGGGAAAGAAGAAGGGGAAAAACAGGCCCACGAAGAGGTTGCGAATTTATTGCAACAATTAGAAACATTATTACAGACCATTCCTGCCGCCATCAGTGAAAACCGTCAAGCATTACAAACTGAAATTGCGGATATTGTTCTGATTATTGCACAGCAGTTTTTTATTCAGCAACAACATGACAAAGAATTCATTGCCCGTCAAATTAGTGCTGCACTTAATCAATTAAACAGTAAACAAACGATTACATTAGTTTTACATCCACACGATGTGGCACTGCTACAACAAGGCAAATTAACTATTGATTTTAGCCAGTGCAACGATCTTCGCATTGCTTCAGATGAAAAGCTACGTTTAGGTGGCTGTCTTATTAAAAGTGAACATGGTCTTTTTGATGCCAGTATTGAACGACAAGTTGATCGTTTAAAGCAGATTTTGCTGCAAATTAAAGCAGGAGAACATGATGTCTGACTGGATCAATACACTACAATCCATCGAACGCCTCGGTGAAATTGAACAATATATCGGTTTAAAACTGGTTGCCAATGGCCCACCTCAAACTTTTGTAGGCGAAGTGTGCGACATACTGGACTTACAAAGTGAAGTTATCGCTCGCGCTGAAGTAGTCGGTTTTGAAAAAGGGAAGGTATTTTTAATGCCCTTCGCTCCGGCTAAAATCAGTATGGGATATAAAGTACGTGCCAGCGGTAACGGGATGAGTATTCCAATAAGCAATACTCTTTTAGGCCGCATTGTCGATGCTTTCGCGCAACCCCTGGATCAGAAAAGCCGTCTTCAGCTCACTGAACGAGTTTCGTTAAATAAAAACAAAATTAATCCCCTTAAACGTCAAACCATTAACGAGCAGTTACTCACTGGCATTCATGCTATTGATAGCCTGCTGCCATTAGGAAAAGGTCAGCGTATTGGTCTTTTTGCAGGCAGCGGCGTAGGAAAATCGGTATTGCTGGGTATGATAGCCCGACATATCGCCAGCGATGTTAACATCATCGCCTTAATTGGCGAGCGAGGACGTGAAGTTAACGACTTTATTCAGGAACATTTAAATGAAGACCTGTTAAAAAAATCGGTGATTGTAGTAGCCTGTAGCGATGACTCTGCGCTGATGCGCAGACAAGCGGTCTATACTGCCACAGCAATTGCTGAATATTTTTGTCAACAAGGTAAAGATGTCATGCTATTGATGGACTCTATTACACGATTTGCCATGGCGCAACGTGAAATTGGCCTAAGCCTTGGAGAACCACCTACCGCCCGTGGCTATACACCCACTGTTTTCTCCCTCCTTCCAGGCATTGTGGAGCGCGCAGGTAATTTTACCGGTGCAGGAAGCATTACTGCACTTTATACCGTACTGGTAGAAGGTGATGATTTCAATGAACCCATTGCTGATACAATGCGTTCTCTCTTGGATGGTCATATTGTTCTGACCCGTGAATTAGCTCATCGTGGTCATTATCCCGCTATTGATATTCTGCAAAGTGTGTCGCGTCTTGCTTCACACCTATTAACCAATAATGAATATGAACTTGTCCGAAAAATTATTGCCCTGCTAAGTCAATATCGTCAAAATCAGGACATGATTGAAATAGGCGCCTATAAAGCAGGTAACAATCTTAAGCTGGATTATGCAGTCTCTCGTATCGATGCTATTAATACACTTTTAGCACAGACTGATAAACAATGCCTGGATAGAGCTACCTTATTACAGCGTTTAGCGGAGATTGTCGATGAATAAAACGCTACTCGCTTTGATGAAAAAAATTGATTGGCAGTTGAATAATCTCTATCAACATTCGCATACCATTAGAGCAGAACAGGACGAGTTAAACAAAAAAGTTGCGGAAGTAAAGCAAAAAATTTCTGACGCTTGCGCAACATCAGCCATTATCAACCCGGAACAGGAAATCACCCGGCTAAATTTTATGATGCAACAACAACAAATTCATGAAAATTTAATTATCAAAAAGAAAGAACTTGATACTCATTACATGCAATTACAAGAAAAACAAATTCGCTTGACTAGAGAATTAAAAATGCTGGAAAAATATCAGGAAAAGAAGAAAAACACAGCACAAAAAAATATCGCTATAAAAGAGCAAAAAATCAGTGACGAATGGACATTACAACAAAGAGGACGCGTATGAAAATTAATGAAGAAATACCGATTATTAATCAGCCTCCCTTAATACGGGATAATAAGAAGATCCAGAATTTTGAACACTGGCTCCCTTCTCCCACAGGGGAAGCAACAGGCGATGAGTATTATTGGCAACATCAGCAAGATTTGCAACATTCAGCCCTTCATTTTCAACATTTTCAAAACGCCAAAAAAAATGACATCACGCCCATTGAATCCGCAAAAAATACTGATATTTCATGTTTGAAAGTTTTGCCATCAGAAAAAGCGGCAGCTCATTTAATGCCCCCTTCTCCTATAAACTCTGAGCAATTTTATCCATCAGCGTCAATACAGCGCATCTTCCAACAATTTGTTAGATTATTTGAACCTGCGTCAGACAACAATATAATTTATCAAGCTAATATTAACGAACAAAATTCATCGAATGTAGAACCATATAACAAGTCTTTAGTGAACGAACAGACTAAATCAGAGAAGTCTTTTAAAAATTACCATCTATTTATCGATGCCAATCAAGCGGAATTTACCTTCAATACAACCCATCTGGACACTCGTCAGGTAAAAGATCTGAGCCTGTTAATACGACAATGGCTGGGCAAACGAGGAATACGCCTGCAACAACTCATCATTAATGGAGTAACACAATGACTAATCCAATTACTAACTATTCTGATACAAGCATTAATCAGGCCGATTATCTGAAACTATTCATGCAGCAATTAACCTATCAGGACCCATTAAAACCCATTGATAATCGTGAATTCATGGTGCAAATGGCTCAATTTTCTGCTTTACAGGAGGCGCAGGCCACTACCTCAACATTACAAATTCTAGCTGTATTAACCAGCGCAAATCAAGCCCTGATGTTACTTGGCAAAACAGTAACCATCAAAGGTACGGAAACGCAAGGTACTGTTAATAAAATTGAATTTTCCAGCGATGGCACACCGCTTATTTATATCGATACCCAAAGAGGCAATCCGCCTGTACGGTTAAGGGACATCGCTTTTATTTCAAACCGATCTTATGATGATTTTTAAGGACATTGGATGACTACTTATTACACCAGTTTTACCGGCATGCTTGCTGCCAGTTATGCCTTACAAACAACCTCTAATAATGTTGCTCATATGCAAAGCCCCGGGTTTAAGCGCAGTGATGTATTTTATTCGTCTCTGGGTGATGGTCAAAGCCATGATGGACTGGGAGCAGGCGTATCTATTGCAGGAACTCATACCAATTTTGCAGCAGGTACGTATCTGGAAACCAAGAATCCCTCTGATCTGGCTGTGGTAGGCCCCGGATTTTTTATTGTGCGTCTTAAAAACGGCGAATTGCTCTACACTCGCGATGGTGAGTTTGAATTTAATAATGACGGGATGCTCGCTGACAAACACAGCGGCGGTTTGGTACAAGGCTATGATACGCAGGGTAACCTTGTACCCATTCATCAATTCGGCCCTAAAGTGCACACAGGTAAAACGACTCGTTATGTGGAGCTTGCAGGTCAATTAGTTCTGGTAGAAAAGAAAAAAAATGATTCACCAGCTCCCCCTGATCCAGGTTTAGGCAAGAGCAAATATGAAAATATCAGTTTCAATGTAGAGGATATTTTTGATGAGAAAGGCAAAGCGCATAAAATCGGACTTGAATTTAAACCGGTTGATTCGATTAATGAGCAAATAAACCCCGATGGATCTCAATGGGAATTAGTCAGATTAACCTGTGACGGTGAAGAGATTTCTTTTTCTCCCCAAACCTTACAATTCAATCTGGGTATCAACTCTTCGGAAGCTGCTCCTGAAGAGGGTTACAATATCATAAATTTTAATTTAAAAAACAAGCAATCCGTTACCTTAAAATTTGGCAGTTATTTCAGTGACTCTGATAAATCTGTCCGTCTAAAAAAATCAGATACCAATCTTTATACCAAGATCACTACCTACAAAAAAGATGGTTATGGTGAAGGAAAACAAATTGACTTTACTTTCGATGAGAACGGTCAGATTTCCTATAATTATGACAATGGTCAATCCATTGAAGGTATTCATGTCGCCCTGGCAAAATTTGACAATGAACAAACCTTGCAGCAGGCCAGTGATAATCTTTTTCGCACCAAGTCGAACTATGGTCGTCATATTGGCCGGGCAAATAAAGAGGGTTTTGGGAGTCTGCAACCCAAGAAACTGGAATCAGCAAACGTTGATTCAACGATGGAATTTGCCAATATTGTGGTCTTACAACGGATGTTTCAAGCCTGTTCACAAATTATGGATATTGATAAACAATTGCTGGACGATTTATATAAAAAATGAAAACTGAATTTAAACCTTACCGCTTGATAAACGCTAAAGAATTGGCCAATTTTCGTGAAATGTTTACGCCAAAAATTTGCGCCTGGAATCAATGTTATGCTATTGAATCATTCAATTTTGATATTCATTGTGCAACAGTAATAAGAAACTCACAGGAAATGCTTTTATTACGTGCCGAAGAAAATCCATTGGCTCTGCTTGATAAAAACTATCTGTCCATCTTGAAACACAGCCTTTTCGGCGATGGAGCAGACTGTTTTAACGAAGCATCTCGTACAATTTTCATGCAATTACTTAATCATCTGGCAGTTGAGGAAGCGCTTGAATCAGAAGATAATGCTACACGCGATAAAGAATGGATCTACCCAGGTTCACCCTGTCTTTGTTTACGTTTTAACAATAACAATGGATTCTTTCATCTCTATTTTCATCCCACATGGGTGTTGAAGCATTTATCTCCGATGAAAGCCGTTACATCAATAGATAGTCTTGATACAGCGCTGGCGGACAAGCCAATCGATTTATCAGTCCACCTTAAGCCATTGCGTCTTGAAGTAAACAAACTGATCCATCTTGAAGTCGGCGATGTGATTAAAACTGACCATCAACTTGATAAACCCTTATTACTGCAACACCAAAAACAATTCGTTGACAAGGTCCATTTGGGACAATGGCACGATCATAAATCCATTCAATTAACGAGATTATTATGAGTATTACTGTAAAAAAAATTGCTTTGCCTGAACAGATTAAACAAGAAACACCCATTGAAGAGAATCGCCCGCTTGTTGATAATTATTTAAATCTGGTAGGCGCGGTGGAAGTTGAGTGTCAAATTCGCGTGGGTACCCTGACCCTGACCATTGCTGAATTGAGTCAGCTAAAGCAAGGGCAAATTTTACCTCTACATCAAAAAACTCATGAACCGATTGACATCGTACTCAATAATCAGATCATTGCCCACGGCGAGCTAATGGCGGCTGAAGATCATTTTGCTATCCGGATTACTGAGATTGCATCATGATTAAAACATTGTTTTTCATTATTTGGGGACTCTTTACCCAATCTGCTTTTGCTGAAAAAATACCTTTCAAGCAAGCTACAGCGCCTGAACAGGGTTGGTTCATCTATGTAATAACATTCATTGCACTCCTTGTCATCGCATTGGTTCTTGCCTGGAAAAAACGACATCCCTTAGCCCAATCATCCTGTTTGATTGTTGATAGAAAACGCCTGGCTAATAAAACCATGATTTATGTTATTGAATATCAAAACCAGCGTTTTCTTATCGCCGATAATCAACAATCATTAATCTTGCAACCAGTAAGCAATGAGGGTTCTGTTGGATGAAAAGGTATAAAGTTTGTTTGCTAACAGGTTCGCAACTTTTTTTACCATTAACGGCTGTTGCTGCGACCAATTTTTCTGTTGGTCCTTTCCAATTTGATGAGAATTCTGTTTCTCCTGTTTTGCAAACTTTCGCGCTTTTGACTGTATTGAGTCTGGCACCCAGCATTTTAATTATGCTGTCGTCCTTTACACGCATTGTCGTGGTCCTTTCCATGCTCCGTAATGCTCTGGGATTACAGCAGACGCCACCCAATACCGTCATTATCAGTTTATCACTATTTTTGACCTTATTTACCATGATGCCTGTCGCTAAAATTATTTATGCCGAAGCCTATCAGCCTTATCAAGCCCATCAAATGAATACTGAAACGGCTTTATCTAAAGCGGCCGTGCCACTTAAGGAATTTATGCTGAAGCAGACTCGGGAAAAAGATATGCAAATGATTTTACAACTGGCTCAGGAAACACTCCCTGCAAAGGCAAAGGATATTAAACTCTACCAATTAATACCTGCATTTTTACTTAGCGAATTACAAACAGCATTTCAGATAGGATTTATGATCTTTTTGCCTTTTTTGCTGATTGATTTAATTGTTTCGGGCATTTTAATGACGATGGGAATGATGATGGTACCCCCGATGTCAATTTCATTACCCATCAAGTTATTAGTATTTATATTAATTGATGGCTGGGATCTGGTAATCCAGGCTTTAATGGGAAGTTTTCATTAAAAACAGGTAAATCGAGAGCTTGTCGACATTTCGCTAGCTTGAACCAAAATAGTAGAAATCTAAGGAAATTATTAATGGCTACACAGGAACAGCAAACCAAACTAAATCGTTATCTCCATTTTCTGGAGCAAGACCAAAACAATATCAATCTCCTGCTTGCGGTGAGTGATTGCTATTGTCAGTCAGGTGATTGGACGCAGGCACAATTCTATCTCGATAAAGCGAAACAAATCGACAGCCAGGCTTGCCTTACCCAGCAAGGTTTGCTGGATTTAAATACAGGTAAGCTTGAGCAGGCAAAAGACTATTTAAGAAAGGCACTAAAGCAGAAGGTATCCACACTCAATCGTTATAATCTGGCCTATTGTCTCTATTTAAACAGCGAGTTTGAGGAAGCGTTAGCAGTATTAACACCGGTAATTACCGCCAATGATGTTACTGTTGATAGTGAAATTTTAATGGCGAAATTATTACATCAGCTCGACCGGGTTGAGCAAGCCATTGAACTGCTTGCCAGGCAGACATTACCTCGTTACCCTGCTGATGCCAATGTTTTAGGGCTATTAGCTCTTTTATCTTTTGATAATGATGAACAAGATAAAGCGACATATTTTGCAAAACAGGCTTTAACTCTGGATGCTCAAAATTATGAAGCTCGTATAACCAGCCTGATGCTTCGTCTACTGGAAGGTACTCCAACAATCAACGAAATTAACACTCTGTTAACCGAAAAAAAAGATGATGCCCGTCTATGGTTTGCTTTAGGTACTACTCTTTTCCGTAATCTGGAATTTTCAGAAGCAGAACAAGCTTTATTCAAAGCAATTGAAATTCAACCTGCCTTCTATGATGCCTGGATAAGCCTTGGGTGGTGCCAACTCTTTCTCGACAAACTGAATGATGCTCAATCTAGCTATCAACAAGCAATCGCCATTAATAAGGAAAACTCCGAAGCATGGGGTGGTTTGGCTCTAACCAAATCCTTGACTCAAACGCTGGATGAAGCAAAAAATATGATCGAAAAAGCAATGGCCATCGAACCTGAATGCTTCCTGGCTAGTGTGGCACAAATTATTTATGACAATCACGTACATCCTGAAAGAGCTGAGAGACAATTCAACAAGACATTTCCCAAAGCATCTGAACAGATTAACGCAGCAGTAGCAATTGTTTTAAACGAAATGGATAGTAATCAAACCAGGCACTAGTGAAATTGTTTACTGTAATAGCTCAGGATCTGACTTATCCCTCACGAAGAAGCTTATTTTTACACAATTTTGATTTAATAAATAGCCTTTTTGTGTCATTCCGCGCAGGCAGGAATCCATTATGTAAATTGTCACATCACCTTGTCTTGAAAATCGTTCCCGCCTGCGCCCTGAGTAATCCTCTCATTTTTTTGTTTAATTTATTTGAAATTATTTTAATCTCTATGATTTTATTTTTGTCACCCACCGCGAAGGCGGGGGATCTGTCTTTCAATAGAACAACCGTGTAATTTGAGAAATAGATTCCCTTTTTCACGGGAATGACCTAAAAATAATTGAAAAGAGTGTTTAACAATAACACAAAAAAATGAGAGGATTACTCAGCGCCTGCGCCGGAAAGACATGAACCAAGATAAGATACATCAATAATAAAATGGATGACTATTGAAAAATTTCTTTTATATAAAAATCACCATTTTCGTGAGGATCTGTAGTTGTTTAATCATACTGAAATTGAGGATAAGCCTCATCAAAAATATTGCTTTTATTACCTTGAAATGTTTTCTCGCCCAATTGAGGTTTAAAAAAAGAACAATGCTCATGATTACTACTTACATAAACTGGGTTTGATTTTTTCATTTCTTGAGGAACAGCTTCTTTCACTTGGCGTAAATCGGCAATAACTTGAGCTAATTGAACTAACGTAGACTCGTCAGATTTTACATTTTTTATAGTAGGTTGTTTGTTATTATCACCACACAATTGGTGAAAAAACCGATCTACTTCTTTTTGATATTCACCCGATTGGTTTGCTCTTAACAAAAATCGCATAATATTTTCTATATTCTTTCTTTTTTCTTCAGGGAAAGAATTATTTTCAAGGTTTGTCATAAGTAGATAAGCACTTTGATAATTAGCCTTGGCATAAAAAAGAGCGTTGTTATCGATCGTCTGATAAAAATCAACTGCGTCATTTAACAAGCCTTTATTTTCACAATATTGACCTAATGACCACAATCCTTCTCCATTTTCAATAACATTAGCCGCCTTTAATGCATCGGCTATATCTCCCCTATCTATTTTTAATTTATTTTCTTCCAAAAATTCTTTATCAGCAACCTGATTTAAATTCAGCGCTGTTTTTATTTCCTCTCGCATCTTGTCACTAAAAAACATTACTTTATGCACGAGATATAAAAAATCAGCCAATATTTTTATATCTTCATTTTGAAATTCAATACCATTGATTACGTGATTTCCTTCCAGGAGAGCATAAGCATCTTCCTGCTTTTTAATTGCAATATTTTCTTGATCACACTTTTCTATAACTTCATTTAAACAGGACCGGCCTGACGCTGTTATTTCATTAAAGCTACCTTTGCTTAATGTAATAGTGCTTGTAGGTACTCTCACCACTATTTCCAGATTCATTTTTTCAGAAAGATAAATATAGTTGTTCATGAAAGGATTATGCAAATTACGTTCTGTCCAAAAAAAATCAGGTTTTTCGGCACCAGTTTGTTGATACATATTACCCCTCCATAATTTAAAATAATGACACGCCGATTACCTGAATATTTTTTAACACCACCTTTAAATTGATTTAAAAAATATACAGATTGTCACGGATCATCGGTCTTCCATGACTGGTATAAAAACTATTTACTAACTTGATTGGCGTTTACGTATAGATTCCAATGCATAGTCTAATCGATTTATTGTACGTTGCTTGCCGATAAAAGCCAGCGTTACATCAATGGCTGGCGACATACTGCCACCCGTTATAGCAACACGTAAAGGTTGAGCAATCTTCCCCATATTGATATCAAATTCGGCACTTACATTATTAATGCATTCCTGTAAGGCATCAGGGGTCCAATTCTCTAGCTGGGATAGCTGTTTATACAACGCCTCCAGCGGTTCTAAAACAACCGGTCTTAGATGTTTTTTAACGGCTGCTTCATCGTATTCAATAGTATCTTCATAGAAATAGCGGCTCTTTTCACAAATCTCCACTAATGTCTTACATCGTTCGGCCTGAACAGGAATCAAATCAACCAATTTTGGCCCTTGACTACTATCTATACCTTGCTGAATAAAATGCCAACTTAAAGCCTCCGCCACCGTTTCAGGCGAATCACTTTTTTGATAGTGCTGATTTAACCAATAAAGCTTATCGTAATTAAAACTGGATACTCCACGACTCACATTTTTCAAATCAAAGGTGGCAATCATTTCTTCTCTGTTAAAAATTTCCTGATCACCATTAGACCAACCTAAACGTACTAAATAATTTAACAAAGCATGGGGTAAAAAACCCAGTTCTTTAAATTGCAGAACACTCACTGCACCATGCCGTTTTGACAATCGTTTACCATCATCACCAAGAATCATGGGAAGATGCGCAAAAACAGGAACAGGCGCATTTAATGCTCTAAATAAATTAATTTGCCGAGGCGTATTATTGATGTGATCATCACCACGAATCACATGGGTGATTTGCATATCCCAATCGTCAATGACAACAGCAAAATTATAGGTTGGGTGACCATCTGAACGCATTAGAATCAAATCATCCAGTTGATTATTCTCAACATGAATTTCACCGTAAACCTGATCAGTAAAAGAGACTACCCCCATTTGCGGATTTTTAAAACGTACCACATGCGGTTCTTTACTGGCAGGCAAATTTTTATCGCGGCAATAGCCGTCATACCGCGGTTTTTCCTTCGCTGTGAGCTGAGCTTCTCGCAAAGTTTCCAAACGTTCCTTAGAACAGGTACACCGATATGCTTGTCCTTCATCAAGTAATTGCTGCGCAATTTGCTGATACCGTGCATAACGTTGCGTTTGATAAAAAGGTCCTTCATCATAATCCAGACCTAACCAGGCCATACCTTCCAAAATAGCCTGCACAGACTCTTGGGTAGAACGCTCCTGATCCGTATCTTCAATACGCAGTATAAATTCACCATCATGATGTCTGGCATATAACCAGGAAAATAAAGCGGTACGCACACCACCAACATGTAAAAAACCGGTGGGACTTGGGGCAAAGCGGGTTCTGACCACTATCAGGGTACTCCATTGTAAGCAATTAATTAATCGCGCTATAATAGCCGACTTTGTTGGTAACGCAAAATAACCGGATAACGATTATGTCAACTACTTTTACCTTTTGTAGCTTGATTCCCGGACAGGTTAATTCATGAAGGGCCTTGGCATCAAATACCAACTGCGAATCACAACTTTAATACCTGTTTTCCTGGTTGCCTTGCTTTTTGCGGTATTTTACAACGGACAGTTCAATAAAGATTTAAACCAGCATATGTTAAGATTGGGCGAAGCTTATATTCGTCAACTATTGCCCGCTGCGCAGTTTGCCATTCTGCATAATGATAGCCGGACATTACAGGGCTTAATTAATGCGTCAACAGTAAATCCTGAAGTTAAAGCCTTGGCGTTTTACAATGCTCAGGGATTACTGCTTGCTTACCGGGGAGGTAAACATTCTATTCATAAGCCATTTATTCCCCCGGAATTTACCGGCGATTATATAGAAAGCAAACAAATTCAACCTTATACCATTAATTTTCTGGCACCGATTACTATTCCCAAGTTTAATCTTTATTCACCTCCCCCTTTTAAACGTCCATCAACGCCGGTTGATTTTCAGGCCGATGATATTTTAGGCTGGCTTTCTCTCGATATCGATACACAATCCATGTTGATTAAACGCTATCAGATGTATATCGTAACTATTTTCATTACTCTTCTCGGCCTGCTGATCAGTTTAACTATCCACTATTTTTTATCCAAACGCATTTATCTACCTATTTCCCGCTTGCGCCGCAGTATGAAACAAATTTTAAGTAATGAATTTGAGACGCATATCAGTGTGACAAGCCCGGGAGAGTTAGGTTTGATTGAGCAGGGTTGTGCCCACTTGCAAAAGCAGTATATAGATACCATTCATGATATTAATCATCATATTGAAGTAGCTACCGGCGATTTGCAGCAAAGCCTGGAATTACTGGAAGAAAAAAACATTGAATTATCATTAGAAAAAAAGAAAGCAGAAGAAAAAAGCCGGCAAAAATCTGAGTTTATCGCCAATATGAGTCACGAAATTCGTACACCCATGAATGGAGTAATCGGTTTTACCAACGTCTTGCTAGAATCAAAATTGGATCATTTACAATTGGATTATGTAAAAACAATCAAATCATCTGCCCAGGATTTATTAACTATTATTAATGATATTCTTGATTACTCTAAAATTGATGCCGGAAAATTGCATCTGGATTGTATTCCGCTTGACATCCGCAGCTGCATTGATGAAGTGTTAGCTCTCATGGCGCCCAATGCACATAAAAAAGGGGTCGATCTTATTCCCTCCACCTCTACTGACGTTCCTAAAACGGTATTGGGCGATCCCTTGCGTCTAAAGCAAATTATCGCCAATTTAATCAGCAATGCCTTAAAATTTACCGATCATGGTTATATTCTTATTCGCACAGTTATTGAACAAGAAACGGAAAAAGACTACACCCTGTGTCTCTCTGTTACTGATACAGGCATTGGTATTTCCAATGATGATCAAACCAAATTATTTAATGCCTTTAATCAGGCTGACACTACAATTACCCGGCGCTTTGGCGGTTCCGGCCTGGGTCTTGTTATTTGTAAAAAACTGGTTGAAGCCATGCACGGGCGAGTTACATTAACGAGTGAACTTAACAAAGGTTCGACCTTTGCCGTGACACTTAAATTTGCCAAATTGGCCGCCTATGAAGTAGAAAAAAATCAAAGCCACCGCTTCGAGCACCTTAAAGTGCTCTGCTATGATGATAATCCTTTATACCTCGAAGCCATGTGTAATGGTTTAGGTTATTGGGGAATTGAATGTGTGCGGATTACCGCCTTTAATCAACTGGCCAATGCACTAAATCAACACCACGATTGCTCTCTTGCTTTTATTAATGTCAATGAGGGATGCGAGCAACAAGTGGCTCAAATTTTACGTAACAAAACAACACCATGCATTCTGGTTTCCAAGTGGATCATTCATGAACCTCAATCATTGGGTGCTCATGCTTTTTTATTCAAACCAATCAGTATTCAAAAATTACACGAAACTATCGAATCATTACTCAATCAGGCCTCCCGGATTTTAACGTATAATCATGAACTCGACAGTGTGCGTACTCAGCTTCGCCTGGCTTACCCCAAACTCTTAATTGCTGAAGACAATCCGGTTAATCGTATGTTACTTCATTCATTATTACATAATCATACCTCTATCGAAGCAGTAGATAACGGTGAAGAAGCGGTAGAAATTTGTCAAAGAAAACGTTTCGATGTCATTCTTCTCGATCTGCAAATGCCTAAACTCGATGGCCTTGAGGCAGCTTATATCATCCGACAGGAATCCCTGTTGAATAAACAAACGCCTGTTATCGTTATCAGTGCTAATAGCGGCGACCTCAATAACGAACGACTGAAACAAGCTGGCGTTGATTTGTGCCTGCAAAAACCAATTGATGAAAAGCAGCTCTTCAATCATCTTTTGCATCTTTTAAAAAAGACAAAACCTACCGTTATAGACTGGCAACTTTGCGTTCAAAAAGTATCTGGAAATAAGTTATTGGCAGAAGAGTTTCTCACCCGTTTTATTGATGAACTACACAAAAATCGTACTGAATTTTTGCACTTATTTCAAGATAAAGACATTAAAGGATTGGAAAGTGCAGCACACAAATTACACGGTGCATGCTGTTTTTGTGGTGTCCCTCGCTTGCAAAATCATGTTATTTGTTTAGAGAAACTGGCGAAACAAGTTGGAAATATAGAGGAGCTTGAAACCGCTTTTACAGAACTTATTCAAAGTATTGATGAAGTCATTGATGAATTTGATAATTTATACCAAAATCAACCTCTTTAAGTAATGGAGATTTTATGTCTGTTAAAAATGCAATTTATGCACAGTCTGGTGGTGTAACAGCTGTCATTAATGCGTCTGCCTGTGGCGTTATTCAAACAGCCCGACTCTACCCTGAAAAAATAGGGAAGGTTTATGCCGCACAAAATGGCATTATCGGTGCACTCAATGAACTGTTAATTGATACCTCTCTGGAAAGCGATGAAGATATTGGCAAACTAATGTATACCCCTTCGGGCGCATTTGGCTCCTGCCGCTACAAGTTAAAAGATGATGGCGCGGAATACGAGCGATTAATTAATGTTTTCAAGGCACATGACATCGGCTATTTCTTTTATAATGGCGGCGGCGATTCCCAGGATACCGCCCATAAAATTTCCAAACTCGGCAGTCATATGAGTTATCCTGTTACTTGTATAGGCATTCCCAAAACCGTAGATAATGATCTTCCTTTCACTGATACATGTCCCGGATTTGGTTCAGTTGCAAAATATATAGCTATCTCTACTCTGGAAGCTGGCTTTGACGTAGCTTCCATGGCCGCCTCATCAACCAAAGTTTTTATTCTTGAAGTCATGGGACGTCATGCCGGATGGATAGCCGCAGCGAGTGGTCTGGCTGGTGAAAGTGCTGAACAACCTCCTCATATTATTTTGTTCCCCGAAGTACGCTTTAATCAGCAACGCTTCTTAAATAAAGTAAAAGAATGTGTTCAACAATATGGCTATTGCGTTATTGTGGTTTCGGAAGGCATCCGTAATGAGCAAAATCAATTTTTAAGTGATGCAGGATTGCGAGATGCGTTTGGCCATGCCCAACTGGGCGGAGTCGCGCCTGTTCTTGCCCAGTTAGTCAAAAGTGAATTAGGTTATAAATATCACTGGGCTGTCGCTGATTATTTACAACGCGCGGCCCGTCATATTGCTTCGCAGGTTGATGTCGAACAAGCCTATGCTTTGGGTAAAGCGGCCGTTGAGCTGGCTTTAAGCGGACATAACGCGATTATGCCTATTATTAAACGCGAACAAGACTCACCCTATCGCTGGTCAATTGACCATGTACCTTTGGCAGAGGTAGCCAATCAAGAAAAATCAATGCCCGAGGAGTTCATTACTGCCGATGGTATGGGAATTACTGCTGCATGCCGTCGTTATCTGGCACCATTAATCCAGGATGAAGCTTATCCACCTTATAATAATGGTTTACCCGATTATGTTCGCCTTAAAAACGAGCTGGTTCCACAAAAACTACTTTGCGCCGGACAATTTTAAAAAAGCCTGTCCTTCCCGCGCAGGCGCTGAGTGCTCCTCTCATTTTTTGTATGATTTGTTAAACGCCCTTCTCAATTATTTTTGAATCATTCCCGTGAAAACGGGAATCTATTTCTCAAATTACACGGTCACTGCCTTCTCTATGGGCCTCGTGGTCAAGGCCACGAGGCTCTGTGCCGGACAAAAAAATGCAAACGATACCAGAGTGATTCTTACTAACCCCCTAAGTTATGGATAAACATCCCTCCTTTTTGACCATTATATTACATCCCGAATCACCGCGGCATCACCGTTCTAGCAACTCCGGAGAAATCTTTTTTTAAAAAATAAAACAGTTAAATCAAATAATTCATTCTATTTTTTCGTCATGGCACATATTACGAATTGCAAAGCTAAATAGGACACATGATGATTTTATTTTATACAAAATCCGCTTAGAAAGTGCTACACTTCAATTAAGTAAAAACAGCGGAGATAGTATCATGAGTAAACCTAAGCAAGTTACTTTACCCTTCCTAACAGCGCGTATTAAAGAAGAATATATTTATATAAAAGATAGTAACGATGAAGATGAAATTAAAGAAGAAATTTTAAAGCAATTAAAAAAAAGAACACTTGATTACCCTTTTTTGGAAACCAAATCTTTCGATGAAACTGATTTTACTATTATGAAAGTTCCTCAAAACGATGATAGCATAGAGATGCAAGTCAATGATAAAAACAAACTACGATCTATTCGACATATACAAGCAGAATGCTTTATTGAAAACATATTGAATAATAGCGGGCAGCAACTGGTTAGTCCTAGCAAAGATTCCTTAATTGATTTTAAAGGAATACTAAATAAATATAAAGAAATAAAACCTCACCTTTTTCCTTCCACTCAAAAAAGAGCTGAAGAAATGATTGAAAAATACGCTCCGATTGCTGAAAAAATTAATGACGAATGGAAAACAAATAAAACAGAAGCAATATCTAATGCTTTGCAATTCTTTCCTTCAAGAGAAACACTTAAAAAAATAGACAGCAAGAATCTTGAAGAGGATGAAACTAAAATCAATAGTGTTGATTCAACTGGGTCACCCCAGTCATTTCCCTAAGCCTCTAAATTTAAACGATTATCGAAATAAATTTGAAGCTGAGAAATGATAAGCGTCCAATTGTGCATAAGTGGGGTTCATTTTTCCAGCTTATCTACAGCTCATCGGTCGATACTGTTTTGGCAAAGTTCCTTCCGTGCAAGACCAATTCAGATCACCACCGGGCTGTAGGGTGGGCACCAGCAAAAGAGTACCATTACCAGCCAGCTTGGTATAAGTAATAGCGATAACGCCTTTAGGCTCTATTGAAATGGATTGAACATTCGCAGTTGATTTCGGACTCGTGTAGCCTGTCACCTCCTGTGTGGCAGGTAGGGCTTGATTAGTCATTGTTGCTTCAGCGACAGCAAGTTTTGCGGTTGTAGCCAAATTTAACCCTTCGGTTACACGCGCTCTGATCATATAATTCTGATAGGCAGGAACAGCTATAGAAAGCAAAACCCCTATAATAGCGATAACAATCATTAACTCAATGAGGGTAAACCCTTTCTGCTTCATATTATTTTCCTTTCAGAACAAACGATAAGACATCATATTATCACAATCAGACTGTAAAGTTTCTACCATTTTAATAAAGACACTACATTGGAGTAGTCGTCTGTCCACAATTGATTCTTTGTTTCAGCAACAAACCGCCATCCTTCATCTCTCATTAACTCTAAAGCCAAAGGCTCATTTGCAGTAAGCAAGACCCATTCTGCAAGGAATTGACCTTTCTTATTATTTCCCGGTTGTAGTTTGTGTAATACCAGTAGGTCGAGCTGACGACCTGCTGCAGTTAAAACTGGAAGTAAATGGAGGTGACGATTACTGACATTAGCCATAATAACGCCTTCATGAGAAATTTTTTGTTGATAAAGTTTAAATGCTTCCAATGTTAATAAATGAGTAGGAATAGCATCCGATGAGAACGCATCAATAACCAATAGCTCGGAAACTGTTTTTCTTTTTTGCAAAATCAAGCGTCCGTCCCCTTCAATAAGTGAGATAGCCGGTGGGCAGTCACGTATATAAGTGAAAAAATCAGCGTTACTCGCAATCTCAATAACTTGTCTGTCCACATCAATCATATCCAGCTTGTCACTTGCTCGAAACTGACAGGACATCATCCCTGTACCCAGACCTAATACTGTCCCTCGTATCGATTGATGCGATCGTTGCAGGCGTTGCACCACGGGCAATACAGGCCCATAATAAGCCATTGCTCGATTATTCAAAATAGAGTCATTTTGCAATTGAAAACCATGCAATGTACTCTGACTTAGTAAAGCATGCGCGCCGGGTGTGGCAATGACCTGTTTTATGCCATAAAAATTACGTTGCTGCCCTATTGTTTTTAACGGGCCGAACCACGGAGAAAATAAAAAAATAACTAAAATAGCCATACTGGTAAAAAGGTTTATTCGGTTTGTAGATTGACTCAGAATAAGCCCCAACGCTAAAAACTCCATAATATGGTTAGTTTTTACCCATTGAGTCCATCCTTGATTAGGTAAAAAATAATTTACTATTAATAAAGAAAATACGATAAAAGGAGTAAAACGTGTACCGGTAACTCGGGGTAAAGTAATGCATAGCATGGCAAGACTTAAGATTATAGGGTATTCATAAGCGCCAGAAAAAAGTCGTGGGGCTATCAAGCCATTAAATAACCCCGCTAATCCTCCTCCTAAAGCGATACAAAAATAAAAGCTTGTTAACCGATTAACAGGTGGACGAATACTGACTAACTCTCCATGACACAAAAGCGCCAGCATAAAAAAACCTGTCAGATGAAAAATAACAAGCTCCCAAGCACGGAGTGCGTTAGCTCCGGCAATAAAACCCACTAATGGAAAAAAAAGAAAAAACAGGATATTACGTCTAATCCATGCTTGGGAAATAACAGGTTTCCTGGCAAAAGTAATAATAAAAGACAATAAATAAAACGCTAGAGGAAGCATCCAGATTAAAGGAGTTGCTGCGATATCAGTAGAAATATAAAACGTCACACCAAGCATTAAACTACAAGGAAGGAAGCTAAAGCCAAGCCAGCGTACTCTTATCAATAAAGGTAATCTGTCAGCTTGCGCAGTACTCTCCGATAAAAATGAGTTGTTCTTTGCGTGGTTAAAAGAAGCCGATTGCCAATAAGGTAATAGAAGTATCACCATTAAAAGTAACAGATACAAAATAAAAAGAACATTCCAATAATAAAATTGCTGGTTCAAACCGCTATAACTCTCAATTAACCAGGGGTAACTCACTAAAGCAAGAAAGCTGCCTACATTACTGCTTACATACAGAAAATAAGGATCATTAGCCTGTTTTGCTTTAGTCTGACTATAGACAAATTGCAAAAGGGGGGCAGAAGAGGCAATAATCAATAGAGGCAATCCGGCCTGTTTGATCAGGAGAGTTAACAACGACAAATCTGGCGCACCTTTTTCATAAAAAGGAGAAAGTGCTAAAGGAAAACCAATCAAACTTAATAAGACCAGGGATAGATGTAAAAAACGCCAAAACCAGGGATGAGCCAAACGACTAAGAAACCAGACATAACCATAAGCCACGAGCAAAAGCCCTTGGAAAAAAAGCATGCATATCGTCCATACAGCAGGCGTACCTCCATATACAGGAAGCATAAGTTTCGCGCTCATGGGTTGAATGGTAAATAGCAAAAAGGCACTTAAAAACAAAGTGATTGAAAAAAGAACTTGAACCATTTTTCTTCCTGAAAGGTGATCAACCAGATTAAACGTTATTCATAAACAATAAACTCAATAAAAAACCATCCGGATCTCGAAAACCTGCTCGTTCCCTCGATCAAGTAACCGATCAACAGATTGAGGACACGCCCTAAAGGATGATCTACGATTTTCTATGATAATTCACGTCCGTAAAAATTATGTCATCCTATAACAATAGGGACAAACAATGCAATTTCTTACATCGCTCATAGATTACCATTCAGGCCCCCCAGTAAATTGCTCAGCCTGTCTTTTTTGACGTTTGGATGGGGGTTTAAAAAATCCAATCAGTCGACTGAATAATCCAGGCCCGCTATTTACTGTTGCATGCTCATCAATTAAAACCGGATTAATTGTCTGTTGTTGCTCTTCTTTTAAAATTTCATTGCTCACATAGTCTTGGATTACAGCCTGACCTTGTTCACATGCGAACCTGTATTGGATACATAAGTCAATCAGCGTATTAAAATGAGCCATGGTCATATAACCAGGCGGAATATCACACCAGTTAACAGGGGCTAAATTATTCTGATAGGTGATTATCTCTTCAAAACATGATTGCTTTTGCTCTTTTTCCCTGGTACGCAAAATAAGATCGTAAAAAGATTCGAATACTCTGGATAATCCTTCCAGGTTTTCATGACTGATGAGAGCTAAAAAATTAACTTGCGTCAAGAGATCGACCTTTAATAATTTAGAGAGAACCTGGGCAAGATCGCGTGGATTTTGATGCATTAAAAGCTTCGCAAAATTAGCTGGCCCTTGTTCCTGCAAAAGACCTGCATCCTGAAGATAAGACATTGCTTCACTCACCTCATCTAATTTCATATCATTCAAAATAAGGGAATGCATCTTATGACCAATTAGAGTTTGCCCTCCATTTCTCAAAAAACCGATAAGCCCCGCTTGATAAGCGTAGCCCAAAATTTTAACACGACTAATTGGTTTGGGTATTCGTGTAAGCGCCAGGAAATTAGCTTGACTTTCCTCACCATCTAAAACAAGTGAAATCGTTTGGTGGGAAAGGGCTTCAGAAAAAGCTTGCAATTCGGGACAGGCCAGAAGAGCTTCAAAATTAGATTGCGCATTTTGACCACTTAAAAAAGTTATTTTATCTATCTGTATCAAGTCCTGTAACACTACAGCAAGCTCTCTTATTTGTTTATTTCTTACAATGGCTAAAAAATTGGCTTGGGCATATTGCTCATCTAAAAAAATATCCGGTGGTAATCTATTTAAAACGTTAGAAAGCGAATTGGGATCAGGATGTACTATCATGCATTGACTAGACTGTACATTTTTTATGAGGCCCAATTCAAATGCACGAGATAGAGCATCTATGAGTTCATCAGGAGTATCATGTTTGATAATTTCATTAAAATAAAATTGACCCTGCTCACTATTAAAAAGTTTTTCATTAGACGGCTTATCGAATGTATCAAAAGCTAATTTTTTACCTGCAAGCAGCTTGAAATAAGCTTGCATATGCTCAACGCTTAAAAGCTGGAGCTCTTCTGCCCGATTCAATGCGCTGACAAGGTTTTCAAGATCAAGAGCAGACAAACGGTTTTCTACTATCAAATTAAAATTAACCTGGGTTAGTAAATTTCTATTGCATAACTTAATCATACTTTTCGTTAAACAACTTTCGATAAAAGGTCTGATTCCAGGGCGAAAATCAGATAATCTGGACAAAGAAGAAGCTGAAGCTTGATAAACTGCTATTATGGATGCAGTACTTTTCGAATGATATTCATTGAGTGCTTTCTTTAAAGCCGGAGGGAAAACTTCCTTTTGCGTCTTATAATCACGATACAATTCAGTAATATCGTTTTTTATAACATCTTGAATATTCGGCAACATTACAATTCTCGTAAAAAAATAAAGCCCTTATGTCGAGTCAGAATACTTATTGAATCAAAAATAATCAAGAAAAACAAATCGTTTATCAAAATATTTATGTTATTTCTTATAGTCGATAATATCGGAGACAGTTTCTCCTGTAATAGCAGAAATCATTTTTTTGGAAAGAAATTTAGGATACTCTCTTTTAAAAGCAGACTCGCCGTATTGTCGTCCGAATTGATGATGATTGGTTTTTATTATTTCCATATCGATGGCTTTTTCTTCTTTATAATCTTTTTTAGTGAAAGGCCGACTCACAACGCGATATTGATTATTCATTTTTATTTCATTTAACGAGCCTAAGTTTTGCCAGTTTTCATCATCACTTTGTATCCCTTCAATAAAAGCACGAATACTGGGGTGATGTGGATGCAAGTTCGCAAGAAAGGATAATTTGTTAATCAAACGATCAATATCAAATTGTTGTATTTGTTCTTCAGACAATAAAGTATCTAAACCCGATTGTGATTGCTCATACTTTAGTTCTCCTAAGCTGTCTTTCAAACATTGCCATGCTTTTGCATAAGAGGTGTCCGGATCTTGGGGAGACTTCCCATACTTGAGAGAAACCCATCTCCTTTGGGGTGTAAGAGGCGAAATTTCATCTTGTAATGCAACTGCGCCAATGCAAGCTAATACAAAACCCGCACAGGAAAACCCCTTAACCCGTCCATCATAATTAGCGCCTTTTTTCATCAATTTTAAACCCACATTCACTACACTTGTCGGAAGATTTAATGAAGGGGCAACAAAAAATGAGCCCAGAACCGAACTAACACTCGCTCCTGGGTAAGGGAAAAAAGGAGTTTTAATAGGCGCTGTTTCACGTCGTGCTGCGAATTTTAAATATTCAAACACATTTAATATTTGCACTTCTCTACTTATTTTCTGATGTTCATTACAGTTTTCAACTGTATCCGCTAATCTTTTTTCATCATAAGTTACACCTTGTAATAGCCAACGCTCTGCCTGATTTGCAATAGCTTCACCACTTAGAGTTTTACTTCGAAAAATATGTATTTCAAGTGTATTTTTTTGACTGAGGTGAAAGAAATTACCTGCTTTGTTCATACCATGATGAAGATGATACAAGTGAGCAAGAGTCCCTCGTGTTACACCAGAGCGTTTGAACCCTGAACAAGCGTGAATAACATCACCAATATACTCAGGGTTAGAGGCATAAATAGCGGCATGATAAGGGGTGCCATTGTGCATGACAATAATAATGTCCCCTCGCTGTAATTCGGTAATGTTAATCATTGTGGATGATCCTTTAGTTACATTTGAAATGTTCTATCAAGAATTTTTTTAAAATGGAAATACCAATATTTATTTACATGATTAATAGATTCCAGAAATACAAACTAATTTTCTACTTTTAAATACAATGATTCATCGTTGTAAAGTTAACCTTCTCTATTGGTGAATTAACTTTAAAAACCAAATTTAATAATATTATTCTCTCTTGCAATATCATATTCATCATGAGCATCACAATAAAAGCTACCTCTTTCTATAAAATCAGTTTTTAAAGTCCTTTTTTGATATTTATTTTTTATAAAAAATGATTCCGAAATTTTACTATTCTGAATCTTTTTTGTAATACATTCTAAAAAAACATCACAAAAAATTTCTGTAATCTGACGAGCTTGATTAATATGTTCTTGTTCTGGAAAAATAAATTCAGGTAGAGGCAAAGTGGTTTTATTTAAAGTAGCACACCTTTGGACTTTCCTATTTTTGAATGAGGTTAGTGGACCTCCGTTAAATAAATTATTCGCCCTCCCAATACAACCAGACCAATAATCAACAACAATCACAGCATCATCATAAAAATTTTCAAGGCTTATTTCATCTCTCCTGCCAATTAACAACAAACAATGGGCAGATTTTTTATCAGATGCCTCTAATTGGACAAATTCAATGGGTCTTATAGTGGAATGTCCCAGTAGCAAAAACATCATACAAGTCATGTTATTGCACCTTCCTGTTCCCCATAATGCGAAAGCCTCTGCCTCTTTAATGACCTGCTCCATGCCTCTGAGTTTATTTTTACTATATGTATAACATGTTAGACAACTCAATAAAGTCGCGATACTTGCGAGCAAATATTGTTTATTATCAGGAGAAAAATATTCTGATGAAATTTTTAATCCCGCAAAAACCCTTTCCATGTTTTGAACTAATTCGGAAATTGAAGCTTCTTTTATCCCGCTTTTCCTAAACTCATTAATATGCTCTACGAGCTCATTTGCAAAAAATGCGGCCATACCCCTATTTCCTATTGGATATTGTTTATATTTATCCATTAATTGCCAGGCATCTTTAATGAATTTATAACTCTTTTCATCTAACATGTAATTTCCTAATTTTTTATTAAGAACCATAAAAAATATGATTAAATTTTTAAAGTTAAATATATAATTTTTACTCGGATAGAACAATAGAGATATTGGCTAATTTTGTGAAATCAATAAGTCTTGATGCTAACTAACAATATCCAGTGTGATATCTGTATTTTTATTCAATGTTTCGTTTTCTAAATAAAAAGCAATCTCTTTGCAATAAACTACAATGGAAGCCAAATCCCTTCTTTCAACTGCAAGAATATTATTGGCTTCACCAATCAAGTCAGTTTACGCAGCGCCTGTTACCTCAAAATCAACAGCAATATTGCCTCGCGTTGCATGAGAGTAAGGACAAATTTTTTCATGAGCTTCTTTAACTAACTCTGCCAATTCACGCTGAGGTAAATTGTTGTCTTCGACTCGCATTTTAACGGCTAGAGCAAATCCACCGGCCTCCCGCGGACCAATAGAAACACTGCAATCAATTGTTGCTTTGGAAGCATCTTTTTTATGCATTTTAGCCACATAATCCAGAGCGCCGCCAAAACAGGCAGCATAACCTGCTGCAAATAAATGCTCGGGAGTGACTGTATCAGGTTTTGCGGCTCCCCCCATTTCTTTGGGTACACAAAGTGCTACTTTTACAGCGCCATCGCTTGTTTCACTTCGTCCGTTACGACCGCCTGTCGCTGTCGCTGTAATTGTAAAAAGCGGCTTTATTTTATCCATTTTCCTCTCCTTGTTATGCCAGTCGTTATAGTATAATCACAAAAACAGCAAATTAGCGCCCCTGATTAATAAGATTTTATGAACATTTCAAACCCTATCGCCGCAGTCTACATTGCAAAACCCGAATTTCTTTCCGAACTTTGCGAAGAGCTTGGGCATGTTTCTGAAGTGATTGACAACTTAGTCTTTTCCTCTATTAAAAAGCCTGATGTCTGTTTTGCTCTGGATATTTGGTTAGACCCCCACATTATAACATTTCAATCCATATCCGAAGCTGTAAAAATTCTCCGTCAGGCCGGTAAATTCTGGTACTTACACCCTCTTCATCAAATAAGACGTTCTCGATTAATTGAAGAGCAATTACGAAAGTGCCCAACCTTAACGCAATCTTTTCCTGTTCAGCAGGAAATTCCGTTAATAGGAAGCTTCAGTTTACTGGATCAGCATACTTTAATTTACAGCACAACACGTTTAAAAAAATGGCCGGATGGACATTGTTTTTTTGTGGAGGATAAAATTAATCCTCCCAATCGCGCCTATCTAAAGCTATGGGAAGCCCTTACGTTGTTAAACAACTACCCAAAACCGGGTGAATCGGTGCTGGATTTAGGCGCCTCACCGGGTGGATGGACTTATGTGATGCAGTCTTCAGGTACCGTGGTCACCGCTGTTGACAAAGCTGATCTGCACGAAAAAATCGCACAACTTCCCCGCGTTAACTTTTTAAAACAAAGCGCATTTGCCTTAGACCCTGCAACGTTAGAGCAAACGTTTGATTGGGTTTTATCCGATGTGGCCTGCTATCCCGCACGCGCTTTTCAACTTATTATGAAATGGATAAATTCTGGTAAAGCAAAGCAGCTTATTTTTACTATAAAATTACAGGGTAAAACCGATATAAACCTGCTTAAACAATTTCAGGCAATCCCTGATTCCTGTTTATTAAATCTATTTTACAATAAGCACGAAGTCACTTTTTTTTATCCAGCCCCTCGTATGAAAACCTATGACAAAACATAAACAATGCGTATACTTTAGAAAATTATCCAGGTTAATTAACCATGATGTCTCGCGAACACCGAATAAATCAGCTCATTACTGAAAACTTGCAGCCTTCTGTGTTGAAAACTGTCAATGAATCAAATCGCCACCATGTTCCGGAAGGCTCAGAAACTCATTTTAAATTAATTATTGTTTCTGACAAATTTAAAAATACAACAAAAATTAACCGCCATCGCCTGATCAATAAGCTTCTGGCTACTGAATTAAATACCGGTCTGCACGCTTTAAGTCTCTATTTATACACTGGTGAAGAATGGCACAAACTTAAAAACAACCTCCCCGAATCACCAGCCTGCCGGGGCGGCTATGAAGAATAACTCTCCTGTCTATTGGCAAGGTGAATGTATAGTGACCAATAAATCACGCGGCTTTCACTTGATAACGCATGAACTAAAAAAAAGCATGTCTTCCATGCCTTTTATAGGCACAGGTCTACTGCATTTATTTCTTCAACATACTTCTGCCTCACTGGCAATTAATGAAAATGCGAGTATTGACGTCTCTCAAGACCTGGAATCCTATTTCAACAACCAGATTCCCGACAGTAACACATTATATCGCCATACTATAGAAGGCAGCGACGATATGCCGGCGCACATTAAAAATGTTTTATTGGGCGTAAGTCTTACCTTACCGCTGAAAGAAGGACAATGGGCGCTGGGGCAATGGCAAGGCATTTATTTATGTGAACATCGAAACCAACCTTCTATCCGCCGAATTATTATTACAGCTCATGGTATTTAAATAGAAAAAATACTTTTCATGGCTTCCTTCATTCCTTTATAATGACTATCTTTTTACCAATTAAGGCTATCAACAATGAAAGTATGGTCTTCTGAAAAAATTTCAATGATAGCCTTGGTGTTATTAATCACAGGGGCCATTGACAGCATACGAAACCTGCCTGCAACCGCTCTCTTCGGCTCGTCTCTTATTTTTTTCTTTATTTTTTCAGCGCTTGTTTTTCTGATTCCTGTAGCCCTTGTTTCAGCTGAGTTATCTTCCACCTGGGCTGAAGAAGAAGGAGGAATCTACAGTTGGGTTAAACATGCTTTTGGTGAAAGTATGGCATTTTTTACTATTTGGCTACAATGGATTAATACGATGGTGTGGTATCCTACTATCCTGTCTTTCATTGCGGGCACTCTGGCTTACTTGATCAACCCGGCGTTAGCACAAAATAAATATTACTTAATTTCAGTAATACTGATTGTATTCTGGTCATTGACTTTATTAGGTCTTTCTGGTTTGCGCGCCTCAGCGGCCTTTGCCAGCTTTTGTGCCATCGTCGGCATGATTTTGCCCATGGGTTTTATTATCCTCCTTGCAATTATCTGGCTTTTGAAGGGAAATCCTCTTGCTATTGATCTGAGTTTCTCTAACCTGATCCCTCATTGGAAAGACAGCCAATCCTGGGTTTCTTTAACAGCCATTATGACCTCCTTCCTGGGTATGGAATTGGCAGCAGTTCATGTGCGTAACGTGCGTGACCCTCAACGTAATTTCCCGCGCGCCATGTTTTTCTCAGTCTGTCTGATTTTAACGACAATGATTTTTGGCTCCCTGGCTATTGCTTTTGTATTGCCTCAGGAAAAAATTAATCTGGTTGATGGCGTTATGCAGGCTTTTACTGATTTCTTTCAAGCCTATCATTTAACTGCACTGATGCCTCTCATTGTGATTTTATTATTGCTGGGTAGTCTGGGCAGTATGATTAACTGGATTATTTCACCAGCCAAAGGTCTGTTATTAGCCGCAGACAATGGCTTTTTGCCCCATTTCCTTTATCGTTTAAACCGGCATGGTATTGCTTCTCGTATTTTATTGTTGCAAGCCATCCTTGTCACTTTATTATGTAGTGGCTTTTTACTTTTTCCAAGTGTAAATGCCATCTATTGGTTATTCACTGCGTTAAGCACTGAGCTTTATATCATGATGTATGTGTTAATGTTCTTTGCAGCCTGGCGTCTAAAAAGAAAATTCGCTAGCTTACCGCGCCCTTTCGTTATTCCGGGGGGACAATATGGCTATTATCTGGTTTGTCTGTTAGGTTTGACCGGTTGCGCTATTACCTTAATCGTTGGATTTATTCCTCCGGAAAACAGCATGGACGTAGGTGGCGCTAATCATTTTCGTTTGGTTTTTGCTACAGGTATTTTTCTTATGATTATGCCCGCATTTTTACTTTATTTGCGCAAAAAGCGACTGGCGTCAGAGTTATTAAACATTAATAAAGCTATTTAAATAACAATTTTGGTCTAAAATTATACATAAACAATCATTTATCATGCTTGTTCAAGGAACAGGCTTAATCTTGGGCAGAATGCCTGCGGGTGAATGCTTACCCATTTATCAGGGCAAGTAGAAAGCAACCTGTAGGGAAAACGCTGACAGGGAGGAATGCTGCAATGAAAAAAGAAGATGACGCTTTGTTTATTTCCAATCCTCGGCTAATTTCTGCGGCCTATTTTGGAGTATTGGCAGTTGTAGTGACCATTATTATTGATTCTACGCTGTATGCGATTGGCATAAAACAAATATTACCTGCTTTTCAGGCTATTCTTTTAGCAGTGGTGGTTGCGTCTCTTTTCGGTGCAATATTTGGCAAACAAATTATTTACAGTAAAAAACCCTATCGTTGGAAGGCTTTTTTATGGGGGTTTTTGATGGTTATTGCTGCTCTGCCGTTTTATGATTTAATTTTTTTCTTTCTTTTCAAGAAACATTCTTCTCATGCTTTTCCTGGAGACGCAAGCTTGGGAGAACTGGCATTTTCCTATTTATTAATTGTAATATATAGTTTTCTGGTAGCAGGTTTATGGCTGGCGATTGCAGCGGGATTGGCAGCAATATATTTACGCGGTAAACTGGTTTACGACATACTCCATTCAAAATCCGATGGACAAAAACTATCGCCTGAAGAAAAAAAGATGAGTCCAAAACTCCAGGAAACCAAACCAGATAAACATCTTCTTGATTAATGAGCTGAATATATGAGTCAAACTATTAATGCCAAGCGTCCTTTAAGTCCCCGACTTGCGGGAGCCATTTTTTTTGCTATTTATGCTTTACTGTTTACGCTATTTGCTAAATATACCTTATTATCCTTAAGGGATAGCGCGCTACTCCCCCTCTTACCTGCATGCCTGACAGCTCTGATTACCGGTGCGTTCGCTGGAAGTTTATTTGGTGAAACCCTGGCAAAAAAAGCGCATTGGTCGCGCTCTTTATTATCAGGTATCTTACTTGCCTGCTTATCCCTGCTATTAGGCACGCTGGCTATTCTCACTTATCATTATTTGAACAATGCAAGTTTCTTCAGCAATTTTCATCGTTGGCAAGATTATTTATTAATTTATGGAGCCATTCTCCTCTCACTTGTTTTAACAATCGGTGTATGGCTTATTCCGTTGACCGGATTAATCGCTATTTACTTTAATAATTATTTTCTACCGGGCCTGATGGCGATTGATCAAAAACGTTTGCAAAGTGAAAATCAGCCTGTCACCAAAGCATCAAACGATGAAGAAGTCTAATAAAGCCTGGCTTTTAACAGCTCTCCACCAAGGAGCTACTGTTATTACGCCCAACAAACGTTTAAGTATTGAACTGCTACGTGATTTTGCTCATTTCTTTCCGCAAAAAATACAGGATAAACCTGTTTGTCTCTCTTATTCTGCTTTTTTGCATAGCAGTTTCCTTCAATGTTGTCATCGTTATTCACCCTTGCCTCATCCTCTCATTTTAACCGACCATCAATGTCGACATTTATGGCGGTTGACTATTACTTCCTCTCTCAATGAATTGGTTAATGAGGGACTGCTACACGCGGTGGAAGAAGCCTGGACGCGATGCCATTTTTGGCGCCTTGATTTTTGCCATCCTGCTTTCTCTTCTACACCCCAAACAAGGCAATTTCAAAATTGGGCAATGACATTCCAGCAAAAGCTCGACAAACTGGGAGCGATCACTGAGGAACAAATAGCAAACTATCTACTTTCCCAATCGCCCATCTGGCAAAAAAAAACTCTGATATGGGCTTGTTTTGATGATTACACACCTCAGCAGCAAGCCTTGCAACAACATTTTGATAATCAAGGTTACGAACTTTATCATTATGATTTAAGTAGTGAAGAAACAAAGCCGGCTTATTGTTATGAAGCGTCCGATGAAAACGATGAGTTACAACAGCTTATTGGCTGGTTAAAAGAGCGTCTTGCCCAAGGTGAAAAACATATCGGGGTTGTTGTTCCCGATTTGCAAACATGTTCCCTGAGCCTGCAACGCCGCTTGCAACAAGAAATTCCAGCTGATCAGTTGAACGTTTCTTTAGGCCAGGCTCTAAGCGACTATCCCTTGGTTGCTCATGCTTTTTGCTGGCTTCAATTGGATAAAAATAAGCTAAGCGCTTCTCAGGCACGTTTACTATTACACTCACCTTATCTTGCCTGTTCGCAATCAGAAATGCTTGCCAGAGCTCAATTCATGGAAGACAGTACTGTTCTCCAAGAGCATTATTTTACCCAGGATTGTTTTGTTAAAGAATTGCAGTCTACTGCACCTGAACTGGCAAAATTACTAAAGGAAATGGTTGACTATCCTGAAGAGGCATCAATCCAGGCATGGATTACTCTTTTTAAAAATCGGCTTAAAAGTCTGGGTTTTCCAGGTGAATACCCCCTGAATTCTGCAACGTACCAATGTTATCAACGATTTTCAGATTTATTCGATGAATTTAAGCAACTCACTTTACTAACCACTCATTTAGCTAAACGAGACGCGCAACGTGCCTTGATTGATATAGCAAAATCAATTGTTTTCCAACCTGAAACAACGACTTCATCAGTTCAGATTCTTGGTTTGCTTGAAGCATCGGGATGTACCTTTGATAGCCTTTGGGTTACGGGAATGACTGATCAATGTTTACCGCAGAAGCCAAGGCTTTCAGCCTTTATTCCTCTTTCGTTGCAACGCGAGAACAGGATGCCTTATGCTGACCCCGAGAAAGAATTACAATTGGCACAAAAAACAGTAAACCGATTAAACGCCGGCAGCGATTATCTTGTATTCAGCTATCCGCGTTCAAGTGAAGATAAGCCTAATCTGCGAAGCCCTCTTCTTACTGATCTGATCCCTTTTCATGCGCTTGAATGGAACAGAGCTACTGCGTCCATAGACTTGATCGAGACGACAGAAAATTATCAGCTTCCTCTTACCGATCACGAAAAAACAACCGGAGGAACTGCTATTTTGGCTAATCAGGCCAAATGTCCGTTCCGTGCATTCGCTGCACATCGCCTGCATGCCAAAACTGCCAAAATAATCTCTGACGGACCCGATGCCAGAGAACGGGGACAGTTAATTCATCAGGTAATGGAGCTGTTATGGCAGGCATTAACCTGCCAGACAACCCTTTTAGCACTTGATGAAAACCAGGTGAATGAATATATCGAATCAGCTATTAAAACGGCTCTCCAGCCCTTAACCAAACAACGTCCTCATTCTTTCTCTTCACTTATTCAAGAGGTTGAACTCACTCGGCTTAAACGTCTGGTGAAGGTTTGCCTCGATTGGGAACGACAACGACCTTCCTTTATTATTGAAGCATTGGAGCAGGATTTCACTATTAATCTGGCGGGTATTGATTTTAGAGTAAGGGTCGATCGGCTAGATAGAATGGAAAACGATAAAAAGTGGGTCATTGATTATAAAAGCAGTTTACCCGCCAGCTTGCCCTGGAAAGAAGAACGTCCCAAAGAACCGCAATTATTACTCTATGCACTTCTGGATGAGGCAATCAATGGGTTGCTATTTGCACAATTAAAGTCTGGTCAATTAACTTGCAAAGGTCTAAGCGAAGAGAATTGTTCGCTTGTCGGAATAAGCACCATAAAAAAAGAGGAAAGTTGGTCTGAATATAGACAACATTGGCAAACCCGGTTAAATGAATTAGCCACAGAATTCGCTGAAGGTCATTGCCCTCCCAAGCCCCTCAACACCTCTATATGTCAACAATGCGACTACCAAAATCTTTGTCGTTATCACGATTAGTCAATTAATCTCAATTTAAAAAAAGCTTTCAAAAAATGGAAATAGGGAAAAATGTGTAATTAAAACCTGGAAATAAATTTCCCGCTTGGTCCATATCCTGCAAAAAAATTATGCTATTAGGTGAATTTTCTTTGTTATCAATACCATAACCGTTATTTTGTTTGTTTTTTTACCATAATATTATCTCCCTGGAAATTAGACAAAATTCAACGTATTTGTTAGCATCAATCCAGATTAGTTATATTCCGATTCAAAATATATTATTAAACACGGAGGAGTGATGCTTAAAAGGAATTTCTTAATAGCTATGGTTAATATTATAATAATTAATATAACCTGGATAAGTAATGCATACGCTTATTTTGATTATGGAACAGGAAGTTTGCTAATCCAATCGATGATCGCCGGCTTCGGCGCAATTATTATGTTCTTTAATCGCATCAAACACTATTTACATTCATTATTTTGTAAAATCTTTTTTAGGAAAGAAAAGCAAATTCTCCCTCATGACGATTTAAAAAACAACGATGAAGTGATTTGATGACACAAATAGCTGAAGAAGAAATTAGAATGCCATCTTCATTTAGAGATCCGGATGGTTTTATTATTTTTAACAATAACAAAGTACAACGCGTTATCTTACCTTCTTATTATCCACAATATGCTCATCTCATGAACAGCGGGCTATATGCTCATTTGGTTAATTGCCAAAAGCTTGTTAGTCACGATGTAGTTTATGAATCTGAAGCCAAAATCATAATTGAGCCGAAACAAATTCCTTTTGTCAGCTATTTTTATGAGTGGCCTTTTCATGTGTTGAAGGAAGCGGCTTTATTAACATTGGATATCATAAAAACAGCTTTGCAATATGGGATGTGTTTAAAAGATGCCTCCAGTTTTAATATACACTTAATGGCTGGTAAACCCATTTTTATTGATACTTTATCCTTCACTCTGTACCGTGAAGGAGAACCATGGGGAGCTTACGGGCAATTTTGCCGTCATTTTTTGGCCCCTCTCCTTCTTATAAAATATAAACATACCAGCTTTTCAAAAATTCTAAATAACTTCATCGATGGATTACCTCTGGATTTGGTGAGTGGATTACTTCCTGCGAAAACTCATTTTTCTCCTTTTATAAAGTTAAATGTGCACTCCCATGCCAAAAAACTCAGAAAATACAATAGTTCAACGACTTCCCATGTTTACCTGCCTAAGAATAAATTACTTCATATCCTTAATTATATGACGTCCTTTATAAATGCCCTGGATTATTCAGAGCACAAAACTGAATGGAGTGATTACTACCACATCACTAATTATTCACAGGACGCCTTTAATAAAAAGGCTGCAATCGTAAGCAAATGGGTTGAGCAGATTGAAGCTAAAACGATTTGGGATGTCGGAAGTAATAATGGACATTTTTCAAGACTGATTGCACAAAAAAAGGAACTTGTTATTTCTACTGATATTGATCCCGTGGCTGTAGATAACAATTACCTGCTCAACAAAAAAAAGAAGGTCTCATCGATTATTCCTCTTATTATCGATGTAACCAATCCCTCGCCTTCAATAGGTTTTAACAATCAGGAGAGATTTTCATTTTCTGAACGATTATTAACGAGTAAAATTGATTGTGTCCTTGCTCTTGCTCTTATTCATCACCTATGTTTGTCGAATAATTGCACTTTTTCGATGGTTCTTGATTATTTCAAAAAACTGACTCGCTTTTTAATTATTGAATTTATTCCTCCCGGAGATTCCTGGGTTGATGAGTTATTAAACCGAAAACGAGGCAGCAAACATTTGTTTCATTTTTATAATCAGGATGCATTTGAAAAAGCATGTTTGGTTGATTTTTTAATCGTCAATAAAACAAAGATCGAAGGTTCTCAGAGAACCCTTTATTTATTAAAAGTCAAATAAAAGGCCCATCAGATTGTGAAGAAATACCTTAGCCTGTTTTGTATCTGTACGCTTATTGTTGCTTACCCTATTCTTTTTCATGTTTCTAATAATCAGAATAGTTTTTATTTTAAAGATGTTCTTTTTTCTTTTTTAATTATTCTCGGTATAACTCTCGTTTTTTTAACAGGTATTTTTTTAATATTAAACGTTTTGTTCAAAAAAAATGATGAATTTATTTTCAAAGTAAGTACGGGTTCCTTATTTGTTTTACTGCTTATTATGATGCGGCATACAATTTTTAATAATCCTGAATTACCTTTTCTCTTTTATTTAAATCAATCTTCTTTGTATTCAAAATGGATTCTATTTATTTTTTGTTCTGTTTTATTTTTCAGCATGGGATATGTTTTAGTTAACAAGATAACGAAAAATTTCATTTTTATTCTTTTGCTTCTCAATTTGGTTAATCTCATTCCTCTTGTGAAACCGAAAGCCTCTGATTATTTTCATCATTTATATACTCAAAACACTTCATCAGAACCCTCTTTAAAAACAAAACCCAATATATTTTTCATCCTAGTCGACAGTTTAACAAGTATGAAAGGGATGGAATCTCTGGGAATCAAAAAAGAACTTGAAGCGTTTATGAATCAATTAGCCCAAATCGGATTTACGCATTACCCTGATTTTTACACTTCATTACAGCCTACCAAGTATGCTTTACTCACCTATCTTAATATGAGTTACAAAATAAATGAAGAGAATGCCTATCGGATTTCAAAACAGGAGTTGATGTCTTACTCGCTTAATAAGTCCAGAATATATCATGTTCTTAAGAAAAATGGCTATACTCTTAACATTATCCATCAAATGGAATATTTTCTTACCGAAAATTGTCGCGCAGACAGCTGTTATTTTGCATCTAAATTGGAAGATTATTCCTCAGCTCAACGAATTGCATCTATTCTTAATTTTCTTTTGCCTCTTACAACCTATTTTGCCAGGCAAAATATAAATCTTTTCTTTGATCCCAATAAAATGATTGATAACCCCAATGATCGGGATACTGTGGGCTGGTTTACTCAGTTCACTCTTCATCATATTAGCGAGTTAAACTTACACAAACCAAATTTTACCTACATTCACGCATTCACCTTTCCTGGTCACACCGCAGAGCATATCTGTGATGAACAGAAAGAAACAGAGAAATACCTCGAACGTATACAATACACTAAAAAATTTATTAACTTAGTAATTGACAGGATTCAAACCATCGATAAAAACGCAATTATTTTGATAGCGGGTGATCATGGTCCCTATATTTTTAATAAATGCACCAGAGAAGGTATTCACAAAAAAGAGGAAGTTGCTGAACGGCAAGGTGCTTTTTTATCCATTTATTGGGGAGATGATTATAAAGGCCAGTATGATGCTCAAATCAAATCATCTCATAACTTATTTAGATATCTCCTTGCCTGGTTAGCAAAAGATGAAATATTTCTATCAGGACGTGAAAAAGACAATGCTTATACTCTGTATAAAAATGGTTCTATTGCGCTCACAGTTCATGATTGTCAATATCAAAATAATGCTGTTCTCCTCGATAGAACGCATCAAAAAAATTCTTATATCTCTTGATGAGATCCGTGAGCTGATTGTCAATTCCTGGTGACCTCACGCTACGCTTCATTAGAGTTCTTGCGATAAAAAAATAAAAATGATACCTTTCACCTTTACCTGCTTGTTAAGAAACATGAAATGGACATCAGTAAGCGGATATTATTTCTTGATTGGTTAAGAATTTTTTCATTTTCCAGCGTACTGATTGGCCATAAATTTTATGATCTTCTTTATACTATTTCCCAAAATGACTTTATTCATGAATCATTACGATTGATCATTAAATTGTTATTGCCTTTCTGTTTTGGCGGTGGGGCTGGTGTAGTTGTTTTTTTCTTGATTTCAGGTTATGTCATCACTCATGTTTTGCAAAAAGAGCAACCTCTAGAATTTTTTATCAAACGTATTTTTAGAATATACCCTCTTTATATTGTGGCTGTTTTATTGCAATACTGGTTCATGCATCTCCCTGTAACTCCTCACATCCTGATACCACAATTACTTTTACTTGGGGATTTTTTTGACACGCCACACACATTGTCCGGGGTTGAATGGACGTTGAGAATAGAAGTGTTATTTTATATTTTTATGTTATGTTTACGCCATCTTAAAATTATTGGCCAATATGACTATACTTTACCCTGGATCATCATGGGTACAACCTTACTATTAGGGTATATCTCTCCCTTACCACGTGAAACGCTTGCAAACCATGGCTATGTGAATATTTATGCCCCATTTTTGTTTATAGGGGTATTTGTTTGGCTCTATGAATATAAAAAAATTAACCTCACCTTCATTGGCGCTTTTTCTTGCCTGGTCCTGTTACAACACTGGCATCTTATAGACACTTATCAACCTGATTGGCGACATGCCAATTTTGCCATTTTAGGAACTCTTTTATTTTTTGCCTTTTGGCTGCTAAGAGAGCATCTGATCTACAATCGAGTAATCTTCTACGTTTCCAAACTGACTTATTCGGTTTACCTTTTTCATTGCCTTCTTTTTGATGTAATGAAGCGATGGCTAGATTGGAGTGGTCTACTACACTACCATAATCCAATTATTTTAGCCTTGCTGTTTGCGATTTGTGCTTTGCTGGTGAAATTCATTGAACAACCTGGGATTAAAGCAGGCTATCATGTACTTCAATACATCATTACTTTAAAATATTCGCGAAGACCTAAAAAAATAGCGGTAAGTGATTTATTGTAAAAACATGACGAATCATAGGATTTTAAGTTTACTTGACTATGATGCCTACGTACCGTGGCTTGTCCGCGATACCCAGAGATTGTGGCACGAAACTCGACTCTTCCTGCCTGGACCAGCCGGGCTTTGCAAGTGTCAAGTAAAATTTAAGCCTCATTGAAAGAGTCGCTATCCATAGGGATCTTTAACAAGACATTGGATACAGGCTTTCGTTGGCAATTCAATACGCTTTGAATTTTTTGTCCGGCACAAAGCAATAAAATACCAACCAGGTTGTCTATTTTGCTCTTAAAAAAATCATATTAATTACTATTAAATCATAATAAATTTATTATCATGAACTTATGGGAAAAATTATTGATATTGCTATTGAATTGAGTAGAATGCTTTCTAGCATTTAGAGCTTAAGGAATCGCATGATTTATGACAGGAACATTACTTTTCGCCTTCGATTGGTAGAAAGTTATGACGCAGATTTTTTACTTGCTCTCCGTTCTGATCCTGAAATAATCAATAATCTCAGTAGTTTTGTCTTCTTAAATCAAACATTGCAAAAATCATGGATTGAAAACATTAGTAGCACTCAAGATAAAAAATACCTGATTTTTGAAAAAAATGATGAAAATCAATGGATCCAATTAGGTTTGGTTCGGATAGATTGTATTGACTTTGTTAATCGATCAATGCGAGTAGGAGGAGATATTCACCAAAATTACAGAGGCTATGGTTATTCAAAAATCATGTATTCGCTTATTTTTGAACTTGGCTTCCGCGTATGGAATCTTAACCGTTTGTGGTTATTTTTATTATCCAGTAATTCAAGAGCCTTCAATCTTTATAAGAAACTTGGTTTTCAACAAGAGGGCATCCAGAGACAGGCTATTTATAGAAATGGTGTGTATCTTGATCATATTATGATGTCTTTTTTGCAAATAGATTACATTAAGATGTATTGTGCTAACTTTAAGGAAAATACTCATGAAAAACATTCCCTTGTTTAAAGTTTTTATGTCTCCGGATGTTTCTGCTACGCTCAATGAAGTACTTCTTAGTGGTTATGTTGGTGAAGGAGATACTGTTGTAGATTTTGAGTCTCAACTTTCTCGATACATAGGAAACAATCATTTAGTAACCGTAAATAGTGGGACCTCAGCTCTTCACTTAGCCTATCATATGGCTTTAGACGGTCAGACCCCAAAGAACAACACACAGTTTGAAATTATTAGTACTCCTATGACCTGTACAGCAACTAATACTCCAATTATTGCTAATGGGGCAAAAATTGTATGGGCAGATGTAGATCCTTTGACAGGTAATATCGATCCACAAAGCATTAAAGAAAAAATAACTGAATTTACCAAAGCGATTGTCATCGTTCATTGGGGTGGGAATCCTTGTAAAATTGACGAGATTAAGCAAATAGCAAACACACATAATATTAAAGTAGTAGAGGATGCTGCCCATGCGATGGGAGCAATATACAAAGAAAAACTCATTGGAAATCACTCTGATTATACCGCCTTTTCTTTTCAAGCCATCAAGCACTTGACTACAGTGGACGGCGGGCTTTTAGCGGTAAAAAACGAAGAGGATACCAAAAGAGCAAAATTACTTCGTTGGTATGGAATTGATAGAACTGTCAGAGAGGGAATTGATTTAAGATGTGAGCTGGATGTTAAAGAAGCGGGTTATAAGTTCCATATGAACAACGTCTCTGCAGCGATTGGTCTGGAAAATTTAAAATTTCTTGATCAAATAGTAGCAAAACACCGTTCTAACGCTGAATTTTATAATCAGGCTTTCAATAATATTGCAAACATCCGGATTGCCAAAACTGAAAAAGAGGCTGTTTCAGCCTATTGGTTATATACCATGCATGTCAATAATCGAGATGAATTTATGAAAAAAATGGCTTTGGACGGTATCACTGTTTCCAAGGTTCACGCACGTAATGATACGCATACAATGTTTCGTGCATTCTCTGCTTCTTTACCACAAGTTGATGAATTTAATCGTACTCATGTCTGCATTCCTGTAGGTTGGTGGGTAACTCAGGAAGAGCGAGAATACATTGCTGAGAAAGCTATTCAGCACGCCAGCAGTCACTCAAGTAAAAAAGTAGATTCTTGTATAGCGTAAAGGAGAAAAGATGGTGTCTACTAAAAAAAAATGGACGGTTGGATTTGTTAACTTTCATACGAATGTCTATCTAAAATGGCAGTTTAAAATACTGTATGAATTTAATGATCCAAAAGATTTTGACGTTATTTTAGTTGATAACTCTTCTCCCTTTGAAAAACAAGCGCTTGAAAGTTTAAAAAATCATTATGGCCATTACAATAACATCTCTATCATTTATAATGATCAACCTATCCCCGATGCGAAAGGATCAGCACATCACGCGCTGGGGATAGAATTAATAATGCAACATTTAAATAGTGATTATTTGTTAATCCAGGACCCTGATTTCTTTTGGGTAGTTAAACATCATCTAAAGATTTTAGAAAGCTATTTTAAAAAAGGTTATATTGCTATTGGAGCACCTTATAAAAGACCTGTGGGATTTGGCGATCCGACTTTTCCTACAGCGTTTGGTTGTGCTTATAAAGTATCAGAACTAAAAAAAGACGATTTTCTTCCGCTTATGGAAGAAGCGAAAGTAGCCGAAGTCAATGAATTATATCCACATCCCCAATTCGACTTTTCAGGGGATGTTGGCTGGAAAATTCGGCAAAGATTGTCACCATTACCTTTTATTTCTTTTTCTCAACATGATGCATCCGAGCTTACGAAAATTTTGGGGGATCACTCTTTCGAATGTGCTCCTTGTGAATATTTATTAGAAGGAAAAATGTTTGCATTTCACCTTTTTAGGGGAAGCTTTCCCATGGAGTCTTCAAAACTGGCAGATTCTACGGTTTTCTTACCTCCAAAGGCATGGGTTGACGTAAGACGTAAATACGCAAAAGCCTTTTATAACATAACAAAGAACCCTTTAGCCCGAATTCTCTTTCAATTGAAACGTGAATTTACTAATTATCGGTATCAGTCCCAATTATTGCCTCTCAAGCATCAAATTATTTTCATGCAGAATTATAAATATAAGCAAACCGATATTATTTACATGAAAAAACGACTTTCTGAACAATGTAATTATTTAATGGAACAAATAAAATATATTAAAAATAACACACGTTTTATAGAAATTAATTTTACTGAATCAGAAAGTAATCCTTATCTTAATTTAGATATTAATTTTTTCAATATTAAATTTTGGAAAATCAGAAAAGAAAATTTTGCTTTGTTTGGAGAAAATACTAAAACAGCAGAACTGATTCCCATTGAAAAATTATTCACAAAACTAGACGAACACATTTTGAATTTGTCTCATTTTATTGGGGAAATCCAAATAAAATGGAAGCTCTCTAATTTAAAAGAACAAACTGATTTTATTAATTCTCATATAAAATTTGTGGAAGAAAAAATAGAAACCGACATGAAGGACAAGGAGCAGGGAAATGATTGGTTGAAATTTGTCTCATTAGAGCAACCAGCAACATTAATGTTTAAGAACAGTAGAACTCATGAAACACTACCTTTTATTGAGCTTCTTCATCAGCTAGATAATGAAATTACAAACCAATCTAAAATTATTCAGAATATACAATTAAAGAAAGAAGAGTTAATGTCCTGATTATGGATTTTATTTGCTCTCATAGAGGCATTAAAAAAGAAATGGAGGTTAAAGAATCTACACTTTCGTTAACGTATTTGTAGCCCGGCTCTCATAGCCATGATGACGATGATATAAATTTCATTTTTTCTGAAGATAGAGAGGAGCAACAATCCACTGATAAGATAATTCCTGCCAACCTTATTGAGCACAAAAAAAATACTTCAAATCAGCATGATTTCTCCACTACTAAAAATCAACAAAATAATGCTTCTTCCGCAAGAGGTTCTTTTTCATTTTTTGATAGTGCAGCACCTGTTGATAAACACAGTATTGAGAACATGGAACAGCCGCCAGCCTTGACCTAGCAGGATGGAATAATTTACCTGATATAATTATATGATGTCCTACTCTCTGGATTAGACTTTATTCTCTAAAATTTCGAGACGCCACTAAGGTGGTGACTCGGACTGAAGTGAAAGAACTTGAACGACTTTCTCCTCCCTTCGATTTAGAATAACAAGTAGACAGCGTTATATAACATCCTTCTTTTTCAATCATTAATTACCCTTGGTAATAGATTACAACCGCATTTTTCATTTAATTCTCTTTTACTATATAATGAAGCAAACATTCAAGGAAGTCACATGAATCTGTTAATTGCCGGAGCTTCTGGTTTTGTCGGGCGACATTTAGTTAATGCGCTACAAACCACTCATACTATTACTGTCCTGGGCCGCGATCGCACGTTGCTGGAGCGACTCTTTCCTGCATCTGTAAAATTATGTACCTGGCAATCATTAGAAGGGCTGGATGCTAACAATTACGATGTGGTTATTAATCTTTGCGGCCACAATATTGGTGCGTCACGGTGGAACAAAGAAATAAAACAACAACTCATTGATTCGCGTGTTAAAACAAGTACCAATCTGATTAACTGGGCCATTAACTATCATGCCAAACCTCATTTTTATTGCGCGAACGCTGTCGGTATTTATGGCATGCAAAAAAATGGCGATGCCCACGTTTTTGATGAAGATAGTGTTATTGATTTTAATCATCCGCGCGATTTTTTAAGTGAAATTGGCATACGTTGGCAGCAAGCCATGCAACCTGCATTAAATCATGGTATGAAAGTAACCATTACACGTTTTGGCGTTATTTTAGAGAAAGGCGAAGGGATGCTCAAAAAACTTGGCCCCAGTTTTTATTTTGGGTTAGGCGCAGTCATCGGAGATGGACGCCAAGTGATTTCCTGGGTACATATTGATGACGTTGTCAGTGCTTTTTTATTTTTACTCCACAATGAAGAGCTCACTGGCATTTTTAATTTCACTGCCCCTCTTCCTGTCAGTCAGGCCCAATTCGCTCGCACATTAGCTAAAGCAATGCATCGTCCCTTATTATTTAAAATTCCAGCCTTTATAATTCGCGGCTTATTTGGCGAAATGGGCGAATGTTTATTGCTTAACGGCCAACGCGTTGTTCCCAAACGCTTAATTGAAGAAGGCTATCAATTTCACTACCCGGAATTGACAAGCGCATTAACCAAAGAATTTCGGTAGCTCAACAGATGCTATCCTTTCTCGCCATTATTTCTGAGTAGATAGGAAACTATATGAAATCCAATGACAGTTTAGCTCGTTTCAGGTTGAATCTCTTTAAAATTAAGACAGCTCTTTTCCAGATTAAGGCGAACGAAGAATTAGATAAAATTTTAGCTCATAGTCATGATAAGACAGAAGCTGATATTTATGCAGAAACAGAAAAGTTTTTATCCATCAACCAAAAACTGAGACAAGATATTTTACCGAATAATACTCATTTATCTGATGACTTTCCTTCTCACTCTGTAAGCATTGAAAATTTTAAGGCGCTGCTTTTAAGATGCTCTTCAAAAGAAGAACGAGTTGTTCTATTTAAACTCATGGAAGAGAGACTTCCACAAATTATTACAAAAAACGATCAGTTTATTAATATTTGTTTAACGATACCCGAAAAAATAAAAGAAGAACGTATTATTGTTTTACGTACAATGCAAAACAATCTTCCTTTACTGATTACCCAGGTAGAGCAATTTACTTCCATGGAAAGATATCTTACAAACGAACAATTTAACTTTGCTTTTAACATCTTGCAATACAAACTTCCTGAATATATTCACATTAGCTTTCATTTCGCAGTTTGCATGGATCGGATTAACCAGTTTGCTGCTGAGCAATCGGATACTTTTTTGATAAAATTACAGGAGAAGATTCCGTCTCTCATTGATAGCGCCGATGATTTCCGGACAATACTTATATATCTTTCTCTTGAACAACGTACGATAGTATTTAAGCTTATTCAGAACAGGATTAATGACCTGCTTCAGAAAGCAGATGATCTTTCCGATATTCTTTACTATCTTTCTGAGGAACAGAAAAAAATAGTATGCGAAGAGATCTCTCAGGAAAAGTTATTCACTATTATTAAAACCGGGGGAGATTTATTACACATAGAAAACCAGCTCTCTTCTGAGCTATTTACTATTATTTGCACCAGAATACAAGAGAAACTACCCGAGATATTCTTGAAGAAAGGATCAGAGTTTATCAAAATTCTGGAAAGAATGACCCCTGATAACTTCATTATACTTTGTAACTTCATGCAAGAAAAACTTCCCCAAATGTTGGAGAACTCATCAGACTTTGTTAAAATCCTGCAAAAATTGTCCCCTGACCAATGCGCTATATTTTGTAACTTAATACAAAGCAAAGGACTTTTAAAACTCCTCGGAAAACCTCGTTATGCTTTTGCCCAGGAATGGCTCAATAAATTGTCACAATTACAACTGGTAAGTATATTTTTGACCGACGCAATGAGTGAATTTATGGCTCAAGGCTCAATAGATGTTAGAAAATCACGGTATACTTTTAACCATAGGATGTCGGTTTCTTATATTGCTTTTACTCAATGTTATTTTAAAAGTCTTCTAATTACCCTTAAAAAAGTAGAACAGGAAATACCAGCAGAAGAGTCCGACGACAGGGCAGTTATTAAAGAGCTTTACACCAAATTAAAAGAAGAATCTATCGATTATTTTGATAGGTTATTACCCTTTATTGAAAAAGATCTTGTACAGTTAAATGAAAAAGAAACTAATGACATCTATCTCATGTTTCAGAAAAAATGCAGGCAATTTTTAAACCAGGCAAATAAGGCTTTAAATGGGAAATCATGGTTTAGGCAAATTGCTTACTCCATCGATTACTTTTTAGGTGTTCCTACTTCCATGCGTCTCAGAAATTGGATTAATCAAGGAAAACCTGGTTTCTTTGATCAGCAATTTCTTCCTGTTACAGAAAAAATAAATGAATTCCATGGAGACATTACTGGTTTAAATGAAGCACGCTTTTACTAAAGCGGCAAGCAATACCTCGATTCAAGCTCTTAAAAAATCAAAAGCCATTGTCTTGGTAATGGCGTTTTGTTTCAAGGCTAAAGCAATCAATCGGTCTATTCCTAAAGCAACGCCACTACAAGATGGCAAACCATGAGCTAACGCTTGTAAGAGATATTTATCCGGGCCTGATGAAGGTAAATTTTGCTTTTGTCGTATTGCCAAATCCTCCTCAAAACGCGCTGCCTGCATGTTTGCATCCGTTAACTCATGAAAACCATTGGCAAGTTCAATACCCTGCACATAAATTTCAAAGCGCTCCGCCACACCTTGATTCACTTTAGCAAGAGAAGCCTGCGAAGGAGGGAAATTATAAACAGCGACAGGAGTCGATTCTTTAGCTAAAGCCGGCTCCACCACATGACTCATTAATAAAAATAAATAGGGATCAATACATTGTTCATCAGCGGATAACACCTTATCCAAACCAAAACGCATGAGAACCGTTTGCAATTGATCAATGGTTGCTATGAAAGGATCCAGATTACAGACCTCAAGAAAAACATCCTGGTAAGTTTTTCTAAGCATGGGTTTGCAGTGCAATAACGTTTGCAATAAACTATCAACTTCGTCCATTAAGGCGTGATGATCAATATTTAATTGATACCATTCCAGCATAGTGAACTCAGGATTATGCCAACGCCCCAGCTCATCATCGCGAAATACCCGCATGAGCTGAAAAATGGGGCCACTGCCTGCTGCCAGTAAACGTTTCATGTGATATTCAGGCGAGGTTTGCAGATAATAAGAACGCCCTCTGAATGAAGCTTGTATGTTGGATAGATAAACATCGGTAATACCATAGCGTGACAGAGCGGGGGTTTCCACTTCCAGATAACCGCGCTGATTAAAAAAATCGCGGAGTTTCGCTATAAGGCGAGCGCGCGCTCGTAAGGTTTCAATCGATGCTGAAGGCCACCAGAGTTCTTCATTGTTCATTAATAAAAGATCCCAAGCTCCAGACGTGCTGCCTCGGTCATACGCTCTTGAGTCCAGGGTGGCTCCCAAACCAGTTCAACCGTACAATCATTCACACCTTCTACCTGATTGACAGCCTGTTCTACCGTACCGGGAAAAGTTTGCGCTACTGGACAACCCGGAGTAGTAAGCGTCATTTGCACATGAACATGCTGTTCGTCATTAATAGCAATATCGTAAATTAATCCCAGATCATAGATATTAACGGGAATTTCCGGATCAAACACACCTTTAAGAGCTATAATTACCTTGTCTTTCAAAGGCTCATTATCCTGTTTCTTCTTAAGACCAAACATGATAATTACTCCGTACTTACTGTTATGGCATCTTTTTTGAGTGCTGCTTCCAAAGTATGCCAGGCGAGTGTTGCACATTTTACTCGAGCAGGATAAGCCCTTACCCCGGCAAGAACCGTAAGCTTGTCCAGAGAAAATAGTTCTCCTTCATTATCGCAGGTTACCATCGTATGAAAACGCTCAAATAATTCATGGGCCTCTGAAACCGTTTTTCCACGTAGCGCTTCGGTCATCAGGGAAGCAGACGCTTGTGAAATGGCACAGCCACATCCCACAAAACTAAGATCGCTCACTATGTTGTCTTCAAGTTTCAAATACAATGTTAATTTATCCCCACACAGCGGATTAAATCCATTCGCCTGCGCCGTTGCATCCGTCATCACATGGTGATTCCGTGGATTACGATTATGATCAATAATGATCTCTTGATAAAGCTCCCGTAAATCCATCGTCATGCAAATACCTCTTTGACTTTATGCAAGGCTTCTACGCAACGATCAATTTCTTCCTTCGTGTTGTAAAAAGATAAAGAAATACGAGTAGTCGCTGCAACTTCAAAAAAATTCATTAAGGGCATGGCACAATGATGACCACTACGAATTGCAATACCTGCGCTGTCCAGGATGGTGCCAATATCATGAGCGTGAATTTTGCCATGAACAAAAGAAACAATAGGTACTTTTGCCTGAGCAGTGCCTATCAGATTAAACCCTTTTACTGATTTGACTGCCAGAGTCGCATAATCCAGCAAATGATTTTCATAAGCTGCAATTGCTTCCATATCTAAAGACCAGAGATAATCCATGGCAACACCAAGACCAATCGCTCCGGCAATATCAGGAGTCCCCGCTTCAAATTTATGCGGTAAAGAAGCATATTCCGTGGCATCAAACGTTACATGACTAATCATTTCACCGCCACCCTGATAAGGCATCATATCAGCCAATAAGTCTTCCTTACCCCACAGTACACCAATACCCGTAGGACCGTACATTTTATGCCCTGAAAAAGCATAAAAATCGCAGTTTAAATCTTGAACATCAATCGGTAAATGGGCTGTGGATTGTGCGCCATCTAAAAGTACAACCGCGCCATGCGCATGCGCCATTTCAATCATTTTTTTAACGGGATTAATCGTACCAAGTGCATTGGAAGCATAAGTTAATGCGACAAATTTGGTATTGGCAGTGAGTTTTTTTTCAAACTCATCTAACAGAATTTCCCCATCAAATGAAATAGGTGCTACTGTCAAACGAGCGCCCGTTTTTTTACATACCATTTGCCATGGCACAATATTGGAGTGGTGTTCCATACAGGTAATAAGAATTTCTTCACCAGGTCTTATCCGAGGCGCTACAAAACTTTGCGCAACAAGATTAATCCCTTCTGTGGTGCCGCGAACAAAAATACATTCACGTGCTGTTTTGGCATGAATAAACCGTTGTACTTTATTACGCGCTTCCTCATATTGTTGCGTGGCTCTTACACTCAGAGTATGGACGCCACGATGTACGTTAGCATTATCATAAGTGTAATAATGAGCAAGTGCGTCAATCACTGCTTTCGGTTTTTGCGTAGTGGCCGCATTATCGAGATAAGTCAGTGGATACTCATTGACAGTTTGTTTAAGCAAAGGAAAATCATTACGTATTGCATCAATATCCAATGTTTCAATCAAGGCTGTTGCCGTACTCATTTTTAGTTACCTCAATTGTTTATTTAATAAAGTAGCCATCCACTCTGCAAGTCTTTGATGGGGCACCAAACCTAAATTCTCCGCAGCAAAAGCCTGAATTAAATAACGATTCGCTTCAACTTTGCTTATTCCACGGGCGGCCAAATAAAACAATGCTTCTTCATCCAATTGTCCCACAGTAGCTCCATGCGTACAAATCACATCATCGGCAAAAATTTCCAGTTGCGGTTTGGTATCAATTTCAGCCTGAGAGGATAAAAGCAAATTTTTATTTTGCTGCTGCGCCTTCGTATGTTGGGCATCTTTGGCAACAAAAACCTTGCCATTGAATACAGCGCGGGAACGCCCCGTTAAAATGCCTTTATAATTTTGTTCACTTTGACAATTGGGAACAAGATGCTGAACCCTGGTATGGTGGTCGATATGCTGGCCTTCTGTAGGTGCATAAATACCATTCATAAGGCAGCCGGCGCCCTCTTCTTCCAATGCCAAATCAAGATCACTTCGCACTAATTGACCCCCAAGACTCAAAGAATGGCTATTAAACTGGCTGCCAGCAGCCTGTTTAATAGCAAGATGCCCCATATGATAAGCATTTTTTCCTTCACATTGAATCTTATAATGAACAAGTGTTGCGCGAGTAGCTGCAAAAATTTCCGTAATTGTATTGGTAAAATAACTACAATGCTCAGCACCGCGATATTCTTCCACAATAGCGGCCCGGCTGCCTGCTTCGGCAATAATCAAATGGCGACTGTAAATGGCCTGATTGGGTTCATCCTGCCAATGCGATAGTACAATGGGCTCTTCAATAAACACATCTTCAGGTAAATAAATAAATACACCACACTGAAGCATTGCCGTATTTAAAGCCTGAAAACCATGTGTGTGATGTAATATCTTACCTAAATAAGCCCTTATTTTATCGTCATGCTGCTCAATAGCCTGGGCCAGAGGTTGTACAATGACACCCGCGGGTAATTGCCTGGCCAGCTCATCAATACCTGAAATATATCCATTTTGCAGAGTCACTTGCAAAGTGGCAGGTAAATTGGAGCGAGGCACCTTCTCGGTTATTTTCTGGGACTTTTGTGGTACAAAGTGCTGCTGCAGCAATGAGTCAACCACAGTATATTTCCAATCTTCATCATGGCGTGTTGGAAAACCAATAGTGGCCAATGCTTGTAACCCTTTTGCCTGTAATTCGGCTAGCCAGGGAATAGTTGATTGACCTGTTGTTGCCTGTTGTTGATAAAAATTGAGAATATCGCTCATGCTCGCTCCATCTCCTCAAGCCAGCTGTACCCTTTTTTCTCTAATTCCAGCGCCAGGGATTTATCACCCGACTTAACAATACGACCGTTAGCCAATACATGAATAAAATCAGGCTCGATATAATCGAGCAAACGTTGGTAATGAGTTACCAAAATAATAGCTCGCTCAGGGGAACGCATGGCATTAACCCCTTGAGAAATAATACGTAAGGCGTCAATATCCAAACCGGAATCTGTTTCATCGAGAATAGCAAGCCTGGGTTCAAGCGCCAGCATCTGAAGAATTTCATTCCGTTTTTTCTCACCCCCTGAAAAACCTTCATTAATACTGCGATATAAAAAACTTTCATCCATGTCCAAAAGCCTGCATTTTTCGCGAATAAAACTTAAAAATTCAATGGCATCCAGCGTATTTTTACCTTGACCCTTTCGCACCGCATTAACGGCGGCTTTAAGAAAATTAATGTTGGTCACACCAGGGATTTCAACCGGGTATTGAAAAGACATAAAAACCCCTGCCCGCGCACGCTCTTCGGGCGCCATAGCCAAAAGATCCTGATTCAGATAACTCACTTGACCATCGGTTACTTCATAGGCAGGATGACCAGCCAAGACCTTTGACAAGGTGCTCTTACCGGAACCATTAGGCCCCATAATGGCGTGGACCTCACCAGACTTTACAGTCAGATTAATGCCTTTTAAAATGGGTTGCGCATTAATAGCAACATTTAATTGATCAACGACTAACATATTAACCTACCGCCCCTTCCAAACTAATACCTAACAACTTGGTGGCTTCCACCGCAAATTCCATGGGTAATTCTTTTAATACCTGTTTGCAAAATCCATTCACTATCATTGACACAGCATCTTCCATATCAATACCTCGCTGCTGGCAATAAAATAGTTGTTCTTCGCTAATTTTTGAAGTAGTAGCCTCATGTTCCAACTGCGCCGTTGGATTCTTCACTTCAATATAAGGAAAAGTATGCGCCGAACAATCAGACCCCATCAGCATGGAATCACACTGTGTGTAATTACGTGCATTAGCGGCTGTGGGAGCAATCCGCACCAAACCGCGGTAAGCATTGTGTGCCTGACCTGCGCTAATTCCTTTGGCAATAATAGTAGAACGGGTATTTTTACCCAAATGGATCATTTTCGTTCCCGTATCCGCCTGCTGATAGTTATTAGTCAGCGCTACAGAATAAAACTCCCCGACAGAATCATCGCCTTGTAAAATGACACTGGGGTACTTCCAGGTAATTGCCGAGCCGGTTTCAATTTGGGTCCAGGAAATTTTAGATCGTTTTCCGCGACATACGCCACGTTTGGTCACGAAATTATAAATCCCCCCCTTTCCTTCTTTATCGCCGGGATACCAGTTTTGTACAGTTGAATATTTGATTTGCGCCCCATCAAGAGCGACCAGTTCAACCACAGCAGCATGCAATTGATTTTCATCACGCATTGGCGCGGTACACCCTTCGAGATAGGAGACGTAACTATTGGTATCTGCAATAATAAGTGTGCGTTCAAATTGTCCGGTTGACGCCGCATTAATACGAAAATAGGTAGATAATTCCATTGGACAACGGACACCCTCAGGAATGTAAACAAAGGAGCCGTCACTAAAAACTGCTGAATTAAGCGCAGCATAAAAATTATCCCGATAAGGCACTACTGAACCTAAATACTGACGTAATAAATCAGGATATTTGTGTACTGCTTCAGAGAAAGGGCAGAAGATAACCCCTACTTCGGCCAGTTTGGCCTTAAATGTAGTTGCTACAGAAACACTATCAAACACAGCATCTACCGCAACCCCGGCAAGCATTTCCTGCTCTTTCAATGGAATACCTAATTTCTCATAGGTACGTAATAATTCCGGATCAACTTCATCAAGACTTTTAGGCGCATCTTTCTTTGATTTTGGTGCTGAATAATACGAAATGGCCTGATAATCAATCGGTGGATAATGTACACTTGACCATTCTGGCTGTGGCATGGTAAGCCAGTGCCTGAACGCTTTTAAGCGCCATTCCAACAAAAATTCCGGCTCCCCCTTCACTGCGGACAAACGGCGAATAATAGCTTCATTCAAACCAGGTTCAAATGTTTCTACTTCGATATCTGTGAAAAAACCATGTTGATATTCTCTTTCGAGAAGCGAATTAATTTGTTCACTGCTTTTAGCCATGACTCACTCCACTTGCTAACTGCCTGATACGTTCAATATCTGTCGCTGGAAGTGAAGGTTTAGCCAGTACATCCAGACTTACACTATCAAGTGCTGTGTGTATGGCTTGACTGATTAACCGCCAATTGCCTTGAATATGACATACTTCTTGCAAAGAACACTCATTAGGGTGCAAACTACATTCAGTCAATCCAAGTTGTTCTTCCAAAGCAGAAATAATTTGGGCTACCGATATTTCTGACGCTGCTCGTTTAAGACGATAACCACCGCTTACACCTCGCACCGAAGTGAGTAACCCTGCTACAGTTAAACGTTTTAGTAATTTGCTGACTGTGGGGACAGTAAGATGAGTATGTAAAGCGATATCGCGTGCATTACAAAGCGTTTGTTCTCGTCTGGCGAGATACACCATCACTACTGTTCCATAATCGGCCAATTTGCTGATGCGCAGCATACCATCCTCAATCTCAATTATCTAGTACTAAATAAGTCTTGATTTCGAATTAACTCTACTTATATAAAATCAAGCCATCTAATGGCGTCAACTTAAGCCAGTTTTCATTACCTGCGTCCCATAGCTTGTTGCGGGAGCCAAATGAATGTACGTTCTGGATTCCACGGACAAGCCGTAAAACGTAGGTATTCTTCTTAAATTACGTCATTGCGTGAACGCTTACTTTTAATATAGTACCTATTTGGTTCTATTTAAAGCAAAAGGCGAATAATACTCTATTGAATCGAGCGAAGCAAATATTGCATCGTTTATTGCAAAAAAATTACATAATTGACAAAGATACTTGTCAAGGTATAATTTGGCCTTTTATTTTGACCAAATAACAATGATTATTGAGACTTCCGGGACATTTTTTCGCTTATCTTCTATTGTATGTGGTTTTATTTTTCTCTTTTCCACATCTTATGCCGAACCTTTAAATTTTACTGAGCCTCCCAATCTTAGTCTTGTAAAACAGCAGGTAAAAATCTATCACGATTCTGGTCGTTATGAAAAAGAGTTAGCCAGTGTGATTGCAAAAGCACAAGATTATATTCTGCAACAGATCACTGACAACGCTCAACACGGCAATAAAAAGAAACTGGCTGTAATTCTTGATATCGATGAGACTAGCCTGAGTAATTATAATCGAATGGTCCAACGAGATTTCATAGGCGACAAGAATCTCATTCATAAAGATATCCTTGCTGCTGATGCTCCAGCTATTTATCCTATGTTATCTTTCTATCACAACGCACAAAAACATGGCGTAAATATCTTTTTTGTAACAGGAAGACCTCAATCAGAGTTACAGGCCACCAAAATTAACCTGACCAGAGCAGGTTATCATCATTGGGCCGGCCTTTATTTACGTCCTAATCATTATAACCAATCCTCCATTGTTCCCTTTAAATCCCAAACCAGGGCGGCTATTGCTCAACAAGGCTATACCATCATTGCCTCAATTGGTGATCAATACAGTGACTTAAAAGGAGGGTATGCACAAAAAGGGTTTAAGCTGCCTAATCCCTTTTACTATCTGCCGTAATACCTTCGCGCTTTGAAGGGAAAGAGATGTGAACCTTCAAGCAAATGCTTACCGGGGATACCCGCCTATATACAATATTAATTCGAATGTGGCAAAATCAATAGGGTGTACTCAGAGCAACGTTCAAGGATTATTTTGACTAGGATTAGAAAATACCTCTTATGTGGCCTGGCTTTCTTTACTTTAATTCACTCTCCTGAAGGGGTGTGTACTACCGAACGTGATTTCCAATCCTGGCTTAATTTAACGGTAACAGGGAATTTTTCGAAAGAAAATACATCATGGCATGCTTTTAAATACTGGCTAGAAGGTCAAGAACGCATTGGCGATGATAGTAGTCGTTTTTCACAAACTTTATTAAGAACTGGTCTGGGATATTCCATCACCAGAAACACCAGTATCTGGCTTGGCTACGCATGGATTCACACGGGTATACCTTTTACCCGTGTGCCCTTTAAAGAAAACAGAATTTGGCAACAACTTTTATGGATTAAATCGAATCCGCATTTTACATTTTCCAGTCGAACCCGGACAGAGCAACAATTTTTTTTAGAACATCGCCTCAAAGTTGCATATAGAATAAGACAACTGGTTAAAATAATGGTTCCTTTCCAATATTACCCCCATTTTAGCTTCGTAAGCCATGATGAAGTATTTTGGCATACCAACAATTTCATTGGAAAAAATGGCAGAGGGTTTGATCAAAACCGATTTTTTATTGGTATTGGTTATAAAACCCACGCAAACGCAGTGTTTTCTACTGAGATGGGTTATATGAATCAATATATACGACGTTTTGAAGTGCCTAATTTCCTATCTAATATATTATCGATTAATTTTTTCTTAAATTTTGATTAGAGATTCACGGGATATGTCATTAAGGAGCATTTAACGCCATTGTCTTTCCCGCGCAGACGGGAATTTATCCTACAAACGGGACATCACTCCGTCTTGAAAATGGTTTCCCGCCTATGCGGGAAGGACATGAAGCAAGATAAGATAACATCACTTATAAATTTCATTGGAATTGAAAAATATCTTTTATACAAAAATCACCCTTTTACTGAGAATAGGATAGCTATCTATAGTAAGGTTTCTATATTTAGAAAAATCTATTTCAAGTGTAATCCACTTCAATAATTTCATATTCGACTACCCCCCCAGGCGTTTGGACGGATACAGTATCTCCTACTTCCTTACCTATCAATGCGCGACCGATCGGGGAGCTATAGGAAATCTTGTTGATTTTAATATCCGCCTCATCTTCGCCTACAATTTGATAGCTGATTTCAGCTTCAGTTTGCAGATGGCAAACGCCTACCTTAGCCCCAAAAACCACCTTTCCATTATTGGTTAATTTACTAATATCCACGATTTGAGCATGCGACAACTTTGCTTCCAGCTCTTGAATACGACCCTCATTGAAACTTTGTTGTTCACGAGCAGCGTGGTATTCTGCGTTTTCTTTTAAATCACCATGCTCGCGTGCCGTAGCAATCGCTTCGATAATAGTAGGGCGATCTACAAATTTACGTCGTTGTAATTCTTCTTTCAGTGCCTGTGCACCTTGAACTGTCATTGGATGCTTTTGCATATCCACCTCTAATGTAAATCCTGTAATCGAGTGACCGTTTCCCGGTCTTCATATTTCATGGCCAAACAAGCGGCTTCTGCGCCAGATAAGGTAGTAGTATAGCTGACCTTGTGTTGTAATGCATTGCGTCTAATCGCAAAAGAGTCCGCAATTGCCTGTTTTCCTTCAGTTGTGTTTACAATAAAATCAATTTCATTGTTTTTAATAAAATCAACTATATGGGGCCTACCCTCAGCCACTTTAAAAACCCGGCGGCAATCAATCCCTGCTGCCTGAATGACCAAAGCAGTCCCTCGAGTTGCTATCAGTTCAAAACCTAACTGAATAAGACGCTTTGCTATTTCGCCAACCCGTGTTTTATCAGCATCCCGTACGGATACAAAAGCCCGCCTTCTTTTTACTATATTACAGCCAGCTCCTAGTTGAGCTTTCGCATAAGCCTGACCAAAGCGTCTGGCAATACCCATCACTTCGCCCGTTGATTTCATTTCCGGGCCTAAAATGGAATCCACTCCTGAGAATTTGATAAAAGGAAAGACGGGAAGTTTAATGGAATAAAACGAAGGCATGGGATAATGCTGACTTAAACCTTGTTGTTTTAAACGTTGTCCTATCATACAACGGGCAGCAATTTTTGCCAGTGCCAATCCCGTTGCTTTGGAAACAAAAGGCACTGTACGTGAGGCACGAGGATTAACTTCCAGCACATAAATATCATCAGCCTGAATAGCAAATTGTGCATTAATCAGCCCAACAACACCCAGCTTCAATGCCATTTGCCGGAGTTGCTCAATTAAATCCTGTTGTACTACCACACTTAAGCTAAAAGGCGGTAACGTGCAAGCGGAATCGCCGGAGTGGATGCCTGCCTGTTCGATATGTTCCATAATAGCGCCAATCATCACGTCCTCTCCATCGCAGACCGCGTCGATGTCCACTTCAATGGCGTCATTTAAAAATTTATCCAATAATACGGGTGAATCATTCGATACTTCCACAGCATGAGCTAAATAATGTCGTAAATCATCTTCCTGATAGACTATCTCCATAGCACGGCCACCCAATACATAAGAAGGTCTTACTACTAAAGGATAGCCAATACGTTTGGCCAACAAGAGCGCCTCTTCTTCACTACACACTGTACCATTTGCAGGCTGATGCAAACCAAGTTCAGCGACCAGTTTCTGAAAGCGCTCCCTGTTTTCAGCTTTATCAATGGCATCAGGCGAGGTGCCAATGATAGTGACTCCATTCGCTTCCAGCTGACGAGCCAGCTTAAGCGGTGTTTGACCACCATAATGCACAATAACACCTGCGGGTTTTTCAATGGCAACAATGGCCAGAACGTCTTCAAGGGTAACCGGTTCAAAATAAAGTCTGTCAGACGTATCAAAATCAGTAGATACCGTTTCTGGATTACAATTTACCATAATTGTCTGATAACCGGCTTCTCTTAAAGCCATCGCTGCATGAACACAACAATAATCAAATTCAATGCCTTGGCCAATCCGATTGGGTCCACCACCTAAAATCATGATTTTTTTCTTATCGGATTCTGGTTGAGCTTCACAAACCGTTTCATAGCAAGAATAAAGATAGGCGGTATCGGTAGGAAATTCTCCCGCACAGGAATCAATCCGTTTAAAAACAGGCGCAACGCCCAGTTCCAAACGGCGAGATCTTACCTCCTCTTCGCTGCAATAGAGTAGCCTGGCAAGATAAGCATCAGCAAAACCGCGGCGCTTTAGCCGATGCAGTGTGTCTTTATCCACCTCATCAATAAGTTTTCCTGATAGTGTACTTTCCAAAAAAACAAGTTCCTGAATCTGCGCCAGGAACCAGGGGTCTACTTTTGATTCCTGATAAATTTCTTCCAGCGACAGTTCACAACGAAAAGCATCGGCGATGTACCATAATCTATCCGGGGTTGGCTCGCGTAAATGACCTCGTAACCTTGCCATATCATCTTCCTTTTTGAAAAGAGGATGTAATCCGAACTGACCTGTTTCAAGACTGCGAATGGCTTTTTGTAAAGACTCCTGAAAATTGGCGCCAATAGCCATTACTTCGCCCACAGATTTCATTTGAGTAGTTAATGTCCTGGAGGTTTGAGGAAATTTATCAAAGTTAAACCGAGGTATTTTAGTCACTACATAATCAATGCTCGGCTCAAAAGAAGCGGGGGTTTTACCCCCGGTAATTTCATTGTCCAATTCATCGAGCGTATAACCTATTGCCAATTTAGCCGCTATTTTTGCTATGGGAAAACCGGTTGCTTTGGAAGCCAGCGCGGAACTACGCGACACGCGAGGATTCATTTCAACAATTAACATACGACCATCTTCAGGATTAATGGCAAATTGCACATTTGATCCACCTGTGTCTACCCCTACTGCACGTAACACTTTGATTGCCGCATCACGCATCCGTTGAAACTCTTTGTCGGTTAACGTTTGAGCGGGAGCCACTGTGATGGAGTCACCGGTATGTACACCCATTGGGTCTAAATTTTCAATAGTGCAGACAATGATACAATTATCATTTTTATCTCGCACTACTTCCATTTCAAACTCTTTCCAGCCCAGAACAGATTCATCAATCAATAATTCATGGGTTGGGGATAGTTCCAGACCCCGAGTACAAATTTCTTCAAACTCTTCTCGATTGTAAGCAATACCTCCGCCACTGCCACCCATGGTAAATGAAGGACGGATAATAGTCGGAAATCCAAGTTGAGCCTGCACCTGAAAGGCTTCTTCCAGTGAATGAGCGATTGCTGAACGAGGCATTTCCAAACCAATTTTTTTCATAAGCTGGCGAAACTTGTCCCTATCCTCTGCTCGATCAATCGCTTCACGACTAGCGCCTATCATTTCGACAGAATACTTGGCCAACACGCCTTCACGAACCAGATCCAATGCACAATTAAGTGCAGTTTGCCCACCCATTGTCGGCAATAAAGCATCTGGCCGTTCTTTTTCAATAATTCGTGCTACTTCCTGCCATTGAACCGGCTCAATGTACGTCGCATCGGCAAGTTCCGGATCCGTCATAATGGTTGCTGGATTTGAATTGACGAGGATGACTCGGTATCCTTCTTCTTTTAATGCACGCACTGCTTGAGTGCCAGAATAATCAAACTCACAAGCTTGCCCAATAACAATGGGTCCTGCTCCAAGAATAAGGATGGATTGGATATCAGTTCGCTTTGGCATGAGACCATCAAGGTAATAAAAGTGGCTTATTTTACCTAATTTTAGCTGGAGATTATAGCGGCTCTTTTTATTTCTTATTATTTGTTTTCTGCAGAAACGTTTTTAGAGCACATAAAATTTAGATTCGTATAAGTGATCTTTATCCTTCTTTTTTTATTAATAATGGTATTGTAAAAAATTAATTCATTCTGTGGATAAACCCACACTCATGCGATTAGTTCAGCAATTTGAAACCAGTTTGTGGCATCAGCAGTTTCTTTTGGAGCAGGAACTAAACGCAGTCAACCTGATGAAACGTTGCGCTTAAGTTAACGAAGTGTGCATTACTTCAGGTTCAGTTGCTGCCGCGAAATGTTTTAGGTGTGCCCGGGCTTTTACCCCTTTACCCCTTTAACCTGATGTGGTCTCGTTACCTATCAAATTTAATGCGTTTCGTTTACAGTAAGCCTTATTCCCTCTGCTTCTTGCAGAACATGAATAACTGAAAATAATGACTGCGCCGTAGGGTTGCCCTTGGGACTAAACATTCTTTGTAAACTTTTACTATTTTTATGAACCCTTTCTGCTAAGGGCTCAAATAAAATAGATGCATTAATATAATCTTTTAATAAAGACTTTGCGACATCAAGCTCATCTGCTAATAAAGAATTAACAGCCTCGATTAATAGAGCCTTTCTAAATTCAGAGTCTTTTTGAGCTCTGTCTCGGATGGTACTTTTAAACTCTCTTGTTAAGGCCATAATACTACCCTCGTCTTTTTGCTAACGTATACTCTTGCCAATAATTTTTAGCGATTTTAATATCTTTATCCTGTTGCTTTTTTGATCCACCACCCACTAAAATCACTAGTTCCTCACCATCTTGTCCAAAATATATACGATATCCAGGGCCAAAATCAATCTTATATTCAAAAACACCATTCCCCAGAGATTTGACATTAGAATAATTTCCTAACTCCATACGATATAGCGCCGTAGATACCTTTGCGGCAGCAATAGCATTTAGTTTATCAAACCATTTAGCAAATGGATCAATGCCGTCTTTTGTTATATAAGATGCAATTTTTATTTTCATATTTAAAAAGTAACCTATAAGTTACTTTTTATCAAGCTTAGAAGGCCGCTCACATAGCTCCTTCAAACTTTCTCTTAAAGAATCTAAAATAAATGTTCCTTGCTGAAGTTCACCTTTTCTATAAAGAGCTTCGATCTGACAAATAGGTTATTAAATAAACATTCAGGGAAGCAAATGGAGAAACCGAATTAATAATTAGTTAAGGTAAAATTATTATACTATCTGCGTAATTTAATAATTAGAAAGAACTATTAGAAAGAAAATATGCCTCAAAAATATATTAGCACAGAAGACGAAGAGTCAGCCTATGAAAGTGACAATGATACCTATTATCTCGATAAACGGAAGGGAAAAATAGGAAAAGGAGGTTACAATAGAGCTCGTTTATTTTTATCCACTACAACAAATACATCAAAAGTAATTTTATCTCCCTTGAAAAAAAAGGAAGAGGAAGGAAAAAAAATAGATGAAGAAGAAATTTTCAATAAGTATTGGTTTTATCGAACTATTTACTCCAACGAAAAAATTTCTTTGTTTAAGAAAAACAAAAATACCTGTCAACTGATTGTCCCAGAAATTAATGCGAATGAACAAACTTTTTCATTCAATGAAGGAGAAAGTTACCGATTAGTTGTTCCAGAAATTTCTGGAAAAATTTATTCCCTTTTAGAAATAAAAACCCCAACATATTTTATAAAAATTTATCTTTCAGCAATTCAAGTATTAAAATACGCTCACAGTAAGGGAATAATTATTATCGACTTAAAAGAAAATAATATTATTTATAATGAAAAGCATAAAGAAAGTTTTTTAATCGATGGAGGGTTCTCAAGAAAAAAAGGAGAATTTCTATCCTCTCACTTCGCTTGTAAGGATGCTGCCAATAAAGCGAAGAACATTAACAAATATAATTATTTACCTCCCGAATGTTGGTTTTTAGAGGAAAGCGGTCCTCTTCGCGCTGTTCCCTCCATGGATGTCTATGCATTAGGTACAATGATGCAGCGTTTGCAGGAAATAAATAACCTGTCAAGCCACGAAATTACTCAATTAATTAACACCTGTAAAAATGAAGTGATCGAACAGCGCCCTTCCCTGGAAAAATTAGAAGTAGAATTGACTGCTCTTCTTCTGCATTATGAGAAATTAAGCCTCTCAGAAGAAATAAAAGATTTTTATGATGAGTTTAAATCAATTAGAAATACGGAAAAAACGGCACAACGTAAAGATTATTTATTAGCTAAGTATCCTGAAGAGAGAGAAAATATTTTACGCTGTTATCAAAAAAGAAAAAAAATTATTTGTGATGCAGAAAAAATTATTGAGCAAACTGAATCAGCTCTTTTGGATTTGCCGATAGATGTTAATACTGAAGAAAATATAAAGCGATTAATCGAGGACGAAAAATTACAACATGCCTATAAAGAATTGGGGTTACAAGACTCCGATGATATCACTATAGCAGTGAGTTTCGTAGAAGAACAAATAGCTAAATTTCAAACAAATGCGGTTAAAGAAAGAAGTAGAACGCAATTTTTTTCTTCATCACAAGAAACAAAAAAGATTCCTTCTGTTAAGAAAAAAGTTAGTTGTTTAATATGTTAATTCTATTAGAATCAGATAATCTGACTTGAGGTTAAATCATTCACAAGTTTGCTTTATTTCACAATGATAGATTTCACTGACCAACGCGCTTCCGTGATACGTTTAACTTTGTCACGAGAATCTTTAATACGAAATTGGATGCCGACTTTCGTCGGCAATTCGCCGTTAATGGCTTTTTTGTCCAAGTACAAAGAAAACAAAAAAATAATAGCGCTGATTTAATAATGGGTTAAGATTAAACAGTTATTCTATTTGCATTATTTAACAATTAATAAAACCTATGCCTCAAAGATACATTAGCCCCGAAGACAAAGATTCAACCTATGAAAGTGACGATGAAAATAACAAAGACACCTATACTTTCCGTGAATCAAAAGGAGAAGGAAGTTATTGTATAGTCCGTTTGTTTTCATCCTCTACAAATAAATCAAGAGTCATTTTATCTCCCCAAAACAAGGAGATAGATGCGGAAGAGGTGTTCCATAAATATTGGTTTTATCGAACGATTTACCCAAGAGAAAAGACTCGATTGTTTAAGATAAAACAAAATACCTGTCAATTAATTGTTCCGGAGATGACTATTGATGAAAAAAACTTTTCATTGATGGACAAAGAAAGTTATCGATTAGTTGTTCCTGAAATTTTTGGGACACTTTATTCCGAGTTATCAATTAGAAATTCAAACAATTTTATACAAATATATCTTTCAGCAGTTAAGGCATTAAAATATGCTCATAGTCGAGGACTAATAATCATCGACTTAAAGGAAGACAATATCGTTTATAATGAAAAAAGCAAAGAAAGCTTCCTGTTGGATGGCGGATTTTCAAGAAAAAAAGGCGAGCTTCTGCCCTCTTTATTCTTCTCTAAGGATATGAGCACTAAATATAATTTGATTGAAAAATTCAAATATTTTCCACCCGAATGTTGGTTCCGGCAGGAAATCCCTCCTTCTCCTGCTTCCCCCTCCATGGACGTCTATATATTAGGTGTCATGATGAGTATTTTGCAAACAAAAAATAAGCTATCAAACACGGAGATTACTCAACTAATGAATGCCTGTACAAATCAAGTGATCGAGCAGCGCCCTTCATTGGATGAGTTAGAAGTAACATTGACTAATCTTTTAGAAAAAACAGATTCTTTTTATGATGAGTTTAGATCAATAAAAGATATAGAAGAAGCAACGAGACATAAAGATCATTTATTAGCTAAATATCCTACAGAGAGAGAAGATATTTTAAGTAATTATCAACAAAGAAAAGCGATCATTCGAAATGCGGAAAAAATTATTAAGTACACTGTATTAAGCCTCTTGGATTTACCAATAGATGCCAAAACTAAAAACAAGATGATGTTATTAATTAACGACAAAAAAGTACAGCAGGCTTGTGAAGAATTAGGGTTACAAGAGTCTGATGATATAAACTCAGCCAGGAATCTGGTAGAAGAAAAAATAGATCAATTCCAAAAAAATAAGATTCAAGAAATAAATAGTGCACAATTTTTTTCTCCATCAAAAGAAATAAAAACGAGTTCTTCATTGAAGAAAAAAATCGGTTGCTCCCTATGTTAACAGGACTGTTGAAATCAATTTAAACAGGAATGACAGAACAGCTTTTAAATAGTTGCGATATTTTAAGAAATAATTTAAATTTATTGTTTCCTAAGCATCCAGAATTGTTATTCATTTCTGCCAAGCTTGAATTTTCTCCCAAAACCTGCCTAAAAGCTCATGCATGGCAACGCTTAAATAAAACAGATTATACGGATTAGGCAAATAGGTTTTTACCCATCGCTCATCATCCCAGTAAAAAGTAAAATCGGTAGGTGCCGCGATTGCCTGTAGATTGGCTTCTTTACAAAGTTTCATTGCACGAGGCATATGAATTGCCGAGGTGACTAAATAAAAAGGGTCATTATGAACTATCTGTTTAATAGCATTCACTTCATCCACGGTATTGATTGATTTTGTTTCCAACACCATGTCGCTCGCAGGAATCGCAAACCAGGAAGCTAATTCTGACAAATGAGTCGCTTCAGGAACTTCAAATCCATACCCTCCTCCTGACAACAAAAGTTTAGCCGCAGGTAGTTGACGATATAACCGAACACCTTCAATCAAACGTTTGATACTTACAGTACTTAACAATGAATTGGTTGGCATATTAATAATGTTCTTAGCCTGACCACCACTAAAGACAACTACCCAACGTACTGTTGGATCAACGGTTTTTACTGCAGTATATTGATCTTCCAATCGACGTGTTAAATTTTTAGCAACCCACCCCGTACTGAATAAAAGCAACAAAACCAATATCCATAAAAAACCATGTCTTACAACCCGAGTATCCCCATTCAGCCATAATAATACAACGAGAGCGGCAAACACTAACAAAATCAGGAAAAAAGGATTCAGCAAAAACTCCATCACGTGCCGAAAAATAGCCATTATTTTACCTTTTTCATGAGATAAACACCCAATAAAGCAAAAAGGCAGGTGGGACCCAACGCTGCAATTTCTACAGGCCATTGAAAAACCTGACTTAAAGGACCGAAAAAACGATTAACAATATGAAATCCGAAACCAGCGGTAGCGCCTGTCAAGAGCTTTGAACCCATCGTAGAAGAGCGCAGGGGACCAAAAATAAAAGGAATAGCCAGAATCATCATGACTACGGTGGTTAATGGCTGAATCAAACGTTGCCAATAAGCCAACTGATAGTTATAAGCATTTTGATGGCTTTGTTTTTGTGCACGCAAAAATTGTCGTAATTCATGTAAAGTCATCTCATCAGGTTCACTACTGCTTACGCTAAGGATATTGGGCTTTACCGACACATCCCACACCATTTCAGGAAGTCGTTGGGCCTGAGTGTTTTCCCGATTAATAACCGTTTCCTTAACATCATAAGCCCGCCATTGACCATTATCATAGTCTATATGGTTAATCTCTCTTGCCCGTTGCAAATGATACGTTTCATCAAAACGAAATTGGTAGACTTGCCATAATTTATTACCTGGTAAAATCATCCCAATAAAAATAAAATCATTTTGATGCCGTAACCAGACACCTTGTGCTGTGCGTAAGGTTTGTCCGTTACTTAATGCTTGCATTTTCTGATTATTGGCAAAGTAAGCCAACCTGGGTATCAGCACCTCTCCCGTTACCGTTACAATAAGAATTACAATTAAAGCGGCTTTTAACACAGCACCTGTAACTTGGGCAATAGACATCCCGGCTGCGCGCATCACTATCAGCTCGCGGTGATTCGCCATAATTCCTAATCCAATCAGGCAACCCAACAAACTTGCCATCGGAAAAAACAAATACACTTGATAAGGCATCTGTAGAAAAACATACAAGGCTGCCTGTACAATGTTATAACCTCCTTTGCCCAGATCATCCAGCTGATTCACAAAAAGGATGAATATCTGTAAACCAGCCAACATCAAAGTCACTAAAGCAATCGCAGCAAGCACTGTTTTGGCAATATAACGATCAAGCAGCTTCATGACAATTTCATCCGATTACGCCAGAGTAAAAACAAGCCAATCAAAGCGACACTTAAATGAAGCCACCACATGCCAAGCCATAAAGGAATTTTGCCCGCAGCTACCCAGTCACGTGAAATAAACATAAAATTGGCGTAAACAATATAGAGAACAATAGCCGGTAATAATTTTGCATATTTCCCGGAACGAGGATTAACGCGGCTAAGAGGAACGGCAACCAAAGCTAGAACGAGGACCATTAGAGGTACAGACAAACGCCATTGTAATTCAGCAACCTTTGCTCTATCAGAATTGGTAAACGGCAATAAGCTTGCGGTGGGTATGGTTCGCAAGTCTTTATCCAAACTCTTTATTTTAGGATGAGGCAAACGGGCTTTATATTGATCAAATTCCGCAACCTGATAATCGGCCTGTCCTGGCAACCCTTCATATTCATGTCCCCGTTGTAAAACAATATAATCTTCCTGTGTGCTGGCATCAGTTTCAGCAAAAGCACGCTCTGCCCACAAAACATCCCAACGGGGAAGGTTATTCTTCATAGTTAACCGGGCTAAAAATACATTTCTGGCTTTCGTGTGATCACGGTTCATTGCTTCAACATAAAAAACATGCTTACCACTCGATTCCGCGCGAAATCGTCCCGGAACTATGAGTTGGATGAGCGTTTGTACACCCGAAGTTCGTAATAACTTTGCTCGTTCGGTAGCAATGACCGGGCTAAGCCAAATCATAATCATGCCTACGAAAAAACTGATACCTACAGCCATAATCAAACTGTGCTTAAGCAGTTGAGACGGCCCGTAACCACAGGCCTGCAAGACAGTCATTTCACTTTCTGCATATAAACGACCATAGGAAACCAGTAAAGCAACATAAAAACCAAGAGGTAACAGTAACCCCATAAGATTAGGTAATTCAATCATCATTAATTTCATGATAATCATACCAGGTATGTTGCCACTGGCCGCACGATTTAGATAACGTACAAATTGATTACTCATGAAAATTAACAACAGTATTGTTGTTAATGAGACTAAAGTAATAAATACCTCTTTGGCCAAGTAACGAAAAATTAACACACGGTTTTCTCTATTTGTTAGGTAATAATTTCCATAAGACAAAATTTAGTACGCTATCCCATCGTTTTATGAATGCTCCCTGGTAATTGCTGAGCAATTTCATCTTTACTTATAACACAAAAACCTGGTAAACCTTCAGTGAGTCCTGCAATCAGGTGATGTTTTTCGGTTTCTTTAGCTAAAGCATCCCGTAAGGATAAACGTACTTTGGGTGAAGGAATATGAATATACCACATACTTTCCTCTGCTTCATTGACAGAAACAAACTGGGACATAGAAATTGGCATACCCTGGGTATCACGCCAGCCTGCCACAGCACCCCGCAAGGCATCAGGCTCTTGCATATTAACCGCATAAAAGGCACTACCATCGTTAAACTGGCATAAAATACCGGTCAGTGGATGCAACGCCTCTTGTGGTTTACTAACCCAAACCTGTTTAAACCATGCCTTGGAAGCTGTTACAAACTGCTCTTTATTGGCCTCACCTATTTGTAAATGACCATTCAGACGTCCGGTTTGATTAACCAGCAATTCCACGCCAGAGCGAAGATCCTGTATAGCAGGCGTACTAATGGCTTCCCTTAACATATCTACTTTGAAATTAAAGCCTTTATCATTTTTTGCTTTTACACCAAATACCCAACTGTTATTAATTGGATTAAATTGCATAAAAATACGCTCTGCCCGCCAATTCGTTGCTTCAGGATGGTCCAAAATCGTGCTGGCCTCCTCAAAGAGCAAGACTTCCCTGGTTTGACTATCAATCAATGTTGCAATCGCCTGTAATTCCTGATCTTTGCGCTGCATTTGAAAATAATAACTGTAATGTTCGCCACTTTCATTAGCTACGATACCTGAAAAAACCCAATAAGCCTGCAACGCATGAAAAGAAGCTGTATTTTCTGTTGGTTCCAATTCTGTTTTTGCAAGCTCTGCGGAATCTGTAGCATTCACATAATTCGCCCCGAGCAGTAAGGTAAAACATACAAATAACTCACGCAATCCTGTTCGTTTCATTTCAAATGTAACCTTGTAATTGTTCATGTGTCCATAACGTCTGCCAGAAGGAGTCGCTTAATTTTGCCTCTACAGGTAAAAAATACCAGGAGTCCATTGCAAAAGCCTGGCATTTAACCGCATCCTTTTCAGTCATTAATACGGTTTTTTCAAAAAATTGTAGTTCATTTTGCTGAAAATTGTGATGGTCAGGAAAAGGATATTTTTTAAAAACAATACCTGATTTTTCTAATAAATTGAAAAAACGTTGTGGATGACCAATTGCAGCAACAGCTGCTACGGGAGATGATAAGGTATGCAATTCCCTGACTTCACCTGTTGCAAGATGAGTAAGTTTCCCTGGCTCCAGATTCATTGCATGAGCGTTAGGCCACTCGCCACCATTAACTACCAGAATAACCTCTTGATTTAAACGGCTGATTTGCTCTCGCAAAGGCCCGGCAGGCAAGCATAAACCATTACCAAACTTTCTTACGCCATCAATAACCACAATTTCAATGGCTCGCCCCATCGTGTAATGTTGCAAACCATCATCACTTAAAATAATTTGACAGGCATGCTTTTCTAACAGATAGTTAACCGCTTGCATGCGCTTTGGCGCAATAACGACAGGACATCCCGTACGTTTTGCTATTAACAAGGGTTCGTCACCCACTAAAGCAGCGGAGTCATTAAGAGACACTTCATGAGGAAAACGCTTGATGCCAGCGCCGTAACCACGACTGACGATTCCCACATACAAACCTTTGTCTCGCATTTTTTTTGCCAAGGCAATAACCAAAGGAGTTTTCCCAACACCTCCTACGGTCAAATTACCCACTACAATGAGAGGTACAGCAATTTTTTGTTGGCGAAAACGTAGCAAATAACGACGACGCAATCGGACAACGAATGCATAAATAAGGGATAATGGCCATAGAACCCAGCGTATAGGGTGTTTACGATACCATAACTTATCAATTAAAAATGTCATCAAGCAACAACTTCTTCGTTATCTACGCTTAATTGTTGTACACGATACAACTGAGCGTAGTGACCATCCAAAGCCAATAATTGGAGATGGCTCCCTTGTTCGACCACTCGTCCTCGTTCCATAACAATAATCCTGTTCGCTCGTTTAATCGTTGATAATCGATGAGCAATAATTAAAGTGGTACGTGCCTTCATCACCTGCTCCAGAGCCATTTGAATGTAGCGTTCTGACTCTGAATCCAGAGCTGAAGTCGCTTCATCAAGGATTAGGACAGGAGCGTCTTTTAAAATGGCACGAGCAATTGCCAAACGTTGACGTTGTCCTCCTGATAATAAAACACCATTTTCGCCAATCCGTGTATCATAACCCTCTGGCAAACGACTGATAAATTCATCCGCAAAAGCAAGTTTCGCTGCGCGAACAATTTGCTCCCGACTGACATTAAAACATCCATAGGCAATATTATTGGCCAGGCTATCGTTGAATAAAGTCACATGCTGACTGACCAGAGCAATTTGTTTGCGCAAACTGGGCAAGGATAATTGGTCAATGGCTTCATCGTCCAAAGTAATACGACCACTTTTTGGCTCATAAAAACGAGGAAGCAAGCTGGTAATAGTCGTTTTACCGCTACCTGAATGCCCCACCAAAGCCACTGTTTCACCGGCAGCAATACTGAAACTAATGTCATGTAAAACAGGCTGCCCTCGGCGATAAGCAAAATTTACCCGGTCAAATTCGATAGCACCTTTTACCCGTTGTTGCAGCATCTTACCCGCGTTTGGTTCAACAGGTTTATCCATTAAATCAAACACACTCTCGGCACCAGCCAACCCTCGCTGAATAGTCGCATTCAAGGTTGTCAAGGTTTTCATCGGTTTAATAAGTTGCAGCATGGCTGCTATGATAGCGAGAAAAGACCCTGCTGTAATAACAATGACCGTTGAGAGTTTAATTGCAGCCAGGATGATGAGTGCAATTCCCACTGCAATAACAAACTGCACACCGGAAACATTGATCGCTTTGCTGATAGCCACCTTCATGTCATTGCGGCGTGAAATTTCTGTCGCCTCATTAAATTTATTCATCTCATGTTGCTCACCACCAAAAATCCGCACCACTCGATACCCTTCAATGACTTCGCTTGCTATTTCGGTAACAGCCCCCATGGACCGCTGTACTTTATGACTAATGCGACGAACCCGCTTATTCGTATAATTAACAATTAATCCTACAAAAGGTATCGTTAGCAAAAACATGAGCGATAATTGCCAGCAAATAACGAACATGACCGTTAAAAGACCTATTACCAGGCAGGTATTCTGCACAAAATCGGTCAAGGCATCCGCACTAACCTGAGCCACTTGCTCTACATCATAAAGAATTTTGGATAATAATTGTCCTGAAGTGGCTTCATCATAATAATCAGCAGGCAATTTAACGATATGAGCAAAAACGCGTTGACGTAATACTTTCACTACGGAGCGAGCTACCCAGGTCATGCAATAACTGCCTGAAGAGCTGACTAAACCTCTTAGGGCTATCCCTGACAAAACTATAAAAGGAATTTTTTTAACAAAATCCATATCAATATCAATAAAACCTTTATCAAGAAAAGGACGCATCATATAAGTAAAACTGGCATCGATTAGGGAATAAAGAATATTGGCAAAGATGCCTAACAAAAGAACAGGCCAGAAAGGCTTCACATAAGAAAGTAATCGTTTATAAAGCAGACTGGTTTTGCCATGAGGCTTTTTTTTCATCAGTATGAGATATTCTTGATATAAAGTGGGACAAATTGTACCGCTAAATCACCCTATGCGCCAAGTCTTCTGCAAATAACTTATCAGGGGTGCCCTTCACCTGTTTTTGCAAGTTAAAATTTGCGCTAATCAGCGCGATTGTAAACCTTCCACCAACGTCCTCACTAATCCAGGACCTTTGTAAATCAGTCCACTATAAACTTGTAACAATGAGGCTCCTGCCTGTAATTTTTCCCGGGCTGCTTCAGGACTGTCAATTCCACCGACACCAATCAGCGTTAACTCATTGCCCACCACCTGCTTTAAAAGACGCAGGCATTGTGTAGATCGCTCCCTCAGAGGCTTACCACTGAGACCTCCCTCCTCCTGGCCATGAGGCAGTGAAGCCATTTTATCACGTGCACAGGTTGTATTGGTTGCAATAATGCCTGAAATACCTTTTTGAACGCTAATATCAGCGATTTGTTTTAATATCTCATCCGGCTCATCGGGTGATAGTTTAATCACCAAGGGAACAAAACGCTGGTAGCGGTCTGTTAAACGTTTTTGTGTTTCAATTAACTGATCAAGTAAATCACCCAAAAAGGCTTCCTGTTGTAACAATCGAAGCTCAGGCGTATTCGGCGAAGAAATATTAATGGTCACATAAGAAGCGTATTGATAGACTTTTCGTAAACAATAAGAGTAATCTTCCGCGGCCTGAGCCAGAAGCGTCTCTTTATTTTTACCTATGTTAATTCCTAAAATGCCTTTATAAGACGCTTGTTCAATATTGCTAACTAAAGCGTCTACTCCCGGATTATTAAAACCCATACGGTTAATAATTGCTTCTGCTTGTGGTATGCGAAAAAGCCGGGGTTGCGGATTTCCTGATTGAGGACGGGGAGTAATTGTTCCTACTTCAATAAAAGAAAAACCAAGCTTGCTTAAAGCATCCAGATGTTCGCCATTTTTATCCAGACCTGCCGCTAAACCAATCTGATGTGGAAAAGTCAATCCCATAGTCCGGATTTCAAATCCTTCAGGTCGCTTAAAACAGAAACGAGGTAACCAGCGCAGAGCGGCTAAACTTAAATCATGCGCTTGTTCTGTATCCAGGCAAAAAAGTAAAGGACGAATCAGTGAGTACATGCCTGCCTGTTTGGGAAGTCATTAAGAAAATAAATTATACAGATTATTTTGATAAGAGAAATCCCCATCATTTATTACCAAATAATACAAATATTGTTATATTTTTAACCTTTTATGTTGGTTACAAATAGCTTCAACAATGTCGGGGCTAATATCTCGTTCAGGTTTAAAAAAACCAGTTATATATCCCCAACATCCTTTTTTGGACATAGCAAGAGAAAGAGGGGTATCACCGTGATCATTTTCCGCATAGATATCAGCATCTCTTTCTAATAAAGCATTAACAATATCGACTCGTTGTCCATGCAAAACAGCCGCATGAAGCGGCGTTTCACCTATTCTATTCATTTGATTAACATCGGCATCATGTTCTAACCAAAATTTAACTACATCCAACTGTCCTTTTCTTACAGCGATATGAAATTGTGTGTCCTGCGCTTTATTAATGACCTGATTAATATTAGCGCCATGCTCCAACAGGAACTGGACTACCTCAAAATAGTGCTTTTTAACAGCAGTATAAAGTGATGTTTTTCCTTTTGTATCAGGTTGATTCACATCAGCATTGTTTTCTACATGAAGTTTTACCAAGTCGAAGTGACCTTTTTTAGCAGCTACATGAAGTGATGTTTTTCCAGTAACATTAGGTCGATTAACATCAGCATTGTTTTCCAACAATAATTTTACTATGCCATAATGACCATTTTGGGTAGCAATATAAAGAGGAGTTTTCCCATTACTCAACTTATCCACATCAACATTTTTTCCCAACAAAAACCTGACCACATCCAACCGCCCATTTTGGGCAGGAACATAAAGCGGGGCTTCTCTATAGAATCCTACTTTATAGAATTCTATATGCATACCGCTACGAAGATTCACTCCTTTCTCAACCAATGGAATAATAATTTCTTGTAATGACTGCTGACATTGAAGAGCCCAATGAAGAAGCCCTGTATTCTTTTTAATATCACTAATATCAGCTTCAGTGTATATCTCTACAGCAAGCTGGTAAAAATAATCGAGTAATAATTGATGGCCTTTTTCCCGGGCCCATTGCAAAATAGAGATTGCGTTACTGTCCGCTCCCCTTAATTTTTGCAGTTTCTCTACTCCCGACATATTGAGCTTTTTTATTTCATCAACTATTTCCTCAATATGACCTTCTTTAATCAGCGATAATAATTTTTTTCGAAAAGAATCTTCAGGATATTCCTTCTTATAAATTTTATGAAATTCATCCAACCAGTTAACTTCTCCTTCTCTCGCATTTAATTTATCCAAAGCATGAGGGAAATGTTGTTTAAATTTTTCTTTCCAAAATAGATTGTCCGTAACAAAAAAACTTGCAAAGTTTTTATTAATTTTCCTCATTTCCAAAGCATTTTCTGGCCTTAGCTTTAGGTATGAAATTATTTTAACCAGAATTTCTGGAGGTAATTGAGATAGATTAAACATGATACAAGTACTGAATAAATTGCTAATGTTATACTAAAAGGGATCATCTTTTCAAAAAAATAACTTTTTCCTCTACTATCGGCTTCTTTCCAGGAGTGTTGCAACTTGAATTTGATTCGGTATAGTCTAACTCTTTAACGAATACGGGATAAAATCTCAATAACAGGAAGCGATGATGCACACTGATTTACAATATCAACTGGGAGAAACTTACGACCTTTTACGTGAAAGCGTTCATCAGTTTGCCCAAAAAGAAATTGCCCCTCTGGCAGCTCAAATTGATAGAGAAAATGCGTTTCCTAATCAATTATGGCGACAATTCGGCGATATGGGCTTGTTAGGCATTACGGTCAGTGAAGAATACGGGGGGGCCAATATGGGTTATCTTGCCCATGTTATAGCCATGGAAGAAATTTCCCGTGCTTCAGCCTCTGTCGGTTTAAGCTATGGTGCTCATTCCAATCTTTGTGTCAATCAAATTTATTTAAACGGTACAAGTGAACAAAAACGACGCTATTTGCCTAAACTCATCAGCGGTGAACAGGTTGGTGCTTTAGCCATGAGCGAATCAAACTCTGGCTCTGATGTAGTGAGTATGCAATTACAGGCACATGCTGCTGGTGATCAATTTATCCTGAATGGTACTAAAATGTGGATAACCAATGGTCCTGACGCTGATGTTCTCGTAGTCTATGCTAAAACAGACAAGCAAGCCGCAAGCAAAGGAATTACTGCGTTTATTATTGAAAAAGAATTGAGTGGCTTCAGCACCGCCCAAAAACTTGACAAGTTAGGTATGCGTGGTTCAAATACCTGCGAACTGGTTTTTAACGATTGTGCGGTTCCGGCAGAGAATGTTTTGGGCGAAATAAATAAAGGGGCCCGTGTATTGATGAGCGGGCTTGATTATGAACGTACGGTATTGGCAGCCGGGCCTGTGGGTATTATGCAAGCCTGTATGGATGTGGTTCTACCTTATGTCCATGAACGCAAACAATTTAATCAGGCCATTGGTGAATTTCAATTTATCCAGGGTAAGCTAGCCGATATGTATACGGAGTTAAGCGCCTCCCGCGCTTATCTTTATACTGTTGCCCGCGCTTGTGATCAAGGACTGGTTTCTCGTAAAGATGCCGCGGGGGTTATTTTATATGCTGCAGAACGAGCAACGCAGATGGCCCTACAGGCCATTCAAATTTTAGGCGGTAATGGTTATATTAATGAATACCCTACAGGCCGTTTACTGCGTGATGCAAAACTGTATGAAATTGGGGCAGGTACCTCTGAAATAAGGCGAATGTTGATTGGTCGCGAGCTTTTTAAAGAAAACATCCAGTAACACTGCTATTCTTAAAAATAGACATCAGTTACAAGTAAATATTACAGACCCTAAGGAGGAAATTGAAAAATGGAGCCGAATGAGATCGTTATTGTTGCAGCAAAAAGAACCCCTATGGGTAATATGCTCGGTGGTTTATCGCCCTTGTCAGCTCCTGAGTTAGGTGCCGTAGCGCATCAGGCGGTTATTGAACAGGCCGGTATTTCAGCCGCGGAAATTGATGAAGTCATTACCGGTTGTGTGTTACAGGCAGGTATTGGCCAGGCACCTGGACGTCAGGCCGCAATTAAAGCAGGTATTCCTAATTCAGCCAATGCGACAACCATTAATAAAATGTGTGGTTCAGGCATGAAAGCAGTCATGCTGGCTCATGACTTGCTTAAAGCAGGCTCTGCTACCGTTGTTCTTGCAAGTGGTATGGAAAGCATGTCCAATGCACCTTATTTGTTATCTAAAGCCCGCTCAGGATATCGTTTGGGACATGGAGAGCTTAAAGATCACATGTTTTTAGACGGTTTGGAAGATGCTTATGAACGAGGTCAATTAATGGGTTGTTTTGCAGAAGCAACCGCAAGTCACTTTCAATTTTCCCGCCAACAACAGGATGACTATGCCATTCGTTCATTAACCCGAGCGCTGCAGGCACAACATGATAACGCTTTTGTTGAAGAGATTGCACCTGTGACTGTTTCAGGCCGGAAAAGCGAAGTCATTATCACTCAGGACGAAGGCCCTGACGAAAATAAACTGGCCAAAATTCCTCAACTGCGCCCCGCTTTTAAATCAGACGGCACAGTCACCGCAGCGAATTCAAGCTCTATCTCTGACGGTGCTGCCAGCCTTGTATTAATGACTGCAGACAATGCTCATAAACGAGGCATTAAACCTTTAGCACGTATTATAGCTCATGCCAGCCATGCGCAAGCCCCTCAATGGTTTACTACAGCCCCTGTGGATGCCATACGTAAAGTACTCGATAAAGCAGGCTGGCATTCCAGTGAAGTCGACTTATACGAAATCAATGAAGCATTCGCCGTGGTTGCCATGGCAGCGATTACCCAACTGGAACTGGACCCCGAAAAAGTCAATATCCATGGCGGCGCTTGCGCTCTCGGACATCCTATTGGCGCATCGGGCGCCCGAATCATAGTGACCTTAATGCATGCGCTTAAAAGAAATCAGAAAAAGCGTGGCGTTGCATCCCTCTGCATTGGCGGAGGAGAAGCAACGGCTGTTGCTATTGAATTAATGTAACTCTCGTTTGCAAAATTTGCAGGTTGGGCTTTGGCTCAATCTGCTTTCCAGATCCGGACAAATCATTTGTCATCTACACTTTAATTGAAATTAATGAATTAATTATGTACAATATGTGCTTTAAAACACTTATCTTGATGGTTAATGATGCCACGAAATTTATCAGCAGATACCTGTTCTTTTTATGATTTTTTATTGAATTATGGTCATTCAATACCGCTCATTGAAAAACTCGATATGATTTCGCTAATGGCCTTACAGGCCGCTAATAAGAGTCTGTATCAATATATTCTGCATTATTTATTTCAACCAACAAATAAAGAGGCGTTACTGTATCAGAGTAATTGGTTTAAAGTAGCCGTTTCTAACCCCCGGAGTTCATTAAAACCTGATTTTCCAAACAGGAAGTTAATCCAACAGTGGTCTAAGAGAGACGATTTGACAATTGAAATGTGGAGTTATAACTTAATATACAATGCCCGTCAACACAATCTCTCATTACAATTCGATGAAGACGCTTTAAATCTTTTGGATAGCGCCCTGATTAGTCTCAATCAAAAAAATAACTACTATTTACAAATACTGTTACCCCCCTTGTTACCCCTGCTTCCTCTTCACTATAAGAATAATTTGTTTGAACGAATTATCAAGCGAATTGATAATAACAAGCAGGTCAGGCATTTTATTGAACTTATCCCCCGAAATCTGGAAATATTACAGTTAATGATACGGGCTAATTTACTTACTCGACTACAAGTAACCCGGTTAAGTGAAAAAATAGCCCCCTTACTTGAAAACTCCGATCTTGGTATTGCGGCACTCCAGATCCTCTGTTTATTAGTCCCTAAACTTCAAGCAGAACAAGTTAACATACATTTGCCTGTTATTATCAAACTATTAAAAGACAATGATACACGTTCAATAGCAGGCAAAACATTGTCAGTATTATTATCCCGATTATCATCAGAATCTATTGATATTATTTTACAGGATGCTATTGAACCGCCGAAACATCCAAATAGAACTATTCCTCAAACAGCATTATATATTACCACATTATCTGCATTGGCAGACCATTTATCAGCAGATCAAATTAAGGTTATTTGGTTTGATATTATTGACTTGTGTAACGCACATTTGATTGTCTGGCAAGAGGAAATAAACCAACTATTGGCTAAATTATTACCTCGTTTATCCTCAGAACATATTGCCATTATTTTACCGCATGCTATCAAATTACTACAACATCGTTATGAATCTGTACATGAATCTGTACATGAATCTGTACGTCAAGCAGCATACGTAACATTATCTGTATTATCATTCTATTTATCATCAGCCCAAATTAAGACTATCTTGCTTGCCACTATCGAATTACTGAAACGGACTGGCGGTAATGACAAACCAGCGCTCAAAATAATGTCCACACTTTTGTCATCAGACCAAAATACTGTTTGGTCTAATGTTATTACGTTGCTGAAAGATGAAAATGAACAGTTTCAATACGTAGCATGCAAAATATTATCTGCATTAGCACTCTATTTACCATCAAAACACATTGATGCTATTTTGCTTCTTTTTATCAAACTACTAGAAAATACGAATAAGACTTCTCTTCTTCGTGAAACAATAGTCGAAACAGTATTTTCATTATTACCCTGTTTATCATTAAATCACATTGATTCTATTTTACCTGTTGTTATCGACTTGGTAAAAGATACGAATAAGACTTCGGTTTTTAAAACGGCAGGCAAAATATTGTCCGCACTATCCTCTCATTTATCACAAGAACACATTGACACTATTTTGCCTGTGATTATCGAATTAGTAAAAAATACGGATAAGGGTTTGATCCTTGAGACAGCCTACGAAATATTGTCTGCACTATCCTCCCATTTATCACCAGAACACATTGACACTATTTTGCCTGTTGTTATCAAATTGGCAAAAGATAGAGATAATAAATCCATTCTTCGTGAAAAAGCAGTCAAGGCATTGTCCATATTATCATTCCATTTATCATCAAAACAAATTAACGCTCTTTTGCCTGTTGCGATCAAATTACTGAACGATAGGAATGTTCAAGAAACAGCATGCGAAACATTGTCCACCTTATCCCCCCATTTATCATCAGAACAAATTAACGCTATCTTGTCCGATATTGAAAATATGCTATGCAGCAATTACTACTATACTTACTATTCTTATCACGTACCTGAAAAAGTGTTTGAATTGTTGATTACTTTATTACCCAGATTGACACAGGAAGACATTCTTTCAGTGCTGTTTAACGTTAATCAATTGACGCAGAGTAAGAAAGACTTGCCAATCCAGTTATTCAATTTTATTCACAAAGCATTACCCCGAATTAATTTTGCGTTAGTTTCTCAAGAATCATTAAAAAGCGCTCCTCTTTTAATAGTGATGAAATTAATGGCTCAATGGCAACAACAGATTAACAACGCTGTTTCTGTGCCTCCGATTTCTGAGAGGAACAATCGGTTTTTTCCAAAAGCCGTTACGACTCCAAATTTCCAATCTCTAGCGGTAAACCAGAACTCCTCATTAAGCGAGGAACAAAAAAAATGTATTCAAAAATTAATTAATTCGCTGAATAGAGAAGTCCATAGTCGCTGGCCTTACCCAAATAAGACATTAAAACAAATAGAAATGCGAGCATTAGATAGCCTGATTGAATATGCAGATTGTCTTACTTTGAAGGAATCTCTTGCCAGAGTCAAAGCAGAATATCCGCTGGCTCTGGAAGGAAAGATAAGTACTCGTACAAGAAACCTGTTCAATAAACTTGAAAGAGAACAAATTTCATCAAACTCACCCATTGCGATGAAGAAATAATTATAATCCTGGAAAACACATTGACCTATTGCATACAATAGTGAAAACTCGCACTATAAAAATAAATAATCAATAACAAAGGATGGACATGCTTAAACAAAGCCTCATCTACTTATTGTTAAGCATTTTGGTTGTCATTTTTGCCAAATATGCCCATATGCTTCTCGTCTATATAGATATGTTCTATGTTTTCATGAATCTCAAACTGGCTGCTGTTTTTAGCCAGAGTGAATGGGGTATTATTATTCGCAAAGTGCTTCTCTTGGTACTCATACCCGTACTAATTGCTGCAATCCCGGCCCTGATTTATCGATTATTCAAAGGGAAAGAGATGCCTTATTTTATCGAACTCACCTGGTGTTTATGGCTGATTATTGTTCTTAGCACTCTTTTGATACATTTTTAAGGCTCGCCATGGCTAAAATAATCAGTCAGTTAAATCCCGCCAGCAATGAATTTAAAACCAATGAAGCAAGCATGCAGGCTCTGCTTGATGAGTTACGACACACTATTGGAAACATTGCGCAGGGTGGTGATGAGAAAGCACGGGAACGTCATTTAAAGCATGGCAAATTGCTGCCGCGTGAACGTTTGCAACAACTTCTTGATCCAGGCAGTCCTTTTCTTGAATTGTCACAGCTGGCAGCTTATCAGGTTTATGACGATTATGTGCCTGCCGCTGGCATTATTACAGGTATTGGGCGTGTTGCTGATACAGATTGCATGATTGTCGTTAATGATGCCACTGTGAAAGGAGGCACCTACTATCCTCTTACTGTTAAAAAACATTTACGCGCCCAGGAGATCGCCAAAGCCAATCACCTCCCCTGCATTTATCTTGTGGATTCAGGAGGTGCCTTTCTACCCCGTCAGGATGAAGTCTTCCCTGATCGGGAGCATTTTGGACGTATTTTTTATAACCAGGCGATAATGTCTGCGGAAAATATTCCTCAGATTGCTGTAGTAATGGGTTCATGTACCGCCGGCGGCGCTTATGTACCCGCCATGGCCGATGAGTCAATTATGGTTAAAAATCAGGCGACCATCTTTCTTGGTGGACCTCCTTTGGTGAAAGCGGCAACAGGTGAAATAATCAGCGCTGAAGAATTAGGAGGCGCTGATATTCATTGTCGCCAGTCAGGCGTTGCCGATTATTACGCTGATAATGATGCTCATGCTTTACACCTTGCCCGTCTCGCCATTAAACATTTGAATCGGCGCAAACCAGAATCACTCTGCCGTATTCCCAGCCGGGAGCCTCTTTATGATATTAAAGAACTAAATGGCCTTGTACCCGCAGATCCCCGTAAACCTTTTGACATTCATGAACTGATTGCTCGCCTTGTTGATGGTTCTGAATTTGATGAATTTAAAGCGCTGTATGGGACTACTCTGGTTTGTGGCTTTGCCTGGCTTTTTGGTTACCCTGTGGGCATTATTGCCAATAATGGCATTCTATTTGGGGAAAGTGCACTTAAAGGCGCTCATTTTATTGAGTTGTGTACACAACGAAAAATACCCTTAATCTTCTTACAAAACATTACTGGCTTTATGGTAGGTAGCAAATATGAGGCAGGTGGTATAGCCAAACATGGCGCAAAGCTGGTCACTGCCGTTGCCAATGCGAAAGTACCTAAATTTACCGTCATTGCAGGAGGCAGTTTTGGTGCCGGAAATTATGCCATGTGTGGGCGTGCCTATGACCCTCGCTTTTTGTGGTCTTGGCCAAATGCGCGTATTTCGGTAATGGGGGGCGAACAGGCAGCCAATGTATTAGCGCAAATTAACCGCGATAAGCATGCGAAACATGGAACCGAGTGGCCGACAGAAGAAGAGGAGGCATTTAAAGCCACACTAAGGGAACAGTATGAAGACCAGGGCAATCCTTATTATGCCAGTGCAAGACTTTGGGATGACGGCGTTATTGCCCCGGAAGATACTCGAAGAGTTTTAGGTTTAAGCCTGTCAGCCGCTTTAAATGCACCAGTGGAAACCACTCGATTTGGTGTGTTTCGTATGTGAATTCTATTAGAGTCAGTTGACATTTTGCTGGCTTGAGCCAAAATAGGTTGATTTTCGAGCATAAAACGCCGCATACACGAAGTATGTGAGTATCAGAGCACAGAAAATCGGCCTGTTTTGGCCAATGATGACAATGTCAACTGACCCAGGGAGAAAAGGTGACTGACTTATTAAATGAATTACAAGGTCGTATTTATATCATTACTTTAAATCGGGTCAGCAAGCACAATGCCTTTGATGATCATTTATTAGCCGCTCTGCAATGTTGCCTTGATGAAGCAATTAATGATTCACAAGTTCGGGTAATCCTGTTAAAAGCAAATGGGCGTCATTTTTCAGCCGGCGCTGATCTTGCCTGGATGCAACGCATGGCCCAATTTGATGAAACAGAAAATATTAACGATGCTCTGGTACTCGCTCGAGTAATGCGTACCTTACACCAAAGTCCAAAGCCTACTATCGCTATGGTGCAAGGATCAGCCTTTGGAGGCGGAGCGGGTCTTGCAGCAGCCTGTGATATTGCTATTGCCTCCAGGAGCGCGCGTTTTTGCTTTTCTGAGGTCAAATTGGGTTTAATTCCCGCAGTAATAAGTCCTTATGTGGTAAAAGCGATTGGCGAACGCACAGCAAAGCATTTATTTATGACAGCCGAAGTTTTTGATGCTGATTATGCAAAACAGTTACATTTAGTGCAACATTGTGTGGCCGATGAGGAACTATGGCCTTTTACTTTAAATTATGCCGAACAAATTGCAAAATTGGCGCCCCAGGCGGTTAGTGCCTGTAAGTCCCTGGTTGATCAGGTATCAGAACAGCCTGTTAATGAAGATCTCATGCGTCAAACGGCTGTTCTCATTGCAAAAAAACGGGTTTCAGCCGAAGGCCAGCAGGGTTTACAAGCCTTTCTTAATAAAGAGACACCTCACTGGAATTAGGGGATTTTCATGTTTAACAAGATTCTTATTGCCAACCGTGGTGAAATCGCTTGTCGTATTATTAAAACCGCTAAAAAAATGGGCATCCACAGTATTGCCGTTTACTCGACAGCCGATAAAAACAGTCTGCATGTAGAACAAGCCGATAGTGCTTACTGGATAGGTGATTCTCCTGCTCAAACAAGCTACTTGAATATTGAAGCTATTATTTCTGCTGCAAAAACCAGTGGCGCCGAAGCTATCCATCCCGGTTATGGTTTTTTATCAGAAAATCCTTTGTTTGCCAAAGCTTGTGAGAAAGCCGGTATCTTTTTTGTGGGTCCCACTATTTCGGCTATGGAAGCAATGGCTTCCAAACAACTGGCTAAACAACTGCTCGAAAAAACCGATGTCCCGCTTACCCCAGGGTATCATGGTAATCATCAAACTGATGAACAGTTATTAATGGAAGCACAACGTATTGGTTTTCCAGTCTTACTGAAAGCAGCCAGTGGTGGAGGGGGGAAAGGTATGCGTGCCGTCCATAATGAAACCGAATTTGGACAGGCTTTGGCAGGAGCCAGACGTGAAGCACTAGCGAGCTTTGGAGATGAGACGATGATTATTGAAAAATTAATCAATAATCCTCGCCATATCGAAGTACAAATTATGGCAGATAACTACGGACAGGTGGTTCATCTTTTTGAGCGAGATTGCTCGATACAACGAAGACATCAAAAAATAATTGAAGAAGCGCCAGCACCCGATTTGTCATCTACCTTGCAACAAAACCTCGCCAGGGCGGCTTGTGAAGTAGCACGTTCAATTCATTATCGTGGTGCCGGAACCGTGGAGTTTTTAGTGGCTGACACGGGGCATTTTTATTTTATGGAGATGAACACCCGTTTGCAGGTAGAGCATCCCGTTACAGAGATGATTACTGGCTTTGATTTGGTTGCCTGGCAATTAAAAATTGCCGCCAACGAACCTCTACCTTGTACGCAGGATAAAATTACTATTAAAGGCCACGCGATAGAGTGTCGTATTTATGCCGAAGATCCCCATCAGAATTTTGTTCCTTCTATCGGCCAGTTAGACTGCTTAATCGAACCGACAGGTGAAGGCATTCGAATCGACAGCGGCGTTACTGCCGGTTCTATGATCTCTCCTTATTATGATCCCATGATCGCAAAATTAATTGCCTGGGGTGAAACACGAGAGAATGCTCTACATCGTTTACAACAAGCGCTAAGTTATTATGTTGTAGGAGGTATAAAAACCAATATTCCTTTTTTACAGGCCATTTGTAAACATTCCCGTTTTATTAACGGGGATTTAAGTACAGATTTTTTAACTCAGGAAATGATTCACTTGGCTCATCCCGATGAACATTTAGCGCTTTTGATGGCAGTGGGTTATGATTATCTGGCTCTTTTCCAAAAAAACACTGACCCGTTGTCAATCAATTGTTTTGGCTGGCAAATGCATATGACCAGTCAATGGGAGTGGCAATATCTTATTGAAGAAAAACCCATAACCGTTAGGATAACACCTCTTGATTCAAAGCGCTTTCGCTTACAAACAGACCACAAAGAATGCTTGCTCAATGTGCATATTGATAACAACACACTTTATCTTCAAGATAATCAGCAAACACGGCATGCTCTATTTACCAACCAGGCTGAAGCCATTTGTTTTTATTTTGAAGAAGGTCCATTGCAGGTTGAACGTTTTAACTGGCAAAACTATGGCAGCCATACAATCGCGAAAAAAGGTCGACTTACGGCACCGATGCCTTCTACAATAGTCGCCATACTCAAAAAAATAGGCGATCATGTTAAAGAAGGCGATAGTTTGATTATTCTTGAGGCCATGAAAATGGAGCATACAATTCATGCGCCGAAAGATGGCGTACTGAGTGAGTTATTTTATGAGGTCGGTTCGCAGGTCAATGAAGGGGCTGAATTGGTAGCCTTAAAAGATTAAGGATAATTATGAACTATCCATCACAGGTAACAATTGTTGAAGTGGGTCCTCGCGATGGTTTACAAAATGAACCTTCCTTTGTGGCTACTGATTCCAAAATAGAATTAATCAACTTATTGAGTCAAAGTGGTCTGCGACATATTGAAGTGACCAGCTTTGTTTCAGCCAAAGCGATCCCCCAACTTGCCGATAGCGAAATTGTTTTTAACTCCATTAACCAACCGGCTACGGTGCATTTTTCTGCATTAGTGCCTAATGAGCGTGGTATGTTAAAAGCTCTGGAAACTGGCGTAAAAGAGATTGCCGTGTTTACAGCAGCCAGTGAATCATTTAATCAACGCAATATCAATTGCTCAATTGCAGAAAGCATTGCACGCTTCGAACCGGTGATAGCCTTGGCAAAAAAGCATAAAATACAGGTCAGAGCTTATATTTCCTGTGCTTTAGGCTGTCCCTACGAAGGCGAGATCACACCTCGACAAGTGGTTTCTACCAGTCGGCAATTGCTTTCCTTGGGTGCTGATGAAATCTGTCTGGGCGATACAATTGGCGTGGGTACCCCCAAACAAACCAACATTTTAATTAAAGAAATGCTGAATTTTCTTGCGCCTGACCAATTAGCGATGCATTTTCATGATACCTATGGGCAGGCCATCGCCAATATTTTTGCGTCTTTGGAATGTGGAATAAACCGTTTTGACAGTTCTGTGGCAGGGCTTGGAGGCTGTCCTTATGCGCGGGGGGCAACTGGCAATGTAGCAACTGAAGATGTGTTATATCTGATGCATGGTTTAGGCATTGAAACAGGTGTTGATATCTTCAAAATCGTCGCTGCAGGCGATATGATCTGCAAAACATTAGGGAAAAAAAATCAATCAAAAGTTGCCAATGCTTTGCTTGCCAATCAAGGCTAGGGTTAGTTGACATTTCGCGGAGCACAGATAATCGGCCTACTTTGGCCAAGATAGTAGAAATGGGAACTGACCCCGGTGAACAGGTAATGGCATCAACTTAAGAAGAATACCTGCGTTTCTCGGCTTGTCCGCAGAATCCAGGACGCAGGTAATGAAGAATTGTCTTAAGTTGACGCCATGAAGTTAACAGGACAATAAACTATCCAGGGATATTTTCACGATGAAGACAGTAGTATGGGAACCCAGGCAGCCAGAAAAAAGTAATATGTGGCAATTTATGCATTTTGCCGCAAAAAAACATCAGCTAAACTTTAACAATTATCAACAATTGTATGAATGGTCAATTAACCAACCCGCTTTATTCTGGGAAACGCTGCGCAACTATTTTGACTTGACTTTTACTACTCCACCGACCGAACTACTTAATAATTACGAACAGATGTGGCAGGCGCACTGGTTTAACGGCGCGACTTTTAACTTTGCGGAAAAATTGTTACATCGGCGCGATGATCACATCGCCCTTATCGCAATCAACGAAAAGGGCGAGCGACAATGCCTTAGCTATAAAATGCTCTATCAGGAAGTTGCCCGTTGCGCGCAAGGCTTAAAAGAAATTGGTGTAAAAACAAACGATCGCGTGGCAGCTATTATGCCGAATGTTCCTCACACGATTATAGCCATGCTGGCCACAACCTCACTGGGCGCAATCTGGTCGTCTTGCTCACCGGATTTCGGCGCTCAGGCTGCTATCGATCGTTTGGGGCAAATAGAACCCAAAGTGCTCTTTGCGTGTGATGGCCATCAATATTCAGGCAAGCAGCACAACGGTATTGAGAAAATTGTGGACATCAGCAAGGCAATGCCTTCTCTGCATAACATAGTAATATGCCCCATTATTAACTGCCATGTTGATTATAAAACCCTGCCACAGGCAACATCCTGGGATGATTTTTTGCAGCCAGCAGAACATTGCCATTTTGTTTCTCTGCCTTTCGCCCATCCTGTTTATATTCTTTTTTCATCCGGAACTACCGGAAAACCCAAATGCATTGTGCATGGTGCAGGCGGAACGCTATTACAACACTTAAAAGAATTAAGTTTACATAGCAATTTAACTGAACAAGATAATCTCTGTTTCTATACCACGTGTGGCTGGATGATGTGGAACTGGATGGTTTCAGCCCTGGCTTTAGGGTCAACACTGACGCTTTATGAAGGCGCACCCCATTACCCCGATACCAATCGCCTCTTTCAGCTGATTGATGAGGAAAAAATTACTGTTTTTGGTACCAGCGCCAAATTTATTTCATCGGTAGAAAAAGCAAATATTAAACCGATTAGCGAGTTTTCTTTACAAAGTCTGCATACCATTTTGTCCACTGGTTCGCCTTTGTTGCCAGGAAATTACGATTTTGTCTACCAACAAATTAAACCTGATGTACAATTAAGTTCCATTTCTGGCGGTACCGATATTATCTCTTGTTTTGCTTTGGGTAATCCCCTCCTTCCGGTTTATCGCGGTGAATTGCAGTGTATTGGTCTTGGCATGGCAGTCAACATTTTTGATGAACAAGGCCACGTTCTTCATGAACAACAGGGGGAACTGGTGTGTACCCAACCTTTTCCTTCCATGCCAGTGGGATTCTGGAATGATCCTGAGCAAAACGCTTATAAAAAGGCTTATTTTGAACGTTTTCCCAATGTGTGGGCGCATGGCGATTTTGCTGAATTGACAGCCCATAATGGCCTTATCATTTATGGGCGTTCTGATGCCGTATTAAATCCGGGGGGAGTGCGGATAGGTACTGCCGAAATCTATCGTCAAATTGAAAAAATCCCCGAAATCCTGGATAGTGTGGTAATAGGGCAAAATTGGCAGGATGATGTACGCATTGTTCTTTTTGTCAAATTAAGAGAAAATGCCAGGTTAAATGAGCAGTTGAGCGAAACGATTCGTCAAACAATACGCCACAATGCATCACCGCGCCACGTTCCTGCTAAAATCCTTCAAGTGAGAGATATCCCACGGACTATAAGCGGCAAAATAGTAGAAGTCGCAGTACGCCGGATAGTACATGGTCAATCCATTAATAATCTGGGCTCCCTGGCCAATCCAGACTCACTCAATGAATTTAAAAATAGAAAAGAATTGCAGGAATTATAGAGTAGTAGATTACTTGATATAGACTTCATTCAGGTAGCAACCTCCATTATCTCTCTTTACCAATGACAATCTACTGGATGAATCCTGTTATTTGGTGTATTATTTTTACTTGCGCCGATTTGAAACTCAGCTTGCGGGCGCTCATCTGTCTGGTTCTACCAGCATTTGAAAATACGGCTAAAGCGGTGGGCACTTCCCTCCCTGGCATTCCGCACGCTACTAAATTTCCGGGTTAACTCATGATTGAACTGAATGGATTAACAAAATCCTATGCAGGAAATATTGCCTTGAATAATATTAATTTATTTATACAGGAAGGCGAGATTTTTGGCATAATTGGTAAAAGTGGGGCTGGTAAATCCACCTTACTTCGTAGTATTAATCTACTGGAACAGCCTGATAGCGGCGAAGTTATTATTGATAATCAGGACATCACCAGACTGAGTCCCGCTAACTTGCGAAAAGCCCGCCACAAGATGGCGATGATTTTTCAACATTTTAATCTGCTGAACTCTAAAACTGTTTATGACAATATCGCTTTACCTATGCGCATTCAAGGCATGGATGAAACAGTAATTAAAAACAAAATCGCTGAATTACTCCCCTTGGTAGAACTTGCTGAAAAAAGACATGCTTACCCGGATCAGCTCAGTGGTGGGCAAAAACAACGAGTAGCTATTGCCCGGGCTCTTGGGTGTTCACCCAAGATTTTACTTTGCGATGAAGCAACTTCCGCGCTGGACCCTGAAACTACCAATTCCATATTAGAGTTACTAAAAAAAATTAATAGTCTTTATGGCATCACGATCGTCCTGATTACTCATGAAATGGATGTGGTTAAACAAATTTGCCATCGTTTGGCAGTTATGGACGCCGGAAACCTGGTTGAAACGGTTGCGTTGGCTTCTATTTTTAATCAAGAAAACAGTATAGCCCGTGCCTTATTGTATGCTCAATTAAGCCCTCAATTACCCGTTTGTTTAAGTGCTCACCTATCCCCGAATCCCACTAATAAGCCTTTATTGCGTTTATTTTTTCAGGGTGAAGCAGCTACTATTCCTTTTATCAGTAAAACCAGTCGTGAGTTGCAATTGGATATCAATATTCTCCTGGCAAATATTGATCGCGTTGATACGTTAACCTGTGGCGTATTGATTGTTGAACTCACAGCAAACCAGACTTTACTCGAACAATTTATTCAGCGATGTGAAGAATCCAGGCTAACTGTGGAGATTTTAGGGTATGTCAATGACAGTATATTATGATTTACTTTGGGCGAGTGGCGAAACGGTTTATATGGTTATTGCCAGCACCTTATTCTCTACTTTACTAGGCTTACCGCTGGGCACACTTCTTTTCGTCACTACCCGAATTAAACCTCATGCCTGGGTAAGTCGCTTTATTTCCAGTACAATCAACATAAGCCGCTCCATCCCTTTTATTATATTACTTGTAGCTTTGATACCATTCACACGTTTACTGGTAGGAAGTTCCATTGGTATTCATGCCGCAATGGTCCCTCTTACGTTGGGCGCAATTCCTTTTTTTGCCAGGCTGGTTGATAATATCTATCAAACCTTACCTGAAGGTTTGATAGAAACAGGGATATCGATGGGAGCCAGTAGCTGGCAAATGATTCGCCATATTTTACTGCCAGAAGCCCTTCCCGCTCTCATTCAGGCAATAACAGTCACTGCAATTACTCTGGTTAATTATTCAGCAATGGCAGGAACTGTTGGGGGCGGTGGTTTAGGAGATTTGGCCATTCGTTATGGCTACCAGCGTTTTAATGTAATTATCATGCTGGCTACCGTATTTATATTAATTCTACTCGTTCAATTGTTACAAATGGGCGGAGATCGTCTGGCACGTCATCTGACGCGTCACTAAGTATTGAAGAGATTTAACAGGAGATTTTAATGCGTATTTTGAATGTGATTATCCTCACCCTGAGTCTGTTGGCCTGTCACAAACCCGCCTCTAATACATTAACGATCGGAACCATTGCCGGCCCTGAAACTGATCTGGTCGAAGTTGCTCGAGATGTTGCGCAAAAAAAATACGGATTGACGATAAAGATTATAGAGTTCAATGACTACAATCTCCCTAATGAAGCGTTACAGGATGGTAGTCTGGATGCCAATGTCTATCAACATTTGCCTTATTTACAAGCAGCCATGAAAGCCCACCGTTATGATTTGGAAATAATCGGTAAAACGTTTGTTTATCCGGCAGGGATTTATTCAAATAAAATCAAGTCGTTAGAGCAAATTCCTGTTAAAGCAGTGATAGCTATCCCCAATGATCCCAGCAATGAAGCACGCGCTTTATTATTATTACAAAAATCAGGTTTAATTCATTTGAAAAAAAACACGCTGGTGTCTGTAGAAGATATTACCAATAATCCTAAAAATCTGGTTATCAAAGCACTGGATGCAGCTCAGCTACCCCGAATTTTGCCAGATGTGGATGCTGCAGTTATCAATACTAATTTCGCTGTTCCCGCTGGTTTAAATCCCTTACGAGACGCCATTTATAGAGAAACCAAAGACTCACCCTATGCTAACCTGATTGTTACTCGTCGAAATAGTAATAAAAAAGTTCAGTTAAACGAATTTGTAAAAGCATTGAATTCACCCGAAGTGAAAGAAAAAGCAAAAGAACTCTTTAACAATGCGGCCATACCAGCCTGGTAAAATGCAAAAGTCTAACTTCTCTTAAAAAAATAGGGTAAACTCATCAAAATTCGATTTATACACGTTGGATTAGGATCAAAAATTTGTAGATTGGCCTTGGTCAATCTACTTTATTTAATATGAACTAACAGGTATGAAATTATACTTTGGTGAAAATTTTATTAATTTTAAGTTAATTTATTGGTGTTATACTTTAAATTAAATTAACATTGATGGTGATGAATTATGGCGCCCAGGATACCCGACCAATCTGATCTTACTTCAAGAGATTCATTCAGTACCCATGAACGTATTAAAGCAGCCAATCTTTTTGATGAAAGTCTTGAAAGTAGTAAGGAAGAATTAAAATCAACCACAGCGTTTAAAGATTATTATGCTAAACGAATAACGGGACTTTCCGGATTTTCTTCTTTAAAAAGAGGCGACACAAGCTATGCAGAACTATTTAAGGCAGATTCGGAAGATAATAAAACAATCAAGGGCGAACTGGCAAAAGCATTAGAGTTCACTCCTTTAAATCAAAAACGTTACAATAAATTAAATTCTGATCTTAAATCGCTTGGCGACAGAATGAAGAGTGGACAATCCTGGCCACCAGGAGCCGTTGCTTCCTACTTGGCCGATACCAAAGCCAAGTCAGAAAAAGTATTGCAAGCTCAGCATGCTGAAGAAGAAAAAAATATTAAAAATTTATTTACACAACCTCAATTTGTTAACGCACTAAAAACGAGCTTACATTTAGAAAATGACACCCAGGTTGATGATATCAAGAATGATATGCTTAACCATTTAAAAAAGGGGCAGGAAGAAAGAGTTCAGGAGTTTCAAAAATCAATAAATGACGATATTACCCAAAAAAAAGAGGAAGCACGTAAGGAGTTTGAGCGGGTTTCTTATTTTGCACAAGCATTTTTGCGTAAAGGGGTAATGCAAGATGAGATTAATAGAATAGCTCATGAAAAAAATCCACTAGACGAAGAGGTATTAACTACCAATCAACAAGGCATAAGCGCTCATCTTAAAGGCATTGAAGTTAACGATCTAAAGAAGCTTGAAACGATTAGAGGGACAGAAATTTCTAAAAATGGAGATTCCTATAGTGTGAAGATAGATGGGCCAAAAATGTTATTTTCATGGCCCTGGCCGCTCTCGGCACTGGCTGAAGATGCGATATTAAAAGATTTAACCAGTCTGGCTATGACAATAAAAGCAAGTGGTGCAAAAGGAATTACCATGAATGTTCATCATTCTGATCCTAAAAAAGCAGAAGAATTAGCCCGGCATTCTTATGAAGCATGTATTGATGCAGGTTTTCCGCCAGAAGCGATTACCATTCAAGTCAATGGTGAAACCAAAGTATCTCCCAAAGGGAAAAATCAAGAAGCAAAAAATGAACTATTCAATAATCATCCCCATCGCCTGCAAAAACTCAAAAAGAAAGCAGCTACTATAGCAGAAGACGCCAAGGCGCAAGTGGATGAGAATTCAGCATCCAACAAAGCAGGGGCAGCTCAAATAAAAAAAGAATTGAAACAGGGCCGGACAGCAGCTAATAACCCGATACCACCATCTAATGCGCCGAAACCTTAGTTATTTTCCTGACAATCGGCTCGAGTAAACTTCGTTCACTCGAGCTTGTTTTTCGTGCAAACCAATTGCTGTGCATAAAAAAATCAGCCGCTATTTTACAATAAAATACCCGATTTTTTTCTGTTCCTTATCGGAGAATTCTGGTACCTTCAATAGGTCGAAATTGATCTTTTCATTTCTAACATAAGACGTTTAACTAAAGGACCAGGGAAGGATAATCAGCAAGGAGATTGCAATGAGCACTCGACGTTTTAATGATTTTGAAACAGAAATTGAAGAATACATTGACTCTCAGGATAATATCCATGAAACCAGTTCGAGCGCCCGATTGGATCGCCGTCGACGTATCGAAGAATTATTTGAAGAAAAACGCCTGCGCAAGGAACTGGAAGAGTTTTGATTAATCGAGATCGCCGGTAAAATTAGGGTTACTGACTCATTTCGACAACCGAACCCGATGAATCGGTAATCCAAAAATTTCTGGCAAGCAAATTCATTCAATATTGCAAGTATGGGCAATGAAATCTACTTGCAAATGAATAAACCAGCTTGGCAGTATTTCAACATCGAACCTTAGACCTAATGGAACCATTTTTCGCTACTCTCACTAGACTGTCTTTCTGAATCAAAATCGTTCACAGGTGCTTCCATATGTGCAAGAGAATTATTTTTCCTCTCTTCTGTATATTTTTTAATTAACTTGTTTAGTAGGTCTGTCCGTTCGTTCTGATCCTTTAGGTACAGGCGCCAATCATTATGCGATCCTATTTCTTCACAATATTTAAGGAATAGTTTTTTATCTGGATGTTTGTGATGTAAAATCGCCTGCTGGGTCATTTTTATAAAAAATTTAAACTTGATGATTTCAAGCTGTACGTCCGAAGAGTTCTGTAAACGTTTTCCGTGACGATCAGTTTCTATTTTTTTAACAAAAAAACGGCCTGGATTACTTAACTCAAGTTTCATCGGAGTAAGAAAGTACTTCTTTTCCTTAGAAGAATCAGGGTCGATAGTAAAGCACATATTCACATGCAGTTTCTTTATGGGATCAAAATCAACTCGATAGCTGATCGAAAATGAAGATAGAGTGGCTGTCAATCCGATAATTAAACCTTGATTGAAAAGAGGTGAATGAGGTTTGTTCATGTCTCCTGCTTTGGGACAAATATGACCAAATTCTTTTTTTGCTAATAAACCGAAGATAGTATCGGGATTACTTGTGTAAAATTTAGAATCGCTATTGAATGAGGTCAGGATGTCTTCCAAGCCAGACTTTCTTTGTTCCGAATGCTTTTCAGACAATTTTTTGAGTGTCCGGGTTATTCTCTCTATATCGACTTTATCTAAATTGAACATGAAATCATGTATGTGGCGTAATAACGTAGGGAAGCTAAACTGAGTATCCATACAAATTTCGTGTGTATTATTCATTGTTAACCTTTTAAAAAGGTTGGATTGTACCTATGTTGTCCTTTCAATACCAGGGCTTGTTTATGATAAGATACGCCATTAAATCTCTTTAAGAAACTGACTTTGAGTAATAAAAAATATCATTATCAGGATTTGATTACCCTTTTCAATAATTGTTTTGCTTTGGATTACAATACGCGATTAGTTAAAGGCGGCACTGAACCACTTTATCTTCCAGCGAACGAGACATGCGCCCATCATACTCTTTTGTTCGCCCATGGTTTTTTTAGCAGTGCTCTGCATGAATGCGCCCATTGGTTAATTGCTGGAAAAGAGCGAAGAAAACTGGTGGATTTTGGTTACTGGTATTTACCTGATGGACGGTCAACGGAACAACAGGCCCTTTTTCAACAAGTGGAAATAAAACCTCAGGCAATGGAATGGATACTGTCCAAGGCAACAGGGCATCGTTTTCGTGTCAGTATTGACAATCTTGATGGCAGCGAAACAAATACTACTGAATTTAAACAAGCTATACATCAACAGGTTATCACCTATTGCACACAAGGCATTTCCCAGCGTGCAACACGCTTTCGACAAGCATTATGTCATTTCTACGGCACACCACCCCGATTACATCATCATGATTTTGATTTGAAAATGCTGGACTAATTCAGCTTGCAATAACATCCTTTTCAGAAAGACGTTGAGGAGATAAAAATACTCTTTTCTTTTCAATCCACTGATTAACCGATTGGATAACACCGGCTCCCGCTGCTATTCCAGGCTTCTCAACCAATACGTGGATTAACCAACTCATTGGCAAGGTAAATCCTAGTGAAAAGAAAATTAATATTAAAAAGGTCTCAAATTGATTTGCTGCCTGTAATTGCAGGAAAACGATTAGTTTTTCTGCCACTAATGTACCAGCAACATGAGTCAAATAAAAAGAGTAACTGATTTTCCCTAAAAATTGAGGAATAGAGGATCTTAAAAACCTGTATTTCTGATGAATAACTGCACCCACCACAATAAAAGACGTAAAAAACCGCACATTCAAAGAAAAGAAATTTCTTTGTAAAAGAAAATCAACCGTTACCAATACAAGATAGGCTATTATCGCCAATGAGACCATTCGGAATGGCCGAGCAGGTAAATAATGCAAAGAAGCGCCTGACAGAAAAGGAAGAAACAATAAAACAAACTGATGACTGTAAGGATGAATAAAATAAATTCCTGCCACCAAAGGAACAATAAACACCCATTGTTTTCCTGCAATTAAAAAAGCAAAAAAGAGAAACAGGCTTGCCAGCAATTCCACTTGCAATGACCATTGAACACCATTCATATTTGAACTAAGCAATAAGGCATTCTGCGCGACATCTTTTCCAGATGCCGGCATAATAAAAGCCAATATTATCGCGCTGATAATAGCAACAGGCATCAGGCGATACACGCGATTTATCATGTAAGGTACTACGGTAACTACTGAACTCACCCCGCGCCTTAACATGGAACCCCATAATACATAACCACTCAAAACAAAAAAAATAATGACTGCTGCATCTGCCGGAAATAGAATGTGCCCAAAACGTCCAATGATTTGAGAGAATGACATATGAGGCAAATCCTTGATACTTTTCGTCCACACCTCATATCCGCTAGCATTGGTATTACAGTGTCCTAATACAACAGCCAAGGCAGCAAGACCGCGAAGACCATCTAATTCCTGATTTCTCAACGGATTGTTCATGGTTCCATCCTTTTAGAAAAATAATTAATAGTGGGCATTATTGTAAATTCATCCTACCTATGCATGCTGCCTTTCGGTGCGTCTGTTTTGGTTCATGCCAGCGAAGGTCAACAGGCTTTGGTATAAATATCGAAACGGACTGTTTTACCGGCCATGCTGGACGTTGGCTTTAAAAGAGGTTTCAAATGCTGCGGCCATTTAACAACAACTCGTTTTTTTGTTCTATTTTTAGCAAGCTCTAACAAAGTCAACGCGCTATCATCCCTATTAATTAATTGTTGCAAAGCCTGCATATCCTTTTTTACCAAAGCAGACTTCTGGCGTTGAGGATGCATTGGGTCAATATAAATCAAATCAGGGTAGTCATCAGGCTGAAGCGTTTGCAAATAAGACAGTGCATCAGTATTACAAAGTTTAATATCAAGCATTTTTTGCGCATGTTGATCTTGACGTTGCAAGGCGTCAGCAAGCAAAGCAGCCATTACCGGATTTCGTTCCAGCATTAATACTTCTGCACCACAACTCGCAAGCACTGCAGCATCTCTACCCCAACCTGCGGTTGCATCAATAATACGTAACCCATGACCTGGTTTACAGGCGCGCACTAATCCCTGCTTTTTTCCCGCATCGCGACGCTTTTGCCAGGTTTGACAACTGAAATCAGCATATAAAGGTGAAAAAGATTCCAGCTTGAGCACAAGTTTATCTGAAGTCAGTAATAATTGATCGGCAGCCGAATTATCAATAGGCAGATTAAGCTGCGCTGCAAGCTGTTTTGCCTGCGTCATTAATGTTTCATTTTCATAGCCTATGGCTAAATAATCAATCATTCTCTGTCAACAAATAATCCACATAATGAAAAAGTGACGTAAAAACAGGAACATGAGAATAAGCCTGTAAATTCGCTTTATCAGTCATTGGTGAAGGGATCATGATCGGAGTCGCCCCTACGGTTTCTGCTGCCTGAATATCAGATACTCTATCCCCAACAAAGGGAACACCTGTTAAAGAACAATTCAAGCGTTCCGCAAGTGCATAGAGCATACCAGGTGCAGGTTTACGGCAATTGCATTTTCCTTCAGGCAGATGAATACAATATTCAATGGCGGCAATTTCTCCTCCCGCAGCATGCACCAAATCAAGCATTTTGGCATGAATAGAATCCAGTATCTTTTCATCATAAAGACCACGGGAAATGCCTGACTGATTAGTGGCTACACCAATCTGATACCCTGCTGCAGTTAAACGGGCAATTGCCTCTATACTACCCGGTAAAGGAATAAATTCTTCAGCGGATTTAATATAATGAAAAGAATCCTGATTAATTACCCCGTCTCTGTCTAAAAGAATAAATTTATTCATACGTTCAATTGCAACAAAGAAATGTCAGCAACTCCTTGTAATAACGATTGCAAACGGGTGAGTAAGGATAAACGATTCATTTTAATCACCGGATCATCAACCATAACCATCACCTGTTCAAAAAAAGCATCTATCGGCTCACGTAAACTTGCCAGCTGATTTAAAATGTTTACATATTCTTCGTTGATATAAAGGGGTTGCACCACTTGTTCTATCGCTTGAAGGTGAACAAAAAGTGCTTTCTCAGCCCCGTCTTCTAACAAACTTTCATTAACATCTTCAATCATAGTACCAAAATAAGCCGTTTGCTGTAATAGATTATTGACTCGTTTACACGCAGCAGATAATGCTGCCGCCTCGGGTAAATTAATAAAAATGGCCAGGGCATGAATCCGTTTATCAAAATCATAAAGCCAGTCTTCTTGCCGGGCGCGTACAGCCAGTATCAAATCCCCACTGAAACTTTGCTGTCCCTGATAGTATGACTGTAAACGCTCTAAAATAAAAAGCGACAATTCTTTGGCCACCTCGGCTTTTGACTGATGGGGGAGCAGAGCACCATATGCTCGTTGTGTTTCTTCAATTAATTGGGTTAATTTAAGCGGCGTGGGAACGCTCAGCAAAAGACGGACGACTGCTAATGCATGACGACGTAATTTAAAAGGATCTTTAACACCAGACGGTTTTTGTCCAATTGAAAAAATACCAACCAAAGTATCCAGACGATCAGCAAGCGACAAAGCAAAACCAATCCTGGAATCGGGTAATTTATCTCCGGAAAAACGAGGCATGTACTGTTCATTCAAAGCAAGAGCGACCTCTTCTCCTTCGCCATCATGACGTGCATAATAATAACCCATTAACCCCTGTAACTCTGGAAACTCCCCGACCATACCTGTCATTAAATCACATTTACTTAATTCCGCAGCCCGGTTTGCCTGTTGCACATCCAAAGAAAGTACTTTCGCCAGAAAACGCATGATCAGTTGCAAACGTTTCGCTTTATCTTGCAAGCTGCCTAATTGGGCCTGAAATATCACTTTTTCTGTCGCAGCCAGATGATGACTTAATGGTTGCTTTTTATCCTGATGAAAGAAAAAAGCAGCATCGCTCAGTCGCGCCCGCATTACTTTTTCATTACCAGCAATAACCTGTTTCGGTTCACGACTCGCAATATTAGCGACTGTAATAAAATAAGGGAGCAACGCTTTTTCATCATTTTGCAAAGCAAAACATTTCTGATGGTTTTGCATGGAAGCAATTAAAGCCTCAGCCGGGACGGTAAGAAAATCGGGTTCGAAACCCGCTAATAATGCCTGTGGCCACTCAACAATTGCGGTAACTTCATCAATCAGCGCATCGGGCATAATAGCCTGAGCTGCATGCTGACTGGCCAACTGTTCGACCTGCTCGATGACAAGAGTCCTGCGAGTAGTAAAATCAGCGATGACAAAAGCGTTTCTCAATAAAGACTCATACTTTGAGGTATGCAAAATCTCAATGGATTGAGGATGATGAAAACGATGGCCATAGGTGAAACGTCCTGCTCTGACTCCCAAAATCTCGCAATCAATCACTTGATTATTTAACAACATCACAACCCAATGTACGGGGCGAACAAACTCGGTATCCCCGCTCCCCCACCGCATGGGTTTAACGATAGGCAACGCCGTTAACGCCTGGGTGATCATCGTGGGTAACAAATCGCTGGTTTTTGTGCCTTTCGTCACTGTCTCATGAATCAGCCATTCACCTTTATCGGTTTTACTGGTAGTAAGTGCTTCAATTGTAACACCACAGGATTTGACAAATCCCAACAATGCAGGAGTAGGTTGGCCCTGTGCATCATAAGCCGCAGCCATAGCGGGGCCACGACGCGAAACTACCTGAGCAGGTTGTTCTTCCTGCAAATCACTAATCAGGATTGCCAGACGCCGGGGGGTTGCAAAAGAACGCCATTTGCCATACCCAATTTGCGCCTTGTCCAAAGCAGCGAGTAGATGCGTTGTTAAAGCGTGAGCCAACGGTTGAACAGCACCCGAAGGAAGCTCTTCACAACCCAATTCAAATAAAAAATCACTTGCCATTACATTCTCTCTGCATAGGGAAACCCAGCGCTTCACGCGCTTCATAATACGCTTGGGCAACGGATCGGGCTAAATGTCTGACACGTAAAATATAACGTTGTCGTTCAGTGACTGAAATAGCACGCCTTGCGTCTAATAAATTAAAGGCATGCGATGCCTTTATAACCATTTCATACGCCGGCAAAGGAAGGTTAAGACTAACCAGTTTTTGTGCCTCGCTTTCATAAAGATCAAAAAGCCGAAATAACGCATCAACATTCGCCTGCTCAAAATTATAAGCTGACATTTCCACTTCATTCTGATGAAAGACATCCCCATAGGTCACTATACTATGTGCTGTTTTAGACCAAGGTAAATCAAAGAGATTATCGACACCCAATACATACATGGCGAGCCGTTCGAGGCCATAAGTTAACTCGCCCGTGATGGGTTTACAAACCAGCCCACCTACCTGTTGAAAATAAGTAAACTGTGAGATTTCCATGCCGTTTTGCCAGACTTCCCAGCCTAATCCCCAAGCTCCTAAAGTCGGTGATTCCCAATTATCTTCTACAAAACGAATGTCGTCTGTCAAAGGATCAATCCCTAACGCACGGAGTGAGTTGAGATATTTATCCTGTATGTCAAGTGGAGACGGTTTTAACACTACCTGAAATTGATAGTAATGTTGTACACGATTTGGATTTTCTCCATAACGTCCGTCAGCAGGACGTCTGGATGGCTGTACGTAAGCAGCAAACCATGGCTCTGGGCCTATAGCCCGTAAAAAAGTCGCAGGATGAAAAGTCCCTGCTCCTACTTCCATATCCAATGGTTGAAGAATTACACAGCCCTGGGAAGCCCAGAATTGCTGTAGAATTAAAATGATATCTTGAAACGTGGCCGGTTTTGTCATGTTTATCTCGAAAAACGAATACAGCGAAAGAACTTAAACTCAAAACGAATTGGAAGTTCACATCTACCTGAATGATCCTCTCATTGTTGTATGTTTTTGTTAAAAAAACTCTTCTCTATTTATTTGTAGCACTCTGAAAACGAGATGGCTCCCCGCTTTTGCGGGGACGACAAATAAATCACATGGAATCAATAAGTTCAATAAATCCGCTAGGAATTTGATGTTGCTTTCTTAATAAGTTCCTGAAGCGCTTCTTCACTGGCCGCACCCGGGATAAACGCGGGCGTAGTGCCTGCTTTTAATTTACCATTGGGGGTTGTTGCTATAATAAACGCTGGAGTTCCCATCAGATTCAATTTTTCAGCGAGTTGTCGATTCGCTGCCAGCGCATCAGTCACTGTCTGGCTATTCATATCTGTTTTTAATTTTGCCATATCCAGACCCACTGATTTTGCCACATCCATAATTGACTGGTCATTCAAGCGATTTTCCTGTTTAAGCAACGCTTCATGCATAGGCATGTATTTACCTTGCATGGCTGCTGCCAACACCGCACGTGATGCCGTTTCTGAACTTTTACCAAAAATAGGGAATTCTTTATAAACAACTCGCAAATTTGAATTTTGTTTAATTAATGAACTGATAACGGGTGCCATTTTTTTACAGTGGATACATTGATAATCAAAAAACTCCACCAGGGTGGCATCACCTTTGGGGTTACCTGCGACGGTCATATTATCGTTAAATAATTCGTCGGCATTTTTTTGAATAGCCGTCTGAGCTTGTTGTTGCATGTGTTGCTGCTGCTGTTGTTGCAGTGCCTGAGACGCTTCCATCAATACTTGTGGATTGTTAACTAAATAATCATGGATGACTTGTTCAATCTGTTTTTTTTGCGCCTCTGGCATTCCGTTATTCGAAGTGTTCGCCGCAGCTAAAGCCATCGGTGAAGACATTGCCGCCATTAACGCACCTGCTGTTAATAGTGTTGTAAATTTCACGCCGCTCCCCTTAAGTAAGATAAACATTTATTGGCAACAAACCGTAGCACCAGCTCGTATTAAATTCAACCCTATTTTTTAGATATTCCTTAATTTCTCTGCCACCAGGAAGATTTAATGCGAGGTGTAATTTCAGCAATCTTGTCTAAACAAGCTTTAATCCGGGATTCTGATCAACAGCCTATTGGAAAACCATGCCCTACCCGGTTTTGGATAAACGGGTAAGGCTGGTGAGTTATGCTTAAAAAGGGGCGCAGTTATCTTCAAGGACGGTTAAATTGGCATAGGCCAATACCAGCCATTTACTTCCTTCTGTCGCAAATTTTACCTGCACGCGAGTATGAGCGCCGGCTCCTTCAACGGCCAGAACAATACCCTGTCCAAACTTGGTATGACTCACGCTTTGCCCTAATCTTAGCCCTGCATCTTTAGCCGCGGAAGGAATAGTTTTCTGCGCAACAGGCGTTTGAAAACGAGCTTTAACCCGGATTTCATCCAGCAGATCAGGGGGTAATTCACGTAAAAAACGAGACGGTCGATGATATTCTTCCCGTCCATACTGACGCCGTATTTCAGCATAAGACAAAATCAATTTTTTCATAGCCCGTGTCATACCCACGTAGCAAAGACGACGTTCTTCTTCCAACCGACCCGGCTCTTCTATCGATTGTTTGCCGGGAAACACTCCTTCTTCCATACCCACTAAAAATATGACCGGAAACTCCAGGCCCTTTGCTGCATGTAGTGTCATTAAATGCACATAGCGTTCATGCTCTGCCGCCTGCATCTCGCCAGCCTCCAGGGAGGCATGAGCCAGAAAAGCAACAAGAAGCGGTAAATTGTCTTCCTCATCCTGTTCATACCGAAATTGCTTGGCTGCGTTAACTAACTCCTGAAGATTATCCAGTCTTGATTCCGATTTATCCCCTTTTATTTTAGCAAAATGAGCATATAAACCACTGTGTTCTATTACCGTAGCGATTTGTTCTTCGAGATCCATGGATACTGTCTGTTGCTGTAGTTTTTCAATTAATTCAATAAATCGAATTAAAGCGACCGTTGCCCGTTGAGGCAACAACTCCCGCTGTAAAACCAGTTTCGCAGCCTGCCATAGCGATATTTGCTCTGTTTTGGCATGATGACGTACTTCATCAAGGGTTTTTTCACCAATACCCCGTGTAGGAAAATTAATTACCCGCTCAAAAGCCGTATCATCCTCTGGATTAGCCAGAAGACGTAAATAAGCCAAAGTATCTTTTATCTCCGCGCGCTCGAAAAAGCGCACTCCGCCATGAATACGATAAGCAACCCCGGCCCGTAATAAAGCTTCTTCCAAAACCCGGGATTGTGCATTGGAGCGATACAAAACAGCGATTTCGTCAGCGTTATATCCGTGGTTTATTTCCACCCTAATACGTTCGCTAACAAAGCGTGCTTCTTCCAATTCGTTAAATGCACTATAAACCATAATTTTTTCGCCCGCAGCACCTGCTGTCCACAATTCTTTGCCCATTCGAGAGTTATTATTGGTAATAAGGGCATTAGCCGCATCTAAAATAGTGGAGGTTGAACGATAGTTCTGTTCCAATCTGATAATCTGAGTATTCTTGAAATCGCGCGAAAATTGCTGAATATTTTCTACTTTGGCACCTCGCCACCCATAAATGGATTGATCATCGTCACCCACAGCCATTACTGATGCATGTTCCCCGGCAAGTAACCGAATCCAGGCATATTGAATTGTGTTAGTATCCTGAAACTCATCCACCAAAATGGCTTGGAAACGCTGACGATAATGAGCCAATAACTCTGGAGTATCACGTAAAAGCTCATGAGTACGCAGCAGGATCTCGGCAAAATCAATCACCCCGGCAATCTGGCAAGCCTGCTCGTAAGCTTTATAAATTTGCACCAGCGTGCGACCAGGACCGTATTGAGTGACCTGAATATGTTGGGGCCTTAATCCCTCATCCTTTTTACTATTAATAAAGCTCTGCGCCTGCTTTACCGGCCACTGATCTTCATCAAGATTAAGAGAAGAAATAACTCGTTTAATAAGACGGGCCTGATCTTCGCTGTCCAGAATATGAAACTGCTCAGGTAATTTAGCCTCCTGATAGTGTCGACGTAGTAACCGATGACACAACCCATGAAAGGTTCCGACCCACAAACCAATCAGCGGCGTTTCGAGCAAGCTGTTCAAGCGGTTTTTCATTTCACCCGCTGCCTTGTTGGTAAAGGTTACTGCTAAAATAGCATGAGGAGATAGATGTTGTTGTTCAATAAGCCACGCGATTCGACTAACCAGCACCCTTGTTTTACCACTACCGGCGCCTGCCAGAACCAAAGTATTCCCCAGCGGTGCAGTGACCGCTTCACATTGCTTTTCATTAAGCCCATCGAGCAGTGCGGTTATTGCCATAAATCTATCCAGCTAAAAAATCGTTTATGCATTATCTTAAATTTAGCAGCCAAAAACAAAGCTTTCCCAAAATATTAATTTAAGCCTGGCTTGATTGAAATTTAATTGATTTATACAATTTTTTATAAAAACTATTGTGAGTTGCTTTTATTTTAGGTATGGTGAAATAGCTCATTGTAAAATGAGTAGTTAACACTTGTCATTTAGGGATAAATGGAGTTGATCAGTCAGCAACTACTAATGATTGATAAGCTTTAGCAAAAGGAGGATTCATGGCTACGGGCGAAGTCAAATGGTTTAATAATGCCAAAGGTTGGGGTTTTATCATGCCTGAAGGAGGCGGTGAAGATATTTTTGTTCACTTCTCTGCAATTCATGGCACAGGCTATAAAACATTGGTTCCTGGACAACAGGTAAGTTATGACCTTGAAAAAGGCGAACGTGGCTTACACGCTTCTAATGTCATTGCATTGGATGAACCGGAAACTGTCTAGTTCAAGCTCGGTACGAGAAAAATGTGCTCAAAACACTGTTTCGTGTTCTTATGGGCTTATTAGAGTGAAATAGAGCTCTTACACAATCCGGTGTTTTGAGGCTATTTGTTCAGTGCTTTAGTCTGAGGCTGGCTATATCTTTATGTTGTATCAGGGTGACTTTTACCATGGTGGTTTGTTTTTGTAATGAAAAATGGTTTACTACTTATTAATCTTGGTACACCTGATAACTCGAAGATTGTTGCAGTCAGGCGTTATTTACGGGAATTTCTTCTCGACAAACGTGTGATTGATTTACCTGCTTTAATACGCTACCTGTTAGTTTATCTTACTATTCTACCTTTTCGACCCCAAAAAACGGCCCAGGCTTACCAGACAATCTGGACTGACAAAGGCTCACCCTTGCTTGTTCACAGTCGCAATTTACAATTTAAACTACAAACCAGACTGGGTAATACTTATTGGAAAGTTGCTTTGGGAATGCGCTATGGCAATCCATCAATCGCGCAAGCTTTAAATGAGTTAAGCGACTGTCATAAGTTAATTATACTACCTCTTTATCCCCAATATTCTTCTGCTGCAACAGGTACTTCTCTAGAGAAAGTTTTCGAATCATTAAGCCATCGATATGTATTCCCTTCATTAACAATTATTCGGGACTTTTATAACGATTCTGGTTTTATTGAAGCGCAGGCGTCATTAATAGCCCCTTTACTCTCTGAGCATGATTACTTCTTATTTAGTTATCATGGCATACCAGAGCGCCACTTACGCCGTATTGGCTGTCATCCAGTATGTGCAAAAGCCTGTGCTCCTGAGAATCTGATAGAACCCGTCTGTTATAGGGCACAATGCTACGCAACCACCCGGGAATTGGTAAAACGATTAAACTTATCACCCGAGAAATACGGTGTATCCTTCCAGTCGAGATTAGGAAAAACACCCTGGATAAAGCCTTATACTGATCAGGTACTCGCTGAACTGGCTAATAAGGGGATAAAACGCCTTGCAATCGCTTGCCCTTCTTTCGTTACTGATTGCCTGGAGACGCTGGAAGAAATTGGCATTCGAGCTAAAAAACAGTGGCAGGAACTGGGGGGACAACAATTAACATTGATACCCGCTGTCAATGATGGCGACTTGTGGGTTGAGGGTCTTATCCGATTAATCAATGAGAATTTAAACTAATTTAATTGCAAAACCATTTTTTTATGCTATAGAACATACATATGAAAAATTTACAGTGAGACGGGCATGCCAAACAAACAATTTGCGGAGCGGCTTAATAAAGAGCTGGATGCTATTGATGTGCCGCAACGTCTTGATGAGCGAATTGCTGTGTTTTCCAAACTACTAAAAATTCCTAAATTCAAAGCGGAAGCGTTTTTAAATGGTATCACCCTTCCTGAACAAGCGCTCCTTAATCGCCTGGCAGAAGAGTTTGATGTGAATCCGGATTGGTTATCAGGAAAAACCCAACAACGACAGAAAAAAGCGCGAGGTGATGACGCTTAATATCCAGCTTGTGTTGTTCATACAGATCTCACTCCCACTCATCCGGATTATCAAGCGGCCACTCCAGATTATTCCAATCTTCAAATAAGGCAATATGAAAAAGCGCATCGCCTTCATTCACTAATGGAATATTGGTTTTACCGATAATCACGCCATCAAAAGGAGAACAAACCCCGATTTCATTGTTTCCCAAGGGATCTGCGATCATACAAAGCAATTCACCCTGTGAAATTTTAGCCCCAAGGAGTTTGCTTTCAATGACCATCCCGCTCCTCAAAGCACGTACCCAGACGGTCGTTTTTGCAATGACTGGGGGTAATTTAGCCTTCGCCACGTGCATTCCTTGCGAGGGAGCAAGCATTTTCAAATACACCATGACTTTTAATATGCCTTGTACACCCAATTTAATTGCAAAATTATCAAAACGTAACGCTTCCCCTGCTTCATAAACAATCATAGGTATATCCAGATTTTCTGTGGCATGACGTAACGAACCATCTCGAAGATTGGAAGGTACGATAATTGGCGCAGCGAAAGCCTGTGCCATTAAGGCAGATTTGACACTTTGCTGACTGAAACGTATTTGAGGATAATTGCTACGATGGAGCGCGCCTGTATGTAGATCAATCCCGTGTGTTGAATGCGTGACAATTTCTGTCATAAGCAGTTTGGCAAGTTTCGAGGTCATTGATCCTTGCTCGCTGCCGGGAAAATGACGATTTAAATCGCGACGATCGGGTAAATAGCGGGAATGCAGGATAAGTCCATACACATTCACTACAGGAATAGTAATCAATGTACCTCGCAAACGTTTAATTTGCGGACTATGGCGAAGCCTGCGGATAATTTCTACCCCATTAATTTCATCCCCATGAATGGCTGCCGTAATAAACAGTATGGGGCCTTCTTTTTTGCCATGAACTACGTAAACCGGTACTTCGATAGGCGTTGAAGTATACAGCATCGCCAGTGACAATTTGATGCATCGTTCTTCTCCGGCTTCAATCGTTTCACCGGCAATAATAATAGGTTGTCTCGTCTTCATCCCTGGAACCGTTGATTCACCCCTTTAGGTTTGGCGTTTTTTTCAACATATTGAATAATTTTAGCAGCAATATTAACATGCGTGGCTTTTTCGACTCCTTCAAGCCCTGGTGAGGAGTTAATTTCAAGAACCAAGGGACCATGATTGGAACGAATCAAATCCACTCCAGCCACTTTTAATCCCATTGTTTTAGCAGCACTAATAGCAATGGCTCGTTCCTGCGGTGATAATTTTACCTTGACTGCTTTACCTCCCTGATGAACATTTGCCCGAAAATCACCTTCTTTGGCTTGTCGTTTCACAGCAGCAACCACTTTATCACCTATAACAAAACAACGAATATCCGTACCACGCGATTCTTCGATAAATTCCTGAACTAAAATGTTAGCTGACATTTCCTTAAAGGCATTAATAATACTCACTGCTGATTGATGGCTATCCGCTAAAATAACCCCTTTTCCCTGTGTGCCTTCCAGAAGTTTAATCACCAAGGGTGCCCCTCCTACCATGCGCACCAAATCTTCCGTATCATCAGGTGATTGTGCAAAACTGGTTAAAGGCATCGGGATCCCTTTGCGCGCCAGCAATTGTAACGAACGAAATTTATCGCGTGAACGTGAGATTGCAATGGATTCATTCAGAGTATAAATACCCATGGTTTCCATATGTCTTAATAGCGCTGTACCATAATAAGTATTGGAAGCACCAATCCGGGGAATCACCGCGTCAAATTGAGGTAATGGCTCCCCCCCACGATAATGCACTTTAGGATTAGACGCTGCGACATTCATGTAACAATATAAAGGGTTAATAAAGCTAACCTCATGCCCCGCCTCCTCACCAGCTATTTTTAAGCGCCGATGTGAATATAATTGAGGATTTGTGGCCAATATTGCAATTTTCATGAATCGATGTTCCTTTTATTTATAATTTTTTATAGGTCTGCATTTCGCTAACTGGCACTAAAGCCTGCTTTTAAGCACAGAAATTAAAGTATTTTGGCCAAGAGAGTAGAATACCTGCAAATCCAGAATCTATTGTCCTATTTAAAGCCTAGTTAGAATCTGTAAACATTTCTACTATTTTGGTTTATTTTTTAACACTAATACTGCCTGGGATTACGGCAAGATGAGCGATAATAATATCGCCCTCATTTCAATTTCCGAGTTATATCCTGTAGAAATTTAGCCTTATGAAACTGAAACTAATAGCTGATAATCGTTAGCTAATAAAGCAGCTTGATGAGGAGTGGTGAAAAATGCATTTAATTCACCTTTTGGATTAAAAAGCATGATGGCTCCACTATGTTCTATATCATAATTCGTTGCATCTTCCGAATTAGCCATGGCGACTTTGGTGTATGCGATTCCCATTTCCCGTGTCATTTGTTTTAACATGTTATCATCGCCTCTGGCACCATAAAAATGAGCATTAAACGCTTGAACATAATGCGCTAGCTTATCAAGACTATCTCTGTCCGGGTCCACAGAAATCATAACCACTCGGGGCAACTCTACTCCCTTTTCTTCGAGGAGATGATACATTTTACCCAGCTCAGCCATGGTTGTCGGACATACGTAACCACAACTGGTAAATCCAAAAAACATCATTGTCCAGTGTCCTTGAAGACTGGCGTTATTAAAACTTTTTTTATCAACACCGGTTAGGCTAAAGGTTTTTATTCCTCGTGGTTGTTCAAGCAAAGTACCATTAAACTCACTGGGATCAATTTTCTTTTTCTGGTGAAAATGTTGAGAAATAAATAGACCGGCAATTAAAGCCATGAATGCTATCAACGCTATTACTGTTCGGTTAATATGATTGTTTCGAGTAGACATTTTATCCTCTAGACATAATGATCAATTAATAAAAAAACGAAGAGCATCATTAAATAAATGATAGAAAAACGAAAAGTACGCAGGGCAACGACTGGTTCTGTCGATCGATACAAGATTATCGTCCATTGTAAAAAACGCACTCCTAATAGAACTGCTCCGACCAGATAAAGACCACCACTCATACCCACAATGAAAGGCAGAATACTTACAATCAACAACAGGATTGTATATAAGACTATATTTAATTTAGTGAAAGCAATACCGTGCGTAACAGGCAGCATCGGAATTTCAGCATATTTATATTCTTCAAAACGATAAATAGCAAGCGCCCAAAAATGTGGCGGTGTCCAGGTATAAATAATCAGCACCAAAAGAAGAGCCTGGGGATCAAGCTGATTAGTTACTGCAGTCCAACCCAGCAAAGGGGGTGCCGCACCAGCCAACCCTCCGATAACAATATTTTGCGGTGTTGCACGCTTAAGATAACCCGTATAAATACCTGCATAACCTATAATAGTAACAAAACTGAGAATTGCGGTTAATGTATTAACAAACAGACTCAATATCGTCAGTCCTGCCACAGCCAGAACAAGTGCAAAATAAATAGCCTGACGAACTGAAACCCGGCCGCGCGCTACAGGGCGCTGTTTAGTGCGTGCCATAATTGCGTCAATGCGCTTATCAACCAAATGATTGATAGTTGCTGCAGAACCGGCACAAAAACCAACACCCAGCAAAGAAGCTAACAAAACCGACACAGGTACCCAGCCAGGAGTGGCTAAATACATACCCACTACCACTGTGAGCAGCATGAGAGCGACCACGCGAGGTTTGCAAAGCTCCAGATAATCATGCCAGTTTATTTTCAAACGAGGTTTCATTTCAGCCTGCGTCATAACCTCTCCCTTGACCAAGATAGTGCATTATCACCAGAGTTGCCATCAATAATGCTGCCACCCCATTATGAGCAACTGCAATCCACAGAGGCAATAAATAAATTACATTAATTATACCCAGAGCAAATTGAATAACAACGAGCAGAAAAGCAAATAAGGCAAACAGGCGTAAATTTCGATTATTTACCTTAATTAGTAATAAAAAAGCAAGGATAGAGACATAAGCTGCAGTTATCATGGCCCCTAAACGGTGAATGTATTGAATAGTTATTCGAATATCATTATCGAGTAGCCCCCCCTGATAATTAGCCCCTACCGGTGAAAACAAATTAAACCCCTGTGAAAAATGCAAGGTTGGCAGCCATTGTCCGTTGCATTGTGGAAAACCAATGCAAGCAATGCCAGCGTAGTTTGAACTTACCCATCCACCCAAAGCAATCTGACAAAAGACAATCACAGCGCCTAAAACAATCCAAAAATGCCAGCGCGGCAAATTAACGGGTACAATGGGACTTAATTGCACGCATAAACGACTTAAGCAAGAAAAAATGAGGATTCCTCCCAGCAGATGTCCCATAACAACTACAGGTAATAATTTCAAAGTGACCGTCCACATCCCTAAGGCGGCTTGAAATAAAAGCAAACCCACAAGAATCAAGGGTAATTGCCAGGGCAAACACAGTCCTCGTTTGCGTAATCCAAAAACTGACCCCGCAATAAACAAAATAAAAAGTCCAAGCGTACCCGCGGCATAACGATGAGCCATTTCCGTCCAGGCTTTAGCTGTTTCAATCGGAATCTCAGGATACTGACTTTGGGCAAAGTTTAATGCCTGCTGCGCACCTGGCAATACCATATGACCATAGCAACCCGGCCAATCAGGACAACCCAAACCGGCATCGGTCAAACGAGTGTAGGCACCCAGCATTACTACAAACAAGGCCAAAACTGTGGCTATTATTGCTGCAATCCGTATTATTTTAAGTTGCATTTGTTTAACCGCTCTTCTTTAATAGTTGTTTAATATCATGATAAATATCTTCCGGTTGCGCGGACTCTGTATAGGTTAAGACCAGATAACCCTCTGGATTGGCGATAAATACCTCTGGTTTTGCAGTCAAGAGAGGCAGTTTTGCCTGCATATTCTTTGTCAGACGTAAGACATGAATATCCTGTTCGCCTAACGAATGCATCAGAGCTATTGGCATTTGCGAGGTACCTTTTTCCAAAACCAGCCATTGCTCAATTTCATAAAGATGGCGACCTAATGCCAGACGTACTCTAGCCAGTTTATTAATTTGCTGCAAACAAGCCACTTCACAACCATTGGGACTCCAAAAAATAAGACGCCATTTGTGTTCTTTATCCTCCATGCTCGGAAATAACACGGAGGGATTTAACAATTTTCCTTTATTTGTTGTATTGGAACCAAGCCATTGAGGGTTAAGATAACATAAATAAGCCATAATACCCGGCGTTGCAAAGACCAAAGCCAACAACAGTAAGATTAAATAATTACGTTTAAACAGGTTCATAAGTTTTTTTCAAATTTAATACAATAAAAAGAATGAGTATCAGGGATGCCATGGCAAACCACTGTAAGGCATAGGCATAATGTCGTTCTGGCGACATTGCAACAATGGGCCATTCACGTACAAATCCATCCGATTCCCCTTTGCCAAGGCGAATAATAAACGGATAGACCGATTTATGCAAAAACTGACCTAACATTTTTGTATCAATTCGCTCAATAATGGCTATATTTCCCTCTTTCTTTTCATAAACCTGCCCCAATACCCAATTCCTTTTCGACGGATAATAGGTATAACCAGTCAAATGCAGGTTATGGGCAGGAGTAGCAATAAGGGGCAATGTTTTTCTGCTTACATCACCAATCACCCACCCTCGATCAACTAATATTATCTCGTTGGAGGATAACAATAGAGGACTAAAAACATGATAACCGAATTGGTGCTGATAGTGCTGATTATCCAAAAACAACAGCGCAGGTAAATAATGTCCTTCTACTTTTAAAGGTTGATATTGCTCAGGATTTTTCAGTCCAGGCTTCCAATTCACCGGCACCTGTTGAGCAAGACGGGCCTGTGTTGCCAGCATTCGTTTTTTTTCCGCGGCGCGCGCTAATTGCCAAAAGCCCAGGCGAAAAAAAAGACCCGCTATTAAAAATGTTAACACCAGCATGCGCCAGCCAGGCGTGAAACGGCGGTTAAAACAGGTTAAACTGACCATCTTTATCAATCACTCGCTAAATTAAGAGCAGGAGTATAACAAATGTTCACTAAAGCTATCATCCTTACCGCTATGTTAATTATCTTAATTGCTTTAGGTAGCGGTCTTGTCTTTCTTGTCCGTGATGGTGGACACTCCAAACGCACGGTGAAAGCCTTGACCTGGCGCATTGGTTTATCGCTGATATTGTTTCTTTTTTTGTTTCTGGCATTTAGCGCAGGCTGGATTAAACCGCATGCCCTGTAAGGCAATACTGATAAAAATTAATACGGCCCAGATTTTTGCACTTTAAGAACCGACCATAATTTTTAAGAGTAGTTTAAACAGGAATTATCCAGTCGAACGAAGCATGGGCAAATCTTATCGAATCAGTTAAAACAAAATGAGTTTTTTATGATTAATTACCAGGTAATTTAATCCATGACATAAGTACGATAGTACCTGGCACATAGAAAAAATCTGGCTTATAGTTTAGAAGACATCTTCATGTAATTTTATACAATCCAGGGATGATACTATGTATATTCTTTATTCATTTGGCACACCTAATGGCATTAAACCAACTATTATGCTGGAAGAATTGGCAACACCCTATGAAATTAAATCAATTAACATAGGCGAAGGCGAACAATTCACTCCTGAATTTTTACGTATCTCACCCAATAATAAAATTCCAGTGCTTTATGATGCTGAAAATGATTTTTATTTATTCGAAAGCGTTGCCATTCTTGAATATTTAGCTGAAAAACACGAACAATTTTTACCTCAGGAAATGAAGCCAAAATTTGAAGTGCTTAAATGGTGTTACTTTCAAGTGGGACATATTGGACCTATGTTTGGTCAGTATGGTCATTTTTGCCATTTTGCTTCCAAAAGTATTCCTTACGCTAAAAAACGCTATACTGAAGAGGTGCTTCGTTTAATGGCAGTCATGGATAAACAACTGATGCAGAATAACTATTTTGCAGGGAAAGATTATACCATTGCAGACATGGCTATCTGGCCGTGGCTATATGGCTATGAAAACTTCTATAAAACGGCCATTAATGATCATAAATTTCCTCATTTGGCAGAATGGTATAACACGGTCAGCAAACGCCCTGCGGTGAAAGCAGCGCTTGCTGCATATGATAAAAAATAATCTGACTATTCAAGGGACTTTATGGCAGAAAAAACGCAAGAGATTTTGATCCGCATCAGGCAGGAAAAGCCTGCCATATTAAATATTACCAATTATTATGCGACTTATCTTATTGCGAGTGGATTACGCAGTATAAACGCTTTTCCGATACTTAGTAATGCGGAACAAGAGATAGAAGAGTTATTAACATTAGCCCAATCAGTCGTAATAAATCTGGGAAAACTGGATGATTGTTTTATTAATCTTTGTAACCGTATTTGCCAAATAGCGAACAAAGTCAATAAACCAATCATTTTAGATCCAGTAGGCGCAGGAGCCAGTTGCTATAGAACAAATACAGCCGTTCATCTTATTAAAAATCATAACATTGCCATTATTCGAGCGTATCCCAACGAAATTGCCGGATTACTAAACAGGCCCCTCTCTAGGGATCATAATAATAAAGTTGAGCATGAGGCAGCGATTGAACAGGCAACACTATTATCAAAAAAATACAACGTCGCGGTAGTAATGTCAGGAAGAATTCATGCTGTTATCGATGCGAATCAACTAGCCCAATTTAATTTTGATTCTTCCCTTCTGCAAAAAGTAGCGGGCATCGCCAGTTTACTTTCTTCAATTATTGGTGCTTTTCATGCCATGGAAGAAGAACGTTTCCTGGCAGCCAGTTCCGCTGTTGAATTTTATGCCAATTGCGCAGGACCCGCAACAAGCAGAGCTACAGGGCCTGCTTCTTTTAAAACAGAGCTTATCGATAGGTTATATATTAATTCCTCTGAAGTACGCAACTGGTAACTCTGCTCTTTATTCCTCCAAGTCTTTTTTAAAGTATTTTTATTGCCTTAGTACTAATGACGCACATAACAGAACAGATTCTAAATCTTTGTGCCAAATAAAAAATAAATTAGCTTGACAAGACTGATTTTTACTCTCTACACTTTCGGTTGCCGATGCTGTTACTTTTTAATCACTGCTCGGCATTCATTCATTTGGCTCATTATAAAAGGAACTTTTATGAACAAAGTACAGCTCACCGGCGCAGCATTAGCTGTTGGCGCAGCAACCCTATTTTCAGTAGCTCCAGCATTGGCATCCTCTTCTTCCAGTGATGCATCCACTATGGTTCATTGTAAAGGTGTCAATTCTTGCAAAGGTCAAAGTAGCTGTAAAACCGCTTCCAACTCTTGCAAAGGTCAAAATTCCTGCAAAGGACAAGGTGTTTCCATGATGACTCAAGATCAATGCCAACAAGCCGGTGGCACAATAGACGCCTCGAATACTACAGGCACTGGTAGTGCTCCAGACAGTACTACTCAACAACAATAAATTGAAATCTTAATACCGGACATATTTTAACATGTCCGGTTTTGGTTATTTTATGCACTCTCAAAAAAATGGATTTCCCTATCTTGGTTTTGGGTTAGGTTTACGTTCCGAACATTATGAAACTATTTTACAACAAAAGCCTCCTGTAGACTGGTTTGAAATAATCAGTGAAAATTACCTGATTCCAGGCGGTAAACCCTTGTATTATCTGGATCAGATTCGTGCCCACTACCCTCTTGCCATGCATGGTGTTTCACTCTCACTCGGTAGCACGGATTCATTGGATTATAATTATCTTAAACAATTAAAATCATTGGCAGAACGTATTGAGCCAGTGTGGATTTCGGATCATTTATGCTGGACTGGCATTAATGGCTTAAATATGCATGACTTATTACCTCTACCTTATACTGAAGAAACCATTACTCATGTTGTTTCGCGTATCAATGAGATTCAAGATTACCTGGGGCGCCAGATTTTAATTGAAAACGTTTCAAGTTATCTTACCTTTCTTCAATCAGAAATGACTGAATGGGAATTTATTTCAGAGATTGTTAAACAGGCTGACTGCTATCATTTACTGGATGTCAATAATATCTACGTCAGTGCTGTAAATCATGATTTTCACCCGTTGGATTACATCGAAGCAATAAAACCTGAGCGTGTTGTGCAAATTCATCTTGCAGGTCATTCTAATCAAGGCTGCTACATAATCGACACGCATGATGCGTCCATTGTTCCACCGGTTTGGGATCTTTACGCTAAAACCATTGCCCGATTTGGCCCAATATCTACCATGATAGAACGCGATGACCATATTCCTCCCCTGTCTGAATTATTAATAGAATTAAATCAAGCCAGAAAAATCGGTGAACAAAGTCCCGCGGAAGGACTTGTCTCATGAGAGGTTTACTCAGTCTGCAACATCAATTCCAGGATTACTTATTGAACGGACAGAGGAATATAGAAGAAGATATTGTACGCTCCGAGAAATTATCGGTTGATCAACGTCTGGGCATTTACCTTGATGCCTATCGGTGTCGTTTACTGGATGCCTTGGCCCACAATTTTCCAGTGTTAAATACTTACCTGGGTGGTGATGAATTTCAACGTCTGGGTAATAATTATATTGATCAATATCCCTCCTCCTATCGCTCTATTCGCTGGTATGGTGATGCATTCGCCAGTTATTTATGCAATGACAAAACCAGACCGTATTTGGCAGAATTAGCCGAGTTTGAATGGAAAATGACTCTCGCCTTTGATGCGGCAGACTGTGAGGTTTTAACTATTGAGCAAATGGCAACCATTCCTCCAGAATCCTGGGCCACCACCCGGTTTATTTTTCATCCATCAGTACAGCGTATGAATTTTTTCTGGAACAGTGTAGAGTTATGGCAATCTATCTCCGAAAAACAGACCGTGCTTTTACCCAGCCCAAAATCATCTCTTGCTTCCTGGGTTTTGTGGCGACGAGATTATATCAACCACTTTTACACGTTGGTTGAAGAAGAAGTCTGGGCGCTGGATACTTTAATTCAAGGTTCTACCTTTGCTAAACTCTGCGCAGGTCTTTGCAAATGGCTGAATGAAGAAGACGTTGGCCTGCGAGCAGCCTCTTTGTTAAAAGGATGGATACAATCTGGTTTGATAACAGCAATTAAATGAAATATAGAGAATGAAAAATGGATAGGTACATAAAAAATATGGCGGGTGTTTTACTGATATGTATATATAGTGGTTTGATACAAGGAGCACAACCCACTTTTAGTATCATTCCAATTACACCAACTACCCTGCAACTCTTTCCCAATCAGATTGCAACGGTGAGTTATCAAGTGACCAATAATACTAAAATCATTCGCACCTTAACCATGAGACCTCAAGCTGGCATTAGTCAAAACGTTGTTGGCACAAATGGATGTACTAATCCATTCACTCTGTTTCCCGGACAAACCTGTCTCTTAACCTTGCAAGTCAATGGTGGGCAGTTACCATCTACAGGGTTTATCTTTGGAGGGCCAATAATCTGCAAAACAAAAGGATTGAACGATAATACACCCGATCCTTTTCTTTGCTCACAGCCAAGCCAACAAGCCATTTTACGGGTTACTGCCCTACCTCTGCCTGCCAGTACACTTAGCCTTTCTACCAATACACTTGTATTGGCAGCGCAAGGAATTTTTACAGTAGCATCCGGTGCGGGAGTCAATACATCCAAAGCACGTACCTTGACCATTACTAATCTAGGCAGCGGACCTGCAGAAAATGTGAATTATGTCATCTCGCCCGCCCTGCCGAGTGGAACATCCATATCACCTGCAAGTTGTGGAACCTTGGCACCAGGCGCAACCTGTTTATTAACAATTACTCCTGGTACTGTACCAAGTAGTCCTTCACCTAATGTCCCAACACCTAGTATACTTACTATTCAAGGAAGTAATACAAATCCCCTGGCAGCAAGTATTATTGTTCTGACCTATGGAAATCAATACCAAAATGGTTATGTATTTAGCATTGATGATTCGACGCCTGTTTCAGGTAGTGTAAGTGGTAAAATTGCAGCGCTTGTGGATCAATCACCCTCCAGCGGTATCATCTGGGATTCCAGTAGTGGATGTACTACCCCGCCTTATGATAACTGCATTATTACTAATGCAGACAGTGTAAGCAATGGTTTGAATCAACCTTCACCACCCCCTGGCGGTAATACTTTCCGGATTATTGAAGCCTTAACGGTTAATAATGGTCTGGATCCTTATACCTATGCCGCAGGGCTTTGCAGCGCTCCTATTAATGGTGTTTCAGGCTGGTATTTACCTGCCATTTGCGAAATGGGATATGGCGCGAATCCCGTTTTGGGAGTTAATTGTGGTACAGTAACAAACCCGCTGCAACAAAACATGCAATCTAATTTAATCAATAACCAGAACACTGACATTGCTGGCCTGACTACAGGAGGAGCTGCAACTGATCCTGGTCTTTATTGGAGTTCTACTGAAACAGCCTCTTCTCCGCAAGAGAGTGCCTGGTTTAACGCCTTCTCTACCAATAGTTCCAGTGCTTCTCAGGTTTTTGTTTTGAAAGGATTTATTATTTTTGGTGTACGTTGTATCCGAATTTTTTCTTAAATGGAAATACTGCGAGCGATATAAGACTTTATATCGCTCGATGAATATTATTTACGCACAATCAACCCATTTTGCACCCCTTTAACACCGGGTACATTCGCTGCCAAATTACCAGCAGTATCACTTTGGCGAATTGTTTTTACATAACCATTTAAAAAGACCACTCCTTTTTGAGTTTCAACTTGAATACGAAGATTAGAGAGTTCTTCACTGTTTATTAGTGCAGAATTAACAGAAGAAGTAAGGGCTTGATCGGAAGAAAACGAATTAAAAAAATTCATATTACTCGCTTTCTGACAACCAGCCAACAAAGCAACCCCTATAATTATTAAACTGAACAGGTACGATTTTCTCATGAGTTTTTCCTCTTTTTGTTTCTGATGGCTGACCTTAACACGACTTGTTCCTGATTTCTAACTGTCAGACAAATTTCTGGTCAGCAACGCCCTTAAACGCTCAATCTCGGTCATTAATTCCAAAGCAAGTCCTGCGCCAGCTAAATTAACCCCCAAATCCCGATTTAATTGTAATACCGTGCGGATACGGCGTATTGCTTCATTATCAAATAACCATTCATCTTTTTCATCTTTTTTTACGGTAATAATTCCTTCATTAATAATTTCTGTGACTATCTCCGTAGACACGCCAAAGGAAGAAGTAACCTCACGCAATGACAGAAAAAACCATTCTTCACACTCTGCTGTGAGAGGTTCTTTTTTATGTTCAACCATTGCTCACTCCTAGTTTTTCCCGTGGATTAAAATGAACAGTATTAGCCAGTTGCGTATACAATCTGGCTACCTCCGGATCGTCTGTCTGAGGAATAACAATCTCAAGACTAATATATTGATCCCCCGGTGGGTTGCCAGGTAAACCTCTACCTTTAAGACGCATCTGTTTACCCGTCTGAGAACCTTTTGGAATTTTTAACTTCACAGGTCCTGCAAGCGTAGGAACCTGAATAGTGGCTCCCAGAGCGGCTTCCCAGGGAGATACAGGAATTTTTAAATAAATATCTTTTTTTTGTAAATGAAACCAGGGATGCGGGTTAATGTTAATTTCGATATATAAATCCCCGGCATGGTGATGAGCACCTTTTCCACCTTGCCCTTTTAAACGAATTTGCTGTTTATCACCAATCCCTTTTGGAATTTTTACCTTGATAGCCCGAACACGATCATCCACATTACCCTGACTATCGATAACAGGAATTTGTAATTGCAACGTTTTTTCCGCACCTTGAAAACTATCTTCCAGACTAATAGTTAATTTGGCATGAATATCCTGCCCCTGATCATAAAAAGAACTATATTGCTGATGATAACGCTCTCGAAAGATACTATTAAGAAAATCCTCAAAATCAGCAGCCTGGCTTTCGTCAGCCTGTTGGTAGTGCTGTTTTTTCGTATAAGGATTCGCCCCCTGCTCTTTCCAATACTCACCATATTGGTCGTATTTAGCACGTTTTTCAGGATCACGTAACACGTCATAGGCTTCACCCAGTTCTTTAAATTTAGCTTCGGCGTTTTCCTCTTTACTTACATCCGGATGGTATTTGCGTGCAAGTTTGCGATAAGAACGTTTAATTTCTTCCTGGCTTGCGCCACGATCAAGCCCCATTATTTTATAGTAATCTTTATATTCCATGACTGATTTTTTTAGTTGCTTTATTCATTTTGGGTGAAGACAAGGAAATTTGTCAATTTACAACACGCCAATTTTCTGCGTTTAGGACACAAAATAGCTCTCGCCAGGATTAAGAATACTGATAGCTCGTGCTGCTAACATTAAAATAATAGTGAGCGAGATTAAAGATTGTATCATACACACACATTTTGCCCAGCGAGTTAACACTGGAGTATCGGTAGGAGAAAAAGCCGCTGTGGTGTTAAATGATAAAAATAAATAGTCGATAAAGTTTGGCACCCAATTTCTTACGGAATCAGGAATAGCTGATTCTTTTTCAGCCAATAACATTTGCGTTTGTGGAAATAAAAAGGCCGTAATACCTTTGTTTTCTCTTAATTCTCTCCGACTTGGCCCCCCGGCATCAAGACTCCAGTACCATAAAGCAAAAACGAAAATATTCGTACACCATAATATTATCGAAGAAATAAGTAAATGCTTAGGACCTATATGGCCATGCATCGTAGCGAAAACCAAACGGCTAACTGACATAACAGTATAAATGGTGATCAAAATATTCACGCTTAAAAAGAGAAAGCGAGTGATTCGAAGATGTTTACGCCAGTGGGTTACCATGATGGGTATGATAAGAAGAGTAACCAAACCAATCATTAAACCCCGTGGTCCCCAATAAAATATTTTGGGCAGCGCCTCATACAATAAAGCGACAATAATCAGAGCAAGCCATGCAGGCCAGCGCGCATTAAAGCTTTTCATTCGACTGTATTTTATCGGGGGTCTTTCTTTCATAATAAGAAAAATCTCTTTCTGATTAGCATTAGTAGCATAACTAAAAACAGGCCAATGAGCGACTATTTTATGTCAGACTCTTCTCGAATTATGTTATAGTTTTTTGATAGTCTCATTCAGCATGGAGTTGCTCATCATGAACAATCGTTACTCTGGAGTAATAACCCGATTTCTTCGTAATGACGAGCGCCTGATTCTTTCAGAGGAAAAAGAGATGCCTTTGGTTATTGAAGCCAACGGTGCTAATGACCTTGAATTCCTGCAACGCTTCCTTGCTTCTCATTATGAGAGTATTTTAAATGATTTGTCAATTTATGGTGCAGTTCTATTAAGAGGTTTTGATGTTCATTCAGACGAAGACTTTGAAAAAACCGTAACCACTATCCCTGGCTTACGAGGAATAAGTGACGCGTTCATGTCGGAAGAAGGGCGAATTCATGCGAGTAACTTAAAGTTTGTTTTATACACAAATGCAATTTATAAAACAGGAGGAACCTTATATTTAGGAGGATTTCATACTGAAAATTACTACACACCTGATGTGCCTAGTTATATTGCCTTCTGCTGTCATAAACCGTCTCTTCTTGGAGGCGAAACTGGATTGATTAATACCGAGAAACTCTATCAAAGTTTGGACCCTTCACTAACAGAGCGCTTGGAAAAAAATACCTGGTTTGTAGCAAAATGGCTCGTTTCGGAAGCAGCTGAACGATATAAAATTGCCCCAGAAACCGTGGAAAAAATAGCGATGCAATTTGATCTTCCAGTTGTCGGCGATAAAGACAAATTTATTCTAATGTATAAACCCAGTGTTTTACTACATCCTGTGACACAAAAAAAAGCATTACAAATTAATCTGTTTGAAATTCCTTCTCTTAATGCAGAATTGCGAAAGTCTTTTATGCAAGACTACCAGGGAAAGACTTGGTTTTGGCACCGCTTTGTGTGGAAGTTACCTTCTTTTGTGTTTCATTTTCTGGAATCTTTTTACGTGATGTTGGCCTCTTTTTTTTATTCACCTAAAGAATCACTTCATCTCTTAAGATCCAAATGGATGATCCACAGAGCACAAAAGAAGCTACCATCTTTCAATAACATTAAAGTAGGAAGCTGTTTCAACAAAAAAGACATTCAGAAATTAGCTAAATCAATGCGAAACCATTACTCTTCTTTTTTATGGAAAAAAGGCGATATTTTATTAGTCGATAATAGAAAAGTCATGCACGCAGGCATGCCAGGTTCAGGACCCCGGCTGGTAAGAGCGCTTATTTGTAATCCCATTGACATGCAGTACTCTTTTTTAAAACCAGGATACCTCCCTTCTAAAGAACGTGTAACAGAAACCATTGGGTTTTACATGACGACAGGCAATCTGCCTGATAGCTAAGACAATAATATAGTGATTACTGAATAAGTATTATTAACAATACATGTTGTTAATTTAACAAACAAACATTATAATTTAATAACTATGTTGTTATTATAGGTTCACTATGTTACAGGATAATATACAAAAATTATACAGCAATGACCCTTCTATATGGAAAAAAGCATTACATAACCTAGCCAAACTTAAAGATTTTTCCTCTCTTTCTGAAATTAATATTCAACATATTTTTGAGGGAATTTCAAATTTAATTGAAAATGTTGGCAATAATGACTTCCAGGAAGAAATTAATGAGGATTTTTATAAGGTAATGGAATTTATAGCTCCCTATCTCACTGATGAACAAGTAGATACTTACCTCGAATTAGTAACTCGTTCCAGAGATAGCTCCAAGTTCCTCTATGGGGACGATAGGGTAGTAGTAGATGGGGCAGTAGATTCCATGATTATAGAGTATCATCGAATAATGGTGAAGACTTTGATTTTATTCGTTCCTCGAATTAAAAAATTAACAAAAAATGACCTTAAAGATGACATACACGATTCAACAGATATTATAAATTTCGCTGCGCTGGTATCCACTTTAACCCCTGATGAAATCAGGGATAAATTAAATAAATATTACCCGACAGAAGAGTTTTATGCTTTGGCTGGACTAACAGATAAAAAATATTTAGAGGGTACTAAAATTAAATTGCCAAAGCTAAACAAAGAGCAGATTACAGCAGTTTTTGAAAGCGCTCTCCGCGAGTTAAATGTCAGCTTGGAAAGGGAAAATACACCACAGGAGGAGTGGATAGCTACTATTGATGGTACTTACGCGGCAGCTTATACCTTATTAAATTTGATTCCTTCTCTTACTAAAGAACAAATTAAGTTAGCTCAACCTCAAGTCCTGAGAATACTTAACCTTAGTAAGGATGAGATACCTGAGCAGTTTGAACCTCTGCTAGCTTTCATGCGAGCGACAGTTGACATTAAATTTCAAAAAAAGAATAGCAGGTTCTTTTCTCAAGTAGAGCCAGAATATGATGAAAATGTGTTGATCAAAACACCAAAACTGAAGGGTTGATAATTTCTTTTAAAACTGCAAGCCTTCTAGTAAGTTAGAAGATTTGTTCTATTCAAAAATATAGTTTTTCAACAACGTTGCAACTGACACTCAAAACAATACTGATTATTATGATGGTCGCCATTCCCAAAAAATATTTAAGGCATTAAGAAGGGGGGTTTCTAGACAGTGCAAAATGAAAAAGTCATATAATTTACCAAATTGATTCAACAATAATCATCAACTAGGGTATAATAACCTTGTTTTATTCTTACAGAGTGATGTAAAGCATGTCTAACGAAGAAGCTCCCTTTTTATCGACAGTCGGTTTCAACAAATTGGTGAGCTTGGGAGTCAAGCCTGAGGTACTCATTGCGGCAAGACTACAAGAGCAAAATTATCAGCCGCTGTATTCACG
>NZ_JHYC01000007.1 GCF_000621525.1 Legionella fairfieldensis ATCC 49588 | reverse complement strand
GAGTTATTCGTGAATTGAATCAAATTGCCGAAATAAGAGGTTACCCAAAGAAACTGCGACTGGATAATGGTCCTGAATTCATTTCAATCGCGATGACTGAATGGGCGGAGCAACATGGTATTAAGCTTGAGTTCATCCAGCCCGGAAAGCCTACGCAAAACTCTTATATAGAACGATTTAACCGGACTTACCGAACGGAAGTCTTGAATATGTACGCATTCAGAAGTTTAACGGAGGTGAAAGAAATCACCCAAGCGTGGATAAAGGAGTACAATGAGGAACGGCCGCATCAGGCTTTAAACAGCATGACGCCTGTGCAATACCGATTAAGCAAACACCCGGAAACCTCTAGTTTAGCCTGGTACTAAAAAAGGAGGGTTTACAAAGAGTTTTAGGCTCTTCAAGAGATGAAAAAACTTCTAATTTTACTTCTACAACAGGGAGCGTGGGAACATTGTCATTTGCCTTGTCATATTCAGAAATACTCTCAACACAAAAAAGCTTCTCTAGGCCGGTTTTTAAACTTATAGCAAATTGGATATCAAAAGCCGCCCTATGCGCTTCTCCTTTCAAGTGTTCATTGGAGATTACTGCTTCTAAACCGGCAGTTAAAACAGTATGCTTAGTTTTAACTGCCATATTTGCTTCTTTATTAACCATTGTAGTGGCTGCAGCAGCAACCTGAGCCGATCTATTAACTGCCTCAGGTCTAGTTTTTTCAGCATATTGATAAAAGGAAAGCATAGCATAGTCAAAAATGTATTGTACTTGGGTTAATGTAAACATTTAAGCTCAAAATAATAAATGATTATTTATTGTACCAACTAAATTAATAACCATCAAATTAAGAGTAAATTACTTCATTGCCAGTTTGGGCTTAGTATGCGGTAAAACCCGATCTTGAATAGCGATCGAAACCGGGTTTCGCGCATAAAGCGCGTAAGGTAGGTATTGTACTCTTATAATGAATCTATTCTTTTCTTTTCATTCATTTTTTCATCTTCATCTACTAGTGCATTGTTGTTCTGAGATGGAGATGATATATTGGGATGAAAGAAATTATAGCGAGTACTATTTTCATGTACTATTTTTTTTCCTGAATTGGATGTACTTATATTGTTGTTATTGATTTCAGGTTGTTCCGGCATTGTATCATTCTGAGAAATTGAATCGGAATGATTTGTCAGACCAAAATAATCATCAAGTGCTTCATTATTTCCTATAAATTTTTTGTCTTCATCTCTCAGAAGAGCCATTGGAAAGCTAAAGGGATCTTGTGTATGATTCTGAGAAATTGAATCGGAATGATTTGTCAGACCAAAATAGTCATCAAGCGCTTCATTATTTTCTATAAATTTTTTATCTTCATCTCTCCGAGGAGCCATTGGAGAACTTATAATCGATTTAAAGAATAGTTCAAATGGATTTTGTGTAGTATTGCCTTGTATTAATTTTTCTAATACAGCTTGCTTATCCGTATGGTTTAAAACACATTTAAGATTCTCTATAGATAATGCATTATTTTGTTGCAGGATTGATAAAATCTGACTTAGAGAAGCAGGGGGTTCTTGAGTATCTATTATCAAATCAAACAGTCGCTGAAATGGAATCTGAACATTCATATCCCTGCAAAAATTATGAAGTAAATTTAATACATCAAGTAAATTCTCTTGATGCGGGTATTGTAAAGTATCTATGAAGTTCTTGGGCGAGAGTATATTTTTTTGATTAAGTATAGATAAAATCTGGACAAGTGCCCCATCAGGAGTTAATTGAGACATTAGACTTTGAGCAAAAAATCTGGGATGTTGAGCGTTTTTTATTATTTGGAATAATAGCTGGTTTGTTAGAGATAGCGGTATATTTCTCTGCTCAAGTATAAATAAAGTCCGGATAAATGATTGAGCAAAAATACTGGGATTTGGATCGTCTTTTATTATTTGAGATAATAGCTGAATAAGGTTAATATTTTCTAGAGATAGCGTTATATTTCTTTGCCCAAGCACAGATAAAATATGGATAATGGATCGAGCAAAAAGCCTGGGATTGGGATCGCCACTTATCATTTGGAATAACAGCTCAAATGGAGCTTCTCGATCACCAAAAAAATTATGAATCAACTCTAATCCCCGAAATAACCCTTCTTTATCTTCATGTCGTAAAATAAGGATAATATTTTCTACAGAGAGTGGTATATTTCTTTGCTGAAGCAGAGTTAATGTCTTAGTTGAAGCCTCGTTAAGACTCTTAACGAAAGACCAGGGAGAATCTATCATTGCTTCAAATAATGGTTGGAATGCAACTTGTAGTTGATCATACTCATAAAGGAGATTAAGTGCTTCTAATCCATCAGATAGTTGAAGAAGGGATAAGATATTTATAATTTCAGCATCATTTATTTGATCAAGATTATCATATATAATAGGGGATTCTAAAAGATTTTTTATATTTTCTTTTTCCTTCTTATTAAGACTTGAAAAAGGCTTCAGTTTGGAAAAAAATTTTCGTTGGAAAAAAGAGGTTTTTTTGTAATAAGCATGGCAAATTTCACCTACACTACCTTTTCCAAGCACTTCTCCTAATGGTCCAAAGGAAGCGCGCTCGTTTGTATTTGATTGATTGTAGTTCTGACGTAATTCTGTAATTACGTTTTCAAGATTGTTAATGCGAGAAACCTGGTTGCGAGGCATTTGACCTACCTGTACAAAAATATCATTATATAATAAGATATCATTCTGGTCAAATATTGGTCTTAAGTGGTTTTATTGAGTTTGAGTCTTTTTTTTGCCTCCGCGATAGATGGCATTACCAGCAGCCTGAGCGGTAGGCATAATAAGTATTTCGGCAATATCCACGTGTAGAGGTCTTGTAGCGCAATAATAAGCAGCATCAGCGATATCTTCAGCCAATAAAGGATCAAAATCCTGATAAAAAGCCTTGGCTTTATCCTTATCGTTCCAACGAACCTCGCTGAATTCAGTTTCAACTGCACCGGGAGCAATTTCTGTAACACGTATGGGGCTACCCATTAGATCCAATCGCATTGCCTTACTAAGTGCTTTTACAGCATGCTTTGTAGCACAATATACATTCCCATTAGGATAACAATCACGGCCTGCTATGGAGCCTATATTAATAATATGTCCACGTTTTCTGGCCAACATACCTGGTAATAGATGACGGGTCACATAAAGCAACCCTTTTATATTCGTATCAATCATGATATCCCAATTCGTAAAAGAACCCTGTTGAATGGGATCACTTGATAAAGCAAGGCCGGCATTATTTATTAAAATGTCTATAGATTGCCATTCAAGTGGCAAATTATTTAATGTATTTTCTACTTCAGACTGATTTCTTACATCTAATACTAAAGGTAAACAATGAGTATGATGTAAATCATAAAGAGCTTTGGCAATTGTTTCCAGCCGTTCCTGTCGCCGCGCACAAAGAATAAGTTTTGCACCCTGTTGAGCAAAAAGCTGAGCGCAGGCCCGCCCAATGCCGCTTGATGCGCCAGTGATTAGTACAATATTCTCTTTTAAATTGAGCATGCAGGTCTCCTTCAGAAATTTAATAACTAGGCGAGGAAAAACCAATAAAAAAGCGCTAAAAATAACATATATTTAACTAAATAATAGAAAGAGCGATTATAATTTTTTAAGCGTTTTCCTATTAAACGGATCTGATAAACGTATTTAAATAATTTGTTAATAAATCCTACGGGTTCTGTAGGTAAATTTTTGCTGGATGCGGCTTTCATAATAGTGCGACTAAAAAAAGCATTAAATTTGTTCGCCAAAGGATTGTTTAAAGGACGTTGAATATCACAAAAGAGAATAATTCTGTCCTGAGAAGTAGTATTCTCTGCATGATGAATATAAGTTTCATCAAATAAAACATCCTGCCCATCTTGCCAGAAATAAGGCTTACCATCCACATAAATGCAACAATCTTTAGAATTAGGAGTAATTAAACCTAAATGATAACGTAAAGAGCCTGCATAAGGATCGCGGTGTTTGAACAAAAAACTGTTTTTAGGTAACAGAGTAAACATGGCTGCGTTAATATTCGGGATGCTTTGGATTAAGGCAACTGTTTTAGGACAAAGTTCACGAGCAGAATTCATAGGATCCTGATACCATTTTAAATAAAAACGTTTCCAGCCTCGTCGAAAAAACGAATTAAATCCAATATCGTCATGTTTATCTGAAGCAGTAATATAACCTTCCTGATAGAGATACTCCGCTTCTTCACGGATTATTTTCCAGTTGTCCCGTAAAATTTTTAACTCGGGAAAATGGGATAAATCAAGAAAAGGTGTTCTGGGTACAGCAGAAAAAAGATACATAATAGCATTCACCGGAGCCATTAAGCTGGAATGATCGGTTAGCTGGCGGAGTAATTTTAAACGTACTTTCCCTCGTAAATGGGTATAGGCTATAGAAAAGGCATAGCTGGTTAAAAATAAAATTTTAAAGTGTATAGTTGAAAAAAAGGTCATAAAAAATCCGGTTTTTCGTGACTGTAAAAAGATACATAAGATATCAGATACAGCCACAAAAGCTATAATTACTGACTAAGTCGTAATTCGAAACTATAAATTAATTTACCTCATTACACAGTTCGTTACTTATGCGATGGTGTTTTCCCTGAATAAATACCATTGACGTCATGGTCAATAATGCAACAGCAATCAAGTACAGTGCTGGCGCTACCGTATTTTCAGTGTAATAAATAAGTGAAAGTGATATAAGGGGTGTTAAACCGCCGAAGATAGCAAATCCCAGATTGTAACTCACCGCGATGCCTGAATAACGAACATTAGCGGGAAATAGTTCACTAAGCAACCGTGGAATTACACCGGCTGAAAGTCCAAGTAAAAAGGCGCTGATAGTAAATGCAAGGGGATAAAGGATTGGATAATAACAATAAATAATGAAAATAGGATAAGCGCTGAATAATGTCAATAATACCAATACCCTGATGATTTTTTTTACATCAATAAAATCGGTCATGTAGCCAAAAAACACACACATTATAGAACCGAAAGTAATAGCCGTAGTGCGTTGCCACATATAAGCATTCGAGGGTAAATGTAAAACCTTAGTGAAATAAGCGGGAACAAACAAAAAAAGTAATGTCACAATTGCAGCACACAGCGCTATAATCAAGGCGCCGGCTAAAATAATTCCAGGCTGTTGCTTACAAACCGTAAGAAGAGGAAATTTTTCGACAGATTTTTCAATGGCTCTGAAGGCTGCTGATTCATGTAATTCCCGGCGTAACAAATAACTTAGCAGTCCCAAAATACCGCCGATAATAAAAGGTATTCGCCAGCCATAGGCTTGCATTTGTTCTTCAGAGAAGATTGTTACAACAAGGGATTGCACAATAAAACCTATCACAATCCCTGCAAGAAGGGCACAAAAAATGACACCACAGGCCAAACCCTTATGCTTTGTCATGGATTCGCTTACGTAAGTTATTGCCCCGGGAATTTCTCCCCCAATGGAAAATCCCTGAATAATTCGCAGAGTAATAATTAAAATGGGTGCGCTCATCCCAATCATAGAATAAGGGGGAACAAGGCCCAGACCTATAGTAGCAAGCGCCATCATCAGAATCGAAACAGTAAACGTTGCTTTACGCCCGATACGATCGCCAAAATGACCGAAGATAATACCACCTAATGGTCTGACCAGATAACCGATGGCAAAGGTTGAGAAGGTAATTAATAAACTAATGATCTCATTAGTGGCAGGAAAAAAAGCAGTAGAAATATAACTGGCAAATAAAGCATAAATAATAAAATCGTAAAACTCTAAAATACCACCTAAACTTGATAAAAATAATAGCTTGCGCTGATCCTTTTGCATAAATTTTCCCTAATTAAACGTTTACTAACTATTAAAAAAGTAATTTTATACAAGCCTATGGATTAAAAATCAATGTGTTTCTAAATATAAATTGTTTTGTTTGATGTATTTCAGAACCTTGTCAGATAGGTAATTTTTTAATGCCTGCTCATTGTGAATGCGAATTTGTTGACGTATCCAGCTTGATGAAACGTTAAAATTACCCGCATTATAACGATAGATTAAACCATGTGGCTGTTGACTTATGGCTTTATCCTCATGAGTTTCATAGTGAGAGAGTAATTCTTTTACAGGCTCAGGGGCTTCCCGATCATAATTTTTGCCCGGACGTTTAATAACAAGTAAATTTGTCAGCGAAAGAATCTGTTGCCAGGCATGCCATTGTGGAAGTTGATTAAAAGTATCAGCGCCCATTATAAGAACTATCGCTATATTATTTCCAAACTGCTGACGAAAATTTTCTAACGTATTAACCATATAAGAAGGGGAATCTCGATTAATTTCAGATAAATCAATAGTAAAATGTCTGTTTTTATCCTGCTCGCTTAACGCAAGCTCTATCATGGTAATACGTTGTTTTGCTGTGGCCAGCGCACGATGTTTTAAAACGGGTACCTTACAAGGCAAGAATACAAAACGATCAAAATTGAAATGATTTTGAATGTTAATTGCTGTATTAATATGGCCGTTGTGTATGGGATCAAACGTCCCTCCATAAATAATAAAATTATGCAAAGTAACCTGCCTGCCTGGTTAGACAAAGTGAGAGTGCAATTTGTTCTAATGCATGCCAAATTTGGTGACCTTGACTTAATTTTATTCGTTCGTCGACTGTTTTGCAAAATTGCAGTAAATCGAATAAGGTATCAAGCTCTATTTTTTTTGAAATGGCTTGATAAAGTCTCGCGCGTTGGGGCCATATTTTTAATTGAGTGCAGGCGGTAGCAAATGATATGGATTGTTCTCTTAATTCAATGAGTTGTATCAGTAGTCGTATTTCCTGGGTTAACAACCATAAAATAAGAGTTGGTTCTATTTTACTATGGCAAGCATGGCGTAAAATCTGAATTGCCTTATTAGCATTAAACGACAAACAGGCATCAGCCAGCTCAAAAAGTTGGTAGTTGCATTGATCGCTTAATTGTTCTTTTACCATTTCTGTGGTTAATATCGTATCTTCATTCACAAGTAACTCAAGCTTTTCGATAACCTGAGCACAGGCAAGCATATTCCCTTCAGTATATTGTTGAATCAGCTCTGGAATATGGGATTCATATTTTATTGCTTTGGTTTGTAACTCTTCTGCTATCCAGTTTTTCATAGCCTGGGCATGAAGTGGATTTGCCTGCACAATATGAGCATCATTATGATTTGTTAACCATTGTAATTGTTTCTGTGGCAAATTGGCTGCTTGTAGTAACAGAAGGCAAAAAGGATTGATATTTTTCAAATAACGGCTTAGAAAGTCCTTCCCGGTTGCATCCAGTACTTTTTTTTCATAACGGATATCAAGGAGGGTTTTTGTTGCAAATAGAGAATAGCTGTTAACTTCTTCATTCAGAAGTGACCAGTCAGAAGGATTATTAATATAGAAAACTTTGGTTTCTGTTTCGTCTGATTTTGCAGTTTGCCAGGTAGATTTGATAGATTGTGCTGCTCTTTGTAAAAAGAAAAGATCCTGGCCAATTAAAATGTAAAGCGCCCCTGATTTTTGACGCAAATGAGAATTTAGATCGTGTTGTTTAATAAGCATCTTATTATTGTATTTTGATGGATACTTAGCTATCTTACAAAAAATGAAAAACTTACTCAAAAAATAAATGACTTATTTAGTGCAAAGCAAAATAGTTCCCAGGATTATTTAATGTGAGTTCTCGATTTTCCGTTTTCCCGACCTAATTGATTCATTATTTGCATGGCAGCATCACGTCTCATTTCACTGAGCAGTTGAGCTTCTTCTGAGTTTGACCCTAAAATTCGATTGTTATTTACGGTTAACTGTCGAGTAACAGAAACATGGCTGGATGGAATAATAGTATTGCCTTTTACTTTTACAACAGTAAATTGTACATCATAGATGAGTAAATATTGACGCGGTGCTGTACTTGCACTCACGTTTGTCATTTGTTGTTGAATACTATCTGATTCGATAATAAGCAAATAACTTGCCTGTCCTGGATTGGGATTCACTTTGATGTTATAGGACTCCAGCTGATCTTTTAGTAGAGGTCCTAAATCCCGATGCGCATTTTGTATCACAATGGCAACATTATTGAGCCAGGCAGGCATATCAACAAATCCGCGCAAGTGGAATCCACAACCTGTTAATAATAAAAAACCTGCCCACATTAAAAGCTGTTTTTTCATTAACTAACAACCAGATTGATTAGTTGGCGATGAGTTACGACTACCGCTTTATTGATTATTTTACCCTCTAAAAAAGGATGAGCATGTTGCTTGGCCATCTCGACTAATGTTTCTTCTGCTTCGTCACTATTTGCTGTAAATTGCGCTCTTAGCTTACCATTAACCTGCACCACAAAATCAAGTTCATCACTTTTTAATGCACTTTTATCTACTTTAGGCCAAGGCGCATCAATAATGACTTTTTCAAAGCCTGCCTGTAACCATAGATGATGACAAATATGAGGAGTAATGGGTGCTAAAAGACGTAAAAGAATACTGATCCCTGAATGAAGAAAATAGTTATCGTCTTCTGTTTTAACCTCATAATTAGATAGTTCATTGAATAGTTTCATGCAACCAGAAACTACGGTATTAAACTGATGGCGCTCATAATCATGGCTTGCCTGGGCAAGAATCTGGTGGACAATCAAGCGGGATTTTTTGAGTCGACTCTCTACATTATGCCAGTCAATATGACCGTTGCCTACCAAAATAGCATCATTAATGTCTATAAAAATTTGTTGATGCTGATGTACAAATGTCCATATGCGTTTCAGGAATCGGTGTGCACCTTCTACTGCAGTGTCAGACCATTCCAGCGATTGTTCAGGGGGGGCTGCAAACATTACGAATAAACGGGCCGTATCAGCTCCATAAGTATCAATTAAATGATTAGGATCAACTACATTACCCAGTGATTTAGACATTTTATGCCCATCTTTAAGGACCATGCCCTGAGTTAACAACGCTTTAAAAGGTTCATCTGAATTAACCAAACCTTCATCACGCATTAATTTATGGAAGAAACGGGCATATAAAAGATGCATAACGGCATGTTCAATGCCTCCAATATATTGATCTACCGGTGTCCAGTATTTTGCCCTGTCATCCAGCATGGCATTGTCCTGTCCTTTACAGGCAAAGCGGGCATAATACCAGGATGATTCCATAAAAGTATCAAAAGTGTCGGTTTCACGGGAGGCATCTTGTCCGCATTTCGGACATTCTGTGTGCACAAATTCACTGCATTGCGCTAGTGGAGAACCACTTCCTGTCAATTCAATATCTTCTGGTAAAGTAACGGGTAAATCTTCCTCTGGCACAGGTACAATGCCACATTCTTCACAATGGATCATCGGTATAGGGGTTCCCCAATAACGTTGTCTTGATACTCCCCAATCGCGTAAACGATAATTAACAGTCATTTTACCCGCGTCTTGTTCTTCCAGGAATTTGGCAATCTGCAAGGTGGCCTTTGCTGAAGACAACCCATCAAAAGAACCTGAGTTAATTAATTCGCCTTCTGCGGTAAAAGCTGATTTTGTGTAATCATGGGAAGTGCCATCCATTGGCTTTATGACTTCTTTAACGGGAAGATTATATTTTTGTGCAAACTCCCAGTCACGTTGATCATGAGCAGGGACGGCCATAACGGCACCTGAACCATATTGCATTAAAACAAAATTGGCAATCCAGACAGGAAGCTCCAGACCAGTAACAGGGTGAGTCGCTTTCAGCCCTGTATCGATCCCGCGTTTTTCCATTGTGGCGAGATCAGCCTCAGCCATGCGGACACCCTGGCAGCTATCAATAAAAGCACGTACCTCAGCACGTTGATTCGCAGCCTCTTTGGCTAATGGATGATCAGGCGCCACAGCGAGATAGGTTGCTCCCATTAGTGTGTCGGGACGGGTGGTGTAGATTTTTAAACGTTTAGTAAACCCGGTAATTTTGAAACTGATTTCACAGCCTTCAGAACGGCCAATCCAGTTTCTCTGCATTTGTTTTACCTGAGCGGGCCACTCATCCAGGGTATCCAGATCACGTAGCAGCTCATCCGCATAATTGGTAATTTTTATAAACCATTGGGAAATCTCACGGCGCTCAACTAATGCGCCAGAACGCCAACCGCGTCCGTCAATGACTTGCTCATTGGCAAGTACTGTTTGATCGACAGGATCCCAGTTCACAACGGCGTTTTTTTTGTAAACTAATCCTTTTTCATAAAGTTTAATAAAAAACCACTGTTCCCAACGATAATAATCCGGATCACAAGTAGTAATTTCCCGTTTCCAATCATAGGCATTGCCTAATTTTAAAAATTGCTCTTTCATGGAAGCAATATTTTTTCTTGTCCATTCAGCAGGATGAATGCCATGCTTGATGGCAGCGTTTTCTGCTGGCAGGCCAAATGCGTCCCAACCAATAGGCTGCAGGACATTTTTCCCTAAAGCGCGTTGATAACGGGAAATAACATCGCCCAGGGTGTAGTTACGAACATGTCCCATATGCAGAGTACCACTGGGGTAGGGAAACATGGATAAGCAGTAAAATTTTTCTTTATTTAAGTCTTCTGAGACACTAAACGATAGTTTTTTAAGCCAATACTGTTGGGCTTGTTCTTCAATTTCACGTGGTTTATAGCTGTTATCCATAGTCATAAGATAAATTTCAATAGAGCTGGTAAGAATAACGCCTCTTGTGCTTAGCAGCAATAGGTTAAGCGTTTACTTTTTGTTTAATAATACAATAACTCGTATAAACAAGAACAATTAATGCACAAAATAGTAACATCGGCGTATCCCCCAAATAAATCCAGGGTGTTATACCTGTTGCCGGGAAAAGGGTTGTTTTAAGTATTCCGGCATGAAAAGCAGGTAAAAAAGCTACGACTTCTCCTTGAGTATTAACCACTGAGGATAAACCATCATTATTGGCGATAACCTGATAACGCGCTGTTTCCAGCGAACGTACCTGGGCCATTTGTTGTTGTTGATACATAGCCAGTGAATGCCCAAACCAGCCATCATCGCTGATTGAGATAATCCATTCCGCTTCGGGGAGCTGGCGACGTAATAAATCACCATATGCTAATTCGTAACAAATTAAAGTAGCAACAGGATGTTTTGTAATTTTAATTAAGTCCTGATTATTTTTTCCCGGTTTTAAATTGGCATCCGGTATAGCTAACCAGTTACTAATGTAATGAAAAGGTTTAGGAATGTATTCACCGAAAGGGACAAGGTGCTGCTTGGCGTAAACCCCCTTTGCTTGTCCCAAAGCAATCAATGCATTAAAAAAATAATTTTCATCAGCAGTAGTTGGTTGGGGAATCCCCAATATGACTGCACTCCCGGCTTTTTTTGCCTGATTGTGTATTTCATTCAGATAATCACCAATATAGCTGGGAGGCAACGGAATTGCTGATTCTGGCATGACAATCAGATTGGTACCCAGTAATTCTTCTGTATCGTGCTTATAGCGTGCTAATAATTGCCAAAAAAGATCTTCATCCCATTTATCCCGCATGGATAAATTAGCTTGAATAATCCCTACAGAGACAGGTGTGTTGGCTTCCTGAGACCAGGTTATATTTTTAAACAAAGAGGGAGAGAGAACTAAGGCGACAAAAGCGACAAGACCGACAGATTGTTTGAAACCACGCTGTTGCACACTGACTGCAAGTAGAGTCGCAGCAAAACAGGTTAAAAATCCAACACCATAGACTCCTAAAACGGGTAGTAGGTATTTAGCCGGCGCGTCAAATTGCCCAAAACCAAGGAGCAACCAGGGGAATCCGCTTAGCAAGGTGGATCGTAAGTATTCAAATAAAATCCAGAGTGAGCTAAATAACAAACAGGAAAAAACAGAATGGGGGTTTCTGACAAGTTTTCTAAAAATAAAAGCCGCCAGCGCTAAAAATAATGATAAATAAAGTAAAAAAAGAGAGGTAATTAACGCAGAGATAAAAGTATTAAGATGCCCGTATTCATGAATACTGACAAAAATCCACGAAATCCCCAGTCCAAAATACCCCAAACCTGAAAACAGACCTTTTAAGAAAGCATGTCGACTGTTTCCATTGTTTATTTGAATATAAAAAAGAGCAAGGGCCAGAATAGCAGCACCAGGCAAGTGGAAGGGAGCAAAACTTAGAGGCAACAGTAATCCGAAACAAAAAGCGCGCAAAAAAGGACTGTAATGAATAGCCTTTGCCGAAATACCCCATTTTTTGATGACAGCCGTTTGAATCATTGTCATTACATAATCAGAGACATGAAGTGACGATAAGATACTGGCTCATAAAGGTCAAGATTATTACAGGTCAAAGGCCAGTTTTTCGAGATTTGGGAAAAGGCAAGTCTATTCAAGTACTGTTTTTTTAGTGTACGATGACGGCTCGTTTTACAAAAAGAGGGAGAAAGGATGTATAACGTTATGGTTACAGGCGCGGGAAAAATTGGAAGTTTAATAGCCTGTTTACTCGCAGACAGTGGTGATTATGAAGTTCATTTAGCTGATTTACAATTTTCCGGAACAGACGTTATTCGCCTGTTGCAAGTCATGCCAGAGATTAAAACCGTGGCACTTGATGTCAAAGAGCAGGAAGCTTTACAGGCTTACTTTATTGAACATGAAATTGTTGCCGTTATTTCCAGCCTTCCTTATTTTCTTAATACGCATGTTGCCGAGGCAGCAAAAGCGGCAAAAGTACATTACTTTGACCTTACCGAAGATACATCTGTTACAGACGCAGTGAAAGCCATTGCGGAAAAAGCTGAAACTGCTTTTGTACCTCAATGTGGCCTTGCACCAGGATTTATCAGTATCGCCGCCAATAGTTTAATGAAAGAATTTGAGCAATGCCATCATGCAAAGCTGCGTGTGGGTGCACTACCTCAACGCGCGAGTAATGCACTCCACTATTCTTTAACCTGGTCAACGGATGGAATAATAAATGAATATGGCAATCCCTGTTATGGGATTGAGGGAGGGAAACCAATTATTCTTAAACCATTAGAAGGACGGGAATCGATTCAAATTGATGGTTGTGAATACGAGGCGTTCAATACTTCCGGTGGCTTGGGTAGTCTGGCTGATCTTTATAAGGATAAAATTCAAAGTCTGAATTATAAAACCATGCGTTATCCCGGACATTGTGAAAAAATGCGTCTGTTAATGAATGATCTTAAACTCAATGAAGATCGTGATACCCTCAAGCGAATTCTGGAGCGGGCTATCCCTAAAACCTATCAGGATATAGTGATTGTTTACGTCACTGTAGAAGGAATCAAACAGGGTGAATTAACCGAAAAAAGTTATGTCAGGAAAGTCTATCCGGAAACAATTCGAGAATTGGAATGGTCAGCTATCCAGGTAAGTACTGCGGCGGGAGTCTGCGCTGTCGTTGATTTGGTGATGGGGCAAACTAATGAATACAAGGGGTTGATATTACAGGAAAATTTCAACCTGACTGACATACTCGCCAATCGCTTTGGCCAACATTATTCTTAAAGGAGTAGTAATGGATTTACTAAAACATCTGCATATAAAAGAAATGAATCCCGGAGCATTTAGTGGACAGGGATGGCATAGTGAAACAGGTGCGGGGACGCTTTCTTCATTTAACCCATCCAATGGCGAAAAACTTGCTGAAATAGCCGCTTGCTCCATGCAGGATTATCAACATGTTTTGGAGAGAGCAGAAAAAGCAGCTGCCCTCTGGCGCCAGATCCCGGCACCCCAGCGGGGAGAAATCGTTCGGCAAATAGGACAATCTTTGCGTGAAAATAAAGACCATTTAGGCACTTTAGTTTCCCTTGAAATGGGAAAGTCCAAACAGGAAGGTGACGGGGAAGTACAGGAAATGATTGATATCGCTGATTTTGCCGTGGGTCAATCACGTATGTTGTATGGTAATACCATGCATTCTGAACGACCTAACCATCGAATGTATGAACAATGGCATCCTTATGGGATTGTCGGTGTTATTTCAGCGTTTAATTTTCCTGTGGCTGTATGGTCCTGGAATGCTTTTATTGCAGCAGTCTGTGGTAATGTTACTTTGTGGAAGCCTTCAGCAAAAACACCACTTTGTGCAGTAGCTGTGCAACATATTTGTAATGAAGTATTGCAAAGAAATCATTGCCCGGAAATTTTTTCCTTAATCATTCCCAAATCTCATGAAATAGCGGAAGCAATGGTAACTGATCCACGCATTCCTTTAATTTCATTTACAGGATCAACGGCTGTCGGAAAGCAGGTTGCGACAAAAGTAGCAGGACGTCTTGGCAAAACCATTCTTGAATTAGGGGGTAACAATGCCATTATTGTGGATGAATCAGCCGATTTGAATCTGGCAATTCCTGCCATTGTCTTTGGCGCGGTTGGCACGGCTGGCCAACGTTGTACCTCAACACGACGTTTATTCGTGCACGAATCAATGTATAAGGACGTTGTTAAACGCCTCCGACATGCTTATGAGCAAATAACGATAGGGGATCCGCTTGATAGCAAAAATCTGATGGGACCATTAATTGACGAGCAAGCGGTTATTCAATTCAAACGGGCTATCGAGCGGATAAAGGCAGCTGGCGGGCAACTTGCATTCGGCGGAGAAGTACTCAATAAAACAGGTTATTTTGTACAACCGACTTTGGTTACGGAAATAAAAAATGATTGGGATATTGTGCAGGAGGAAACTTTTTCCCCGATTCTTTATGTCATGTCTTATCGTACCCTGGAAGAAGCGATTATCTTACAAAATAGTGTTCCTCAAGGGTTGTCTTCTGCTTTATTTACGCAAAATCTGAAAAACGCTGAACGCTTTTTAAGCGCATCAGGTAGCGATTGCGGCATTGCCAATATTAATATTGGTACGTCAGGAGCCGAAATAGGAGGAGCCTTTGGTGGTGAAAAAGAAACAGGTGGCGGTCGAGAATCAGGTTCAGATTCATGGAAAGCTTATATGCGGCGCCAGACTAACACTATCAATTGGGGTGATGCCTTACCTTTGGCTCAGGGGATTCGTTTTAATTTATCTTAATTTCAGTTTTGATTTTTAACGATCTCAACGTACCGCGCTTATCCGCGGGACCTGGAATGTAGTGATTATTTATTTCAATTGAGAGGACATGGAACATGAAGGATGCTTTTTTTATTAAGAAAGTTGCTGTTCTCGGTGCCGGGGTCATGGGAGCACAAATTGCAGCACATTGTGTCAATGCAGGTATTGAAACCTTATTATTTGATTTGGCAGCAAAAGAAGGAGCAGATAACGCATTGGTGGATAAAGCCATTGCAAATCTGGGGAAATTAAAGCCAACCCCCTTGGCTACTCCGCAAACAGCATTTTTATTACAGGCACGCAATTATGAAAAAAATTTAGCCGATTTGGCTGATTGCGATCTGATCATTGAAGCAATTGCTGAACGCCTTGATTGGAAAGAAGATCTTTACAAACGTATTTCCCCTTATTTAAATCAAAATGCAATTTTGGTTAGCAATACCTCTGGATTGAGTATCAATACATTATCCAGTGTCTTGCCTGAAAAACATCGTCAACGCTTTTGTGGGGTTCATTTTTTTAATCCGCCACGCTATATGCATTTAGCGGAATTAATTCCCGCAAATACTACCTTGCCGCAATTGATCGATCATTTGGAAACCTGGTTAACAAGCCGTTTGGGTAAAGGTGTTGTTCGTGCCAAAGATACGCCGAATTTTATTGCAAACCGTATTGGTGTTTTCTCTTTGTTGATAACTCTGCATCATGCGCAAACCATGAAACTGGGTCTGGATGAGGTTGATGCCTTGACTGGGCCTCTACTGGGTCGTCCCAAATCAGCAACCTTTAGAACAATGGATGTAGTGGGGCTGGATACCATGCAGCATGTTGTTCATACCATGCAAGAGCAATTAAAAGAAGATCCCTGGCATACACTGTTCACTTTACCTGGCTGGCTTACCCAACTTATTCAGGATGGCCATCTGGGGCAAAAAACCGGTCAGGGCATTTACCGTAAAAATGGTAAGGTTATTGAAGTATTTGATGTGGATTCAGGCAATTATCGACCAGCGCAAGGAGAGCTTAGTGATGAAGTAAAGAACATCATGAAAATAAAGGAACCGACTCAGCGCATACAATCACTTGTGGCTTCCAAAGATAAACAGGCCCAATTCCTACTCGCCTGTTACCGCGATCTTTTTCATTATAGTGCTTATCATTTGCAAGGTATTGCTAATAATGTTCGTGATGTGGATTTGGCCATCCGCTGGGGCTTTGGTTGGCAGCAAGGTCCTTTTGAAACCTGGCAACTGGCAGGTTTTACAGAAATGCAATCAATTATAGGGCAAGGTATTGTTACAAAAACAACGTTAAGCCAGGCACCATTACCCGATTGGCTGAATAAAATAGATAATTTTTACAAAAAAGAAGGCGCTTATTCACCACAGGACGATGCTTATAATCCTCGTAGTCAGCTTCCTGTTTATCAACGTCAGTTTTTCCCGGATAGAGTTTTAAACGAGTCTGCTTCTCATTTTACAACTCTATTTGAAAATGAAGGTGTACATGTATGGCATCTGAAAGATGATGTTGCTGTGGTGAATTTTAAAAGTAAAGCAAATACTATTGGGCAAGCTGTTTTGGACGGTCTTGAGCAGGCAATAGAAAAAGTAGAAAAAGAGGGGCAGGGCTTGATTATTTATCAACCTGATACGACAACATTCTGTTCCGGTGCAGATTTACGGGGTGTTGCCGCTTTAATCCATGCTAATAAAATGGATGCTCTGGAGGCAATGATAAGTCAGTTCCAACGTGTGGTAATGCGTTTAAAATACTCCACCATTCCAACAGTTGCTGCATTACGGGGCCGTGCTCTGGGTGGCGGTTGTGAATTAATAATGCATTGTGATGCTGTTATCGCAGCTTTTGAAGCTTACCCGGGTTTGGTTGAGGCAGGAGTAGGTCTTATTCCCGCAGGGGGTGGTTGTAAAGAACTGGCCATGCGCTCAGCCTCTATGGCACAAAATACTGATTTAATGAATTTCATTCAACCGTATTTTCAGCAAATTGCCACCGCTTTTGTTGCCGGCAGTGCAGTTGAAGCAAAACAGAAAGGGTATCTTCGTGATAAGGATCGCTGGCTCATGCACGTCAACGAAGTGTTATTTGCTTCTCTTGCCGAAATTAAAGTTTTACAAGCCGCTAATTATCAACCTCCTCTTCAAACCTCATTTAAAGTAGCGGGCCGAGAAGGGCATGCTCGTTTGCAGGCAGGCTTGGTTAATTGGCTGGAAGGCGGGTTTATTTCTCAACATGATTACTTTATCACCAATGAATTAGCGAAAGTGCTTTGCGGAGGGGATGTAAATCAGGGGGAGCTGGTTGACGAAAAATGGATACTCCGGCTCGAAAAAGAGGCTTTTATGACCTTGGCAGCCACTTCTTTATCTCAAGACCGCATCACGCACCTGCTGGAAACGGGTAAGCCGTTACGTAATTAATCAGTACACCGTAAGGAGATTGGTAATGACAAATGTATATATAGTGGACATATTACGTACTCCCGTGGGGAAAGCACCAAGAGGAGTATTCAAACATACTTTACCGGATGATTTACTCGCTCATACGATAAGAACATTGAAAAAACGTAATAAATCTCTCGATTGGGAAGCTATAGGCGATGTAGTTATAGGCTGTGCAATGCCTGAAGCAGAACAAGGCATGAACGTTGCCCGAATTGCTTCACTGCTTGCTGATATGCCACAATCAGTGCCCGCAATGACTGTTAATCGATTTTGTTCTTCAGGCGTACAAAGTATTGCAACGGCTGCTGCATCCATCCATCAGGGAAATATGTCGCTTGCTCTGGCTGGTGGCGTAGAAAGTATGTCGATGGTTCCTTTGGGCGGTAATAAATATACTGCTAATCCTGCAATTTTTAATAAGGAACACGTTGCTATTGCCTATGGTATGGGAATTACTGCGGAAAATGTGGCTAAACGCTGGGAAGTGAGTCGAGAACAACAGGATGAATTTGCTGCTGAAAGTCATCGGCGTGCCATAGCCGCGCAACGACGAGGTGATTTTCAGGAAGAAATAAGTCCTATCGAAATTACGGTTCGTCATGTGGATTTGGATTCTTCTGAATTAATTAATAAAAAACGGGTTATTAGTGAAGACGAAGGACCTCGCGCTGATACCTCTTATGATGTCATCGCTCGCCTTAAACCCGTATTTGCTTTAAAAGGTACAGTAACGGCAGGGAATAGCTCTCAAACAAGTGACGGAGCGGGTATTGCACTTTTAGCCAATGAGCAGGCACTCAAGCAATATGATTTACAGCCCATAGGGCGCTTACTCAGTTTTGCTGTGGCCGGTGTACCGCCAGAGGTTATGGGTATTGGCCCCATTAATGCGGTACCCATCGCTCTAAAAAAAGCAGGTATTACCCTTGATCAACTCGATTGGATAGAGCTTAATGAAGCATTCGCGGCTCAGGCTATAGCGGTGATCAAGACATTGGATTTACCCTATGATAAAGTTAATCCTTTAGGAGGTGCTATTGCGTTAGGACATCCTTTAGGAGCAACCGGAACAATCAGAACTGCTACATTATTACACGGTCTTCGTCGTATAAAAGGACGTTATGGTATGGTGACTATGTGTATAGGTACGGGTATGGGAGCCGCGGCAGTTTTTGAGGCAATTTAACGTTACTGGCTCTTTAATTGGCAATGCAAAAAATTCTGTATGAATAACCGTGAGTTTTAAGTCTTACGGTTATTATACTGAGGCTTAGGCGTAAAATTTAAATCTAAAATAAATAATTTTTTCACTATATCATCTATAATTTGATAAGGTAGTGATGATTTTTATTTATATGAAACCGCATGAAGTTGAAAAATATCCTTTTGTAGCTCAATCTAATTTATTAAAAGCTATTTGGGAGAACAGTCAGTTTGCTTTTGATTGTTTTAAAGCAAGTAAGGTTATTGCTAAAATTATAAAGAAAAATCCTTCTTTTGAGGAACTACTAAGTATAACTGGAACAATTAGAAAATTGCTGGATCCTTCCATTCTAAAAAGCAAAGATTTCAATACTTCTTCTAACGAATTATTCTCCTCTTTATGATGAACTTATGCTGGATGAAAATTATTATCAGGATAAAGATAAGTTTTTAAATTTTATAAAAACGCTCGCCAAATTAAGCTGGCATTTAACTCAAGCCATGCCTTTCAATAGAGGTAGTGCTTCGGTTAATGAATTATTAATTACTTCTATACTCATCCATAAGAAAATTCGTCTACCTGAATATAAGGAAATTGTTACTTGTGATTTAATGGCAATTTTTTCTGCTACACCAGAAATATTTGCTGATGACTTTCCTGATTTTTTTAAATGGGAGCAAGAATTTGAAAATCAATTTCATTTTCCAATTTCAGATGAAACCAGTAAACCGGGTATTAGTTAATGATAAAAATTTTTGTCTCAATTATCTTTTTGCAGGTTGTTTTTTGTAGTATTTTAAGGGATAGAGTTAATTCTTGAGGTGAGTTGATTGTCAGGTTTGTTGGAAAAAATCGCTATTCTAGAGCATGAAGCGGCTGAATTTGGATTTCAGTGGGAAACGACTGATCAAATTATGGAGCAGATAAAAAGTGAGTGTGTTGAAGTTATCGAGCATTTAAAATCAGAACATAAAAATGATCGCTCCGCATTACAAGAAGAAATAGGGGATTTATTGCACGCGGTATTCTCTCTATGTGTCTTTTGTCAATTTTCCCCTGAAGAAACACTGGAAAAAACAGTGGGAAAATTTGAGCGAAGATTTCACGCTGTTAAAGCAATTGCCCAACAAAAGCATCTCCCTAATTTGCAGGGAAAACCTTTTAACGAATTAATGGCCATTTGGAGAGAGGCAAAAAGCAGGGTTGGTTAGGAAACTGGATAATAAAACTTATGTAATTTGTCTGGTCCTCTCAATTTTAATTTATTCTCCGTAGCTTCCTCTTTAAAACAGGGAGCTGGAGCAAATAAGCAAAACGCTTTGCATCGTGAAAAAATGGCTCTATATGCTAAGGAGTATTTAATTTTTCAGAGTCAATGTCTTCAATTTTTCCAGGCCATATTTTTTTTAATGGCTCAGGCCCTATTAAATTATCAAGGCCGAAAATAATACTAAAAGTTAAAGCAGCCTGAGGGCATCTTACTAAAGATTCTTTCAAGTAATTCACTTTTATAAATGTTAATAATGCTTCTTTCACACCCGTGTTAGTTACATGCGATTTTATACTTTGAAACATAGAAAAAGATGTTGTCGTTAATAAACGTCCATTTTCCATTTTTGATGCGAGTATTTTTTTGTCCGCATACGAGTTAGGAATGGTTGTAAAAAATGTAGTTATAGCACCAGCAGTTGCTCCACCCAGCAATTTGTTATAAAAATCATTGTTAAATTTATAAAATGAACTGATGTAATCTCCTACAAAACCTATAGCAGCAAAATTAATAAAGCCTGCTATGGAACGAGATCCCCAGGTTAAGCTCGTTAGTTTTAAATAGTGGGTTAAAAACCATTTAAAATTAGTTTTGGGAATAATACCTGTGCTTTCCATCTTGGATTTGCTATTTAGAGCATTAGCTAACAATAGGTCAGCTTGAGAAAACAGGAATGTCCCAAGCCAACGTTGTTTAACAGGTAGTTCTTTCTCTCCTGATCCTTCATTTGCTACTTCCCGATTAGAGTTCGTCTGTTTGGCTGTTACAGTTACAACCCCCCGTTGTTGGCCTGCAATTGCATGAGGCAAAAAACCTCGATACATGCTGCGAAAAAGCCCGCTACTTACCGCTGATGGAAATTGCATTCGATTTAATTTGGCTTGAAATGGCTGGGTAGCAACGGAAACAGAAAAAGAAATAATGGCTGTTTTAGCAGATAAATTGGCCAGAGAAGGTGTTATTAGCTGATTATTACGACTCTCATCTGAATTTCTATTAGCTTTTTGAGGTTCTTGCATAATTAATTACTTATAATATGTTTTGTTTTTAATTAATTTAACCAATTTTTATTAACAAAATATTAATAAAAGGCACTATTAATTAAAAAATCTTTGTGCTGGACAAAAAATTCAAATTAGCCTTAACTTTTAATGAGGTCTACGTACGGCGTCTTGTCCGGTTACCCAGAGATTGTGGCATGCAACCAGCTTCTTGCTGCTGTGGGCAATCACAACATCATGAACAGCCAGTCAAAAATGGATATACAATCTAATTTATTGTACAATAATGGAACTTAAAGTCACGCCATCCAATTAAGGACAGATAAATATGTTCAGCAGACGCCTGTATTCTATTTTATTTCAAGCATCTAAATCAATGGTAGAAGACACTGCTCGCGTTGCAGCGGGTGCCGGGATCGTTTATAGCGGTTATTTTTTATGGGATAAAGCAAGTTTATTAATAAACAATGGCCTCTTTAAAAATTTTCCTGCCACCGAAAATATTCAGGATCATGGAAGCGAACCCCAGAATGTAAATAAAAAACGATAAAAGGGTCAATAAAGCGCCTGATACATTCGTATCTGGTCACTGAGATAAATAATGATCATTGATCAAGCAATGTCGTATTTAAACATTTAAATTAAACTCTCATGCATGACTCTCAAAATCATTATAAGAAAATTTTTTGATGTTTATTTGAACAAATCACTTAAGTTACATTAACTACACTTCTTACATTAAGTCTGATTATATAGATTAAAAGAACTTTAGATAAACCGTATAGAACGTGCACAACGCATATTCTATTTATTTTATTTCTATTGTTCAATAAGTTAGTTGATAATTAATTACCTATATTGCTTCAATCTTGAAATTATGCTATTTTTGGCATATTATATCAATATACAGGATTAGTTGTGAAAGAATTAGTGTGGCTTGGTCGAAGCCTAGATGATTTAAAATCATTTCCTGATGAAGTACAAGATGAAATAGGTTATGCATTACATTGTGCTCAAATGGGAAACACTTATTCAACAATGAAAATGTTTAAAGGGCATGGTTCTGGTGTTTATGAAATTGTGAGCGATTTTAATACAGATGCTTATAGGGCTGTTTATGTAGTAAATCTTGATGATTGTTTATACGTCCTGCACGCATTCCAGAAAAAATCAAAATCTGGTATTAAAATACCTAAGCCTGATTTAAATATCATTGAAACCAGGTTGAAGCAACTAAAAATGGCCTTACAAAGAGGTGAACTATGAGTGATTCTGAAGAGTTAAAATTTACAAAATCATCTGGAAATGTTTTCCAGGATTTGGGTTATCGTGATGCAGACGAACATTTGCTAAAAGCTAAGTTTGCTATGGTTATTAATAGAGTTGTTGCCGAGAAAAGCCTTACTCAAATTGAAACAGCAAAGCTTTTGGGAATTGATCAGCCGAAAGTATCCAGGCTATCTAGAGGCCAATTATCTGGCTTTTCAATTGACAAGCTGATCACTTTCTTGATTTTGCTTAACCAGGATATTGAGGTTAATATAAAGCCTCACTCAAGAAGTGTTGGCCGTGATAATTTTGATACTCATTTTTCATTAAACTATTTGGCTTGTTAGTTCTCAGGAAAACATATGAATTCTGTTCAATTTAATAAAAACTATGGTGGTCCTTGACATTACCTTGGGAATCGTTTTTTAAGTCTGCCTGATACATCTGGCCATATGCATCCTGATAGCAGTTGGCTTAAAGAACATTTTTCAATTATTCAATTTAATAATGATGGAAAAAAATATAAGCGTTGCATAGAGCCTTTTTCTGGTTGTGCTTCGTGGACTATTGCTGCTATGGAATTGGGGCTTGCCGAGCAATACATAATTAATGATAGCGATAAAATTCTTATTCTCTCGCTTAAACTCATTAAAGATCAACCAGATCTTCTAAAAGAGCACTATGCATTGCTGGAGAAAGCATTTGAACAATCGACTTCAAAAAAAGTTTCCTTTTTACAAACACTAGAAACTTATAATCATGCTAATAGTGATAAAGAAAAAGCATTAATCTTGCCTTTTATTATTAATCATTCTTGGTCAGGTATTTTATTTCATAATAGTAAAGGCGATATCCTCTACCGCGAAGGGCCGCTTTTTGAAGGTAAATCCAGTGAGAGATTTTTAGAAAAAGCAAATTTATCGGTTCCTCAATGCGTTTCCAACCATTTTGCTTTGCATTCTCAATTAGTTTATTTGTTTCTATTAATTGATTCTTATGCTGAGGTAAATATTGTTTTGAGGTTCTAAAGTGGGTACAAGTCAAGCATGCATTTGCATGAGGGCATTTTTGTTGTGTTAAAGGTAAAGAACAAAGTCCATTCGGCAGTGATTGCGACATAATATTCTTTTTTAACCAACGGGCATCGATTTGATCTTCATTCGACATTGCTTTCCCTTGAATATCTACGAGGTTATCCTGATACTCGTTAAACCCCTTTTTCATTGTTTCATTGTAAACTCACCTATTAAATACGGTCTGATTATCGAAATAATCAGACTTAACTGGTGTGGGGTCGGTGTGCTCTTCTCGATATTCATCATATGCATAATAAGCTTGATTAAGTTCATTTCTATTTTGCGTTAAATCATTTTCATCAAACTGGGTGGATTCTTTTTCCAATTCGTATTCTATCCCCCATTTATTCATAAACTCCTGAAGAGAATATTGATATGTATTCGCATTGTGAACTGTACCATTCACATTCTGAACTGTTGAGCTACACTGTTTTTATTAGGCTGCTGTATGAACCTGATTCATTTTGATAAAACAAAACACCCTATATATCCACCCAGTGAAATAGAATGGGTATACGTGTATCAAGTGATTGAAGGAACTCAGTTGTTCTTTCCTCATGAGCAACACCCTAAGACAGTGATTAAAGTGGAGCACAACTCAGATGGAGTTTCTGTTCTTGAGAATGAGGATTTAAACCGGTTTAGATTTAACACCTACTCAAAAGTTCCCTGGTATAACGTCATGGATGCAGACTGCCCTCCTGGAATGAAGGACGGTTGCTTTATCAGCATGAATCGGGTGGCTGTCATTGCTTGATTAAAACCAATGCAATCCGTGAGCCATCACCGCAAATACCGTGCCAATTAGACCTAAAGTCCAAAAGAAATTGCTGCGGATCTCCCCTTTTAGTTCTTTTTGAACCTCTTTGACGTCTTGCTTTACGTCTTTAATGTCTCGATCAACTTTTTCAAACTGTTGATCAATTTTAATTTCAAGTCTCTGTAAAGATTGAGTCATATGGTTCATAGACTGCTCCATAAGAGCAAATCGGGTTTCTTCGCTGTGATTCACAATAGTTCCTGCCATGGTTGCCTCTGTTACAATTATAGTTCTTCAATCTGGTTTTGCTTATGCATATTAATTATCTTCTCAATGCCATTTCATCGCTTCCGATAATTGCACTTATTAGCAGTAACGCTATTACAGCCACCTCTCTTCAATTCATTGTTGTTGTATATTCAGTACCGTCATATGGGGGCAATAATTTTGCATCCTTTCCTTCTATATAGTAGAAAAAGGAACGTGCAAATAAACATAAAACAATTCCTTGTTCAAAACCAATTTTAAATTGGTCATAGTTCACGTATGAAACAAAAAAGAACGCGACACACTGTTTTTCTGCCCACTTTTAAACCTCCATGATTTACTATTTTCTTTTAAGATCACGATAAAAGCTTTCATGGACTCCAAGAGCCAATAGAATTCTGTTTTCACAATCCCATTCATATGCCAACAGCATTTGCTGATGGTTAATTTTGAATTTATAAACATACACCCCAGATAAATCCCCCTTTTTTTCTTCACCTATACCGGGATCGTTAGCTATTGCATGGATAGCATTATTCACAGCCATTTTATGAGTATTTGCCAACTTTTTGTAAGCCTTTTTAAAGGCTGGCATTTGCCTAATTTGAATATCACTCACTTTTGTCTTTAAAATAAAATGGTTCTGCCAATGATTTATCCTGTAGTTTAGAAAGGAGCACATCCCTTATAAACTCTACAGGCAAATCAGGATTATCTAAGGCGCATTTCCCTAATTTAGCCCAATACTCTATTTGATTGGGAATAGAACGAAATTCCGCTGATGCAACCTTCTTCGCGTCATTATAAATTGATTCATTAATTCTAATTGGAATGCCCATGATAACCACCATTGTAATGTTATACTACTTTTATTTTAATATGCTACATTTGTAGTTTAGCATATTTTAGGACTGGTAACAGTCTTTTAATAAGCGTTGAAGGTGTATGTTATTGGTAACGATCACTGTTAGATAAACTTTTGGCAATAGCTTTTGCAATGTTGCCATAGCCATTTTTAACACTTGATGTGACATAAATTCCACCACATTAAGGCCTAATATGACCCTCACCAAAAACAACCCATTTATAGCTGGTTAAAGCATCTAAAGACATAGGTCCACGAGCGTGCAATTTTTGCGTACTAATTCCTATTTCAGCGCCCATTCCAAATTGTCCACCATCGGTAAATGCCGTCGAAGCATTAACATAAACAGCTGCAGCATCAATATGATCTAGAAAATAACCAATGACTGCTTGATCTTCAGCAACAATCGCTTCGCTATGACCCGAACTATGCTCCATAATATGACTCACTGCTTCTTCTACCGAAGCAACTGTTTTTATCGCCATTTTATAAGATAAAAATTCCTGACCAAAATCATCGGGTGTTGCTTTGTGAAGTAACTTTTGGGGATAAAACGCTTTAATTGCCTGGTAACTCAGTTTATCTGCAAAAATTTCAACCTGTTTATTGGCAAGTGATTTTACTATTAATGGTAAATCAACCAATCGATCTTTATGAATAACTAATATATCGAGTGCATTGCAAACACTCACTCTTCTTGTTTTAGCATTATCAATGATTAAACAACCGTCTTCTATATCACCACTTTGATCAAAATAAATATGAACAATGCCGGCACCTGTTTCAATAAAAGGTATTCTTGCATGTTCACGTACAAAATTGATTAATGATTGGCTTCCCCTTGGAATACAAACATCTACGAATTGATTGGCTTTCAAAAGAATATGAGTGGCTTCTCGTCCTAATGGCAATAAATAAACAATAGCTTCATTGATATCATGCTCATGTAGGACTTGGTGAATCAATGAAACTAAAAACAGATTAGTATGGTAGGCTTCTTTTCCACCTTTCAAAACACAAGCATTGCCTGTTTTAAAGCATAAAGCAAAAGCATCAATAGTTACATTAGGGCGTGATTCATAAATAATAGCAACAACTCCTAATGGAACAGAAACTTTCTGAATAATTAGGCCATTAGGAAGTTTTTTTTGATCTAGAATTTTTGTTTTTGAATGGGGCAAGGAAGCCACTGTTTCAATATCAGCTGCCATTGCCTCAATTCGCTCTTTAGATAAGAGCAAACGATCGTACTTAGGATCTTCTTTATTAATCAATTCTAAGTCTTTTTTGTTTTCCTCAATTACTTCATTGACAGATTTCCGTAATCGATTTGCTAGATTTAATAATACTTTATTCTGTTCTTCTTCATCAATAAATCTTAAACCATAACTGGCTTTTTTAGTTGCTTTAAGTTTTTTAACGATTTCTTCAATCATGAAAATCCCTTAAAAAATATGTAAATGATCATAATGAATAAATTCAGGCTTTGATGATTGACCTAAATACTCATTGAGTTTAGCCACATCATATTTTGCAAGGCCAATCCCTATTTTTTCATCATTTGGTGTCAGTATTTCTATCAGATCTCCTCGCTTAAAATCACCAGTAGATTTTTCAATTCCAACAGGTAAGATGCTAATAATTCGTTTATTCTCTTTTATAATGTTTACTAAACAGGAGTTTATCGTAATTGATCCTGTCTTTTGTTCGCTATAAGCAATCCATCTTTTTATATTTGACCTTTTTTTAGTAGGCAAAATAGTTGTACCCAAAGCTTCGTCTTTGAGGATGCGCATAATCACTGAAGGATGATTAATGCTCGCTATGTGCGTTGTTACTCCAAGATTGGACATTTTTCGAGCCGTTCCAAGCTTGCTAATCATTCCACCTCTGCCATGAAGACTTTTTACAGTAGAAACTTCAGGCCAATCATGCTTTGGATTAATCATTGAAATTAATTCTGAGCCAGCCTCATTAGGATGTTTGGTATAAACACCTTCAACATTACTCAAAATAATTAGTTTATCAGCATTTATCATCGTTGCGATAAGACCTGATAGTTCATCATTATCAGTAAACATCAGCTCTTCAATAGCAACGCTATCATTCTCATTGATAATAGGCACAATATTTCTATGATCTAGAATTTCACGAAGTAATCTCGAAATATTCAAATAGTGCTGTCTCGTTTGAAAATCTTGTTTTGTAAGTAACAATTGAGATGCAAGCATGTTATGCTTTTTTAACATAGAGGCGTAAACGTGCATCAACTCATATTGCCCTAATGACGCTAGAACTTGTTTTTCTCCTATTGAACCGCCATATTGACGACCAAGAAATTGGCTTGCGACTTTTCGACCAGAAGCAACAGCGCCTGAGCTTACTAATACAACATGATGACCAACTTTTTGTAGTTCGGCAATCTGTTCAACTAAATGAAGCATAATAGGTTCAAATGGTGTCCCATCATTTGATAAAATGCTTTGAGTTCCGACTTTAATGACAATGTTCATTTTAATGAAGCTTTTTTCCATTAGGCACCTTAGGATCAATAGTAATCAGGCAAATAGCTCCATTTTCATCAGAGAAACCAACTAATAAAAATTGAGAACTAAACCCAGCAATATTTTTTTCACCAAGATTGACACATCCTACAATAGAGCGACCTATAAGTGATTTACATGTATAATGTTGGGTTACCTGTGCTGAAGTTTGTAAGACTCCTAACTCTTCTCCAAAATCCGCCCATATTTTAAAGCTAGGTTTTTTCGCACGTGAGAATTCTTCTGCTTTAATAATTGTTCCTGATCTTAAATCTACTTTCTCAAACTCTTCATAAGATATACTCATTTCATAAATCCTTCATTGGTTTGTGCTAAAACAAGAAAGACCACCCCTTGTATAAAATAATTCTTTTTCATCGCATTTATTTCTTATTCTATGTCATCCATATCTAAAAAACGTTGGATTAAAACACATGTGTGCTGGGAATGCCCATGTCAATGAGCGCCAGCTTCGACATATTAAAAACTATTTTTTATCGACTGACAATTTAAAAAATGCACTAAGTAAAGTAGCAAATGCATTATTTAAGATTAGATTAGAAGAGATATAGCGACTCAACGCAATTTTCAGCCTATTTTCAAAATTTGATTTCAGAATACCATAATCGCTTTCATTATAAGGTGGCAGCATAATGGAACAAATATCAGCTAAGAAAATGGCTCAAAAAGTTTCAACTTTGCTTAAGGCACAGAACCCTAACTATGATTATCTTCGAGACGTGTTTCGGTTTGTAAGAGAAAACCTTAACCACAACACCCAAGCGTTTACCTTATGTGCCCACTGAAGAGGAAATCAGACTTTTTTATAAAACAGTTTGGGAGTCTCACGATATTGTTCCTATGCTTATCGTTAAAGTTTTGCTTTATACAGGAATAAGAGTGAGTGAATTAATCAACATACAATTAGTCGATGTTGATTTAACTAATTGCCGAATAAAAATTAATCAGGGCAAAGGTAAAAAAGATAGAGTTGTGCCTTTTTCACCAGCATTTAAAGAAACGTTGGCGCTTCATATAAAACAATATAAAAATGAAAATAGACTTTTTCTATTTGAGTCAGGATTTCGCCGCCATTATACTGATCGCGGAATTAGAAAAATTCTTATGAGGTATACTAAGCTCGCTGGTATCGAGCGATCGATCTCACCTCATAAATTAAGGCATTTTTTGTTTACTTGGCTTAAGAAAAAAAATATTGATGATGCTTTTATTCAACCTTACTCTGGACATGTGAAAAGAGACTCGCTGGAAATTTATTCAAAATTAAGCTTGGCTGATGCACAAGATGCTATAAGGGATTTTCCAATCTGATATTTTAGATTTTTGCATCAGGGCGCAAGTTCCGGAACGCTAGGCCAATTTATTTCTGGCACACTTTTTACAGCATGATCTTCTTGTGTTCTTTGAACAAATTCTCTAAAGAAAGCCTCCGCGCTCTTACCTGCTCGATTATGTAATTCATTCCAGCCTGAATTGTGGCCATTAGCATCTTGTGTACTAGTCCCCATTTTCCTATCGCTTTTAATTTTTAATCTAGCTTTAAATAAAGCCCTTCTTGCATCAGCCAACTCTGATTTAGTGAGTGGATCAGCTTTTTGAATTATATCCTCTAAATGTGCAATTTCTTCATCAATCTTCGCCTTTTTCTTCCGTCTTTCTGAAGTAAGCTCTTTATGGATAGATGCATAATGGGGAATTACAGGATCATCAATACGATGACCTCTTATTTCTTTTTTCGATCTAACTACTATGTAGTCCTTATATGCTGCAGGAATGCTTTTAAATGCACTGCCTGCATTAATTTCCCATTTAGCTAAAACAACAAACAATTTAATGAAAGGTTTAACCAACCATCCAAGTATTATCCTTCCGATACTCTCTTTATGACCTATTTTGTGCTTTAGACGCAAGTATCCTACTAAAACATTAGTCATACTAGAGAAAGATCGACTATTAAACAGATTAACAGGTTGCCCCAGTTGATGAAAGTGTTGTGCCACTAAAGAGGCTATACCTGCACCAAGAGAATGGCCTTTCAGGGTAATATTTTGTGGTGAAACACCCTGATCTAATAATCGTTGTACTTGAGCAATACCATCTGCAATTAAATCATCTCTTGATTTAACTTTGCCCGTACTTTGACCTACACTACGAAAGTTAAATCCAACGACATTAGCCTGGAGAGCTATCGCATCTTTTTTCATAGTATTAATGATTTGTTCATAACACATACTGTTCCCAACCAAATTGATAATATATTTTTGATATTTAGGAACAATATTTTCTTGTGAATTATGCTTTATTTCGAATGTATCTAAATGTGCTTTATCATAAGTAATTACTTCATGTTTTTCACAAGTTAGATCGTCTCCATTATAATTTGTAACAGTATCATCGAAGATACCACACTCATCAAAGCTCTTATTTTGTGCTGCCGGCAGTACCAATTTAATCACCAAATTATTAAGCGATTCATTCTCATTAAGTAATTTATTCACCCCGAATTGTATTAAATCCCACAATAAAACAGGAGGGAAAATAGTCCGAATTGCAATAAACTTAAACCATTCCCAGCTGCTATATTTTGGTTTTGGGGCATTATAAATCTTAGGCATAACTAATCCCGTTACATTTAAATTGCTTTAAATTATAAACAAAAAGTATTAAGGAAATGTTAATCACAACATTCAATCTTTTTACTTTTTTACTTTTTTGCAACTTGCAAGTTTCATAGTGAGACTATTCAGGCCACTCTATATAATTAAAATTTTAGCGCCGGGATTCTCTTTAACCCAATTAGCTACATACTCAATGTGATTATTTTTGCCAACAGCAATGCATCCGCGTGTAGAGCCAGGTAAATTGTTTACCCAACGAAACCAACTTGATGATTGAGTTGGCCCATGGATACCTACATCTCTACCTGTATACCCTGCGGCTAATTGTTTTGAAGTCGGATAAAGAATTGGAATAAACATTTTAAATTGAGTGGATTTTCTTGGATGAGCTAACCTATATAAACCAATTGGTGTTTTATTGTCCCCCGCCCGTTTTTTACCCACCCCTTTGTATCCAAGAGCCACTTTAAACGTTTTAATAACAGCGCCCTGTTTACAAATCGTTAAAATACGTTTTGTAGTGTATACATTAATACCGCTTGATAAAGGACAAGTTTCGGTACTGGCATATAAAAGAAAAGGAAAAAAAATAGAGATTATTAAGAAAAATGCTTTTATTTTCATGTAAATAGACAATTATTATCGCAATTGGGTAATAATTATTCCACAAAATGGCTTTTATTCATAGGTTAACAAAGATTTTTAAGGGTTGATGTGGCTTGGTAAGTGGCGTTTGGCGGAGCAAAGGTTGAAATTGACCGCTGTTGCTATTAACATGACAAAATTAATTTATCTGCAAATTATAGCAGTTATTCAATACAACTATGAGAAGCTTTTAAATAGACCTGTTTGTAATAGAGAGGAAGTTTTTTGAGACATCAAATTTATAGCAAGAGGACTGTCAATAACAATAAAATAGAAGAATTTAAGTAATGCAGAATCAATCCAACGAATCTTTATTAACATCTAATGATTATCCTGATACACCATCAGCAGATGAAGAGGAAATTTATTTTCGTAGTAATGGCGTGCTTACATTAGGAGTCGAAATTGAACTGCAATTAATTGATGCTTCAACTTATAATTTATGTTCTCGAGCCGAAGAAATATTGCAAAAAACTGCCCTTCTTGACAAAATCAAACCTGAATTCTATTTAAGCACGATAGAAATTAATACAGATAAATGTAACACAGTACATTCTGTTGAGGACGATCTTTATCAAACCCTGAGTTCATTGCAACTTACTACAAAGGATATGGGTATTCAGTTTGCAACAACTGGCTCTCATCCTTTTTCCAGATATTCCGATTGGATTATTTCTTCTACCAAACGGTACCAGGAATTAATAGATCGTAATCAATGGCTTACTCGGCGTATGAGCGTTTATGGGTTACATGTTCATCTGGGTATGTCCAGTGGTGAAGAGTGTATTCGTTTTAATAATTTTTTTATGTATTTTCTACCCCATTTATTAGCTTTGTCCTCAAGCTCCCCTTTTTGGCAAGGAATAGATACTGGTCTTTCATCCTGCCGTCCGACTACCTATGAATCATTGCCCACTGCTGGTCAACCTTATCATGTACGAAAATGGCAGGATTTTGAACATTTATACAAAACACTAAAATTATGTGGATCTATCAAATCACTTAAAGATTTATGGTGGGATTTGAGACCAAGTCCCGGTTTTGGCACTTTAGAAATTCGGGTTTGTGATGGAGCAGCGACATTATCCGAAACCTTGGCAATTGTGGCTCTCATTCATACGCTTGCCCATTGGTTTAGTGACAATGGAAGTTGGCTGGAGTCAGTAGCTTGCCCACCCTATTGGCTTTCTCGAGAAAACAAGTGGAGAGCAATGCGTTATGGTCTCAATGCTGAATTAGTCATGAATACTGATGGTAAAATAAAACTAATGCGAGAAGACCTTCAGGAATGGTTTGAGAAATTACAACCTTATATTGAGAAACTTGATTATCAAAACTATTTTTCTATTCTTCAAACCATGATTGACCGTGGCACCAGTTCTGAGCGGCAACGAAAAGTATTTGAACGTACTGGTTGTTTCAAAGAAGTGGTTAAACATAATGTCAATGAATTTTTACTGCAAGTTCCTCTTTATGGGGACGAGTCAGAAAAAGAGTTATCTATTAAAGTAGACGAGATAAGTGTTCCATGCACGACTTGATAACGATGATTAATTTGCCAGAAACTCTTGACAAGAACGTTATAAATGCTAACGTTCTTGTGCTCACTCAGACCTACTCTCAGTATATATTAATAAATAGGGAATTTTATGACAAAAAACGAATTTGATAGACAGCTATTTAGCCTGATAATGACTCAAACTTTTGATAAGCATGGTACTCAAACCAAAATAATTAGTGAGGATATATTTATACATGAGTTTGGTGAACCTGCTAAATCCATTTCGGAAGAAGAGCGATTGCAACAACATCTTATTTCTTTATCCCCATTAAATTTAGAGAAACCAAAAGAACAATTAAAAGTAGTCCTGGAAAAATATATTTGCGTCCAGGAATGTTTTTCAAAATTAAATGAAGAAGCATACTCTAATTTGGATTTAATATTTTACACTTTTTCTGAAGGTGGTCATGGTCGAGAATGTCTGGATTCCCCAAAAGAACTTGAAGAGTTTATAAGTTATATTAATAAAGCAAATAATAAAACGCGATTACTTCACTATGCGAGGGGAGTTTTTCATAATCATATACCAGCCTACTCTTTGGTTTGAAGGTTGGGGTCTGTTAAATGCTGACACTATTCAATTGTTTGATAAAGCACCCGATAAAGCACAGTGTATCAGTGCTCTTCTAAGAAACATATTATATGAACACAAAATTTATCGTCCTAAAGATGCCAATAATCAGAATGATGAGGCGAAAAAAGAATTACAAGCAATAATTGAGGCGCTTCATTGTTCAATAAAAAATGTAGATAAAATAGTCAAGGAATGTTACAAGTTTGACTCTCTTGATAAAAAACAATTTATTAGCATCGTTGAAACTTATTCCCATCAAAAGATATGCGAGCCTTCCAGATTTAGAATGTTTAGTGCCACTTCTATATTAGATACTGAAACAGCGAGCGAAGAGAAGAATGACATAAGTGAGGTAGTAATGTCGTCAACTTAAGAAGGAACTTGTGCCACAGCTTCAAGCTGTCTCTTTCCCGCACAGGCACCCTCATCCCCAACCCTTCTCCCTCAAGGGAGAAGGGAGTCAAATTCCTGGTGAGTGTTCACGGAGTATGTAATTAAGAAGTATATAACGTCAATGTCTTTCCCGCGCACAGGCGGGAAAGACGAGTCATGGAACAAAGTCTGGCAGAGAAAATTTGCATATCCAGTGAGCGCTTACAATTTCTGACAGTAAAAAGTAAGTTTAAAGCTTGGTATCAAGCTACGCAATTGTCCTGAACAGTTACATTATGTAAAACTTGTTATCTACAATGAGCATTTAGCAATGCAATAATTCGATTGTTTGCTTCAGGAAAATCATAATGATTAAGCTCATTGACTTTAACCCAGCGAAGTTCTGTTTGTGACTCGCAGCATCTTGCTTTTCCCAGGTAATTATACACGCTAAAAATGAGCAAATGTACCAATTTGTCATTGTATTGATGAGTTACTTCTCCCAAAAACAGATAATCAAGTATGTCAATATCAACTTCTTCCTTAATTTCTCTGATTAAAGCTGAAGAAGGCGACTCATCGGGTTCCAGCTTTCCGCCGGGAAATTCCCACATGCCACCATGAGTGGCATGTGCTGCTCGACGTGTAATTAATACGTGCTTTTCTGCATTAAAAATAACTGCAACAGCTACTTTCATGCCAGGCTTCCATGGCAACTTTTGTATTTTTTACCTGATCCGCAAGGACAGGGATCATTACGTCCGATTTTTTTTTCAGTACGTCTAAAAGTAATCTCTGAATTTTGAGGAGTCGATTCAGTAATCGCTTCATCCTCATGGAGAAATTGCATCTTGTGTGCCTGGTCAGCACGGCGTTGCTCTTCAACAGCATTCACATCCTCTGCTGTTTGTACTTCAACTGAACTAAGTAAACGAATAATATCGTACTTCATATTATCAAGCATCGCTTTAAATAAAGAAAATGCCTCTCGTTTATATTCTTGCTTGGGATCTTTCTGTGCATAACCACGCAGATGAATTCCCTGGCGCAAATAATCCATGGAAGCCAAGTGTTCTCTCCAATGATTATCCATGGTTTGCAGGATAACTGACTTCTCAAATTGAGCTATAACTTCTCGTCCTGCCAGCTTTTGTTTATCCATATAACGACTTACACACAATGCAAATATTTTTTCTTTAATCTGCTCAGGCTGAATAGCATGGTCATCCTCTATCCATTGTTTGATATCCGCTTTAATTTGAAAGTCTTCCAACAAGGCTTGCGAAAGTCCCTGTGCATCCCATTGATCTTCAAGACTATGAGGAGGAATAAAAGTATCAGTTAATTTATCAATAACTTCTTCTCGCATCCCTTCTACAACTTCCTGGGGATCACTCATTCCCATAATGGCTGCCCGTTGTGTATAAATCACTTTCCGCTGATCATTTGCCACATTATCATAATCAAGAAGTTGTTTGCGCACATCAAAATGATAACCTTCCAATTTACGTTGCGCGTTTTCAATTGCCTTGGTTACCAGCGTATGTTCAATGGGCTCACCAGGCTGCATACCTAAGCGACGCATCATGGATGCCACCCGCTCAGAGGCAAAAATTCGCATCAAATTATCTTCAAGAGATAGATAAAAACGGCTGCTGCCATCGTCACCCTGACGTCCTGCGCGACCGCGAAGCTGATTATCAATACGGCGTGATTCATGACGTTCAGAGCCAATAATTCGCAATCCTCCGGCTTTTAATACAGCATCATGTCGTGTTTGCCAATCTTTTTTTACTATTTCATGTTCCGCTTCTGTCGCTTCTTCGGGCAGGGCTGCCAATTCAGTAGAAAGACTTCCACCTAACACAATATCAGTACCCCGACCTGCCATATTAGTAGCAATAGTTACTACACCGGGGCGTCCTGCTTCAGCAATAATCTGCGCTTCTTTTTCATGAAATTTGGCGTTTAGAACCTGATGTTTAACGCCGGCTTTTTTTAATAACTGACTAAGTAACTCTGAAGCTTCAATGGACGCTGTTCCCACCAGAACGGGCTGTTTACGGGCAACACAATCACGCACATCTTCAATGATTGCCTGATATTTATCTTGCTGGGTGAGATAAACCAAATCAGGTTGATCTTTACGCCTCATAAGTTTGTTCGTTGGAATAACAACAACTTCCAGATTATAAATTTGCTGAAATTCATAGGCTTCGGTATCAGCGGTTCCTGTCATACCCGACAGTTTATTATAAAGCCTGAAATAGTTCTGGAAAGTAATAGACGCTAAAGTCTGATTTTCCTGTTGGATAGTAACACCTTCCTTGGCTTCTATAGCCTGGTGCAACCCTTCCGACCAGCGTCTGCCTGGCATGGTACGGCCTGTATGTTCGTCAACAATAATGACCTGATTGTCTTTTACAATATAGTCAACATCACGATGAAACATGGCATGTCCTTTAAGGGCTGCATTAACATGATGCATTAACATGATATTGCTGGCATGATATAAACTTTCGCCCGGAGCCAGCAAATTTGCCTTTGTTAGAAGTTCTTCAATATGCTGATGTCCTGATTCGGTTAAATGAGCCTGTTTTTGCTTTTCGTCAATGGTATAATCGCCATTGTCTCCCTCTTCCACCTGTTTAGTCAGGTGAGGTATTAACTGGTTGACTTTGACATAAAGTTCGGAACTGCCTTCGGCAGCACCAGAAATAATGAGAGGAGTTCGGGCTTCGTCGATTAGAATGGAATCTACTTCGTCAACAATGGCAAAATTTAATTCACGCTGGACTTTATCTTCCAGACTAAACGCCATATTGTCACGCAAATAGTCAAAACCAAATTCATTGTTGGTTCCATAAACAATATCCGCCTTGTAAGCAGCCTGTTTTTCGCCATGCGGCATATCAGGATAAATGACTCCCACACTGAGACCCAGGAATTCAAAGATAGGTTTCATCCATTGGCTATCCCGTTTGGCGAGATAATCATTAACGGTAACAACGTGTACTCCCCTGCCACTAATGGCATTCAAGCAGGCCGGCAGCGTAGCCACCAGCGTTTTTCCTTCTCCAGTCCGCATCTCGGCAATATTGCCTTCGTGCAAGACCATACCACCTATCAACTGGACATCAAAATGTCGCAGCCCTAAAGTTCGTAAAGCTACTTCACGCACCAGAGCAAATACTTCCGGTAATAATTCATCTAAAGTTTCACCCTCGGCAAAGCGTGCTTTAAACTGTGCGGTTTTAGCAGCCAATTCCTCGTTGCCAAGCGCTTGCATCTCTGATTCAAAGGCATTAATGGTCGCTACTGTTTTTTCCATGCGTCGCAAAGTGCGTTCATTACGACTACCAAACATTTTTTTCATCAACGTATTTAGCATAGCCTTGGATAATCCTCTTGAGAATTCAGCTTTAAAACCGCTTAATTTACTAGAATTTTGCTAAAAATACCATGACTCTGTTTTGCTTGGGGATTCTATTTCGCCTAATATCTCTGTCGCTATCTTCAATAGCTGGATTTTTTTTGTCTGTTGTACTTGCAGCAAGTGTTCTTTCCATCGCTTTGCCCCTGATAAACCATGAGCAAAATTAAACAACGGCTTTAACAATAAACTTAAGGAAACTCCTTTTTCGTACTGGAATTGCATGTAGTTAATATAGTCACATAAAATAGCGTAACGAGAGCGAATTAAAGTAGCTGGATAAAAGTAATGGTGAATGGTCGCTAAAAGATAAGGATTTTGGCAAGCTAAACGTCCCAGCATTACGCCATCAACATACTCTACATGCTGTTTAATTTCAGTAAGGGTGTTAATATTTCCATTAATAACAACAGGTATATCCGGAAATTCTTCTTTAATTTTATAGACAAAATCATAATGTACAGGGGGGATAGTACGATTTTGTTTAGGATTTAACCCATGCAACCATGCCTTGCGGGCATGGACAATCAGTTTATCGCAGCCTGCATCAATTAAACGATGAGCAAACGACGAAAAAAACGCATAACTGTCCTGGTTATCAATACCAATTCTTGTTTTTGCAGTAACCGGAATGGACGCTGCTTTTTTCATGGCTAAAATACAATCAGCTACATGTTCCGGTTCTGCCATTAAACAGGCGCCAAAGCGCCCTGCCTGCACTTTGTCACTGGGGCAGCCCAAATTTAAATTAACTTCGGCAAACCCTTTTTCTTCGGCAATTTTTGCACAATGGACGAGACTTTCCAGATCCGAGCCACCAATCTGCAAGGCAAGAGGATGCTCACTGGGATGAAAAGCAAGGGCACGGCCAGGATTATTATTAATAGCGCCCACGGTTTGCATATCAGTATATAAAAGAGCATGAGGCATGATAAGGCGCATAAACACACGAAAATGAGTGTATGTCCAATCAATCATCGGAGCAATGGAAAGTGGGGAAATTAAGTTTATAATTGGCGAGGTTGTTTGTAATTTCACGATGTATAATACAAATTAAACTCGTAATTATACCCGATTTTTATTTCTTTTGCTTGGTTGAGAATTTGCTCAGTCTACTGACAATCCTGGGAGAACGATAATGACTTATTGTTATAAGATGATGAAATCACCTGTCGGTGAAATAAAATTAGTAGCCAATGAACACAGCCTTGTAGCACTTCTTTGGCGAAACGAGGCGCTGAAATCTATTCGTTTAAGCTCATCCGATGAAAATAACAATCATCCGATACTCCTTAAGGCAGAACAACAATTGAATAATTATTTTGCAGGAAAGCTTAAACAGTTTTCTCTACCTCTTGATTTTGCCGGTACCGAATTTCAAAAAAAAGTCTGGCAGGCGTTAATGACCATCCCGTTTGGCGAAACACGAAGTTATGGACAAATAGCAAAACAGATTGGACATCCAAAAGCTGTACGTGCAGTAGGCGCCGCTAATAGCAAAAATCCTGTTTCAATTATTGCTCCCTGTCATCGAGTTATTGGTTCTAATGGTCAGTTAACCGGATTTGCAGGAGGATTGGAAATTAAAGCTTATTTGCTTAAGCTGGAATCGAATTAAAGCCTCAAAAATAAGTAAATATAGATAATTATTGAGAATTATACGGATACGACCTTGAAAAAGTGCGCATTCAAAATATCAACTATTTCTTTTCCTTACGCGAAAAAAAATCATGGTTTTTGTACATATTCCTATACTTCAATCAATATACTCATTCCTTGGCTATTGCCAAAACTCAAACTACCCCGGCGTGTAAAGCCTCTACTAAAAGCTGTAATCGTGTTTTGCCTTGATAACTATTAATATCCAATTTATAGGCAATATGAGCTTCTCGTGCACGATGATTAGGCCATTGTTTAAGATCAACGTTAAATGCAATCGCATCAATGACTGCTCCTCCATCCGGATGCGCCAACGTTAATTTTAAATGGTGTTGTCCTACCAGACGTTGCTCCAGAATTTCGAAACTATTATTAAAACAAGGTTCAGGAAATTGTTGTCCCCAGGGACCTGCCTGCTGTAATAACATTGCTGTTTCCAAAGTTAACTCATCCGGCTGTAAAGGACCGTCAGTTAATAGTTCTCCTTCACATTGAGAGATGTCAAGATGTTTGGCTACTTCACTAATAAACGCCTGACGAAACGTATTAAAAGATTGAGGAGATATACTTAATCCGGCAGCCATCGCGTGGCCACCAAATTTATTGATTAAACCTGGATGGTCTTTATCTACGGCAGCCAGTATATCTCTTATGTTTAAATTAGGAACAGAGCGGGCCGAGCCTTTTAATTCAGCATCGCTGACTTTAGAAAAAGTAATCACTGGCCGATGATATCGCTCTTTTAAACGCCCTGCCAGAATGCCAATCACTCCTTGGTGCCAATTCTCATCGACCAGACATAAGGCAAGGGGTAATTGATGAGTAGTATCAATCTTTCTGGTTAAATTTTCAACGGCTATCATCGCCTGCTCTTTCATTTCTGCTTCAATTACTCGACGCTCCTGGTTTAATTCATCCAAGTGCTTTGCAAATTGTCGTGCTTTATTGGGATCCTCACATAATAAACATTCAATACCCAACGACATATCATCCAGACGACCTGCCGCATTTAATCGGGGCGCAATAGCAAAACCCAAATCACTTTCTCGCAGACGAGCGTAATCACGACCCGCAATTTCAATCAATGCTTTGATACCCGCACGGCAATGGCCCTGACGTATACGTGCAAGCCCCTGATTGACTAAAATACGATTATTCTGATCGAGACCCACTACATCTGCAACCGTTCCCAAGGCAACCAAATCAAGAAACTGAGCCATATTAGGCGTGGATAAACTTTGAGAGTCAAACCAGTTGTTATTAATTAGATGCCGCCTCAAAGCAAGCATGACATAAAAAATAACACCTACTCCTGCAATGGACTTACTTTGAAAAGGATCACCCGGCTGATTGGGGTTTACTATAGCACAAGCGTTTGGTAAAACATCGGCAGGTAAATGATGATCGGTAATAACAACGTCTATTCCGGCTTCATTGGCTGCCTCAACACCCTCAATACTGGCAATACCATTGTCCACGGTAATAATTAAATCAGGCCGCCATTTTTTGGCAACTTCCACAATAGCTGGTGTCAAACCATATCCAAACTCAAAACGGTTAGGTACTAAAAACTCTACCTGGGTTGCACCCATTGCCCGCAAAGCCAGGACGGCCAGCGTTGTTGAAGTTGCGCCGTCAGCATCAAAATCGCCAATAATTAATAGTCGCTGTTGTTCAGCTAATGCCTGCTCCAGCCTAACGCACGCTTTATCAATGTTAGAAAGGGTATTAAAAGGTAACAGCGCCTGAAAACTTTTATCCAGCTCCTTGTCATGAATAAGACCTCGGGCCGCATAAATTCGCTGTAAAAGGGGTGGACAGGCAACAAATGATGGCAATGATCCGGGCAGAGCTCGTTGCTTGATGCGCATTATTTTTTATCTCCCTAATCTCGACCACCAATGACTGGCAGGATTCGTATAAGCTAAATTATTCCAGTACCAATGAACGGTGTGTTTCCGGGTTTTTTGTTCAAGTTTTGAAAAATTAATTGGAGCAGGATCATGGATGAATAACAAATGATTTTTTTTAAAATTTATATCGGTCGTCAATTTGCCAAATGGTTTATTTAATAAAGCAAGCAGTGTTTTATCATCCGTTTCTATAGGTTTTTTATGGTCTAAAATAAAATCCCCTTCCCCCCAAAACCATAAGCCATTAATGGAAAAAGCCGTTTTACGCTGCTGATTAAGGGGATGGGCGCTGAGATACATTTGTAATTCAGTAATAAGACGTTGCCAAAACAAGGTATTATCCAGATTGGCAAGAACGGGCATCAAGGATTGATGTAACAAAGAGCGAGGAGATCGACTCCTGATGACAGGCTTGTTATCGACATTGAATAACCATGTCTGCGCATCATGATAAACCGGTTTAAAATTGTCATCTTTAAGAAATTGAGCTATCTCAGTAAACCACAAGCGAGACTCTTTGTCGGTTAGTTCAAGCTCCTGGCTCTCCGCCGTTATCATGGCGTCATTATGCGTGGCTTCCCAATGCACAGGCGATGCAATAACCCATTGGCCGTCCAGTTCATGGTAAGCTCGTAATAAATCGGCTAACGGCGGATGAAATGGATCATAATCCAAAGCATGTAACAAATTAAGAAAGTAATTATCTTGATTCTGCGAAGGCTTACTATTCCGTGGAACAATATCCTTTGTGCCATTCACTACGATATCCATATCAAACAGCCTGCAAATATCCGTCTCGTTTAAACAATGCCTTTATGTTACGTAAAGCCTGGCGTGTGCGTTGATTGTTTTCTATTAAACCAAAGCGTACAAAATTATCACCTTGTTGGCCAAAGCCAATACCTGGAGAAACGGCAACAAAGGCTTCTTGAAGCAAGTATTTGGAAAACTCAAGTGAACCCATGTGACGATAAGGAGAAGGAATCGGTGCCCAGACAAACATTGTAGCCCTGGGACGCTCTACTACCCAGCCGAGTTCATTTAACCCATCGCATAATACATTACGTCGTTGCTCATACAGGGTTCTGATTTCCTGTACACAATCATCAGTACCTTCCAGCGCCGCAATGGCGGCTACCTGAATTGGAGTAAAGGTTCCATAGTCCATGTAAGACTTAAGACGAGTTAATGCCGCTATCAATTCTTCATTACCGCAAGCAAAACCCACACGCCAGCCCGGCATATTATAAGATTTGGAGAGCGAATACGTTTCAATGGCAACGTCCAGTGCTCCTGGTACCTGCAGAATAGATGGCGCTTTATAACCATCAAAAACAATATCTGCATAAGCTATATCATGAATAATCCAGATTTCGTGGCGCTTCGCCAGGCTAACAACCCGTTCAAAAAACTCATAATCGACACAATGAGTACTGGGATTGGCTGGAAAACTGATTACCAGTGCTTTTGGACGAGGCCAGGTTTGCTCAATAGCAACTTCTACGGCATCCAGAAACTGATTTTCATCAATCAGAGGAATCTGTTTTACATTAGCCCCTGCAATAATGAAACCATACGTATGAATAGGATAAGCGGGATCGGGAACAAGGATGGTATCTCCGGGTCCACTGATTGCTAAAGCAAGATGAGCCAGCCCTTCTTTTGAACCAATCGTTGTTAATACTTGTGTTTCGCTATTTAAATTAACACCATAATGCTTTTGATACCAGCCAGCCATTGCCCGGCGTAAGCGAGGGATTCCTTTTGACATCGAATAACGATGGGTGTCAGGACGTTGTACCGTTTCAATTAATTTATTAACAATATGAGGCGGTGTTGGCTGATCAGGATTTCCCATACCAAAATCAATGATATCTTCTCCACGTGCTCGCGCTTCCGATTTAAGCTGGGTAAGCGTGTTAAACACATAAGGAGGTAAGCGTTTAATACGTGAAAATTGACTCATGTTTTGAACCTCTATGATATACTGGCGCTAGTATAAATTATTGCTCTCTCAAACACCATGCATATCAATCTGGAAACCCCGGACCCCCATAGCATCCAGGCTTATAGCGACAAGGAAATTACCATTGACTCCATAAACTATAAGAAAAGTGTAATCATCAATCGTCAGGAAATAATATCCAATTGGCCCATAACAAGTATTGATCAACTGACGGAAGAACTTCTGGAGCCTTTACTTCGCCATCAACCCAGAATTATTATTATCGGCCATAGCCAACACAGTGGGTTTGCTTCGCCGTTTATCTTTCAAACGCTTGCAAAACACCGTGTTGGTTTGGAAAGCATGTCGATTGGGGCCGCCTGTCGCACCTACAATATTCTTTTAAGTGAACAAAGAGATGTTGTTCTCGGCGTTATTTTTGAATAATTAACTCCCTTTTAATGTTGATGCCGGTAGAAAAGCAGGATCGGCTGAAGACGATGGGCTGCTCGGGATATTAAAAAAACTCGGCGATGAGGAGATGTTTTTTAGAAAATTTTTGACAAAATAAACCTCATTATCAGCAACAAGACAGATTGTTTCGTCATTGAGAACCAATAAATCAGTTGTTTCCTCTACAGGTAACTCTTTTATCCTGTATTTTCCTGATTTTAAAGAAAAGATAAACACTTTATTTTTATTTTCATCAGCAGGATCTTGAAACAAGCCAGTAAAATAATTCCCTGATAAATGGGTATTACTCAATTGTGGGCAAGAATAGGTCGCTAAATTTTTATTTTCAGGATCATAGATCGCCAATACTCCTTTATTCTTACTATAGACAGTTAATAAATTGGATTCAGAGTCATACAATTGAGCATCAGATAATTCCAGTTCACTAAGTGAAGGTATTTCTTTCCAGACAACCTTTCCCCCTGTTTCACCAGATACAATGGTGCCATTATTAAAAGCGACTATCACTTTAGTTGATTTGTGTTTAGGATGTAAACTTGCGAGAGAATTAATTTCTATATCTTTAGCGTTTTTCTTCACTTGAAAAATGACCTCGCCATCACGTAAATTAATGCTTTCCTCACAATTTTCCGTACCATGGTCAATGAAAGATCGATGATTAGTATATCGATCGAAAGAATAACTATAGAGTGCCTTTCTATCTTCTGATGCACAGATAAGTTCAATACGAGAGCTTCTTTCATTGAGGGTGGTACATAAATCAGGAGCCAGCCGTTCAGATAACTCCTGGCTTCCATTATAATAAATACTGGTTAGGAAAGAATTATTGAATGAGTTGTAAAAATAAAACCCATTAGGCATAATCTTTAGTCTTTCATCGTCTAAAGCAGGTTTTTCGCAATATTCCTCTTCTTTTACGTAATAACGGGACCCTTTACCAAATTTTTTAATTAATTTTCCAGAAAGAGAGTAACCCATTACATTAAATTGCCGGGAGCTGTCTTGCCTGATTGCAACCATATTATAGCTTCCCTCAACGGCATGAATTTGAGTCACTTTATTCTCATTGAGATTAACTTCATTCTCATTGAGGTTAACTTCCAATTTTCCTTTAGTCATAAAAAAGTCCTTTTTTTAGTTTTTGCCGGGGTTAATAATGAGATAAAAATCTTCCATGTTATTTATCTCATTAGAAATTAATTACCATCTGACGCCAATATAGTGAGTTGCGTAATTAGAATGAGCTGGTGTCAGTGATTTTAATCCAGTGCTGTTTATCAGAGGAGGAAAAGCCAGTCCCCTGATTAATAGTGAAGACAATAAAAAAGGGTTTTCTTTAAAATAAAAACAATAATTCATTATTTCATCCTGAATAATAAATTGTATGTATTATTATAAACCATTTTTAACTTTGTAAAGGGCGTTTTTTAAATATAGACAGTCAGGGAGTAATTATAAGGAGCCCGAAATTAATATTGTGAGCGTAATATAAGAGAGAAGGTGTTGCTACGGACAGGGGACATCCGTAGCAATTTGTAACAGGTTTACATCGCATAATCAACCAGGCTTAAAGGTTGATCGTTGACTTTTGGAGTAACTTTGAAGATCCCAAGCTTGGAGAGATCGCGAGTATTTTCAGGGGCGTACTTTTCAACGATAGCAAAAAATTCCTCTTTACTAATCAACCATTTTTTACCATTATCATTGTTAGTACATTCCGTGACTATTTTATCCGCGTTTTCTATTGAATTGTAGAGTTTCTTAATTATTGGCCTGAGTTTTTGTTGCATCTCATCACTTTCAGGGGACTTAATCTGGGGACCACCCTTCGTCTCCTCACCATACATCGTAATGAATAGATTACGGGTATATAGTAATAGATCAAAAATAGATCGCGCTTTATCGGGTGCTTTATCAAACAATCGAACAGTATCAGGATTTACAAGCCACTTATATTCAATTTGACAAAGATTACTTAATACATACCACAAATCATTACTATACTTTTCATGTTTCATAAAAAGCAGAGTACAGTCTGGTATATCATACCAGCAAATAATAGATCCGAGACTGTTAAAAAGTTTTCGTTTATTATTTACTTTATTAAAATAATTTATGAATTCTTCAAGTACCTCTGGGGAGTCCAAATAGAGTGAAGTATTACCGGTATGAGTAAAAACGGCCAATATTAAGTCCGAAAAGGGCTTTGCTTCTTCATTTAATTTTGAAAAACATGCCTGGACGCAAATATATTTTTCCAGGACTACTTTTAATTGTTCTTTTGGTTTCTCTAAATTTAATGGGGATAAAGAAATAAGATGTTGTTGCAATCGTTCTTCTTCCGAAATGGATTTAGCAGTTTCACCAAACTCATTTATAAATATATTCTTACTAATTGTTTCGGTTTGTTTATCATACTCATGAAAAGTTCGAGTCATTATCAGGCTAAATAGCTTAATATTAAATTCGTTATTTATCATAAACTTCCTTATTTATATTTAAGATTCGGTCAAAACAGAAGGTATGTTAACATTTTTAAGATAACGGTCAAGAAATTATATCAGGCCGATTATGTCTTTATTTTAACACTATTGCACTCAATAAAATTAAACGGCACATAAAGTTGATTGGTTAACAATAAGTCATCAAGTTAGTTTAAATCCTCCTTAATCCAATTGATCAATCCGCCTTTAGCCAGTATTTCCTTTTGTCGTTCGGAAAGAGTTTGCGTTACTTTAACCTCTTGGCCGTTGATTTTTATATTAAATTCTTCTTTTTGCAAAATAAAGGGGAGATTAGTCACTTCAACCCGATCATTTAAATGAATAAATTCGTAATCAGTCGGGTTTTTAAAAACCAAGGGTAAGATGCCAAAATTAATCAAATTTTGCCAGTGGATACGAGCGAAACTTATAGCAATTACCAGACGCAATCCTAAATAACGCGGAGCCAGAGCAGCATGTTCCCGACTGGAACCCTGACCATAGTTTTCACCACCGATAATCACATGACCTTCTTTTCGTTCTTTTGTTCTTCTTACATAATCTGAATCAACATGTGTATAGGTAAATTCACTAATTTTGGGGATATTACTACGATAAGGAAGTACCTTGGCACCAGCAGGGGAAATTTCATCCGTTGAAATATTATTGCCTACAATAAGCAATACCGGTAATTTTAATGATTCAGGTAAAGGATCTAATTCGGGCAATGAAACAATATTAGGGCCTTTTATCAGCGAAATTTTTTTTGCGTCCTTTAAGGGCAAGGGCGGTTCAATGCACGCTTTATTAATTATTGGATTTTTAGGTTCTTTTACTTTGGGATAAGGGATTTCCAATGCCCTGGGATCAGTAATTACTCCTGTGAGAGCCGAAGCAGCGGCTGTTTCAGGGCTGCATAAAAATACTTTATCTTCCATAGTGCCAGAGCGTCCCGGGAAATTGCGGGGTACGGTACGTAAACTGTTTTTATCGGTTGCAGGCGCTTGTCCCATACCAATACAGCCATTACATCCTGCTTGATGAATACGTGCGCCGGCATGAATAAGGCTTCCTAATAAACCATCACGAACAAGCTCTTCCAGAATAGTCCGTGAGCTTGGATTAATATCGAAAGAAATATTGGGTTGAATTGTTCGACCTTTTACAATTTCAGCGGCAATAGCAAAATCACGATAGCCTGGGTTAGCAGAAGAACCTATGTAGGCTTGATATATTTCTTCTCCGGCAATTTCTCGAACGGGAACTACATTGCCCGGACTGGTTGGTTTTGCAATCAGCGGTTCTAATGTTGATAAATTAATTTCATCGTTTTTATCATAAGTCGCCCCCTTATCCGCCACAAGCTCTACCCAGTCTGCCTCTCGTCCTTGGGTACGCAAGAATGCGCGTGTTATTTCATCAGAAGGAAATACCGTCGTCGTTGCTCCCAATTCTGCACCCATGTTCGCAATAACATGGCGATCCATTGCTGTTAGATGGTTAAGTCCTTCGCCATAATATTCAATAACATAACCTACACCACCTTTGACATCATAACGACGTAACATTTCCAGAATAATATCTTTAGCGCTTACCCATTCAGGTAATTTGCCAGTTAATTTAACACCTAACACTTTAGGCATTTTTATATAAAGAGGGTAACCCGCTATTGCCATGGCTACCTCTAAACCTCCTGAACCAATTGCAAGCATGGCCATTGATCCTGCTGCACAGGTATGACTATCTGATCCTGTCAAGGTTTTACCGGGTTTGCCAAAATTTTGCATATGAACAGCATGGCTAATTCCATTCCCAGGGCGGCTATAATAAATACCGAAACGCTTGGCCGCACTTTCAAGGAAAAGATGATCGTCAGGATTTTTATTATCTTCCTGAATTAAATTATGATCGACATACTGAACCGAAATGTCTGCTTTGGTGCGCTCAAGCCCCATGGCTTCCAACTCCAACATGACCAGAGTACCCGTAGCATCCTGACAAAGTGTTTGATCCATTTTCAAGGCAATTTCGGTACCTGGTTTCATCTGGCCTTCAAGAAGATGAGAATGAATGATTTTTTCCGTAACATTCATGATGTTTCCTTCTTTTAGATAAATTAAAAAGTTGATTAATTATAGTATAATATTTGATCAACTTTTGTGTATTCTTATCACGTCACGGCTTTGACCTTTAGACACTTGTATTATCCTAATTTAAATACTACTATTGGTAGTATAATTAGTGGTATTATTTTGGAGAAACCATGCAATCCCAAAAGTTATCTATTTCATTGCCAAAACAACAATGTGAATTTATTGAACATTACCTGGTAGAGCATCAAATTAAAAATCGATCCGAAGTAATTAAACAGGCATTATATTTACTCCAACAAAGGGAATTGGAAGCCTGTTATAAAGAAGCAAATCAGGAAATTGAATCTGACTTTGAAAATACAAATTTAGATGGAATTGAAGAAAATGAAGCGTGGTGAAATATATTTTGCCAATTTAGATCCTGGCATTGGAGGGGAAACTCAAAAAAAACGCCCCGTTTTAATTATTAGCAATAATGCTAACAATAATGTAGCCACGACAGTCACGATAATTCCCATTACTTCAAACATTAAAAAAGTATACCCTTTCGAAGTATTATTGGAAGGTAGAAAAACAGGTCTCCCTAAAGACTCCAAAGCACAGTGTCATCAAATTAGAACTATATCCAGGTTAAGGCTTTCTACACCCACTCCAGTAGGAGTAGTTAGGAATGAGATGATGATAAAAATAAATGATGCATTAAAGCTTCACTTGGGCATAATTTAAGTCGTCAGTGTCTTTTTATAAGGTTAGACTTGTCTCCTTGCTTCTAATACATTAGGGATCTGTTCTAATTTGGTTAATAATCGAGAAAGACTGTTCAAACCATCGATTTCAACAGTTAATTTAATAAAAGCCGTATTTTCCTGCTTGTTACTTTGAGTTTGCAGCGCATAAACATGAGCTTTTTCGTTAGCTAACAAAGAAGTCACGTCTTTTAATAACCCTGAGCGATCAAATGCCTTTATTAAAATATCGACAACATAATGTTCTCTGGTAGAGCTACCCCATGTCACTTGCAAAAAACGTTGTTTCTGTTTTTCTCCCGCATGAATGATATTGGGACAGTCCTGTCGATGTACAGAAACACCACGTCCTACTGTAATATATCCTACTACTGCATCACCTGGCACCGGTTGGCAACAACGCGCTATATGAGTGAGTAGATTACCTACTCCTTCTATACGAAGATCACTCCCGCTTACCTCTGGTTTCGCGAGCGGTTTAACAATATTCTGCAACGTGGGTTCTGTTACCTCGGAAGGAGACAGGCGATTAAGGATCTGTCCCAGTTTAATATCACCACGACCCAGGGCTGCCAGTAAATCATCCAGCCGTTTAAAATTAAAGGACGAGACAACATCGTGTACACGTTCCATTTTAATGCCGAGTGTTTTTAATTCTTTATCAAGTATTTCATGACCTTCCGCTTTATTTTTATCGTAGTCTTGCATCTTAAACCAGTGCAACACTTTGGCTTTGGCCCGAGATGTTTTGAGATAATTAAGATGCGGATTAATCCAGTCTCTTGAGGGACGAGGATCTTTGCCGGTTAATACTTCAACCCGATCCCCCGTTTTTAACGCATAGGTTAAGGGGACAATGGAACCATTCACCTTGGCACCACGGCAACGATGACCAATCTGGCTGTGGATATGATAGGCAAAATCCAAAGGGGTCACTCCCTGGGGTAAATCAAGGACATCGCCATCAGGTGTAAAAACATAGACCCTATCCTCAAGAAATTCTGTTTCAATCGCTTCAGAAATACCGCTGGTCGTTGCCATTTCTTTATGCCAGGCAAGAACGTCCCGTAACCATTCAATTTTACGCTCGTGACTATCTTTTTGTTGAGCGGCCCCTTCTTTATATTTCCAGTGAGCGGCAACGCCCATTTCAGCTAAATCATGCATTTGAAAAGTACGTATTTGCACTTCAAAAACACGACCTTCTGGCCCTTCTACCGCCGTATGAAGCGATTGATAACCATTTGCTTTGGGGTTAATGATATAGTCATCAAATTCAGCAGGTACCTGCTTCCATAAGGAATGTACCATACTTAATACCTGATAACATTGCTCCTTTGTTTCTACTAATACGCGAACAGCCGTGGCATCATAGATTTCATCCAGAGAGACATTTTTTCGTTGCATCTTACGGTAAATACTATGGATATGTTTTGCTCGTCCATACACAGCAAAATGATGCGCGCCAGTTGCACTGATTTGTTTGTTGAGTTCGTTAACAATAAAATCAACATAACGATCCCTTTCGAGGCGTTTTGTCTTTAATCCTTTGGCAATTGATTTATAGTCATCGGGGTGCAGATAGCGAAAGGCGAGATCTTCCATTTCCCATTTTATCGCCCCTATTCCCAAACGGTTGGCTAAAGGCGCATAAATCTCCATTGCCTCTGTCGCAATCTGTATTTGTAACGCTTCCGGAAGTTGCGATGCGGTTCGTAAAACACAAAGACGCTCTGCTAATTTAATAAGCGCGACCCGTGCATCATCAACCATAGCAAGCAGCATTTTGCGCACATTGTCAATTTGATGCTTGTTTTGTGGATATTTGTTGAGCGCCTGCAGGTTATGAAGCGCACTCATTTTTTCAACGCCTTTTACCAATTTTGCAATAGAGGGTCCTAATTGCTCTTCCACATCGTCCAGAGATAATTCAGCGTAATGAACATTTTCAAAAATAATAGCGGCCGTTAAGGTTTCCTGATCGACTTCAAGATCAGCTAACAGGTCGGCCATAGCCAGACCTTGTTGAAAACAGGATACGCCTGTCTCTGTCGCGTGCTCCTGATCCACAAGTTGACTTAAGGTACAGGCATTACGAATAAGATCCAAATCCTGAAAATATCCTTTAGAACCTAATTGATGTAACCATTGCTCCACATCAATACTTCCATCGGTTAACCAGACACTGTCTTCTTTGACTTTAACCATTAGTGCTTACCCTCTTTCAAACAGAGCGATAGATTCAACGTGAGCAGTATGTGGAAACATATCCATAACACCAGCGGCACGTAAATGATATCCTTTCTGATTGACTAAAATATCGGCATCTCTTGCCAGCGTTACCGGGTTACAAGATACATAAACGAGACGTTCAAGATTAAGTTTATCAATTTGCTTCACAATTTCCAACGCGCCCGATCTTGGCGGGTCAATTAAGAGTTTAGTAAAGTTTTCACCTGATAACATAGACAAAGAGTCAGGTTGATCCAAATTGGCGCATAAAAACGTTAGATTGCTCAATCCATTTGTTTTGGCGTTCATTGTTGCTCGCCCTACCATTGCTTCACTCCCTTCTACGCCGACTACTCGGGTACAATATAGGGAAAGTGGAAGAGAAAAATTACCTAACCCACAAAATAAATCCAGGACGATATCATCTTTTTTTAAAGCCATTAACTCAAGAGCACGCTTGACCATTAAGCGGTTTAGACCCGCATTAACCTGAGTAAAATCGGTAGGATGAAACTGAAATTCAATGTTTTCGTCAGGTAAAGTATAGGTCAAAAATTCACTAGCATTTTCCGGATAAAAAAGTTGTACACTATCAGCGCTACCGGGTTGTAAAAAAAGACGAAAATGACTTACTCTGCCAAAATCACGTAACTTGTTTTCATCATTTTGACTGAGCACTTTTAAATTACGAAAGATAAGCGCTACCTCTTCATCACCTGCCGCCACTTCAATTTGTGCAATTACGGCAGGGTCGTCAAGAGAATCAATAAGAGCGCGTAAATTAACTATTTGTGCAGAAATTTTGGCATTTAAGATCGGACATTGACTAATTTCCGTAATATAACGAGGGTTGGCTTTTTCTCTAAACCCAATCAATGTTCCTTGTTTTTTTAATACATAACGGACACTCAGGCGTGCTTTATTTCTATAATGCCAATGATTACTTGCTAAAGGTTCGAGAATCGATTCAGGCTCACAATGGCCAATTCGCTGTAATAGCTCCAACAGCAAAGTCTGTTTTTCCTGAATTTGAGTTTTTTCATCAAGATGTTGCAGGGAACAGCCGCCGCATAAATCATAATGTGGACAATGTGGTTCGACCCGCGATGGCGATTTGGTAATGACAGAAACCATTTTTCCTTCATCAAAACTGCTTTTCATTTGAGTATATAGAAAAGATACTCTTTCTCCGGGAAGTGCACCCTGAATAAACGTTGTCTTACCGTTAATACGGGCAATACCTCGCCCATCATGACTAAATTTTTCTATGTCCGCGGTTTGTAGCGTGGGAATTAGGCGCCTGACTCTTCTGTTCATTGATTTATCTCTGTAGGATAGTAACAAATACTGAAATTATTTATACATTCATAGGAATGTAAAATTCTATAAGCTCTTTTACTGCGGCGATTTTATCACACACCGACAGAAGCCCCAATTAAACAAGAGAATATTAGAGCGTGAATTCCATTGACTATCTGATACTACTATTAAGCTCACATAAGTTAATTTTTAAACCCATTGTGTTTTTTATTTACATTTTTGATTTTTATGTTAAATTATTGCTTTTAATTTTAACGATAAACTCTATGACTATTTACAATTACAATGCTTCTGAAGTAATTGATTGGGCTTTAACAGTTAACCAAAACAAGCTTTACTCCTTTTTCCATAAGCTCAAGGATGAGGACTTTAAGCTGATATTGGATCATATTAAAACCATTGAATCTGACCATCCAAACTACTCTCAGCTTTTATTTATAGAAGGGATGATTTATCTGCTTCAAGAGCAACGTGCTAAGGGAATTGGTACTCTGGAGGAAGCTGCCTCTTTAGGCAATTGGAATGCAATGAAGGCACTAATCAAGATATATATTTATGGAAAAAGAAAGGATTATCCCAAGGCAGTTACACTACTTGACCAATTCATTGTGCTAAACCCTCGTCATTCTAGGGCACTCTATGAGAGAGGGAGATTATATGAGTCTGGATTCGGTTGTCCTGTTGATTTAAGAACTGCTGCCAAATATTATTGGCGCGCATATACATATAAAAAAGCGGGAAAATTGGACGGCATAGTGGATAATCTTAAAAGAATGGCTCAAGCCGATTCTGATGATGCCGTGGCTTCTTTGTTTTTGATCTATTGGCACGACAATAAGATCCATCAGCTAAGCGAACTATGCACCCAATATTTCGCTCAACTCGATCTATTACAGTATCTATTCTACAAAGTACTGATTCAACGATTAGACAAGTCTCCTGAAGATCCAACCAACGAAAAATTAATTAATTTATTTATTGAACATGCCGAGACAGACTCTGAGAAGGTTCATCATCTCCAATTCCGGGTATTGTTAATAAACGATGAAGGACAAGAAGCAAGAGCTTATTATAAGCATCATTTGCAAAATTCAACTTTATTAGGTCCTCAAGACTATTATCTCTTGGGCACTAGCCTTTTAAAGAACATTGATGGGTTAAAGAAAAGAGATAAAATAGACCGTTTGGAACAATGTTGTTTTTTTTATTATAAAGCGTATCAATCGGATAAAAGCTTTTTAAATGTATTAATTAAACTGTTAAAGGACAAGGAAGCGTTAGAGCAAGATGGTCCTCAGCCTGATGCTTATCAAGAAATTAATGAAGACGATGTTACTGCTATACTGAATCGATTTGTTCATACCTTGGAAAATAAAACAGCTGAGAAAAACCGACTCTTACATCTACATGTTTTACAAACGTTTAAACGTGTAACACAACATTATAATGACAAAAAATACAATGACAAAAAATCTTATTTTGGTTTATTCACTCCTGAAGAGCCTAAAGAGAAAACGTTCAATACACTTAAGATACTCAACATCATTATCGATAAATTACAAGAAGGAATATCACTGCCCGACATCCTTTCACTCCCTTCTATATTAAGACAGATTAAAAAAAACAGCCCGCTGTATAATGAACTCAGTATATGCCTTGCTGATGAAGCGAATAATCCACTATTAAGGCTGCTTGACAAACAAGACTGTGAGAAGATTTTAAAACAACCTGACAGTGTAAAATTAATTTTTAATATCCTCAAGAGTGATAAGCTGATATCACAAGCTGGATTGCAATTGTTGGCACAAAGGAAAAAAGATTTACTTGCCTTCATCCAGGAATTACCTGCCAATGAACAATTAGAAATAGCCGACCTGGCGTTGGATGACGCTACCTTAATGGGCCAATTTATCAGAGTACAGCAACAGCAAGGACTTTTAAAATCTCTGCTCGACCATGATGATGAAGATGATGCGATTAAGCAAATGGAAGCTATTGTTAATAAGTTATCTATAGGAGGGGCTTTTCAAGATGGTACGAAATTTGCTTTATAACCCTTTCGGTAAGCGTTCACGGGATATGCAAATTTTTCTCTTCCAGACTTTGTTCCATGACTTGTCTTTCCCGCGCACAGGCGGGAATCAATTCATAAAATTAGCACCATGTCTAATTTGTCGCCTGCGCGGAAAGACATTGACGTTATATACTTCTTAATTACATACTCCGTGAACATTTACTATTTTAACTTGCTAATGCAGCTAGCACATCTTTTGATCTGCGGTCAGATCATCTCTATAAATAAGTAATAGCCTAATTTGTGAGGCGGGCGTTACATAATAAATTACTCTAACACCCCCTCTTACCCTTTCCTTGAGAAGACCACCTGACCTAATGTTTGCGACTCTGTTTATGAGATACAGTGGGCGCGTGTCAGCCAGAGCCTCTTTCACCTTGTCACAGTAGATCGACCTATTTGAAGTACGTTAAAGATCAGGTTTATTTAACGAAGATAAAAAAGTATTCACTTCTTTCTCTGATAACTCCTTGAAATGACCTCTGGCAAGAGAGCGCGGCATTGTTAATCGACCGTAACGAATGCGAATAAGTCGGCTTACTTCCACACCTTGCGATTGCCATAAACGCCGTACTTCGCGATTTCGTCCTTCAGTCAGCACGACATGATACCAGGCATTGGAGCCTTCGCCGCCTTTAAATTCAATGCGTTTGAACTGTGCTTTTCCGTCTTCCAGATCTACCCCTTTGAGCATCGCGTTAATCGAATCAGGACTAACCTGACCACGAACACGTACAGCATATTCTCTTTCCAACCCAAATTTAGGATGCATTAAACGATTGGCCAATTCGCCATCATTGGTAAAAATTAAAAGACCGGACGTATTAATATCCAAACGCCCAACCTGTACCCATCGCCCTTGTTTTAAATAAGGTAATTTATCAAATACGGTTTTACTGTGTTGAGGATCACTACGACTTGATATTTCACCGATTGGTTTGTGATAAATTAATACCCTTGTTTTTGTCCTCATTTTCAGCGGGTTCGTTATCAAACGTCCTTTAACACTGATTTTATCTTCCGCCCCTGCCACATCACCTAATTGGGCTACCTTACCATTAACCTGTATTAAGCCTTGCTCAATCCAGCGCTCTATTTCTCGTCTGGAGCCTAACCCGGCTTGACTTAATAGTTTTTGTAAACGTTCATTACTCATTATTAATACACTCTTCTTCCAGGGTCTGTTGACCTTTCTACTATCTTGGCCAAAACAGGCTGATTTTCTGTGCTCCGATACTTGCATACTTGCGTTTTGATGCTCGAAAATCAACCTGTTTTGGCTCAAACTAATGAAATGTCAACAGACTCTAATGGTTGTTCAATAGTTTCTATCAAGGAATCACTTATAACAGGTAAAGCTGGTAAATCACTAAGACTTGTTAAATTAAAATAATCCAGAAATGTTTTAGTGGTGACATAAACTGCCGGTTTTCCGGGTACATCACGGTGCCCTGCTGTTTTTATCCATTCTCGTTCCATCAATGTTTTTAATAGGGAGCTGCTGACGCTCACACCACGAATATCTTCAATATCGGCACGAGTTACAGGCTGGCGATAAGCAATAATTGCCAGCGTCTCCAGCAGCGCACGAGAATATTTGACGGGTTTTTCCGCATATAGCCGACTAATCCAGGGACTATAGTTTATTTTGGTCTGGAAACAATAACCACCAGCCAGGTATTTTAGTTCAATTGCCCTATTCTCATAATCAGCTGCCAGCTCCGTTAAAGCAAGTTGTAATTCTTCTCGAACAGGTTTTTGCCATTCATCAAACAAAGCGTGTAACTGTTCGAGAGAAAGCGGCTCAACTGCATTCATTAATAACGCTTCAAGGATTAATTTGAGTTCGCTCATGACGCGGTCTGTAGATGAATGGGTGAAAAAGTAGCTGTTTGAACAATAATCAATAGCGATTGTCTTGCTAATTCCAAAATAGCCAATAAGGTTACTACTAATCCCATTCGTCCCTCTTCGCGGTCAAATAGTTGATTAAATGATACACTCTTTTCTCCATGTAGTCGATCAAGTACGATAGTCATACGCTCTCTGACTGATAAAGGTTCTCGCGCAATTTGATGACAGATCAAATGACTTTGACGTTTTATCAGCTCCTGCATAACATCTGTCAGTAACGATAGTTCAACATGCGGATGAACAACTGCACATTCAAACACCTCACTACGAATAGAAAACCGAAATATATCACGTTCACAACGTGGTAAAGCATCCAGTTCTATAGCTGCTTGCTTAAATTGCTCATACACCTGTAATTTGCGGACTAGTTCAAGACGAGGATCTGCTTCAATTTCCTCTTGTTGAGTAGAATCTGGCGGCAATAGTAAACGGGATTTTATTTCCGCGAGTACGGCTGCCATGACCAGATATTCTGCCGCCAGCTCCAGGCGTCGCTCCTCCATCAGCTGGATATATTGCATGTATTGTCGGGTAATAAGCGCTATGGGAATATCCAGAATATCAATATTCTGACGGCGAATAAGATAAAGCAATAAATCAAGCGGTCCGGAAAAAGAATCCAGCAAAACCTCCAACGCATCCGGGGGAATAAACAGATCAGAAGGTATTTCTGTAAATGGCTTACCAGCAACAATAGCTAATACAGCAGGCGATGACTCTGGTAAACCTGCGTCCATTAATAATCAAGCCCCATCACTTCACGCACTATGCCTAAGGTTTTACTCGCTTCTTCCCTCGCTTCTTCAGAACCTTCAGCGACAATGCGTTTTACTGAACCAGGATCGGCTTCATAGTCTTTGATTGCCGCTTGAATAGGTTGCAATTCCTGATTGATAGCATGAATTACAGGTCGCTTACAATCAATACATCCAATACCGGCTGTGCGACAGCCGGTTTGCACCCAATCTTTTACTTCCTCTGATGAATAAATTTTGTGAAATTGCCACACGGGACACTTCTCTGGTTCACCCGGATCCGTGCGTTTAACCCGGGCGGGATCGGTTGGCATCGTGAGAATTTTCTTTTCAACCTGAGCCGGCTCTTCTCGTAAACTTATTGTATTATTATAAGATTTCGACATTTTGTGGCCGTCAATCCCTGGCATTTTTGCTGTTTCAGTTAACAAAGGTTGCGGCTCTGATAAAATTATTTTTCCAGAGCCATCAAGATAGCCCAACAAACGCTCTTTATCCCCAATGGATAAATTATGCTGGTTAGTCAATAAAGCCCGTGCTGTATTCAACGACTCGTGACACCCATCTTGTTGAAATTTTGTTCTAAGTTGATTATAAAGTTGACCATTTTTTTTACCCATTTTTTTAATGGCATCTAATGCCAACACTTCAAAATTAGGCTCTCGGCCATATATAAAATTAAACCGTCGAGCTATTTCACGTGTTAATTCAATATGAGGAACCTGATCTTCACCCACAGGTACATAATCCGCATTGTATAAGAGTACATCGGCGCTTTGCAAAAGCGGATAGCCTAAAAATCCATAGGTAGCCAGATCTTTATCATGCAATTTTTCCTGCTGATCCTTATAAGTAGGCACACGTTCAAGCCAGCCTAACGGAGTAATCATGGAAAGTAAAAGATGTAATTCAGCATGCTCCGGCACCCAGGACTGAATAAAAATTTTTGATAAACTGGGATTAATACCACAGGCAAGCCAATCAATGACCATATCCCACAAAATAGTTTCGATAAACCCGGGTTCATCATAACGGGTGGTTAAACCATGCCAATCAGCAACAAAAAAATAACAATCATATTGGTGCTGTAATTGAATCCAGTTTTTAAGTACACCATGATAATGCCCCAAGTGTAAACGACCACTGGCGCGCATACCTGACACAACTCGTTTATTAGCACTAAATAAAGCTGACATCAAAATCCTTCACTCTAAAATAATAATAAATAATCCTGTTATCTGAACGGTGCCGGGTCTCCTTTTCCCTCTCGAACTATAACTGGATAATCACCAGTCAAATCAACTACTGTCGTAGGCTGATAACCACAACTACCTCCATCAATAATTAAATCAATTTGATTACCCAGTAAATCCTTGATGGCCTCAGGTTCTCCTAATGGGGCTGTTGCGCCTGGTAAAATAAGCGTTGTACTCATTAGAGGGGCTTCCAGACAATCAAGTAAGGACAGGGTGATATTATTTTCCGGCACTCGCAAACCTAATGTTTTACGCTTTGGATGTAGCATTAATCGAGGTACTTCGTGCGTTGCATTTAAAATAAAGGTATATGAACCGGGTGTAAATGCCTTTAATAAACGAAAAATTGCATTGGAAACTTTTGCGTAAGTGCCTAATTGAGATAAATCACGACAAACGAGGGTCATGTTATGATGTTTATCCAAATGACGCAAACGCCTGATTCGCTCTAAAGCGGCTTTATTACCCAATCTACAACCTAGCGCGTAACCAGAATCCGTGGGATACACTAACAAACCACCTTCTTCAATAATTGCCGCAGCTTGTCTAAGTAATCGTGCTTGTGGATTGTCAGGATGAATTGCAAAAAACTGACTCATTAAAGTCCCCTGTTAAATAGTCCATTGATACCAAATTGGTGTGCAGTTTAACGGTAGTGGTCGCTGTTTTCCCAGAGAGACACGCGATACATTATCTCCATGGTAATCTGAGCCTGTCGAGGCAAGCAAGTCATAACGTAAACAAAGACCTGCCATATCATTGACCTGAGTTACCGTCATTTCACCTGAAACCACTTCCATACCCACACCACCTGCTCTTTTAAATTCACTGATTAGCTCTTGTAATTTGGTTCGTGTTAAAGCGTATTTCAATGGGTGAGCAAGGACGGCCTGCCCTCCTGCCTCGACTATTCCTGCAACCGCTTCCTGAATAGTAAGCCAGGGCGTGGGTACATAAGCAGGTTTCCCCCGACCTAAAAACCGTTTAAATGCCGTGGCCGCATCAGCTACTACCCCTTCTTCAATAAACACTTGGGCAAAATGCGGTCTGCCTATTCGATTATGACCAGCGATTTTACAAGCCTTCGCGTAAGCGTCATCCACTTTACACGCTTTCATTTTCTCAGCAATCTGAAGCGCGCGAGTAATCCGGCTTTCGTTTTGTTGTTTGATCAATGTCTGGATCACAGTATTATCAGGATCAATACCGAGTCCTACAACATGAATATCATATTTTTTCCAGCTTGTACTCAATTCAATTCCATTCACTATTTTAATGGCTTGAGTATGGGCCGCCTTGCGCAAGGGAGTCAGACCATCTGTTGTGTCATGATCTGTCAAGGCCAAAATTTGAACACCTGACGCAAGCGCCTTGTCCAATAGATCTGCGGGACTCAATTTTCCATCGGAGCAATTACTGTGGCAATGTAAATCAATCATAAGCAGCTATTAACTTGTAATAGTAGACGTGGAATATTTAAATTATTTATAGTATACCAAATGATTCGTGAAATAACTAAAATGGATCTCTAACGCTTTATCACCCACTAAAATTGAATCACTAATCCGGTAGCGACATAATTTTCAAAGCCTCCCAAAACACCTCTAAGACGTTGGTTTGCCTCTATATCCCAGGTGATATTTTTTGCAACAAGATAAATTAATCCGAGACTCATATTAAAGCCACTTCCCATTCCAGGTCCAGTTTTACTCTGTCCATAAACTTCCGCATAGATTTGCAGAGTACTCTTGGGAGACCAGGTAAAAAAAGCATCTGGATTAACACTTGTAAAACGTTGTCCACCAACCAGGCTGGATAAGGTTGCTGTGCTCACACTTAACATAGCGGTGAAACTTACTGTCTTCCCAAGATTATAACTGAAAATTCCCGCCAGGAATCCGCCAACCCCTTTACTCCCAAATGCTTTACTGCCAGAAGGAGGCGTAATTAGACCGTCCAGTGTAACAATCCATTGCCGAGTATAAGCCATTTCGTGTTTTGCCCCCAGCGACACAGGGCCAAAACCGGAGTAAGAAGGATCAGATTGGGTCACATACTCAGGTAATAGAACGTAAAATTCACTATCCACAGGAACTCCTAACCGAAGCTCGCTGGCAGGAAAATTTTGTAAGTGTCCTTGATAGAGTGAATGCTGATATTGATACCCTGATTCCAAAAGCATTCTTCCTTCAGAAACGGCACAAGGACTATCTGCAACAGTAGGTCGATTAATAATTGTCAAAAGGTTGTCTGGTGTACAGAAATTGTTATTTAAATCCGCAAATGTTTTGCAGCTTATCAAAACCAATAAAACAAATAACCATCCTGGTCTGTAACACATGTGGAGTTCTCATTAAAAACACTATAGTTAATTATTTTTTCTTTATACCCACTCGATAGAATGGGTATTCAACTATATTTCAAAGACTGTGAGAAACCAACGGTTGGGATGTAGTATTTGATAAGACCTGTACTCAATTTAGTTCAATTGTTAATAAATCCCATTGTATTATTAGGGGCCTGGTGTCTGCCAATTCCTGGTTCAGAGGCGGGTTCAGGGGATAAAAATCTTCTGAGTTTCTTGCCTTTCTGATTAGGTCCTTCCTGGGGAGCCTGTGAACTTGTTGCGACATTTTGATTTGACCAGAAAGACACAGGATTATTAGCAACACTCCCAGGTACAGGCGGAAATAATACCGTCCCTGAATTGTTTGTTGCCTGTAATAATGATTGTTCATTGTTATTGAAATGATTGAATGTCGGAATAGCCTGATTGCTGGAAGATCGTTTTGAACGACTGGATTTATTGGAGGACTCCTTGGAAGAACTAATTGAGGATCTTTGAGAAATAGTTTTAAGTGCATTTTGTTGTTGTATCTCTCTCAACAAGCTCTCTCTGTCTTCCGTAGCTTCATAACATTGCTTTTTCAGGTTAACAATTTCTTGTTCTTTGGCTTGTAAGAGATGAAATTGAGATTGCAATTTATTTTCTTGCTGTTGAAGACATGACTTATATTGTTGTAATTCTTGCTGATAAGCTTGATTTTGCTGGGACAATTGCAATTGTGTGTACATTAATCCGGTTATTGTTTGATCCTTTTGTTGTAACATCGTATTAGATCGTTGTAATTTTGAATCAGATTGAACCCGAAACTTGTTAACTTCTTGCTGACACGCTTGAGCCATATCTTGAATTTTCTCGCGTAATTGCGAGATTTCCTGACGTAATGTTTCTATTGTTTGTTTATAGTCCTGTTCCTTATTAGATTGATCTTGAAGCTGTTCCTGTAGTTTGACAACCTCTTGATGGTACTTCTGATCCAGATCTTGCTTGTTTTGTTGTAATATCAAATTAAATAGTTGTCCTTGTGAATAAGATTGAACCTGAAACTGTTCCTGTAGCCTGCCAACTTCTTGCCGATATGCTTGAGCCATATCTTGAATTTTCTCGTGGAATTGCAAGTTTTCTTGACGTAATATTTCTATTGTTTGTTTATAGTCCTGTTCCTTATTAGATTGAGCTTGAAGCTGTTCCTCTAATCTGGCAATCGTTTGTCCCGTAACCAGAGACTGTTGGAGATTTGATTGAATCATTTGCAATTCTTCTTCCCTGTTTTGTTGCTCATTCTGGAGCTGTTCTTGCAAGCTGGCAATTTTTTGTTGATATACTTCTTTCTCGGATACGTTTGCAGCAGATAAATCTGGCGTTGTATTGGTTAATTGCCCTGTGGCCTGATTAGCTGAACTACTGGTTTTAAGCGCTTCGTGGTCTTCTCTTATTCCTTGCTTTGCTCTTTTCTTTAGAGGGAGCGTCTGAAGAATATCCATAGGACGTTTTTGAGTATCCGATTGCTGTTGGAACGTTGACTTAAGCATTTGCAACTGCTCAGATAAGCGAGCGACTTCTTCCTTTAAATGAGCAGCTTCTTCTTTTTGATTTTGAAGTTCTCCTTCTTTCTCACGTAATTTCAACCTGAAATGTTTCTCTGAGGCATTTTTATGCTTTTGCAAATCGGTGTATTCTTTAAGTAAATTGGCATTACGAGTCTTTTCCTGAGCCAATTTAGATTCAGCCTGCTTTTGCTGTTTATTTATTGCTTCTCGATTTTCTGGTTGCTTTTTTCCCTGAGCATTGCGTAATTTCGTAGTCGATTCATCCAATGCATCTTCCGTTGCTTTGGTTTTTTTTTGTAACCTGTCTATTGATTGTCGATACTCCTGCTCCAGCATTGTAAATTTCTCTTCCTGACGTGAGTTTTCCTCTTCCTGCTGTTGCAGCTTTAAATTCAACGTTTGTAGAGTATGCTTTAGATCAGCCTTTTCACTTTGTGTTTTCTTTAATTCTTTCGCTAATTCTTCCTTGCTCTGTTGCAAACTAGCGACTTCTTGCTGCAAATTAGCATAGGCAGTTTGCAATTCCAGTAACCTTGATTCCATATGATTATCTGAATCAGTAGAGTTAATTTTCATAACGTTTAATTGTTGATCACTATTAGTTAGTGCTTGATGTACGTTAGGAATATTTATAGAGGGGCTGAATTGAGTAGAATTACTGTTATTTTGTTTAAACATAATAGAACGTTAGTTAAAAAATTTGTTTGATTATACTCATGAGCGACAGAAAGATCAATTATTAGTCATTTAGTTGGGGAGGAAATTTTTCGAATCGGTAGAACGTGAGTTTTAATAGGTTTGAATTATATGAAAAATAATAGATTACAGATATTTTGATAGATAAAATTTATGGATGTTTCTCATTACAGGAATAAAAAACATTCTCGCCAAAGGGGATAGTTTTTTGATGTTGATTTTCTTTTTACCAAGTTGCCAGCCTAATGCTAGTGCCGGAATTAACACCAAACTTAAAATCAGCCCATTATTTTTTGTAAGCTGGGAAAAATAATCTCGATGCTGGAGCAACTGGATTCTATTCTTTTGCAAATTCCTCTCTGTTTTTTCAATCAGAGTTAGAAGCTCTTTTCTGGATGTCATGATTATCCTTTAATGGCATTGATGTTAAACAGGATCGGGTGCGGCTGAAACTTATTTCTTTAAGAAGCTTTTTTATTTTTTGAATGATTACAATTAAAAAACAGACATTCAGGGATAATACAATTAAAAGAATTAATACCATACTTTCCAAAAAAGGAAACAGCACAACCCCTAATGTCAACATTAACGTTAACCATATCGCACAAATAAGAGGCATTAATACACTCAAATAAAGAATCAGAGGGTAAATACTTTGCCCAGCAAGACTAGCCTCAAGCTTTGCCAGAACGTAAAAGTCTTTAATAATTGCTATTCGGCTTGAGAAAAAACCTTCTAATTCTTCTATCAGTTTCATAGGAAGGACTTCCTGCTAATTAAACAGCCCATAGCTCTCTTATTTTTTTAACAAAGCAGCAAGAAGAAAACCTATTCCTCCCGCAACCAGTAATGAAGTTAACGGTTTTTCTTTAACTGTTTTTACAAAGGCGTCCGTGTGTTCTTCTATATAATCCTGTGCATCATGAACCTTTTTTTTACCCTCTGCATACACTTCACTCGCTGAGTTCTTGACTTGTTGATAAGCATGGTCTGCTTTCTTTTTTACATCCTCCACGCTATCCGCAATTTTTGCTTTTCCACGATGCAGTGCGTCATTTACCTGAGTTTTAGTTTCCTGTTCAAAAGTGTAATCCGATTTTTTCGCCATGATTCAATTCCTTATCGTTAGAGTTATCCTTTTCGTTGTTTATTTAGTATAGCATCTAAACCATTACATTGTTGATCAAAAACAATACATTGAAAGATTCCGCTATCATGGAAGAACATAAGAATGCAAACCGGATTTGTTCAGAAATAGCGACAAAAATTGAAAATTAATGGGGATCGGCGTAGTGTCCCGGGTGGGATTCCTTCAGTAAAAACAACGCCACTATCAAACTTGCCAAATAACACAAGGGCATGATAAATAATGCTTTATTATAACTTTGCATTGTATAAATCGGGAGGTCGTTTACAACCGACCACCCTTTGCTGTTATTTAACAGGATACCCACCACAGGCTGGAAAATTGCTCCGCCTAAAAGGACTGAAAGATTATTAAACCCTGAAGCGGTTCCCACAAGTTCCGGGGGATTATTATCCTTCACTACTGCAAAGCTGACTGTTTGGCCGCCTGCGCCAAAACCAAGCAGAAAAAGAACAAAGTAGGCCCCATTTAAAGGTAAATCAGGTAGATACAATAAAACTAATGTTGCGATTAAGCCAAACATCGCACTAACTGCCAAAGCGAGCCGCCGACTACAGCATCGATCGCTAATCCAGCCTAGTAAAGGACTGCCCAACCCTATTCCTAACCAAATCATACTGCACAAACCAGAAGCGGTGAGGACATTAATCTGGTATTTTTGCTGTAGATAAGGGACTCCCCATAACGCAGCAAAAACCGCAATAGGTGTCCATATTGCAAAGGAATAACTACTAATCACCCAGGTATAAGAATGGCGCCAGACGCTTAAAAGTCGATGCCATTCATCCTTAAACGAACGTTTAGGCGCACTTTGTATTGGCTGATGAGGATAATCCCGTATAACAGACCAGATGAGAGCTGCCAGACCTAAGCCGATAAGTGCTAATATAAAACTGGCATTACGCCACCCTACCCGTTCAATCAAAGCAGCCAGCGGCATTTCACCAAACATGGCACCTATTGAACTCATCGATTGAGCAATACCCGCCAACAAAGCAAATTGTTGCGGCGGAAACCAGCGTGAAACCAGAACTAAAACACCAATAAAAGAAAAAGCGGAGGCAATACCAATAAGAAAACGCCCTAAAGCAGCCGTATACAAACTATCTGTTGAAGCAAAAAAGAAAGAACCGATTGCACATAAAATCAAAGCGGAGGTCATTAATTTACGTGGACCATAACGATCAAATAATAAGCCTGCGGGCAGTTGCATTGGCGCATAAGCATAAAAATAAAAGGCTGAAACGATACCAAAACCGGCGGCATTAACCTGAAAACTTTTCATCATGGATTCCGCCATGACAGCAGGGGCTACCTGCAGAACAAACTCATACAAATAAAAAGTTGCTGATAACAAAAAAATTAAATAAGCACTTAATTTATTGGGCTGTGGGTAGTTTTCAGGATGAATATTCAACGGTATATCTTAACTTATATTAAAAATGTACATTACACCCTAAGCCAATTTCCTTTGTCAATGCCTGCCGGGTAGATTGCACCTAATATTGTAGCATGTTTTGCACCAGTGATTGGCTTTAAATCCAATGACGTATTAGTGAGAGTCTTTTCTGCCAACCATGCTAACATCATTGCCTCTACATAATCAGGATCAATACCCAAAGCCTGTGTACTGGTTATTTGAACTTCGGGCAGAAGTGCGGCAAGCAAGTCAAGTAACGCTCTATTATGGACTCCTCCACCACAAAACAAAGCTCGAACCGGTCTTTTGGTTTCTTTCTTTAGTTCCTGGACAATTACACTGGCTGTTAGCATTAATAAAGTTGCCTGTACATCGACAGGCGCATAGGCCGGGGATAAATGCGTTGCCAGCCATTCCAGGGAAAAATATTCTTTTCCTATGCTTTTAGGGGGTTTTTGGTTGAAATAAGGGTCGGTCAATAATTTTTCCAATAAGGGTTTAATAACTTTGCCAGAAGCAGCCCATGCACCGTTTTTATCATAATCTTGATCCAATTGGTAATGAATCCAGGCATCCATTAAACAGTTTCCTGGCCCCAAATCATAGCCTCTTACAGTAAATTCATTAGACAAATACGATATATTGGCTATCCCTCCAATATTAATAACAGCCAAAGGATACTCTTGTCCTTTAAAAAGAGCCTGGTGATAGAGAGGGGCAAATGGCGCACCCTGTCCTCCCACAATTAAGTCTCGAGTTCTGAAATCCGCGACAACGGTAACCCCTGTCAATTCTGCAATGGTGTGAGCACAAGCCAGTTGTACCGTGTAGGGAATATCGGCAGTAGCATCATGACACAGGGTTTGACCATGACTTCCAATCGCTTTTATGGCCGTTGAGGATACGTTGGCTTTGGCCATAAGTTCAAGCGCTGCTTTAGCAAACTCTCGTCCTAAAAGAGTATTTAATTGACTAAATGCTTTTAAATCAGTTAACTCTCCAGAAAGTACTGCATTCAAACAGGATTTTACATCGGTACTATAAGGACGCATATGTCCCGCAATAAAAGCATGAGTTGACAAATCAACAAGTACCGCATCAATGCCATCCATGCTTGTCCCGGACATAAGTCCAATAAATAGTTTTTTGTCTATCATTTGGTTTTTATCTTAAATCGTCTATAACCAGTTTATCTGTTTCTTAAGTTTTTTCCCAGGCTAAAAATATAAATCTGATAATTCAACGTTGTTTAGGGCTGAAAACTATTTATGTTATAGTGAAGCTATCTTATTTAACAGCGAAGCCAGTCGGCATCCCGCAAGGGCGATTCGTTGTTCGGTTATTAATTTAGTCATTTTCTGATAATTCTTGTCAGGTTTTTGACGGCTCTTTATCTGATAAGCATTCTTTACAGCAATTTTATGGGATTCATTGGCCCATTTTTTAGGGTCAAGATTAATTGCAGCAACATGACAAGGCCAGTGTTTTTCAATTTGACTCGCCTTTCTGTTTAATTGACTTTTAGAGTAAGATTTTTTTGTGCTTAAAAACCCTCCTCCTTTATCCCAGTAAGCATGTAAGTTAGTAGCTACTGGATTGGTCTGTAAATAAAAAAGATTACCTCCTTTATCACCTTTGGGATAAGCCCGACTATACTGGCTGGCGGCATGTAAAGGCTGATGAATATCAGCAACGACATGTAATAAAATTCTCAAATTAAATCCTTTTTCGAAATCAGTTGCCGATTTATTACCAAGAACCGTTTTTGCTTCTTCAATAGCACTTACCGCATTGATTTTATTCGGTGGAATTAATCGACTGCCATCCAGAGAAAAAGGTAAATTAATATAGTGTTTTGGCTGCAACCACACTTCATCCGGCGCATGCAAAGTATCAAGCCAAACCGCAGCATTAACTAAACTTTGGGGTCTGTATCTGGTATCCAGAGCATGATTGTAATGATTATATTGTTGTTTGGCCTGTCTGGTCAGATGATGATAAGCGATTTGAACCACCAAGCGATGGCCCAAGGCATTCCAGCAATAAGCAGAATTCGTTGCTAAAAACAGGACCAATAGTAATTTTCTCATTGAGGATTAACCAAGATAAGGCGACCAGGCCGGCTCCTGAACATCACCTTCTCTGGCCGGTAAACGTATTTTCACCCGTCCATCGATGGAAACCACTGCGAGTACACCCTGATCATTATAATGAGTCGCATATAAAATCAACCGCCCATTAGGTGAAACAGAAGGAGACTCATCAAATGTCGAGAAAGTGAGTTGTGTCACCGGACCACTGTCGACATCCTGCACGCCAATATTAAAATTTTTATCCTCACGATGTAACATAACGATGTGCTTTTGATCCGGTGTATAAGAAGCGCGCGCATTATAATTGCCGTCATAAGTCATGCGGGTTACGTTACCGTCTGCAAGCGTTAAGCGATAGATTTGCGGCGCACCACCTCGGCCAGACGTAAATAATAAGGAACGTCCATCCGGTGAGTAACGAGGTTCTGTATCAATGGCGTCTCCGAATGTTAGTTGCTTCATGTTGCCACTGCTTAAATCGACACTATAAATTTTAGGAGAGCCTCCTTTGGAGAGAACGACAGCCATCTCACGGCCATCTGTTGACCAGGCGGGTGCACCATTGATCCCTGCGAAGTCAGTTAATAAACGACGCTTTCCGTTTTCCACGGAAACAGTAAATATTTGTGCTTTCTTTTTTTCAAAAGATACATAAGCAATCTGGCGGCCATCAGGAGACCAGGCGGGCGACATAATAGGCTCCGATGATACTAATAAACTCTGAGGATTATGGCCATCCACATCAGCAACCTCAAGAAAATACTTTGCTTTTTCGCCATTACGCTGTACTAAAATGTACGCGATACGAGTGGAGAAAACACCTCGCTCCCCAGTAAGTTTTTGATAAACTTCATCACTAATATGATGAGCCAGGGCACGGATTTCATTGGCATTCACCTGGTAGCTTTTAGATAACAGTACCCGACTCTGAGCAACTGCATCTACCAACTCAAAACTAACCTCATAACGATTATAACCCGTTCGACTTACCCGACCGGACAACACACTGTCAGCACCGGCAGAGCGCCATGTACTGACTGTCACTGCTCCATTTTGTGGCGCAGAAATAATATTAAATTGTCCTGAAAAACTTAAATCACTTTTTATTATCCCTGCTATCTGTTGCCCTGTTTCATCGGATCCAAATGAGTCGATAGCAATAGGTAAAGTCGAATTAATACCTTGAGTTAATTCGAGATCCACAGCAAAAAGAGCCCATGGAAACACTAAAAAAAGCGCTATTATCAAACGTTTACTTAACACCTTTATCCCCTAACATTTTCTGGACGTACTGTTAAACTGATATCGCGAAACAAATTAAACGTTTCAGGATCAACCGGAACGGGTAGCGGCGATGCTTTATAAATAGCCGTCTGAGCAGAGCGATCTAAAATGGCATCACCACTACTGCGCATCAAGCTCACTTCCAGCACAGCGCCATCAGGTGCCAGACGAATTCTAAACTGACTTGACAAATGACTGTCTACATTATCCGGTAGAATCCATTGACGACTTATCGCATTAACAATTAATGCCTTGTACTTATTAACCTCACCCGCAATATGGGCCTTTTTGGCGGCTTCATTAGCTGCTTGTTGAGCCGCAGCCTGGCGTTGTTTTTCTGCCAATTCTGCTTTTAATTTTTCGGCACGGACCAATTCTTCCTGTTTAGCTTTTTCTTTTAATTGCTCTTCCTTAGCCTGTTGTTCAATGTGTTTTTGCTTTAACTGGGCAAGTTTTTCAGCCTCTTCCTGTTGTGCTTTTTGCAATTGCTGTTGTTTATTTTTTAATTCTTCAAGGCGCTTTGCTTCCTGTGCTTTCTGCTCTGCCAATTGCTTTAAACGCTGCTTTTCTTCTTCAATCTGTTTTTTTCTTGCAATAGCTAATTTTTCAGCCTCTTCTTTTAATTTTGCCAGACGTTGCTGTTCCTGTATTCGTGCTTTACGGGCCATTTCTGCCTGTTTAGCCAGAGCTTGTTGTCTCGCCTGTTCTGCTTTTAGTTGTTGAACTCTCTCCTGCTTTAAACGATTGACTGTCTCCATCACTTCCTGATTATCAATACTGACTGCTTTAACAATCTCGTCTTTGGGTTGCCGGGTTTGCTCAACAGGTAATGCACGAGCCGGTTCGTTTTTTGCCTCTAATGTTAACACAGGACGCTGATTGCTGGTTGTATCAACAATTAACACTATAGCAAGCAGCACATGAAAAAAAACAGCAAGAAAAAAAGATTTGCGATAACTTGGATCAGCAATCATCCGCGACTCTCCTGTAATACATTCGAAGAGTCAGTGAGCAAACCCACTTGCTCTGCGCCAGCTTGTTTTAGCAAGCTCATTGCAATAACCACTTTACCGTAAGGAACGCCTTGATCGCCTTTAACCAGCACATTCAGTACCTGTTTGGATTGACGCGCCAGCTCCAATTCAGCGGCTACGCGAATTTTAAGAGCTTGCGCCGTAATAGGGTTACCTGGATCACTATGAATATTGAGAAAATAATCCCCTTGCTGATTAACAGAAACGATAACAGGCTCTCTATCAGCGGTTTTTAATGATTCACTTGCTGCTTTAGGTAAATCAACCGTAACACCCTGTGTCAACATGGGCGCTGTAATCATAAAGATAACGAGTAGCACCAACATGACATCGATATAAGGTACTACATTAATTTCAGCAATAGGACGAGACGTTATTTTTTTCTTTCTTAACATCGAATTATCCTCTGATTGACTCGGCTGTTTGCTGTTCAATAAGAGCCACTAACTCATCCTGAAATAAATCATATTGTTCAAGCAACGTATTGGCCCGAGTACTATAGCGGTTATAAGCAATCACAGCAGGAATAGCAGTAAATAAACCCAAAGCGGTTGCCACCAATGCTTCTGATATCCCCGGAGCAACCATGGAAATAGTGGCTTGTTGTGCCTGACCAAGTGCCTGAAACGATGTCATAATACCCCACACTGTGCCAAAAAGTCCGACATAAGGAGCAATGGACCCCACTGAAGCAAAAAAAGGAAGATGATGTTCCAATTGTATCGCTTCTTTGGCATGCATTATTTGCATGACACGTTGAATCGGCTCAAGAACCACATTACCCAATTTTCGTGACCGAATATATTCTTTAAACCCCGCATGAAAAATAGCAGCTAAACCTTGCTTATCATCAACATGACTATCAATATCTGCATAGAGCTTACTCAGATCACTGCTATTCCAGAAACGTCTGGAAAACGCTTCGCATTGCTGTTTTTTTCGATTAAAATACCAGGCTCTTTGTAAAATAAGTGTCCATGAAACTACTGATGCGATAAGCAGAAGCATCATTACGGTCTTTACTACCAGCCCGGCTTGCATAAAGTAACCTAATACACTCGCATGGTTAACCACGTTTTTTCTCCTGATCAACAACTTAAAATAATTCAATGGGCATGTGTCTTGTTCTCAACCCTACATTTTTTAACGCATGTCACAAAACAACCTATTATGCTGATTATGCCTAATTTGCGCAAATAAAACACTACCTATTTTTTGTAAGTCTTCATGGAAACAGGTAATTAAGGAGCCTTTAACGCCAAAAGCCCGCAAAGAGGGCTTGCATATCTTATCAACTTAAGAACAATTCTTTATTACCGACGTCCCGCGGTATTCTTTTAAATTGACACCATTATATATAAACCCGCGAATCAGCTTCATCCATCACATTAATTTTCTTCTGTCATTATCAAACCAAAATGATGATAAGCCAACTCGGAAGCGATACGTCCTCTTGGAGTCCGCATTAAAAAACCCTGTTGAATTAAATAAGGCTCCAGAACATCCTCAATTGTTCCTTTTTCTTCGCCGATAGCAGCGGCGATACTGTCTACACCTACAGGGCCTCCAGCAAAACGCTCAATGACTGCAAGCATTAACTTTCTGTCCATCGTATCAAAACCCTGATCATCAATATCGAGCATTTCCAGGGCCAACCTTGCCATTTCCAGACTAATCACTCCTTTACCTTTTATTTCCGCATAATCACGTACCCGTCTTAATAATCGATTAGCAATTCGGGGGGTTCCTCGAGAACGCATCGCGATCTCCTGCGTTCCTTTTTCTTCTGCCATGACACCCAGCAATCTGGCAGAACGCGATACTATATGAGTTAACGCGGCAACAGAATAAAATTCCAAACGTTGAATAATACCGAAACGGTCACGAAGAGGTGAAGTAAGCAGACCCGCCCGTGTTGTTGCGCCAATTAAGGTAAATGGCGGTAATTCCAATTTAATAGAACGCGCCGCAGGCCCTTCTCCTATCATAATATCCAGCTTATAGTCTTCCATGGCTGGATAAAGAATTTCTTCAATAACGGGACTGAGTCTATGAATTTCATCGATAAATAAAACATCATTTGCCTGGAGATTGGTTAGAATCGCTGCAATATCTCCTGCCCGTTCCAGCACAGGACCCGAAGTCTGCCTTAAATTAACCCCCATTTCGTGAGCAATGATATTGGCTAAAGTTGTTTTACCAAGGCCCGGTGGACCAAAAATAAGCACATGATCGAGCGCATCCTGACGGTTTCTGGCTGCATCAATAAAGATACGCATTTGCTCGCGAACAGCATCCTGGCCAATATAATCATCAAGACATAAAGGGCGAATGGCGCGATCAAATGCGTCTTCTGAAGTAGTTGAGTGAGCACTGATTAAACGGTCACTTTCAAGCATATAAGTAGGATATAAACTTTATCATGATGCTATTCTAACAGCTTTTTACTGTAAGCCCCCCATCCATAATTAAAATCAAGATAAAATTTTTTAAACGTTAATTTTTATAGCGTCCTGGAAAATAAGAGTAAACAATTTGACAATAAGCCAAAGTAAACAATCCGACAAGCAGATCCATTAAGTAATTTTTTCTATTATATTTAACAGGCGGTAAACACTAGTTGTTAATTGATCAGAAAAAATAACGAGAATTTTATGGCTTCTTTCGTTTTTTAACTCAAGAAGGAAGAAAAAACCTGTGTCAATAATAATACGCATTTTATTATATGAAACGCTCTGATTTCTTTTATCATACAGAATCCATTCATTTGTTTTATAAATTAGTGTTAAATAATCAGGATGAGGTATTGGATTATAAATGACACGACCTGACTGCAATAACAGAAGGCTCATAATCATTATTTTTAAAAGCAAACTAAAAGCTGAATAAAATACTAATAATAAAGCACAGGTATAAATTACCAGAGCCAATCTGGCATAATGCGATGACTTACCGAAGTTTATCGTGCAGTCTGATAAATTCAACAAAATCTGCTAACTCCTTATCCGCAGGTTTCTCATAGCTCATCAACCAGCTAAATAACTCAGGATCTGTACAAGCAAGCAATTTACTGAAAACAGTAAGTTGGGCTTCATTCATATTATTTAGGTTATTGTCAGCAAAACGAGTAAGTATCAGGTCAAGCTCCAGCATGCCTCGGCGGCAATGCCATTTGAGTTTTGCTTTTTCATCATTATTAAATACCATTGCTAATTTGGAAGTCTTCATTTTTGCGCATCGTAGCGCAGTTTATAGCGTAAGTAAACGAATCAGCGCATATCCGTTGCCCGGTGAATAATGGTACACTAAACTGCAAAACAATCATGATTAGATTAAATGAGATTATATGAACTTTTCTCAATATTGCATTAACAGCAGACCACTTACTACCCATTTACCGCTTTCTGAAGAACTCCTTTGGGAAGAAGACAAAAATTATTTATTCGATTTATCTTTTCTTTCTTCACTGCGAATTGAAGGGGAGCATGCCGCCGAATTTTTGCAAGGTCAGTTAAGTTGTGACATTCGTCAGGTTACCAGTAAAACCATAAGGCAAGGGGCCATGTGTAATCTGAAAGGCCGAATTCTCGCTTTGACAGATGTCATTGACTGGCATGGTTTGCGGCTTGTTTTACCTTGCGATTTATTGGCAGATACACAAGCTTCTCTTGCTAAAACTGCCATGTTATCACGAGTAAAACCTGAACCTGATAGAAACTATCAACTGTATGGATTTTATTTGGGGAATACAAACGATTTACTGCCCTATAATCTGCCTTTACCAACAGAACCATTAGGATTAACTTGTAATAACGAAAGTTGTTGTTACCGGCTGGATCACAACTTCTTTATTATTTTAAATAAGAAACAGCCAACGGATCAGTTAACTCCCCCTTTTATTAATAATCACCAATTTAAAGGAGCGCTTGCCTGGCATCACCAACGGGTCCAACGGAAAAATGTCCAAATTTATCCTGAAACCAGAGGATTATTTCTGCCTCATCGTCTTAATTTACATTTGTCCGGTTATCTTAATTTTGAAAAAGGTTGTTATAAAGGGCAAGAAATTATAGCCCGTACACATTATAGAGCCAAACTTAAGCATGACTTGCAAGTGGTTACTATTGAAACCAGGGAAAAATTATCCTCAGGCAAAAAAATCTTCGATATATCAGGAAAAATGGAAATTGGGGAGCTAATCGATTATAGCCCCCTGGGAAATGATCGTTATCTGGTTGTCATTAGTGTTTTTTTTGAACACCCTAATGAGATCCTCATTGAAGGGCATCCCTGTTCCGTATCACTTGAACAACAGGATTCAAGGTAACATGCGCCTTAAAACATCATCTTTATTAATAAAATGATGTTTTATTGCCCCGGCAACGTGCAGAACGAGTAAGCCGATAATAATCCATGCGATTGTTTTATGTGTCTTATTCATAAAAGCAGCCAGATTTTTGTCCGGTTCTATACCCGGTAAAGAAAAATGAAACAAACCAAAATAATAAGGTATTTCATTCGCTGCAACCGACATTACCCACCCAGATAAAGGCATTACAATGAGCAATATATAAAAAGAATATTGTACAAAGCGAGAAAGAAAATGCTCCCACTTAGGGGTGTCATAAGGCAACTCCGGCCTACCTGCAATACTAATCCACACAACGCGGACAAGCATTAAGAAAAATACGGTGATGCCTAGCGACTTGTGTAAGGTAAAGGCTAAATCCACATATTGCTCAGGAAAATCATCAAGAAAAAAACTTACCGCAAGCATCCCTATCACAACGAAGGCAATCAGCCAATGTAATACCCTGGAACCCTTTGAATAAACTATCAAATGTTTTTGCATCATATAATCCTTTAACCTTTACAATTGATCAAATACTTATGGTGTTAATTTGACCATAGAGACTCTAAAAATTTTAGCACTTGATTTGTCCTTAAATAGTAGCCATACAATGATTGTAACTTATACTAAACAGTACGTGATGAAAATAGCTTTCAATACAACTTCTGTATTTAAATTTCTATGAACTCAAATAAATAGAGCTGGATTCACACAAGCCAGCTCTATTACTATTAACTTTAACTTACTGGTTCTTTTATTGAGCGCTGTACCGTTACCTGCGTTAAGTCCAGCAATTCTCTAATCGCTACGAAAAACATAGTATAATTCAACGTAGTGCTGGCACGTAGATCCGATAAAATCTGATGCCATCGCTCTATTAAGGCTTTATGGGTTTCCGACCAGGCATTAAAGCTTTTTATGAAATCTTTTTGCTTTTCGTCAAAACGTATAATACCTACGGTCAGCAAACGTTGTTGCCAATCCAGATCGTCACGTAAAGCTTCTCTGGATAACGACTCCCAATGATTTTCAGTCGGATGGACAATAATTTGCGAGCGAATCCAGGACAAGTCCAAAAATTCATCGATACCAAAATAAGCTTCTGCTACTTTTGCGACATCAATATGCAAATGCCTTGCAGCTTCAATAATATCCATCGCCGAAAACAAAGAACGAGTAAGTGTTAATTCATGAGCCAAACCAGTTGGAATCCCTAATTCTATATATTCATTGAAATTATCTTCATAATGCTTACGGTTTGCTTCGCCAAACACTTGCGGTAATGCTTTTTTCAATTCATTCATAGTAGGAGTATAAAGCTTTACTGCGGCGCTAATATCGAGACTAGTCCGTTGGTTACGCAGAAACCAGCGAGTCACTCGTCTTAATAAACGCAAATAAAGCATAGTGAGTTCAATCTGCTTTTCCGCAGTGATTGTAGTACCTAATGCGTCAATTTCTTTCCAGATAGTTTCCAGATTAAGAACTGATCGGGCAATCATATAAGCACGCACAATTGCTGAAACAGGTGCTCCCGTTTCATCCTGCTGACGATATACAAAGGTAAAACCCATCTCGTTAATAATAATATTACTGAGCCTTGTTGCAATAATTTCCCGTTTTAAGGGATGGTTTTCCATTTGTTTACTAAAACGCTTTTGCAAAGGCTTGGGGAAAGAACTCGCCAAAATTTCTAAAAAGAAGGGATCTTCTGGTACATTAGAATCAAGAATTTGTTCTTTCAAAATGGTTTTACTATAGCACAATAAAACAGCGCAACTTGGACGAGTTAAACCTTTACCTACCAGCTTACGTTCTATAAGCATCTTTTCGTCAGGTAAAAACTCCAGATTTCTATCCAATTTACCCTTGCGCTCCAGCTCATTAATATATCGAGCATGAATATCTATTAATCGTCCTGCCTGTGCTGAAGCAACACTGATTGCGCGCGGTTGAGCAAAATTGTCACGTAGCACCAGTGCTGCAACTTCATCAGTCATTTCACCTAATAATTCATTTCGCTGTTTTTCGGTAAGATCACCCGCAGCAACGATGCCATTAAGCAAAATTTTGATATTGACTTCTTTATCAGAACAGTTTACGCCAGCCGAGTTATCAATAAAGTCAGTATAAATAAGGCCGCCATTTATCGAATACTCAATTCGTGCCAATTGAGTCAGGCCAAGATTCCCTCCCTCACCAACTACTTTACAACGGAGTTGCTCTCCGTTAATTCGAATAGCATCGTTAGTTCTATCTCCTACGTCAGCATGAGTTTCATGTCGTGCCTTGACAAAAGTTCCAATCCCCGCACTCCACAATAAATCCACTTCTGCTTTAAGGAGAATGCGAATTAATTCATTAGGTTCCACCGTATTTTGTTTAATGCCAAACACTTCCCTCATTTCTTTAGTGACAGGAATGTATTTGGCGTTTCGATTAAATATGCCCCCTCCTTTGGAAATAAGTTTTTTATCATAATCAGTCCAACTGGAGCGGGGTAGATTAAAGAGTCTTTCCCTTTCCTTGAAACTAATCTCGGAATCAGGATCAGGATCAATAAAAATGTGGATATGGTTAAAAGCACCCAGCAGTTTTATATGTCTGGAGAGCAACATCCCATTACCAAATACATCACCAGCCATGTCACCAATTCCTACAACGGTAAAATCGCTCGTTTGTGGATCGCGACCCATTTCATAGAAATGACGTTTTACAGATTCCCATGCACCCCGGGCGGTGATACCCATTTTTTTATGGTCATAACCTACCGATCCGCCTGATGCAAACGCATCACCAAGCCAGAAGTCATATTCTAAAGAAATAGCATTGGCAATATCAGAAAAAGTAGCAGTTCCTTTATCAGCAGCAACTACCAGGTAAGGATCATCTTCATCATAACAAACAACATGAGCAGGCTTGACGACAGCGCCTTCTTTGTAATTATCGGTAATATCCAGTAAACTGCGAATAAACAACTGATAACATCGAATGCCCTCAGCCATAACTTCTTCACGGGTGCCGTTAAGGGGCAAACGCTTGGGTACAAAACCACCCTTGGCTCCGCTTGGTACAATCACGGCATTTTTAACCTGTTGAGCCTTCATCAAGCCAAGCACTTCGGTTCTAAAATCCTCTTTCCGATCAGACCAACGTAAACCGCCGCGAGCAACCGCGCCATAGCGAAGATGAACTCCCTCGACCTGAGGTGAATAAAGAAATATTTCATATAAAGGATAAGGTTTAGGCATCCCCTGAACTTCTCTGCTGTTCAGCTTGATTGAAATATAACTTTTGTAATTTCCCTGTTCATCGACCTGGTAATAGTTGGTTCGTAAAGTAGATGAAATCACCTGGACGTATTGCCGGATAATTTTATCTTCATCAAGATTAGCTACATCATCAAGTGCTGCAAGAATCTCATCTACTATCTCCTTGTAAACTTCGTCTCTATTTTCTGTGGCAGGGAAAGCTGGATTAAAGCGCGTTTCAAATAGTCGAATCAAATTTTTAGCAATAGCTGGATTATTACTTAATGCAGTTTCAATGTATTCCTGACTAAAAGTAAAGCGAATTTGTTTAAAATATTTAGCATAAGTCCGAATAATAGCCACTTGACGCCAATCCAGTCCGGCAGCCAGAATTAAATGATTAAAACCGTCATTTTCTGCTTCTCCGAACCAGACACTGGCAAAAGCATTTTGGAACAGATCTTTTATTTCATCGATTTCAAAATAATCTGCACGCGTATATTGAAGTGCAAAATCGTTAATCCAGGTGACATTTTCACCATCAAACTTTAATACATAAGGTCTTTCGCTGATTGCTTTCATACCCAGGCGTTCAATAATGGGCAGAACCTCCGACAAAGGAATTGTATTATGATGTTGGTACACTTTAAGACGAAAATTCTCCGGCGCTTCTTCCATTGGTTTATAAAAATTCATAACCAAAGGGGTTTCTTCAGATAACGCTTCTATATGCTTAATGTCATAAACAGCTGTCCTTGGTGAGAAATTAGCTGAATACGCGATAGGGAACGCTCTCTTATAGCGAGAATAGAGACGGTTTGCACTTTCCTCTCCAAATGTCTCGAACAGGAAATGTTGCAAATCATCCGTCCAGCTACGTCCAACTTCAATCAGTTTTTGTTCAATGGCTTTAAAATCCCATTGGGTATCATCATGAGGATCGGTACGTATAATAAAATGAATACGAGCCAACACTGATTCAGAAAACCAGGTAGAAAAATTAATTTCCTGAGAATGGAAGCTTTCCTTCAAAATATCTTCCATAGCCAGTCTTAATTCAGTATTAAAACGCTCTTTGGGAACATAAACAAGACAGGAAACAAAACGACGATAAACATCTGTCCGAGCAAACATACGTATTCGTCGACGCTCCTGCATGTAATAAATACCCATACCGATTTCAAGCAATTCATCTTCTGAGGCTTGAATTAAATCATCACGGGGCAATGTCTCCAGGATGTTTAACAAAATCTTGCCCGCATGACCACGAGGATTTAAATTCGCATTATGCATGATCTGAGCGACTTTATGGCGTAAAAAAGGAATATGTTTGGGATTAGTATTGTAAGCTGCGGAGGTATATAAACCAATAATGCGAAGTTCACCAATAACCTGCCCTTTTTTATTAAAACGCTTTATTCCAATATAATCAGTGTAAGCACGGCGATGGACGGTGGCTTCTGTGTTGGTCTTTGACATAACCAACGCACGGGTCGATAAAGTAAGCTCTCTTGCTTCAGGTGTCATTGCTGAAATACTGCGGGCGCTTGATTTGCTTATACTGGGACGAAGTACGCCAAGTCCTGTTTCAGGTAAAGGTTGCAATATGGTTTCTTGCCCTTTTTGAATTAATTCATAATCGCGCATGCCCAGAAAAGTGAAATGATGGTCTTCAATCCAGTTTAAGAAAGCAATAGTTTCTGCTGCTTCATTCGGATCAGGAACGGAAGACGATGCCTCAAGCTCTGTAATTGCCGCTTTTATTTTCTCCCGCATTGGCATCCAGTCCTCAACAACTGCACGAGTATCATCAAGGACACGCTCGAAATTGCGATGTAATTCTTCTAAAACAGAGGTATCAGTCTGTCGATCGATTTCGATAAAAATTGCCGCTTCAACGATGACTTCTTTATCACTGATTTGATCATTACGTGACAAAACATCGGTTATTTCATTTTCGTTATTTCGTTTTACCCGTAAATTTCCCATATGCATTATCAAGTGAGAAACTATTCCCAGTCGGTTAATTACCATTCGCAGAGAATCGACTAAAAACGGCATATCATCCGTAATAACTTCAACTACCGTGTGCGTTGTTTGCCACCCATGCCTTTCAAAATCAGGATTATAGATACGAATTTTTGTTTCTTTCGGGGCACGATGCTGGATCAGCGACCAAAAATTGATTGTAGCGCCGTAGAGATCGTCGATATCCCATTCATGCAAATCCTCCAATGCCACCGTACTATAAAATTGACGAACAAACTCTGAGCAGAGTCGGGCTTGCTCACCGCCCATTTTCTGCTGTAATTTCTCAATAATAGTATCAATAATTAAATCTTTGCCCGCTTCAAATTTATATGACATTCAATCACCTCATTAGGCATGGAAAATAAATTGCCGCGCATTATATACCTGTTACGCAGCAACTTACACCGTCAATTGTATATTTATCTGCAGTATTGCATAAATAAGGTCAGTTTGGATTAACTTAACATCTATTTTAGACAAGAATTTTACAAGATGAGTGTATAGAGTCAAACAAAATAAAATTTACTCAATACAAACTTGAGTCCCTGGCATGACCCAATCGGCTAATTCAATCAACTCTGCATTATGCATACGAATACAGCCTTTGGAACCCGGTTTACCTAATTCAACGGTATCAGGAGTACCATGGATATAAATATATCGCTGTAAACTGTCAACGCTTCCTCCTTTGTTACGACCTTCTTCCAGCCCCTCCAATTGGAGCACACGTGTTAAAATCCAATCACGCCCCGGGTACTGTATCGCCAATTCAGGAGAATAAATTTCTCCTGTCCATTGACGAGCAACAAATACGCTATTTATTGCAGCATCCAGACCTATGCACGAGTAGATGCGATGCCAGCCTCGGGGCGTACATTCGCTCCCCTGCTGTTCACCCAAACCATTTTTCCCTGTTGATATTTTATAAGATCGATACGCTTTATCATGATCAAAACAATGCATTATTTGCCGATTTGTATTAATGAAAATAAATTGCTTGTCAGCCGTTACTACTGTCATTGATCGCTACCGTTTTGACATTTACAAATTCCAGAATTCCTTCTCGAGACAATTCCCGGCCAAAACCCGAGCGTTTTATGCCCCCAAAAGGAACTCGGGGGTCAGAAGCCACCAAAGCATTTACAAAACAAGCCCCTGCTTCAAGTTCATCACGAGCAATTCGCTCTCCTCGGTCCAAATCACGAGTAAAAACAGCGGCCCCCAACCCATAATTGCTTTGATTTGCCAATTGAATTGCTTGCGCTTCATCTTCCGCTGAAATAACAGCAATTACCGGTCCAAATAGTTCCTCATCAAACGCTGGCATGCCTGGATGCACCTCGGTGAGTAAGGTAGGAGGATAATAAAAACCCTGTCGTTTTGGTATTTCACCGCCGGTAATTAATTGAGCACCCCGCTTTATACTGGTTAATACCTGTTGATGAAGCGTTTTTCGTAAATCACCGCGAGCCATCGGCCCCAGATTAGTATGTTCCTCACATGGGTCGCCCATTTTGTAGTCCGCCATCAGCGTTTTTATTTTTCTGATTAATTCATCATGCACGGATTTCAACACAATAATACGCTTTGCAGCAATACAAACCTGTCCGCAATTATTAAGTCGTGAAGTCACAATACATTCCGCCGCAAGATCCAGATCAGCATCTTCGAGTACCAGGTAAGGATCATTACCTCCCAGTTCAAGAACGGCTTTTTTTAAATAACTGGCTGCTTTAGCGGCAACAATAGAGCCTGCCTGCTCACTCCCTGTTAGAGTAATTGCCGCAATTTTCTCATTGGCAATGACCCAGGCTGCCAAATCATTATCCAGAATAAAATGCTGGAACAAATGCTCAGGAAAGCCTGCTTCAAGAAATAAATCCGCAATAACGTTACCTGTGCCAGTTGAACTGGATGCATGTTTTAAAATGGCAGCGTTTCCAGCCATAAGCGTGGGTATCGCAAAACGAAATACCTGCCAAAAAGGAAAATTCCACGGCATAATAGCAAATATGAGTCCCAATGGTTGATAACAAACCATTGTTTTTTTCATCTCGGTATGAATGATTCTTGGCTGTAAGTAACTCTCGGCATGCTCCGCGTAATGATCACAAATCCAAATACATTTTTCAATTTCCATACGTCCGGATTTTACTGGTTTCCCCATTTCAGTTGCCATTAACAAGGCAAAATCATCTTTTTTCTGTTTAAGTAACGTTGCTAAATTTAATATCAGTCGTTTACGCTGTGAAAAATCTGTTTTTTTCCATACGTTAAACGTTAAATTCCCTGCATCAATAAGAGCTGCTATTTGATTTTTATTGAATATCGTATAGTCCTTTATAACGGCTTCGGTTACTGGATTTATGGTATGGATAATCATTGTGCTGCTCGTGATATCTATTTTTCTCAGTTTAGCCTAATCAAATTGGGAAGCAAGCATTACCATAAAAGAGCCAAAAAACATTAAAAATATACAGTTAAATTTAATAAAAACAATAATCAATGAATTCTCGCTTGCCATTCTTGCGTAAGAGTTTTGATTGTTGTTACTATTTTACTAATTTATCATTTTCTTGTTTATGAGCAAATTAGGAATTCTATGACAAAAAAAATGCTGGCTTACCACCCTGCCCACTATCTCATTGCCTGGGCAGTGCATGCGTTTACAGCGAGCGCTGCGTGTTTTGGGATTCTGACTCTCATTAAAATTTATCAACATGACTATATCCAGGCGCTTTGGTTTATGGCTATAGCAGTTGTTATCGATGCGGTAGATGGTACTCTTGCAAGACTTGTGCGGGTAAAAAGCGTCCTGCCTAATATAGATGGCGCTTTGTTGGACAATATTGTTGATTATCTAAACTACGTTATTACGCCTTGCTTTTTTCTTTTTGCAAAACAAGACATGTTACCTCCCAATGGTCTGCTACCTGTCATTGTAGCGATCATTATTACTTCTTCCTATCAATTTTGCCAGGCTGATGCTAAAACTGCCGATCATTTTTTCAAAGGGTTTCCCTGTTATTGGAACATCGCCGTTTTTTATATGTTTATATTTAATACATCGATGACTACTAACATGTTAATTCTGTCTGTTTTATGTATTTTGATTTTTGTTCCTATCAAGTATGTCTATCCTTCTCGCCTTGATTATCTTACTGAATCCAAATCGCTAAAAATAATTATGCATAGTTTTTCATTAACTTATGGAATCAGCTCTGCCTTGGTGCTATGGAGTTATCCTAATACCGATTCCCTATGGTTAAGTTTATCAATGGGTTACGTAGTCATGTACCTGAGCCTTAGTATATATCGAACTTATTCTCCTATGCTCCGGTCAAAAATTGCTGCACATAGAGAAGAAACAGGAATTAGCCAGTAAAATTTGTGCTTCCAGTTCCCTTTTACCGGGGTTATCATTAAAATAGTGCGTCTTAAGTTATTTGTGGGGATCTTTATGTCTTTCTACAGGGCAACTGCGTCACTGTTTATGATTACTCTCTCTTTCTGTAGCATGGCCGCTACCAATAGTTTTCCACATGGTTGTGAGGTAACAGGTTTTGGCTTTGATCAAAATTATCTGATTCTAAATGATAATGGCGCCCAGTCCTTTTATCTGGTACAAAATCGAAGTAATAATCAAGTTGAATTACAACGTTATGAAACACGTGATGTGTTTATGAGTCCTCCACTGACTGCCAGATTGGACCCCTCTAATTGGGCCGCTTTTGCTTCTGATGTTGAAAATTTACATTTTCAATGCTTTATTAATGAAAGTGAAGGATTAACAAAAATAGATTGTCGTGATGTTTTAGAAGTATGTAAATATCCACGTGCCAAATTTGCATTAAGTAATATGGGCAACTACTGGGTAGCAACAAATAAAACTCAGTCACAGGTGATTAATGAGGCTACAAGCAAAGGAATTTACTTGCGTTGGTAAATAACAAAAATCTGAATAAGCTATTTATTCTCAGCGGGATTGTTGGCTCTTTTATATTACTTTTCGGGCTAACACAAAATCCCGCTCAAATTTACTATGTTATTGGTTCATCTCTGCTGTTGTTTACTGCCCTCTATTTTCAACTCATCTACTTTATTGCTCTTGAAATCATTTTGATTTCCGGCCATGGAGCAATCCTTTTGGGAATAGGTCCCGTTCTTCAATTAGCTTTACCTGTGCTTTTAACTATTCAATTATTATTGTTTTACTTTTTAAGTGGTCAGTTAAATAATTTATTTCTTTTGATTGGCATAGGAGGAATCGCTTTTCTTTCCATCGGCTTTTCTTATGAAAACCAATGGATATTTTTCTTTGGCAGTATTTCTATTGCTATTTATGCCGCATATTGTGTTTATAAAAAACAATTAATTGTTTTACTATGGGCTATTCTTAATACATTATTTGCTATCATGGCAATATTGAAATTAAATTTTCCATTCTGACCCAGAGAACACGTGGTTACTTTTAAATAAGGCCAATTTTCTTGGAATAGGCTTTATTTGAAACAATTATTATCTGTAACAAGGAGATTTTATGGCCAAGACCCCTTCTACCATGCTACCACTCGGGACTCACGCCCCTCAATTTTCTTTACCTGATGTTGTCAGTGGAAAAAACCTGGGCCTTAATAGTTCCACACAAGCAAAAGCTACAGTCATTATGTTTATCTGCAATCACTGCCCTTATGTGAAACACGTTAATAAGGAACTTACTCGATTAGCTCTTAACTACATGAGCAAAGGCGTGTATTTTTTAGCTATCAATTCCAATGATGTAGAAAAATATCCTGATGATTCGCCTGATAACATGAAAAAAACTGCCCTTCTTGAAGCGTATCCTTTTCCCTATCTTTATGATCAAACTCAAGAAGTAGCCAAGGCCTATCAGGCAGCCTGTACTCCTGATTTCTACGTGTTTGATGAGAATCTTAGCCTGGTATATCGCGGACAGCTAGACGACTCTCGTCCAGGCAATCAGATAGAGGTCACAGGTCATTCAATACGAGAAGCTTTAGATTGTGTATTATCTGGCCGGCCTCTTACTATTGAACAAAAACCAAGCCTGGGGTGTAATATTAAATGGAAAAATTAACACACTATAAATTAAGTTTTTATGTCCCCGAAAGCCATCTGGAAATTGTCAAGCAAGCTTTATTTACAGTGGGAGCAGGCAGACAAGGCAACTATGAGCAGACCTGTTGGCAATGCATGGGACAAGGGCAGTTTAAACCGCTTGCAGGAGCAAATCCTGCAATTGGTGAACGTAATGTTTTAACATACATTAACGAATATAAAGTAGAAATGATATGCGCAGCTCATTGCATTTTTGCGGCAGTTCAGGAATTAAAATCCAAACATCCTTATGAAGAACCAGCATATGATGTTGTACGCCTGGAAATGTTTTAAAGCTTAAAAGAACTTAATATATTTACGATTAGCTTGTTTTAGAGGTTTAGTTGCATTGTTCATTCAAAATTAGATACGTTATCCCCCAACTAATACAGTTAGTTTTGAAATGTAGTAGGTAATTTTAAACAACAAATACTTGCCTTAAAAAACAAGCGTGTTCATCCAATCACGTCATCTTGTTGATTATCTAACCCAGATTTTTTGTTCACTTATTTCTTTTTATCATTCCGATAATGTGAATTTTTGCCTGATTTATCCTCTGGATGCACCACATTATGTTCATCATGGCGACGTGCATCTTGTGATTCATCCTTGAATTTTTCGCGTTTCTTATCATGCGACATGACAGTCTCCTTGAATGATCTAAATACCACCCTAGGTTAAGATTAGGTGGGCTTTATTTAAAAAGCAAATTTGTAAGAATTAACAGTTTCAAAAATCATAAGCATTCACGGAATATGCAAATTTCCTTTTTGTAGAACTTGTTAGAAGAAGCGGTCCTTGAGTAACGATTTTCTTAGCCAGCTCATCAGTATTAAGGCGAGTAAGAGGACCTTTCCTCATTATTAAAATCATTTTTTTTCTTTGAAAAATTGATAAAATCAGATGATATATTCTTTTCAGAATAAGCTCCTGCGCGAATCAGTTTAGCAGCTAATAGATATTTTTTATTTGCCAGCATTAAATCCAGGGGACGATCGCCGTCAGAGTTTTTACTATTGATTAATTGATTAGCATTCTTTATTAACAACTCCACTACATGAGGATTATCTTGCTCTGCTGCCAAATGCAAGATTGTATTATTTTTTGTTCTGGTAATGTCAATCCCTTTATGTGACCCTAAATAGAGGTCATCATAACCATCGTCACCCGGATTTAATTTAATTTCACAATTATTCTCGCCATAATTCATGTTATTATCAAAAGTCATAGTATCAAGTAAATCCTTATTCACTACAAAAGAACAAGTTCTATCTAATTTGGTTTCTTGATTTTCAAGTAATAAAAGTATGATTTCCTCTTTACCATCGATGAGGGCAAGGTGTAGGGGAGTCAATGATTCGTAATACAATGGCAATGTATTATTCACTGATTCATCTACTGGCAAATTGACATTTATGTTGGAACATTCAAGTAAAATCCTGACACTTTCTTTATCATTACATAATATGGCGAAATGCAGTAAGCTTGCATTATCCAACCGATAAGTATTTAATGTGTTGTTAATTTCTTTGCGAAAAATATCACTTGTCAGATAATGCCTCAGGGCTAGATGATGCCGATTTCTTATTGCGCTGACTAAAAGACTAAAGGGCATACTTAGTGCGTTATTCCCTTCTGTAAAAATGGCTGGCTCTATTACCAGATTATTAACGCTAAGCCAACCTAATTTATCAATAATTTGATCAACACTGTTTTCGTCTGATATTACCTTAATGTCTTGCTCAGTTTGCGGTGAAAGTGCTGTACGTAATTTTTGCTTTCCTTTTACAGGGGTTTTTATCTCATTTGTTATTGACAATGCATTTCGATTAACAGAATCAACAGGAGGTGTCAATGAGAAAAGACCATTAATATCACGATAAATAAGAACACCGCCTCTCTTTTCTGCTTCCTTTCGCGCGATGTCAATTAATTTAACTTCATGATAAGAACATAGCCATTCCCCTAATAATTTTTTGAACTGTTTCATCTCTGATGTATGTGGCCTGGCATTTTTTAATTTACTTTTAAATTTATTATAAAGCTCTTTTGATAAACCATATTTATGAAGAAAACTCGTTTTGTATTCCTCTTTAAACGATGGGTATTTTGCAATATGTTTATAAAATACTCGTTGTTCTGGCAAATAAGATGGGAAACACGACTCACGTTCAGGAATAATTTCAAGCTCATCTTTCAATTTAATTTCTCCTGCACGGTTAAGAGAAACCAAATGGAGCGGCCCATCTTGCTTATAATCGGTAAGCGGATGTAAAGAAGCATAAATAACTCCCGAATAAGGTCTTTCTGCTCGACCATTGTCCTTCCACCGTGGTCGTAATCGAAAACTCTCATGCCCTTTGTACGGCTTGATACCATAGGCATATTTTGCTGAATGATAGGGAATATCTCCCATGGAAACAAAAGGATTCGAATCATTTAGTAGAATGTGTTTTAAAACAGGGTGTGTTTTAATTAATTGGTGGAAGCCATCATAATCTTGCGTGTAAATATTTTGAAGCAAATCCGCAAGATTAGAATAAGTATAACCATTATAACTATATGATTTTAGCTCGCGTAAAGTTAATAATATTTGCTTTAATAATTCGGCTTTATCAGTAACCTTGGCAGATTCTTGTTCCAGAGTAAGTATAGATTGGGTATAGCTTCTAAAAAAATTAATTTTATTAGATGCCATAACCGATGCGCTATACTGTGGTTTTCCCAGTTCTTTTTCATCTTGTCGATGAGCTTTTCGGCTTGGTTGGTTCCATTTTGTTGTTAAGTAAGTAATCCCACGGTATTCCGCTACATAAAATTTTGTATATTCAGCGTCCTTTTTATTCAGATCATCAATAGCCTGCATTATTGTTTTTGTGCTCAACAAGCTATTAAGTTCATTTAAATCCTTTTTAATTTTATCTTGATTTATTTTCTTCCCGTAATGTATTTCTGTCCTTTTCCCCAATTCAAATAAAGCAGATGCGCTCTTAAAATCTTTTAGCTCTCCTTTCTTATTTTCTTTATATTTTTTTTGATAAGTTAATTTCTCTACCTGAGCATATTTCAAATATTTATTTGTTTTTTTTATAATTTTATCTTTTTCTATATTATTAAGCTTGGAAAAATTACGTTCGTCATCCGAATCTGAGTCATCTGATAAATAGGAACCAAAAAAAGTATTTTTCTCCGTCTCCCTTTCCTCAATAAAACGCTCATAATAATTTTTACCTTTATAGAGAAATTGCTGGTCTAACATTTCAATGTATTGTCTGATTGTGGAGCATGGTATTTGCATCCAATCATGGCGATTAGCTTCATATAATAGAGTTGTAATGAGCCTGTTAATAAGATCGGAGGCTGAAATGCAATTCGATTTTTCAATAAATTTATGTTTAATTGCAAGGGTTTCGATAAGTAGTTCCATTAATGCGCTTGGAGCAGGAAAATCTGTATTGATTTTATGAGCAACAGTCAACGAATCATCACCTGCTTTGTTAACTGCTTCAATATCAGCGCCATTTAATATTAAGAATTTCGCAATTTCAATGTTGTTACATGATATGGCAATTATAAGAGGAGTACATTGCTTTTCATCTCTCGAATCAACGTGAATACCCTCTTCCAGGCATTTTTTTACTTCTTTTAAGTTATTATTTTGAATCGCCTTAAACAACTTTTCAACCTGCATAAAACCTTTACTCCAAAATTTTTAGACGATTCCGTTCCAGTATATATCTGCCGGCACAGTTTAGTCTTGAACTCTGGATAATATAATTTATTATCCAAAAGATTTTTATTATACAAATAATTTCTTTTTTATCCAATTTTCATATCGTTTCTTGAAAGAGTTTGAAATCCTACGGCATGAAAACATACGCTCTCCTTAACAAAAGAACGAAATTTTTAACCCTTAATCACCTTAGGACTAAGGTTAGAAAAAGAAAAAACTAAAAACAATGAATTATATGGAGACAGGGAGATCAGGTACAAGTTTATACTTACGATAACTCACTTCTAATTTAATTATGGTTGATTCTTGTCTACTGGCGGTTGATTAGCAGGTGGTGGATTAACCATATCGGGTATTGGTGTATGGGCACTTTTTGCTTTGGTTTCCGTTCCTGTATCCTGTGTGGGTACCGTATCAAGACCACCTGTAGGATAGCTAGTGGTACCACTGTCACTACCTGTAGTAGGATGAGCGTCCTGGAAAGCAAATATAAAAAAGGGCTTTGCTTCAAACCAATTTGCATTAACGTTTGCCCATGTTAAATTAGCCATGAGTAGGCCAAATAGAAGTATAGCTTTATTCATAATAATCCTTTTATTAAACTCAGCCTTAATCATAGTAAGCTGAATAATTAAAAAAAGAAATATTTTTTATTTTTGTTGAATGTCGCTTCCAATAATTTAAACCGGTTTTTGGATACGTTGGATGCGAAATGTTGAAATTAAGAGAGGTATCTATGGGATGGATTATAAGAATATTACTCGCTCTCGCAGGTAGCATTGCTGGCTGGTTTGCTGCTCCCGATGCTCTTAATTTTGACATTATTAAAATGGTTATTGCCGTTATTCTTTTTACATTAATTCTGTTAATAAGCGCTTTCTGGACAAATCTGCTTGATTGGTTCAAACGCTTAAGAAATAAATACAAAGATTAGCAAGAGTTAGAATGCTTTGTTATTTTAAAACAACGATAAAAATTAGTGGTTGTCTGTTCAGCAATTTCCTCAAAACTGACTTGACGCAACTCACTTAAGCCTTTTGCAACATATTTAACAAGAGCAGGATGATTTTGCTTACCGCGATAAGGTACAGGGGCAAGATAAGGGGAGTCTGTTTCAATTAAAAGGCGATCTTCAGGTATTTTTTTAGCAACTTCCTGTAGAGCAACCGCATTTTTAAACGTAACAATACCAGAAAGAGAGATATAAAAATTCATATCTAAAGCACGTCGTGCTATATCCCAATCTTCGGCAAAACAATGCATTACACCACCTATATCATAGGCTTTTTCCTCCTTCATTAATAACAACGTATCTTCAGCAGCTTGTCGAGTATGAATAATTAAGGGTTTTGCTGACCCCAGAGCCGCCTGAATATGAGCACGAAAACGTTCCCTCTGATGTTCCTGTATCTTTGCAGTTTCTGTACGATAGTAATCAAGCCCGGTTTCACCTATCGCAATACAGGCTGGATGTTTAGCCAAGTCAATAAGCGTGGAAACATCAGGTTCCTTCGTAATTTCACTATTTGGATGCAAACCCACAGAAATACTGATTGAAGGATACGTTTCAGCAAGCTGGCGAAGGGTTGGATAATCATCCAGTTCAACACAAACAGAAAGAAGATGCTGCACATCATTCTCCCTCGCTTGAGCGATTACATTGCTCATATTGTTATCAAAATGGGTCAAATCAATGGATTGAAGGTGACAATGAGAATCTACAAGCATGATAGAAAAATATTAAAGTAATTTAATCTCATTTTAGCATGAAATGGGGCAGGTTCTAAGGTGAATTAAACCTGGTTGGTGAAATAACAGGAGTATTATAAACTCGAAACCATTATTAGTTAGGAGCGAGTTTATATCCAAGCAACAAATTTTCCAACACCAATGTCTGATTTAAACTAATATTCTGTTGTACTCTTTTATTTATTGTATTGATCTGATCAAGCTGATTAAATAAGCTAACTGGCTGAAAATGCCGGGTCAAGCGATAGACTTGTTCTGTCCATTCTTTTTCATAATGACGACCACTTAACCAATAAGCTATCATTTGAGAAGTGAGCAAATAAAGAAGCCATAATAAATTACCAAGATCATACGCAGACCATTTTTGAGCCAGACGACAGACCGATAATTCATTGGTTTTAAGAGCCATCAAATCCTGTACTATTTCAAAAAGGTGATTAAAAAATATCTTTTTACTACTTTCGGCAGGATACCCTTCTGCTGTTGTTAAATAATCCGCCTGTAATCTGTCTCCGCCTGGAAAGCGCCACTGTTGGCAACGACTGATAATTGTTGCAGGTAAAGTACTTATTTGCTCCGCAAGTAAAAGAAAAAGGACATTGACAGGCGGCTCCTCAAGAAGCTTTAGTAAAGCATTAGCAGCCGCAACATTCATTTTTTCTGCAGGGTGAATAATTATGATACGTCTTTTAGCCAATTGAGGAGAGGTAAAAGCAATAAAATGTAAATCACGGATTTGATCGATTTTGATGATACTGCCTGATTGCTCAGGCTCAATGAGGTAGATATCAGGATGCTCTTTCTTTTGCACTAATCGACAGGATTTGCACTGTCCACAAGCCATCTTCTCTTGGGGACAAAATAATTCTTCCGCTATTTTGTAAGAAAAATTGAGCAAATCCTCAGCAAAAGGCCCTGTTAGCAACAAAGCATGGGGTAAACGATTCATTGCCATAACCGTTTGAAATCGTTCCCATAATAAATGATAAGCGGGTTTTGATTTCATAATATCAGGTAAGTAGATGATTAGAAAGAAACGCTTTCAGTGCCATTAGTAGCGATCTCTGTACCGTTTGAAGTGATTCGCTGGCATCAATACAAACTACATTATCCATGGTTCGAATCAACTGATGATAACTATCATAGACTTCTTTGAAAAAAACCAGAGACTCTTGTTCAATTCTATCTTTTTTACCTCTTATTTGTACTCGCTGAAGCCCTTGTTCTGGATTCAAATCTAAAAAAAGAATCAAATCCGGTTTAAAATCCTGTAAACAAAATTGTGATAAATCAGCAAGTATTTTTTTATCCAGATGCCTGCCTCCGCCCTGATAAGCAAAAGTAGATAATTCAAATCGATCCGCTATTACCCAACAACCTCTATCCAGAGCAGGGCGAATAATTCGCTCAACCAACTGAATTCTGGCTGCATAGAGTAATAATAATTCAGCACGGTAATCAAGGCTTTCTTCTGCAATATTATCCTTGATCAAAGTACGAATAACTTCCCCAACACGTGTGCCGCCTGGTTCGCGTGTTATTATAACTTCGGGAGTATATTCACTGAGATACTGTTTAATGGTTTGTATTGCTGTCGATTTACCCGCCCCTTCAAGACCTTCCACAACAATAAAGCGTCCTCGCCTGACTGTCATAGTCCCTCCTTTTGATAACGTGTAATCGCTTCTCTTTGTTCCTCATAAGTGGCAGAAAAATGATGAGAACCATCTCCTTTAGCAACAAAATAAAGATAATTTGTTGTTAAAGGATGTGCAGCAGCTTCAATAGCTGCTTTTCCAACCATAGCAATAGGCGTTGGAGGTAAACCACGATAGCGATAAGTATTATAAGGGGAATCCACACTCATATTTTCGTGAGTTAATTTGCCTGTATAACTTGGTCCAAGGGCATAAATAACCGTTGGGTCCATTTGTAGAGGCATATTTTTTTTAATACGGTTAATAATTACCCCGGCAATTATTCTTTTTTCTTCATTTAAAGAGGTTTCTTTTTCCAAAATGGAAGCTGCAACAAGCAATTCATAAGAGGATTTATAGGGTAAATCGGGATTTCTATTTTGCCAGCTATAATTGAGAAACTGTTCCAATTTTTGATGAGCAAGCTGTAATAGAGGTTTAGCATCGCTACCTCCATTATAATTATAAGTATCCGCTAATAATAACCCTTCCGGGTTTGGATATTTGTCTGTAATAAATTGCCAATCGGTAGCGTTATATTTTAAAAAAGGAGCCTGTTTCAGATCGGCTACTATCTGGTTTAGAGTAGTCCCTTCGATAATACGAAAAGACTCTACCAGTACTTTCCCTTTTACCACCTGATCAAGAAACTCAGCAACTGATTGACCTGGTACAATTTGATAAATACCGGCTTTTAGACGATTGGCTATCCCTTCCAGTCTGATAATAGTAAGTAATAAACGACTGGAGCGAATCAATTGCTTTTTTTTCAACCTATGGACGAAAACAGACGCTGAAGTATTTTTATCAACGACAATTATAACAGGTGCACTGGTCTGGGCTAGCATCGGTCTGGTTAAGGTATCGTAAATCTTATAACCAATTACTAAAAACAACCCTGAAACGGCTATCAGACAACTGAGTAAAAAAAGCTTAATCCATTGCCTCTGCATTTAAACACGCTTAAACAATAAACTTCCATTAGTACCCCCGAAACCCAGTGAATTACTTAACACATAATCAATTTGGCGTTGCTGGGGTTTATGTGCTACATAATTCAAATCACAGCCTTCATCGGGATTGTCGAGATTAATAGTAGGCGGCGCTATCTGATCTCTGATTGCGAGAATGCTAAAAATAGCTTCAACAGCACCCGCGGCTCCCAATAAGTGGCCTGTCATGGATTTAGTCGAGCTAATTGCCAGCTTATAAGCATGTTCTTTGAAAATACGCTTCACTGCTTTTGTTTCATTCATATCATTAAGGTAAGTAGACGTGCCGTGTGCATTGATGTAATCCACTGCATCAGGAGTAAGACCAGCATCATTAATGGCAGCCATCATGGCGCGTGACGCTCCATCAGCATCTTCGTCCGGAGCTGTGATATGATAAGCATCACCTGACATACCAAATCCAACCAACTCTGCGTAAATTTTTGCTCCACGGGCTTTGGCATGTTCATAGTCTTCCAATACCAGAATACCTGCACCCTCACCCATAACAAAACCGTCCCGATCTTTATCCCAGGGTCTTGATGCTTTTTCAGGAGCATCGTTGCGCTTTGATAAGGATCGTACAGCAGAAAAACCGGCAAGACACAAAGGAGTCAATGTCATTTCTGCCCCTCCACAAACCATTACATCGGCATCACCGTATGCAATCATTCGTCCTGCCAAACCAATATTATGAGTACCGGTTGTGCAAGCAGTAACTACAGAAATATTAGGACCTTTTAACTGGTGTTTAATCGAAATTTGTCCAGCTACCATATTAATAATTCCAGCAGGAATAAAAAATGGCGATACTTTTCGCGGGCCTCCAGCAACCAGTTTGTCCTGATTATTGGTAATGGTCTCAATGCCACCAATGCCCGCACCTACCGCTACACCCGCACGACAGGAAAGTGATTCATTAATTACCAGTCCTGAATTAGCCAACGCTTCTTCGGCAGCCACGACTCCATATTGTGTAAACATATCCATTTTTCGAGCATCTTTAAGCGGAACGTGCTCTTCAATGTTGAAATTTTTAACCTTAGCCCAAATTTTAGTCGGGTAATCTGTTGTGTCAAAGCCTTCAACCAGACTTACACCACTTTTACCTTCTAAAATATTGTGCCAGGTTTGTTCTACATTCAGACCAACAGGAGTAACCATACCCATGCCAGTAACAACAACACGCCGCTTACTCAAAGAATACTCCTCAAAGCTCTATCAGGCTTCTTCTTTATTAAGATTTGATTCAATATAGTCGATCGCTTCTTGAATGGTGGTAATTTTTTCTGCTTTCTCATCAGGGATTTCAGTTTCAAACTCTTCTTCCAAAGCCATTACCAATTCAACAGTATCCAGCGAGTCTGCGCCCAAGTCATCAACGAAGGAGGCATTATCTTTCAATTCCTCTTCATTGACACCTAATTGCTCTGCAACAATTTTGCGAACTCGTTCTTTAACTGTACTCATAACTTGTATTCCTCTTGATTAAAAAATTTATGTTGGCTAGTTTATTCAATTATTCAAAGAACGCAAGCCATTTAATTCATATACATGCCACCATTTACGTGAATGGTTTCACCTGTTATATAATTTGCACTATCAGACGCTAAAAAAGCAACCACCTCAGCAACATCTTTTACACAACCAAAACGCCTCATGGGTATGCGTTTTAACATTTCCTCTTTTACTATATCAGGTAAAGCGCCGGTCATGTCCGTATCAATAAATCCCGGAGAAACTACATTTACAGTAATACCCCGACTGGCAATTTCCTGCGCTAACGATTTTGTAAAACCAACCACACCAGCCTTAGCGGCAGTATAATTGGCCTGACCAGGATTACCGCTAGAACCTACCACGGAACCCACATTGATTATACGACCTCGTCGTGCACGAAACATATGTTTAAGGCAAGCTTTGGATAATCTGAAGATTGCATTTAAATTCGTTTCAATCACTTTATACCATTCATCTTCATCCATTCTAAGTAATAAATTATCACAGGTAATACCCGCATTATTAACCAGTATAGAAGGTAATTTATTGCTCTCAGAGAGCTGTGCTATTAAATTTTCAACACTTTCCTTATTGGTAACATCGAGTAAAACACCTTCCCCGGATACCTGTTCCTGTGCAAATAAATTGGAAATAGCCTTTGCACCATCATCAGTGGTAGCCGTTCCAATAACATAGGCCCCTTTTTGGGCCAAATTAAAAGCGATAGCTCTGCCAATTCCTCTGCTTGCACCACTAACCAATGCAATTTGGCCTTGTAAACTTGTCATTAGAAATCCTCATTAACAATTTTTTCCACACCCAACTCAGCTAAAACCAGATTGAGGCTGGTTTTATCATTCATGCTAATCACTGATAAAGTGCGCTCTATGCGTTTTACCAAACCGGTTAATACCCTTCCAGGTCCACATTCAACAAGAAGATCAATACCTTCTTTTTTCATAAGTTGAATCGTTTCAACCCATCTTACAGGTCGATAAAGCTGTTCTTTAAGAAGAACACGTATATGCTCAGGTGAATTATAAATACTTAAATCAACATTAGAAATTACAGGGACATCAGGTACTTTAAAATTTGCCCTGGCAAGATGTTCCTCAAAAGCCTGCGCCGCCTCACTTAATAAAGCACAATGACAGGGAACGCTCACTGGAATTATTTTTGCCATGCGAGCTTCTTTTATTTCAGCAAGCGCCACAGCACGCTCAACTGCTCCGGTATGGCCAGCAATTACAATTTGCCCTATCGCATTGTAGTTAGCAGGGCTTACCTGTTGATCAAGATTGCTTACTTCATCACAGATAATTTGCACCTGCTCATCGGTCAATCCCACTATAGCAGCCATCGCTCCCTGACCTAAAGGCACGCTACTTTGCATAAGTTGACCGCGCGTTGTGACCAGTTCAGCCGCATCAGCCAAACTGATCGCACCAGCGCAAACCAGAGCAGCATATTCCCCAAGGCTATGACCCGCCATCATTTGCACACGCCCTGCCCCTGATTTTTTCAGCAGATTGAACAGTGCAACATCGGCGGTAAGCATTGCAGCCTGCGTGTGCTCGGTTTGATTCAGTTTATCTTCCGGTCCTTTCTGTACTAACGCCCATAGATCATAACCTATACGATCAGAAACAAGGGCAAAGTGATCTTTAATGAGAGGAAAAGATTCCGCAAGCTCTGAGAGCATACCCACAGATTGAGAACCCTGGCCAGGAAATATAAAAGCTACCTTATTCATAAATAATAAACTCCGACATAATTAAGCTAATAGCGTACTATGATAGCTCCCCACGTCATTCCCCCCCCAAAGGATTCCAAGAGCAATAAATCACCTCGTTTAATACGATTTTCACGGATAGAATAATCCAGAGCTAAAGGGATTGATGCTGCCGAGGTATTGCCCTGATTTTCAATGGTCACAATAACCTGTGACATAGGTAAGGACAATTTTTTGGCAATTGCCTGAATAATTCGAATGTTCGCTTGATGTGGAATTAACCAGTTAATATCGGCTTTTTGTAAATCGCAAGCCTGTAACACTTCGTCAACAACATCGCCCATTATATTAACAGCGAGTTTAAATACTTCATTGCCCCGCATTTCAATGAACGCCTTCTGCTCCTCATTAGAATAATTAGGATAACTAAGTAAAGTATCTTCATCATGTAATGCATGGAGCTTGCTGGCCAAAATACCAGGTTCCTCACTTGCACTTAAAACAACTGCACCGGCACCATCACCAAATAAAATACAAGTAGAGCGATCAGTCCAATCGACAGCACGAGACATACTTTCACTGCCAATAACTAAAATATGTTTCGCACTCCCTGCGTTGATATATTGTTTGGCAATATCCATGGCATAAACAAAACCGCTACAGGCAGCGCTAATATCAAAAGCCGGTATCGGACGCACTATATTTAGTGCTTTTTGAACATGGCATGCAATACCTGGAAAAAAATAATTGGGTGTACAGGTAGCTACCAGAATGAGATCAATCTCTTCCGCATTAATTGTTGATGCTGCCAGTGCGCGCCTGGCAGCTTCACAAGCCATAAAAGAGGTTGTTTCCTTTTCTGAGGCAATATGCCTGCTACTAATACCCGTTCTTGTCAAGATCCACTCGTGACTGGTGTCCAATCTGGATTCAAGATCCTGATTAGTAACAACCTGCTCCGGTAAGTAACTGCCTGTTCCATTAATAACAGCGTTTTTCATAGCAACAAACCTTGATTTATAAACTCGGTAATCTGATCACGCACTAAATCAACAACATTATTCCTCACTTGGGACATGGCTTCTTCAATAGCATACTGAAAAGCAAGTTCACTCGCTCCTCCATGGCTTTTGACCACGATACCATTTAAACCCAGTAAACTGGCACCATTGTACCGCGCAGGATCCATCCGTTTCTTTAAATAACCCAAAGCAGGGAGCGCGAAAAAACCGGCGATCCTGGCCAATATATTACGTGAAAATGATTCTTTTAGTACGGAAAGCATAAGCTTCGCCAGCCCTTCGCTGGCTTTTAAAGCAACATTTCCCACAAAACCGTCACAAACAACAAGATCAACATCGCCAGAATAAAAATGATCCCCTTCCACGTAACCTACATAATTGGTTAAGCTGCATTCAGCGAGCATATGAGCGGTACGTTTAACTTGATCATTCCCTTTAATCTCTTCGACACCAATATTCAACAAAGCAATTTTAGGTTTGTCTTTTTTATCAACCGCCTGAATTAAGGCTGAACCCATAATTGCAAACTGAAAAAGGTATTCAGCACAGGAATCTACATTTGCACCGAGATCAATAACCCTTGTTTTACCCTGCATTGTAGGCAATTCGGCAATAATAGCCGGGCGATCGATACCTGGCAAAGTCTTTAATACAAAACGAGCCGTAGCCATAAGTGCACCGGTATTACCCGCACTGACACAAGCCTGCGCTCGACCCTCTTTAACCAGATTGATGGCCACACGCATGGAAGAGTCTTTTTTATTACGCATCGCATGCGACGGTAACTCATCCATAGCAACGACTTCTGAAGCATGTATCACGGAAAATTGATTATTATCCGATACGTCAAATGTTTTAAGATGCGCGTTCACCTGCTGCTGATCACCGACTAACAGTAACCTCAAGTCCGGATTTTTCCGTGCAGCACGAACACAAGCAGGAATCACAATTTGCAAACCGTGATCCCCACCCATCGCATCAATAGCAATGGTAATATGTTTCAAGTAGATTACTCGTCTTTATCTTCGTAAACGTTACCTGTTTCCAAAATCTTACGACCGCGATAATAACCATCTTCGGTAATATGATGACGGCGATGTGTTTCACCTGTCGTTGGATCAATGGATAAAGTAGGTCCAGTCAAAGCATCGTGAGAACGACGCATATCACGTCTGGAGCGTGATTTTTTATTTTGTTGTACGGCCATTGTATTACTCCTAAACAATTTGCATTCATTGGGGCGGAATATTACCGATTTTTTCACGGTAATCCAAGTGTTACTCACTAATTTCTGCGTTTTATTCTGCTTCCAGGCGAATAAATTTCTTCATTTCTTCATTACAATCGCTTCGTTCAAGGTGAAATTTGGGCGCGTAAAGATATAATTCGTCCGTTAATAACTCCTTTAAATCAACCTGGTTACCTTGCGGGACAATACATTCATAGCGTTCCATTAATTTTTCCGCGATTTCCTCTGAGGGACAAAGAGCCAACTCTGTAAGACTATTATAATTATAATTAAATTCATTAAGGCAACGTTGACAAGTAATAATAAGCTCCGCATTAACAGTCAAGGCCATCACGCAATAATTATCAACTGATTCAAGTCCAAAATGTCCTTGAACGGTACAGGGTATGTTAATATACTCCGGTAATCTTTCCTTGATTTCGATTACAAAATTTTGTTGCTCTGTTTTTGCCGCACGCGTTTTAAAATTAATTAACATCAGTATTCCGTCATTGACCAACTTTACAACAGGAAAAACCTGTATTTTTTAATAAAGAATTAAATTTCCATGCATATAATAGCAAAATTCATTTTAAAATACCCCTATTCTAACGTAAAATAGAATTTTTTTTATACATACTGGTGGGTTGTGAAAGCCAAAGTTATTGTAGGTATGTCTGGTGGTGTCGATTCTTCCGTAGCAGCCTGGTTACTAAAGGAAGCTGGCTATCAGGTCGAAGGGCTGTTTATGAAAAACTGGGAACAGGACGATACAGAAAATTATTGTGCGGCGGCAGAGGATTTAGCCGATGCGCAAGCGGTTTGCACGCAATTGCGTATCCCTCTTCATAGTGTAAATTTTTCCAAGGAATACTGGGATCGGGTTTTTGCTTATTTTCTTACAGAATATGAACATGGGCGCACCCCTAATCCTGATGTTCTCTGTAATAAGGAAATAAAATTCAATGCTTTTTTAAATCATGCATTAAAGCTCGGAGCCGATTATATAGCTACAGGTCATTATGCTAAAGTGCGGCATAATAATGGACGCGGTGAATTATTCAAAGCAAAAGACAGAGACAAGGACCAAACCTATTTTCTTCATGCCGTTGAACCAGCCGCCCTGGCAAAAACGCTATTTCCAGTCGGAGATTATCATAAAGCAGAGATAAGAGGGTTTGCTAAACAGGCAGGTTTGGTTACTCATAATAAAAAAGATTCAACTGGAATCTGTTTTATCGGTGAAAAACGTTTTAAAAGCTTTTTAAAAGAATTTATTTTAGCAAAACCAGGCGATATCAAAAGCAGCAGTGGTGAGCTCTTAGGACGGCATGATGGCCTGATGTATTATACGCTGGGGCAACGTCAGGGGCTTGGTATTGGTGGGCAAAAAAATGCCAGTGAAGAGCCTTGGTATGTGGTTGATAAAGATATTAACACAAATACATTAATCATAGCCCAGGGAAATCATCCGTTGCTTTATTCCCAAGGACTTATCTGTAGCTCGATTCACTGGTTGGTAAATCACAATAATAACCTGCCTCTAACTTGTTATGCGAAAACCCGTTATCGCCAGCCTGAACAGGCTTGCGTTATCTCACCAGCGGATAACAACCAGCATTATGTCATGTTTTCCAATTTACAACGGGCGGTGACACCAGGACAATATATTGTATTTTATGATAAAAATCAGTGTCTGGGAGGAGCAACCATAGAGCAGATTATTCGTTAAAAAAAGAGAAGCTGCCGCAGGAAATTATTTTAAGTGATTTGTCGGGACAATAAAATATAGTTTAAATAATCTTAAGCTGGCAAAATATTGATAGCAGCTATACAATTAAATATACGGTTATCCGGAGTTTTTATGACAGCAAGTAGTACATCATCTTCATTAACAGACAAAGATGAAATGAAAACCGATCAAGGTATTTATTTTTCAACCAATGCGGCTGACAAGGTCGCCTCATTAATTGCCGAAGAAGAAAATCCCCATCTCAATCTGCGCGTGTTTGTTACGGGTGGAGGATGCTCAGGTTTTCAGTATGGTTTTACTTTTGATGAAAAAATTCAGGAAGATGATACTGTAGTTGAGCAGTTTTGTTCGAATGGTAAGTCTTCAGTGAAATTGTTAATTGATTCAATGAGCTACCAGTACCTCAATCAAGCTGAAATTGATTACACCGAAAATATTCAGGGTGCTCAATTTGTTATTCGTAATCCAAATGCCAAAACAACCTGCGGCTGTGGTTCTTCTTTTAGCGTTGAAGAGGAAGATTAAGAGTAGGTGTTCACGGAATAGTAATTAAGAAGCATATAACGTCAATGTCTTTCCCGCGTGGCGGGAAACTACCTACAAATTAGACATGGTGCTAATTGTTATGTCCTGCGCGGGAAAAACGAGTCATGGGACAAAGTCTGGATGAGAAAATTTGCATATCCCGTGAACACTTACATTAAGATCCAATTGATTATTAATAAGGATGAACCACTACGGTTGTTCCTATATTAATAAATTTTTTACTCAACCACCGTGCATCGCCCGGATGAACACGAATACAACCATGGCTGGCATTACGATTAGGTACATCATAAGAACCATGAATCGCATAGTTTTTGCTGAAAAACATGCAATAAGGCATTCTTGAGCCGCCTTTACCCAGAGGATAACGGCTGGAGCGACACTCAGGCCCTCCTTTACTAATCACACGATAAGTGCCAGAGGGCGTTCTACAGGCGCGCTTTACGTCATGACAATAATGACTGCCCCCTGATGCTTTACCTGATCGAATGACCTTACCATTCTGTACAGCCTTCCATACTCGTGTTTTAGGGTTAAAAATAAACGTATTGGAAGCAACAAGCATTAACCGCGGGTTAGTTTCGTCAAACGAACGAGCAGAAACCTCTTGCCCTTTGCCGAGAAAAATCAAAAACACAGCAGAGATAATAACAGGCCACCACTTGCCAAATCTGATTCCATCCATGATTGTCCTGAAAAATAACTATCTTGATCCTAAATATAGGACAAAAATTGTACATTTCCAGTTTTATTCAACTGTCCAAAGGGTATTACCTGATTTTTTTATTAAAAATTGAATAAAATCGTTATGTCGGATCAATTCCTCTTCCTTGGCAAGGATAACAGGCGAATTGTTAGTTAAATGCATTGCAGTATGGGTTAAATCTGTTTCAGAAGGGGTGATAACTTCGATCTTTTCATCAAACAATTCAGCCTGGCCGCCCGTCATCGCCAAATAAACAAAGGCTAAAATTTCGGCATCCAATAAAGCCCCGTGCAACGTTCGATTAGAGTTATCAATCTCATAACGTTTGCATAGCGCGTCCAGATTATTTCGTTGACCGGGATGTTTTTCTTTGGCAAGGACTAATGTGTCACATATGGAACAAAAATCGTTAATCTGCTCTGGCAAGCCTGCTAATCGTAATTCAGCATTTAAAAAACCGACATCAAAAGGTGCGTTGTGAATAATTAATTCAGATCCTTTAATGAACGCAATAAATTCTGCCGCTATATCCTTAAACAAAGGCTTATCCTGCAAAAACGCTGTACTTATACCATGAACGCGAAATGCACCTTCATCAATATCTCGCTCTGGATTTAAATAAAAATGAAAATGCCTGTTGGTAAGCTTTCTGTCTTGTAATTCTACGCAGCCAATTTCAATAATTCGATGGCCTGATTCATGACCTATCCCTGTTGTTTCAGTATCCAGAACAATTTGTCGCATTATAAAAACCTTCGATTTGTCATAAAATAGCTTTTCTCAGTAATTCATCAATAGCCTGATTTGCCAATGCATCCGCTCTTTCATTTTCCGGATGGCCAGCATGCCCTCTCACCCAATGCCAGGTAATTTTATGTTTTTTCGCCAATTCATCCAGCAATTGCCAAAGGTCAGCATTTTTAACAGGTTCTTTTTTAGAATTAAGCCAACCTTTTTTTTTCCACTGAAACAACCAGGCCGTCATGCCTTGTCGTACATATTGTGAATCAGTATATAAATCAACATCACAAGGACGCTTTAATGCTTCCAGCGCCTTAATTGCAGCCATTAATTCCATACGATTATTAGTGGTATACGTTTCGCTGCCATAAAGGATTTTTTCATACCCTTGATGCCTTAATAATGCACCCCAACCGCCGGGGCCAGGATTACCTCTACATGCCCCGTCTGTATATATCTCAATGGTCATAAAATCACATGAAACTCTTAACTAATTGCCAATAGCATATATTAATACAGCGTCATGGTTAAGATTTATCTGATTTAAACGATAAAACAAATTCTCCTTTAAGAATTTTTTGTTTTATAAGGGCAATATCCGGGGCAAAATAACGATCTTGATCATACGCATCAATATACGTTCTGACTTTATCATAAACTTCTTCGAGTTTTATGGAGGTTTTTAAAGGACGATGAAACTCAAGACCCTGACAAGCAGCCAGCAGTTCAATAGCCAGTATCGTTGCGGTATTATCTATCATCGCGTCCAGACGTCTTGCTGCATTCGTTGCCATTGACACATGATCTTCCTGATTGGCCGAAGTAGGCAGGCTATCTACACAATGAGGATGAGCGAGCGCTTTATTATCACTCGCACAGGCTGCTGCTGTGACATGAGCAATCATAAAACCTGAATTTAAACCACATTCTTTAACGAGATAGGCCGGTAAACCGCTAAAATTCTTATCAATGAGTAATGCAATTCGACGCTCTGAATTCGCTCCCATTTCAGCGAGTGCCAATGCTAAATTATCAGCAGCCATGGCAATCATTTCACCATGAAAATTACCACCCGACAAAATAACGCCCTCCTCGACAAAAATTAAAGGGTTATCAGTCACCGAATTAATTTCGACTTGTAACGTGTCTTCCACAAAACGCATTTGCTGTAATACAGCACCCATAATCTGAGGTTGACAGCGCAACGAATAGGGATCTTGTATTCGAGCGCAGCAACGATGTGATTCACGAATAGAACTTCCGGATAACAATTTTCTATAAAGTGCAGCAACATCGCGCTGAGCCTGATGCCCTCTTGCCAGGTGAATCCGATCATCAAAAGGGACATCGCTTCCTGAAGCCGCATCTATCGATAAGCTACCTGCAAGGATTGCTGTTTCAAACAAAATTTCTGCTTGAAAAAAAGCATGCAGACACAATGCCGTTGAAACCTGCAACCCGTTTAAAAGAGCAAGCCCTTCTTTAGGTGCCAATTCCAAGGGTAACAATCCCGCAATTTTTAATCCTTTTTCGGCCTTTATAACTTTTCCCTGATATCGCACCTCACCTTCGCCAATTAAAGGCAAGGCAAGATGTGCCAGAGGAGCCAAATCACCCGAAGCACCTACCGAGCCTTTCGCGGGGATACAAGGATAAATACGCTCATTGTATAGCAGCATTAATGCGTCAATGAGCTCGCTCCTCACACCCGAATAACCCTGTGCCAGACTATTAATCTTAAGCAAAATAATAAGAGCGACCATTTCATCAGAAAGAAGTTCTCCTGTCCCGCAAGCATGCGAAAGCAGAATATTACGCTGTAATTGTTTTAAATGTTCAATAGAAATTTGCTGATTTGCAAGAGAACCAAAACCTGTATTGATACCATAAACTATTTTATTGCTTTCAATAACCTGGCGCACTGTTTTATTGGACGTCTGAATCAACGGATAAGCTGATTCGTCCAATTTTAAAAGCTCAAATTGCGAACAGAGTGTTTTTATATCTGCAAGATTTAACTGACCAGGAACAAGAGTAAATAACTCAGCCATGAGACGGTTCTCCAATTTGCTCCATAGGTAACCACAAGCCATTCTTTTTGGCGCATTGTCTCGCTAACTGATAACCCGCATCTGCATGGCGCATAACACCTGTAGCCGGATCATTATGAAGCACACGGCTGATACGTGCCGCAGCCTTTTCCGTCCCGTCAGCAACAATAACCGCACCAGCATGTTGCGAAAATCCCATACCAACGCCTCCGCCATGATGAATACTCACCCAGGTAGCACCACTGGCACAGTTTAACAACGCATTTAACAATGGCCAATCTGACACCGCATCGCTACCATCTAACATGTTTTCAGTTTCGCGATTTGGACTTGCAACAGAGCCTGAATCAAGATGATCACGTCCGATAACTACAGGGGCTTTCAATTCTTTCTTTTTTACCATATCGTTAAAAGCCAATGCGACCCGCGCCCGATCAGCCAGTCCCAGCCAACATATCCGCGCAGGAAGTCCCTGGAAAGCAATTCTTTCTTTAGCCATCGTTAACCAACGATGTAAATGCTCATCCTCTGGCACCAGACTTTTTACCTTATTATCGGTAGCATAAATATCTTCTGGATCACCGGACAAAGCAACCCAGCGAAAAGGACCTATCCCTTCACAAAATAAAGGACGAATATAGGCAGGTACAAAACCTGGGATAGTAAATGCTTCTGAAACACCTTCTTCATAAGCCATTTGACGAATATTATTACCATAATCAAAAACAGGAATACCTTGACGTTGAAAGCCTAACATGGCATTGACCTGCTCTGCCATCGATGCTTTTGCGGCAGCAATAACATCCTGTGGTGAGAGTTGGCGTAATTTCTGCACTTTTTCCAAAGACCAACCCTTTGGTAAATACCCATTTAACGGATCATGGGCACTCGTTTGATCGGTTATCAGAGAAGGTTTAACCCCCCGTTTTAACAGTTCAGGATACACGTCAGCGGCATTTCCTAATAATCCTACCGATAAGGCTTCTTCCTGTTTACAGGATTCCTCTATCCAGGTTAATGCTTCATTGAGGTCGGTAGTATACGTGTCCAGATAATGGGATTTTAAGCGTTTTTTGATTCGATCAATATCACATTCAACAGCAAGCATACTGGCACCTGTCATAGTAGCTGCCAAAGGTTGTGCACCGCCCATACCCCCTAATCCAGCGGTTAAAACCCAACGGCCGGACAAATCACCCGCATAATGCTTTTTTGCGCACGCCATAAATGTTTCGTAAGTTCCTTGCACTATTCCTTGCGAACCAATGTAGATCCAGCTCCCGGCGGTCATCTGACCGTACATTATCAGACCCTTTTTATCAAGCTCGTTGAAATGATCCCAGGTAGCCCAATGGGGAACCAGGTTAGAATTTGCAATTAGAACACGAGGAGCATCTTCATGCGTGGTAAATACACCAACGGGTTTGCCAGACTGAATAAGAAGTGTCTGATTGGTATCCAGTTCTTTAAGAACTTCTACTATTTTATTAAACGAGGCCCAATCACGTGCTGCACGTCCAAGCCCGCCATAGACTATCAATGAATCGGGATTTTCAGCGACTTCCTTATCGAGGTTATTACACAACATTCGTAAAGCTGCTTCAGTAAGCCAGTTTTTTGCTTCTAACGTAGAACCTCGATTTGCTTTGATCTGGAATGTATTGCCAGTTTGCCTTATCATCTTTTCTCCATCCTGGTGTATAGCATATCACTCCTACCGGGTACGTAGGCATCATTAGAAGTACAGAGCTTCTTAATATCTCATCTTAATATCTCTATGTATAGAATAGAATCCCATGATAGACTGTCTTGATAATTTTTAATTAGCCAGAATTATCGTGCAAAATGGACTAACAACTCATCCGCCTACCCTTCGTATTTTTTTCGCCACAGAAATGTGGGAAAGATATGGTTTCTATGTAGTCCAATCCCTTCTTGCTCTTTATCTGACTTTGCATTTTAAATGGCAGGATCAACGGATTTATGAACTCGTTGGTTCTTTTACGGCACTTACTTATCTTTCACCTGTCATTGGGGGCTGGATTGCCGATCACTTATTAGGTCAAAAAAGAGCAATTTTAACAGGCGCCATTTTTCTGTTTTTTAGTTATCTGGGACTGACCTTTCTTCACTCGGATTATGGTCTGCCTGCTGTATTAGCTGGTATTGCGGTGGGGACAGGCTTACTAAAACCCAATATTTCCTCTCTGTTAGGTAATGAATACCCGGTTGGTTCCTCTGGGCGTGAAAGTGGCTTTACCATTTTTTATATGGGAATAACCACCGGCATTATTTTAGGAACTACTATACCCAGTATACTTAATATTAATTTTGGGTGGTCAGTATCTTTTGCCAGTGCTGCACTGGGAATGACTTTTGCCTTTGCTGTATTTGTCTATGGTGTGCACTATTATAAAATAGCGGATTATCTACCTTATGAGTTTCGTTTAATAAAATTACTAAAAGCCACCGGATTAATGGCTGCACTGTGGCTGATCGCATTTTACATTTTCAACTATCCGATTTTCGCCGATGCAGCCTTTGCCGGGGTTGTTTTTTTATCCTTAACTTACTTAATCTTTTCCATCATACGGGAGCCAGCCCAACAGGCCAGGCAAACTGCGGTTATCGGTTTGTTGTGTATTATTTCCGTATTATTCTGGGCATTTTATTTTCAGATGTTCATGTCACTTACCCTGTTTATAGCGCGAGTAGTCAGACCCACCTTATTTGGCATTAATTTTCCACCACCTTATTATGTAGGCGTACAAAGTTTCGGTATGATAGTGTTTGGTTATTTATTATCGCGTAGTAAACCTGAGTTAACTCTAACCCAAAGTGGAGTACGTACAGGTAATAAATTTTTATTAGCAATGATTTTCATGTCTATTGCCTATATTTTAATTACAATAGCCTGCTATAGTAAAACACCAGATGCATTATTATCACCTCTCTATTTTATTCCTGCGTATTTAATGTTTTCTATTGCGGAACTGTTATTATCGCCAGTGGGTTTATCAGCAATTACCGTGCTGGCCAGCCGTAAAAAAGTAAGCACCATGATGGGAATATTTTTTGTGTCCTTGGGAATTGGTGCTTTTTTATCAGGAAAATTAGCTAATTTAACATCCATTAATTCTCAGGCATTATCTTTATTTGAATTGAAAACACATTATGCACAGACCTTTACCCTTCTTTTGTATATTTTACTAATAGCCACTTTGTTTTGTGTCGTTTTACATCGGGTTATTAAAGTATTGCTGGCCTATCATGAAAAGAATGAAGGCAAGTACCCGTTAAATATAAGCTTGCCAGAGAATAAGGACAAAAAGATCCTTTGAGAGTTCAGACAATACTGGTATCATTTGTTCCTTTTGAGCAAGATTTTTTAAGTATGTTGAATCAACCATTGTTTTTAAAGGAGTTACTTAAATCACTGGATGACAATCAGGCAATTGATGTCCAAGTCATTGATGTTAAAGATCAAACTTCTGTAACAGATTATATGATTATAGGTAGCGGTCGTTCCTCTCGTCAGGTTAAAGCGATTGCAGAGCATGTTATTGAACACATGAAAACTTTGGGGTTGGCAGCTCTCAGTCAAACTGGCCTTGAAAGTGGGGAATGGGCCTTGATTGATTTTGGCGATTTTGTCTTGCACGTGATGCAACCTGACAGTCGAGCCTTTTACAATCTTGAAGGTCTTTGGCAACATGATTCCGTTGACAAATAACACCCATGTTTAAGATAACGCTTATTGCCTGCGGCAACAAAATGCCTCATTGGGTCAATGAAGCAGTCCTGGATTTTTCAAAACGTTTGCAGGAATTTGTCAGTTTCCATTTAATTGAAATTCCTTTATTAAAACGAGGCAAGTCTACTGATTTAGCCCGCATTTTAGAAAAAGAAGCTGTTTTAATCAATGCAGCAATTCCTAATGGTGCACGTATCATTGCTTTAACCATTGATGGAAATTCATTCAGCAGCGAAAAATTAGCGGGAAAAATCGAACAATTACAACAAATCACAAGTCATCTATGTTTTATTATTGGCGGTCCCGAAGGACTGGCTCCAGCGATTATTGCCCGCTCCAGTGAGCAATGGTCCTTATCTCGATTAACCTTACCTCATCCTTTGGTTCGAATTATTCTGCTGGAGGCAGTTTACAGAGCCTGGTCTATTATTCATAATCATCCTTATCATAAATGAGATTCTTAGCTAAAGATGTGTACTGCTTTTCCTTCCACCCTCTTGGTAATTGTATGTCATGCGACTAAATAAATCAGTAAGACATACCTATGAAGAATCGCGTTTATATCGCTTTCGTATTAACCTGCTTATGGCAATGATATTTGTTTTATCTTCTGTGCTTTTTTTACGTTTAGCGTACTTACAAATCTCGGAATTCAAACGTTACCAAACCCTGTCCTTAAAAAATCAGATGAGCATTATACCTATTGCTCCTCCTCGAGGAATTATTCTTGATAAAAATGGTATTGTTCTGGCAGAAAATATACCTGTCTATGTTCTGGAAATCGTTCCTGAACACGTTAAAAACATGCCGGAGACTTTGAAAAAACTCCAAGCCCTTCTTCCTTCTATCACAGATGATGATATTGAGAATTTTAACCGTCTTCGCAAACAAAATCGTTCTTTTGTTCCCATTCCTTTCAAGCTTAAATTAAATCAGGAAGAAGTAGCTGTTTTTGCCAGTAATCAATATCAGTTTTCTGGTGTTAGTATTAAGGCCAGGTTAATGCGCTACTATCCATTGGGTGAAATGACCGCTCATTTTTTAGGCTACGTAGGACGAATTAATGTCCAGGAACTACGTCAGGTTGATCCAACCAATTATCGCGCCACCAACTTTATTGGTAAATCAGGCATTGAAAAATTTTATGAATCCATTTTACATGGCGAAGTGGGTTATCAACAGGTAGAAACAGATGTTAGTGGCAGAACATTAAGAGTCGTTAGTAAACAAAATCCGGTTTCGGGAGAAAAACTTTATTTGACAATTGATGCGCGCCTGCAACGAGTTGCTTATGAAGCCATGAAAGATAAACGGGGTGCAGTCGTTGCAATGAGTACTCATGGTGGTGATATATTAGCCATGGTAAGCTCTCCCAGTTATGATCCTAACGCATTTGTAAACGGCATCAACTCTACAGATTATCAGAAGTTGGCAACAGCTCGGGATAGACCGCTTTATAATCGCGCCGTAAGAGGTTTATATCCTCCCGCATCTACAATAAAACCTTTTATGGGACTGGCTGGTCTGGAAAAAGGTGTTGTAGATAGTAATTTTAGTATTTACGATCCTGGATGGTTTCGTTTACCTGGGGTCAGTCATCCTTATCGGGACTGGAAGAAAACGGGGCATGGTTTCATCAGTTTAAAACGTGCCATCACGGTCTCCTGTGATACCTATTTTTATCAATTGGGTCATAAAATGGGTATCAATGCCATTGAGGATATGCTGAGACAATTTGGCTTTGGCCAATTGACCCACGTAGATCTTAATGAAGAAGCACCGGGCCTGGTTCCCAGTAAACATTGGAAATTGCAAACCAAGGGCCTATCCTGGTATCCGGGAGATACCATTATTACATCCATTGGCCAGGGCTTTATGCTGGTTTCCCCTTTACAGCTTGCCAATGCAACTGCCTCTTTAAGTCAGAAAGGGAAACGTTTCAGACCTCATTTACTCGCCAAAGCCATTCAAAATGATAAGGGAGAAGTCCACGAGTATAAACCGCTGGAAGAATATCCCATGCGGCTTAAAGACGATAATTACTGGACAATTATTGCGGAAGCCATGCAATCAGTCATTACCAATAATGAAGGCACAGGCTATCGTTTTGGTAGAAATGCGCCTTATTCTGTAGCCGCGAAAACTGGCACTGCTCAAGTATTCGGAGGAAAACATTATGAAAAGGTACGGAAAGCACGTTATGAGGATATTCCTGAATATTTAAGAGATCATTCTTTAATTATTGCTTTTGCTCCTGTAGAAAATCCTGAAATAGCAGTAGCTGTCATGGTAGAAAATGATTTTGCCGCATCCAATGTAGCGCGGAAAGTGATGGATGCTTACTTTGAACTCAAAAAAAGCGATGCTTCCTCATGAAATCACGTCATGCTCGTCCTGTTTATCGATTTACAGTGAAATCAATCCATATTGATCTACCTTTGTTGGGTTTACTTTTAATCTTAATAACCTTTGGTATGCTAATTTTATACAGTGCCTCCAATCAAAATTTAAGTATGGTCTTTCGTCAGGCCATGCGTCTTGTTTTCGCACTGGCTATCATGCTCATCTTTGCAGTGATTCCACCCCATAAGTATAAAATATGGACCCCCTGGCTATATGGTACAGGCTTAGTGCTTCTTATTGCGGTCATGTTGATGGGAAAAATTGGTAAGGGCGCCCAACGCTGGCTTGATCTTGGTTTGATTCGCTTTCAACCTTCTGAAATTATGAAGTTGGCAATTCCTATGATGGCCGCCTGGTATTTCGATCGTAAATCAATTCCTGTCACTATAAAAACGTTGATGATTTCTTCCTTAATGATTTTTATCCCTGCTCTATTGATTGCAAAACAACCTGATTTAGGCACCGCAATCATGGTTGTTGCTGCAGGACTCAGTGTGATTTTTTTAGCAGGAATACCCATGCGTATTCTATTAATTATTAGCGTTTTGTCAGTTCTCGCAGCTCCCTTGTTGTGGCATGTTATGCATGATTATCAAAAACAACGAATCTATACTCTGCTTAATCCAGAACAAGATCCTTTAGGTTCAGGATATCATATTATTCAATCCAAAATTGCTATTGGCTCAGGAGGAGTATTCGGTAAAGGATGGCTTGAGGGTAGCCAATCTCATCTTAATTTCCTGCCAGAACACGCTACTGATTTTATTTTTGCGGTAAGTGGAGAAGAATTTGGCTATGTGGGCAGTAGCATCCTCATCGTTTTAATTATTCTGATTTCCTTGCGAGGACTATATATTGCAAGACATGCACAAACAAGTTTCACTCGTCTGTTAGCAGCCAGTTTAGCAATGACATTTTTCCTTTCCGCTTTTGTAAATATGGGAATGGTAATGGGCATTTTACCTGTAGTGGGCATTCCTTTGCCTTTAGTAAGCTATGGGGGAACAGCAATGGTTACCTTTCTTGCCAGCTTTGGTATTTTAATGTCTATTAGCTCTCATCGTATTTTATTTAATAATTTATCTTAACCTCAGTTAATCGGATCGGTTTGAAACGAAGTAAAATTGAAGGTTGACAAGGAGTAGAACAAAATGATTCCAAGGGTTAACTTCACTTTTTTAACTTTGGGTCGTGATCTTTTGCTCGGTCTTCATCTACTGTCTCTCCTTTTGCTTCTCTAGCAAAAAAAGCTGGATTAGTAATGGAATTGGTGTCATAAGCATATTTTTTGCCTGTAGATTCTTTTAACCAAGTTTGATCGTACATTGAAATGAATTCTAATCCAGCAGCCCGAGGTTTCGACAAGACGGATTCAACCTTGTGTAAGTATAAGGATCTCGAAGCTTTTTCCAATAATTCTTTTTTTTCCATGATAGGTTTTGCTGTCTGTAAAATTTTTGCTTGAGTTTCTTCCCATACTTTGTCAATTGCTGCGGCTAAAACACGAGGTCCTGTTGCTTTCATGGTATAGCTTCTTCTCAAATGGTTTTTTATATCCGGATTACGTTTTAAATCCATCTTATTCATATAAGACTCTCCTAGGGCTTTTTCCGTATCTAGATTCTTACAAAAATTAATTGTATCGAGAATAGCTTCTTTTATTGCTGGATTATCGGCGACTGCCCCTATCACATCATTAGCACAATCTGCAGTGGCTACTTCAATTTTTATTCCATCCTTTTTAAAACCTTTAATAGGTGCTTTTATCCCTAATAAAGGAATTTCTTCTTGATAAAAATAAGGAAGGGAGGTGATTGTATGTTTTTTTTGAGCTTCAGCTCGCGCCAGAGCGAGTGAATCTTTAAAAAGATCCATTATTTTTACATCTCTAGAATCTTTTTTCTCTGCGGCTATATCCTCTATACAGTTTAGTAGTTTTTTGTTGGGGGCTACTGGCGGGTAAGGTGGATGAGATTTATTGTAAGAATTGAGAGTCAATAAGTAGGATTTATATTCTCCTACATAGGCATCCAGAGCCCATTTTATTCGTGCAGAATAAGGTTTTTTTGCTTGCTCTATATCTTCTCGAAAATGAGGCGCTGTCGGCGGACCAAGATCCTTGAAATAAGTATCTGTATCGAAGTACCATCCTCCTTCCTTACGTAAAATTTCATACCTGATAAGATCTGAAGCAGCAGCAAAATTTTTAAATCCGATGAGTTCGCGTTCAATGTTGTGTTGAAAAAGTTTGGCTCGGTCTCCAGGTTTCTCCTCTGGCTTCAAAGGAAAACCAGAATCTTGACCTTGATAAAAAGGATCTTTGCTTAAAGGAGCTAAAAGTTCATTTTTAATATCTCTAAGCCTTAGATTAGGAATATGTAACTGTTCTTTAACAGCAGTTTTAAAATAATTTTTCTCATCGTCTAACCATAAATTGACTTGGTAACCACCTCGTTTTGCAGCTTCCACTACTCTTTGCAAGGATTTTAAGTATTCAGGATAAATAGGACCACCTACCCATACCACATGTAAGGTTTTAGGAATAGGTTGGCTATTTAATATTACATCGTCTGGCATAATTAATATTATATGGATTGTCTTACAATAATTGTAAATATAATTAACAATATTTACAAATTTATATCAATAAAATGACTAATTAAGGGCTAATTAAAATGCAGAAATATTATACGTTAGTATGATCGTGGGTATTTGGGACATGTTACTAATTGTTGCTAAGCATCAGAAAATTCCGGGACAAAATCAATAATACTGGCTGATTTATCAAGCTCGGCTTTGTCAGGAGGACTGGTTGGAGACAACTTATTATCAAATATTTTTGCTTTATGAACAAAATCAGGCAAGAGATCATAAAGCCAGTTAACTACAGGATCAAACTTGGCATATAATTTTGATTCGTGAGAATATTCTTTGTGAGGCAGAGAGGTCATCTTAATAACAACCATAACTAAAGCGACAAGAAATATTCCACGAATAAAACCAAATCCCATGCCAAAAATACGGTCCATACTACTTAGACCAGAGCGTTTCAAGATAAAACTTAATAAAGCATTCGCTATACCACCAACAATCAAAATAGCAAGCATCATTAAAATAAAAGCAGTCGCTGTTCTTGCTGTCTTATCCACAATAAACCTTTGTAGCCATGGGTCCAGATTTTGTGAATACTTAAAAGCGGCCCAGATTGCCAGAATCCAGACACAAAGGGCAATAAGCTCTTTTACAAATCCTCTCACCAAACCTGTCAAAACAGATAGAGCAATAACGACGATTATTACTATATCGACCCAATGCAACATAGTTTTTTATCCCTGGCCTGTAGTTACAATGAATCCCTTAATTTGTACCGCGTCAGCCAATTGCCTTTGTAACAGCCGTGCTTTTTCTTTTTGCGGCATTTGGCCCACTATCACTTTATAAACAGTCCCTTGTGGGGTTGAGATCGTATTATAAGTAGCTTTATACCCTTTATGACGTAATCTGGATATGAGGGTGTCAGCATTATTTCGTTTGGCAAACGTAGCCAATTGGACTCCATAAGCACCTTTTACAGTTGTTTTTGGTATGGGTTTAACTGTTTTTTTAATTTTGGCAATAACCTCGGGCCTGTTTTTTCCTTTAGGAGCAACTTTAGCGAAAGAAAGTGATTTTTTTGTGATAGTTTGTCGAGCCGCAACTTCAGGGGTTGTTACTTTAGTCGACATTGCTTTTGCAAGACGGTCTGTTTTAAGAGGTTTTGCCGCCTTCCCTATTTTAGTGGCTATTGTAACGGCCGGCTCTAGTTCCATTGATGTTGCTTTAATTTCATTCCTTTGGCTTAAAGGCTCCGCTTTAGCAAAGGTTGCAAGAGATTGGTCTTGCTCTTCCGGATCATCCGGTATTTCCACATGTGCAACTTTTATTGTTTGAAACATGGCTTCTTTTTCAACCATAGCGACATTGGGATGGGCTGGCTTTGGAGGTAGTTCAACGGAGAGGTTTACATTATTATCAAACCGTTGATTGGATTTTTTCATAATAGCTGGTGCGAAAATAGCGCCTATCGATAAGATAACAGCAAGACCTATAAGGCGATGCTTGACACGCTCGTCTATCACTAGTTTCATTCTATCTCCTAGAGCTATAGTTTAGTAGCAATCCGATTATTCTGGACTAAGCTGTGTAAATTCAGACCATAAAAAAGGTCTTGAAACTTAGCAGCTTAAGCTGCAAACAGGCGATTTGTCAACATAACCCCGCTCACTCAAATATTGTAAAACTGTAGCCACTGTAATAAAAGAACCATAAACTACGATTAAATCCCGTTCTCCCGCCCGACTACAGGCTGTCTGATAGGCTAACAAAGGGTTTTGATAATAAGATACCTTGTCATTTGAGTTAAATGTTGCCATTAATTGTTCTTTTGTAGCGGCACGTTTCCCTGTCAAACCAGCAAGATACCAATAAGCTCCCTCTTTCTGTAGTGGCTCAATCAATGCGGGAATATCTTTATCGCTTAACGCTGAAAATACAACGTGAATCGTTGTTTTATCAGGAAAATTATTAATAAATTCAGCAAGATATTTTGCTGCTTGCGGATTATGCGCAACATCAAGCAGCGTTCGCACTGGCTCGGCTATAAATTGTAATCTGCCGGGTAATGTTCTATTTTTAAATGCCTTTTGTACATGGACCTGATTTACCGGTAACTCGGTTTCCATAATAAAACTGGCCATGATAGCAGCAGCCACCGAATTACAATGTAATTTTGGATAAGGCAAGTTAATCACTTTTTTCTGAAATACAAATTTCAGAGTCTTCTCACTTACTGTGTAATCATAGACATCCCCCTTAAAATAAAGCGGTGAATTCAACGCACGTGCTCGATTCACTACGCTTTCAGGCGGATTTTTATCAGCGAAAATGAGTGGCTTGCCAGCCCTTATTATGCCAGCCTTTTCATAACCAATTTTTTCTTTTGTATCACCCAGGAAAGCCTGATGATCGAAGTCAATCGTTGTAATAATTGCCAAATCAGCATCAATAATATTAGTAGCATCCAAACGACCACCAAGGCCCACTTCCAGAATTATTAAATCCAAAGCATGCTGCTTAAAATGCCATAAGGCAGCCAAGGTTGCCATTTCAAAATAAGTTAAAGGGATTGTCTTTCTCCCTTCTTCGATTACTGAAAGAGCACCACATAATTGCTCATCGGTGATCTTTTGCTGGTTAATGCCTATTCGTTCATTAAATGTGAGTAAGTGAGGTGAAGTATAAGAACCAACCTGGTAACCCGCTGTCAGATAAATTGCCTCCAAAGACGCTACTGTCGATCCTTTCCCATTTGTTCCGGCAACAGTGATAATTTTGGCCTTTGGATGCGTTAGATCAAGGGCTTCAGCAACCTGTTTTATACGCGATAGGCCTAATTGAATTTCTTGCAGATAACGATTTTCAAGATAATCAACCCATTGACTCACTGAAAAATTATTATAGCATTTCATTGTTTGAGTCTAACAATTCTCGATGTGACATTTTTGCCACAAGCTCAGCAACCGTTGTACGAAGCGATTTACGATCTACAATCATATCAATATGACCATGCTCCAGCAAAAACTCACTGCGCTGAAAACCCTCCGGCAGAGTTTGCCTCACCGTCTGCTCAATAACCCGAGGCCCGGCAAAACCAATTAATGCATTGGGTTCGGCAATAATAATATCGCCCAGACTGGCAAAACTGGCAGAAACCCCTCCCATGGTGGGATCAGTAAGGACAACAATAAACGGTAAACCAGTCTCGGCAAATCTGGCAAGGGCCGCTGAGGTTTTTGCCATTTGCATAAGAGAAAATAAACCTTCCTGCATCCTGGCCCCACCGCTTGCTGTGAAACAAATATAGGCTCTTTTTTCAACTGTGGCTGCATTAACTGCTCTCACAAATTTCTCGCCAACCGTTGCTCCCATAGAGCCACCCATAAAATTGAACTCAAAGGCGCTCACGACCACAGGTTGACGCATCAAAGTGCCTTTTATAACAATCAAAGCCTCCTTCTCATCCGTGGATTTCTGCGCTTGGCTAATCCTGTCTTTATATTTTTTGGAATCCCTGAATTTTAAACGATCAACAGGCTCCAGATTCTCTGCAATTTCTTCCTGATTGGCTTCATCAAGAAATTGCGCGATGCGATCTCTTGCCGATAAGCGGTGATGATGATTGCAGTTTGGGCATACAGATAAATTTTTAATGAGTTCCGAACGATAAAGCACTGATCCGCAACCAGAACATTTGACCCATAGACCTTCAGGCACCCCCTTTTTTTGAGAGCTTTCAGTTCTAACTTTTGAAGGTAATAATTTTTTCAGCCAACTCATACACGGCATCCATAAATAGAGATATTAAAATTTAATAGTATATCTTACAGTTCATAATGAATGCTACAAGTAACCCTCATTGACAGTTATTCCCCGGACTGTTTCACATTAAACTTTCCAGGAATCATAAAACAGCTTCCGGACAACAAAATGAACATGATGTTTTATTATAAAGATAAGTATTTATTTTAACTCGTTTTTTTAAATTAAAAATATCCCTTACTCTAAAGTTTTTTCCCTCTTCACCGATAACTATAGCGGGTTCGGTAAATTACTGAAAATTTATCGAGTATAGGGTGAATCCCGTATCCAGGGATCAGGTCGAGGAGATTCTAGTTATGACTCTAGTTATAAATACCAATGTGATGTCCATTAATGCTCAGCGCAATTTGAACATCTCACAGGAAGCAATGCAAACTGCAATACAGAGACTTTCTTCTGGTTTGAGAATTAACAGTGCCAAAGACGATGCGGCAGGTATGGTTATATCGGAAGGTTTGACCTCTCAAGTTAATGGTATGGAGCAAGCAATCCGTAACGCTAATGACGGGATCTCCCTGGCTCAAACTGCTGAAGGTGCGATGCAGGAAACAACCAGTATTTTGCAACGCATGAGACAATTAGCATTACAAGCTGCCAACTCAACTAACAATTCAGAAGACAGCCATGCAATTCAACAGGAAATCAGCCAGTTGCAACAAGAAATTAATAGAAACGCGCAAGACACCCAATATAACGGCCAAAGTATTCTCAATGGCTCGTTTTCTCACGCCAGTTTCCAGGTTGGAGCTAATGCAAACCAGACTATTAGCTTCACTATTGGTAGTCTCATGGCATCTGCTATTGGTTCTCTTGCTTCAGTAACAGGAACTGCTGTATCAGCTGGTGCTGCGACCGATATTACCGTAGCATTAGGTTCTGGTGCGCCAACCAGCATCAGTTCCAGTGCCGGATTTGTAGGTGAGAATACAACCAGTCAGACTTCTGATTCTGCTTATGCAAAACTGGCGGCAATCAGAGCGGCAGGTATATCTGATCTTCAGGCTACAGCGATTACAGAAGGAACGACAACCGTTGCTGGTATCGGTGGTACTGCCGCAGATACTTATAACCTTACTATTAATGGCGTAGATATTTTCACCAGCCTTGATGTATCAACTGCCTTATCTAACAGTAGCTTAATTACTGGTATTAATAACATGAGCAGCCAGACAGGTGTTATTGCCAGCCTCAATGGCGGTGATATAACGCTGACCGCTCATGACGGTAGCAATATTGTTATTGTAGAAAGTGGTACCGGTTTTGTTGCGGGAACCGATGGATTAGTCAATGCCGGTGGTGATTTTACTGGCGGTACACTACGCGGTACTCTTTCGTTCACTGCAAGTAGCGCAATTACGTTTGGTGGTACTATTGCAACGCTTGGTTTGACAAATGATACTGTAGCATTGGATGCCAGAGGAGTTTCCAGTATCGATGTCACTACCATAGACGGCGCACAAGAAGCGATTATGCGAATTGACTCAGCGCTTTCTGCGGTAAATTCTAACCGAGCGGCGATGGGTGCCCTGCAAAACCGCTTTGATTTGACTATTGCAAACCTGCAAAACGTTCAAGAAAACCTTTCAGCAGCCAGAAGTCGAATTCAGGATACTGACTTTGCTGCAGAAACTGCAAACTTGACAAAAGGTCAGATCTTGCAACAAGCTGGTACAGCAATGCTTGCGCAAGCCAACAGCTTGCCTCAATCTGTATTGAAATTACTGGGATAATACGGTTTATCATGCAGGTTAATAACCTGCATGATATTTTTTACATCGGCTGAAAGCAAATGTTTAATTAATGATAAGGAATTTTCATCGTGCCAGGTATATCTTCTCCCGGAATAGGTTCAGGGCTGGACGTCAAATCCATTGTTGAATCATTAGTAAAAGCAGATATTACCCCCGCAAAAGATAGATTGGATAGACAAGAAGCAAAATTAACAACCCAACTATCAGCGATGGGTCAAATTAAAAGCTCTCTGTCAAAGTTACAATCATCTCTTGCTAAACTCAGTGATCCTCATCAATACCATTCTTTAACAACAAACGTCAGCGACACGAAAGCCCTTACTGCGTCTATTACAGACAATACGGTAGCAGGAGGTGATTATCAAATTCAAATTCAACAACTGGCAACACAGCATAGCCTTGCCTCTGCGCCCATAGCCAACTCAACCACACCACTGGGTAGTGGTACGATAACCATTGATTTTGGCACTTATAGTAGTGACAATACTATTTTTACAGCCAATCCTGACCAGGATCAGGTAACAATAACTGTTTTGCCTGGCCAGGATAATTTACTGGCTATACAAAATGCCATCAACAATAGTAATTCCAGTGTCCGTGCAAGTATCGTGCAAGACAACACAGGCGCACGACTAACCCTTGTCAGCACCAATACAGGCGAAGCCTCGGCCATGAAAATTTCAGTGGTTGATAACGATGGCAATAATACGGATTCTTCAGGATTATCTGCGCTTGCTTATGACCCCACCGCAGGTGTTAATTCACTCACTCAGACCGTAGCTGCCAAAGACAGCCAGGTTTACATTAATGGACTTTTGTTAACCCAAAGCTCTAATCAGTTAAAAACTGCTATTGAAGGGGTCAATCTCAATCTGCTGACAGCGCAACCAGGGATAACCATTAATTTGTCAGTTACAAATAATAAATCACAAGTTACCACCATGGTTAATGAATTTATTAAACAATACAATGAAACAATGACCACACTCAACTCATTGACCAGTTACAATCCTGAAACAAAACAAAGCAGTCCCATGCAAGGTGACTCTGGCATACGTTCCTTAAAGTTCAACCTGTCCAATTTAATTGGCCAGGCTTTAAAAGGTGTAGACGGACCAATAGACAGCCTCATGGACATTGGCATCAAAACAAACTTGCAGGGTACACTCGTTATGGATGGCGAAATCTTCAATAAGGCACTTGCTGACAATTATGAAGCAATCGTAACTCTTTTTGCCAAAACCGCAAAAGCAACCGATCCTGCTATTCACGTCACCTCAGCAGGCCAGCAAGTACCAGCCGGGACCTATCGTTTGATGCTTACTGATTTTATACCAGGCAATCTCCTGGCAGGTACTATTGACGGTGTAAGGGCTACCTCTCCGGACGGAGTTAAACTCAATGGCACCGGCAATTTCAGCGGGCTTGGTTTAACTGTTTTAGGAGGAAGCTCAGGTGACAGAGGTTCTATCACTATAACAGACGGTCTGGCTGTCTTATTCAATCAGTTAATAGACAATTACATAAATCCGCAAGGTAATTTACCGAACAGAATCAATCAAATCAACACGTCATTAGAGGACATTGATAACGATCGGCAACAATTAGCACTCAAAGCCATTACTTTATCCCAACGATATACCAAACAATTCTCAGCCTTGGACACATTGTTATCCTCTATGCAGGCTACCAGTGAGTTTTTATCAAGACAACTGGATAATTTACCTTCTATTAATCCCAACAAGAGAAGCTAGTAATGAAAAATACGTACCATAATGCACATAATCATTATAAGTCTATAGAACTACAAACGCGTATGGGAGCAACACCACCTCATGAGTTAGTTCATTTACTTCTGCAAGGTGCACGGTCTAATATCGCAATTGCTCAGGGATATATACAGCGCAAACAAATCAGTGAAAAAGGGACGCATATTAGCAAGGCAATCAGTATAATTGGTGCCCTCAAAACCAATCTTGATCTGGCATCAGGCGGTGAAATTGCAGACAATTTAAATAAATTATATGACTATATTATGCAAATCTTATTAAAAGCAAACCGCCATAACGATATGGATCTATTAACAGAGGCTAATCAATTGCTGACTGAACTTCATGAAGGCTGGCAAGGGATAAAGCCAGAGTAAACCTAATAAATTAACATCATTAACCTCGCTTACCCGTTTATTTTATGAATTAAGCTGATTCTACCCCCTTTTTCTTGTAAAGTTTTCCATCTTCCTGCCGTTAAAATAATCATCAGTCTTTGAGATGAGGTGATCATGATAAAACGGCTGGTATTAATAACAGCCCTGACTGTATTCTCTCTGATATCAACCGTTTGGGCACACACACGTTATGGAGAAAACCTTTGCAGCGATCCTGATTACTTCTGTATTAAAATAAAAAACGGTCAAAGCTGGAAAAGTCTATTTCCTGATCCTGAATTGAAAGATATTGTTCGGCGCATTAATCGTATGAACATACGTTTAAGAGCCGGGATGATTATCGCCGTTCCTCATAATCTGGATCGATTGACTATTTATGATGTTTCACCTTTTCCTCGTTATATTGAAGCGAGAGGAGAAAAGACTATTTATATCAGTCAGAAAAAATTAGCCTGGGGAGCTTATGATGAAGACGGTGAATTATTATGGTGGGGACCTATTTCTTCAGGTTCTGATAAATGTCATGGAGTAGTAGGAGGCTGCGAAACGCCTACCGGCTCTTATCGTATTATCCGCAAACAGGATGGTGAATGTATCTCAACAGCTTTTCCCCGAAGGGCTAATGGTGATAATGGAGGTGCGGAGATGCCTTTTTGTATGCATTTTTTTCGTGGTTACGCCTTGCATGGTAGCGAAGAAGTACCGGGTTATCGAGCAAGTCATGGTTGTATAAGAATGTTCACTGAAGATGCCAGATGGTTAAACGAAGAATTCGTTGATCTGCCGGGTGGAGGCATGAAAGGAACAAGGGTAATTATCGATTCCACACATAGCCAGGATTATGTTAATCAGTAACCACACTATTGGAGCAATGAAAAAGCGCCTTTTACGCCATTGGCAGCTAATTTTCTTTTTAAATTATCGCTCCCGTTTTTGTTAGCAAAAGGACCAACTTTAACGATAAAACGTTTTGAATATTTCTCAATAATGATAGGTGACGAGGTCAGTTTTACTAATTTTTTCTGTAATAAATGAGCCAACTGTTCTGAATTAAAAGCGCCCGCCTGTACATAATAATGTGCTGCATGCCGGCTATTCGTAAGTGCCTCAACTTCAACGGGCGCCGTTCCTTTAGGAAACACACCTAACTTTGCCGCTGCAGCATAAGACAAATCAATAATTCTGTTACTATGAAACGGTCCTCGATCATTTACTTTTACGATGGCTTCCCGACCATTATTCAAATTTCTTACTTTCACGTAAGTAGGTAAGGGTAATGTTTTATGGGCCGCTGTCATTGCATACATGTCATAACGATCCCCACTGGATGTTCTTTTGCGATGAAATTTTGTCCCATACCATGAAGCAATACCACGTACTTTATAACCTCCGGAATTTCTCATTACCCGGTAAGTACGTCCATCAACAGCATAGGAACCCGGATTGCCATAACGACTTAATGCTTCATTTTTAGGTTTTGGTTCTTTAAATAAAACAGGAATAGGACCGGGAGGAGCACCATCTTTCCCGTTAGGCAAATGACTCACTGTAGAAACTTTTCCTTGATTAAACATCGAATGAGTTTTAGAATCAGAAGAACCGGGTTTATTTGCACAACCTGCTAAAAAAACTAAAAAGAATATAAAATAAAAACAACGCATACTTCCACTCAATAGACTATTTTTCTCTTAATATATACAAAAAATAAAGCAATTTAAAATATATTTATTTTTTTCTGAAATAAACCTGGCTATAAATTGGGGCTTTTTTCTCTAAATCAACCCCTTTCTGTATGATTTGAGTCATTCCCGTGAAAACAGGAATCTATTCTCAACTTGCCTCATCAATTTACTTAAGAGAAAATCCCAATCATGAATTAACCCAATCGAATTCCAGATAACTTTCAAGATGACTTGCAGGAGAAATGCGTAAGTTACCCAAGATTTTAACATTCCATTTTTTCACCTCGCTACTGCAACAATAAAAAGGAAAATAAACTGCTGAATGGCAATGGTGGCGTGATTAAGGCTATGATAAAATGGGTACATTTTGTAATAATGAGTAGACAAACCATGACGTTATCGTTTTTTTTTAGTAAGCCAGTTTTACTAACCTTTCTACTGGTTAAATGCAGTACCCTTTATGCTGGCGATGTTTTACCCCCATCGAGTCTGCCAGGCAATACGCCTCTTTCTTCTGTTATTTCAAATAAACCGCTTATTATCCCTTCTCCTCCTGTACTTAATGCAAAAGCCTATATCCTGATCGATGTCAATAGCGGAAAGATTATTGCTGAAAAAAACAGTGATGAAAAACTGCCTCCAGCCAGTTTAACCAAAATGATGACTCTCTATGTTATTTCCAATGCATTGCACAATGAACAAATTCACCTGACTGATAATGTTCACATTAGTCGTGAAGCATGGAAAACAGGCGGGTCACGTATGTTTTTAAAAGAGGGTGATCAGGTAAGTATTGAAGATCTTCTTAAGGGAATTATAGTGGACTCTGGCAACGATGCTTGTGTTGCAATGGCTGAGCACCTAGGAGGCAGTGAAGCCGGATTTGCAGAAATAATGAATCAACAAGCTCAAAATCTAGGCATGAGCAACAGTCATTTTACAGATAGCACCGGTTTACCTGATAATAATCTTTATACAACTGCGAAAGATTTAGCAATATTGGGCCGCGCTTTGATCAATAATTTTCCTCAATATTATCACTGGTATAAACAAAAATGGTTTACTTATAATGGCATACGTCAACCCAATCGAAATCGTTTATTATGGCGGGATAGCCAGGTCGATGGGGTAAAAACAGGCCACACTAACGATGCCGGCTTCTGTCTGGTTTCCTCTGCCAAACGAGATAACATGCGTCTGTTAGCTGTGGTTATGGGTTCTCCCAGTGAATCGGCGCGCGCTGATGACAGTGAACGGTTAATCAATTATGGATTTCGTTTTTTTGAAACCCATGAACTTTATAAAGCAGGTCAACCCATTGCAGAAATACCCATTTATAAAGGCAAAGCAAACAAACTTCCTATAGGTATGCGAGAAGATCAATTTGTTACCATTCCTAATGGGCAATACCAACGTCTTAACATGAACACGAGGATTCCCAAAAATCTGCAAGCACCCATTGCCAAAGGAGATAAAGTGGGCGAACTGGTTATTCAGTTTGATAATAATATTATCGCTAATTATCCGGTTTATGCGCTTGAAGATATTTCCAAAGGTGGTATTTTTACACGTATCAAAGATTCCATCCGTTTGTGGTTTAACGCTTGAAGGACAACATGACTGGTATTGTTTATATTAATGGGAATTACTACTCTGCCTCTGATGCCAAAATTTCAGTTTTTGATCGAGGCTTATTGTTTGGTGATTCCATTTACGAAGTTATTCCTGTTTATAAAGGCCGTCTTTTTCGCTTGGACAAACATTTAAAAAGACTGGCCTATAGTTTGGAAAACACTGGAATTACTCAACCTAAACTGGATTGGAAAGCTCTTTTTAAGGAACTTATTGAGCGCAACGGGCGCGGTGATCTGCAGATTTATCTTCAGATTACACGAGGTAATCAGGGGATACGCAAACATGATATACCCAGTGAAATAGAACCTACCGTCATTGCCTATACGCTTCATTTACCCTACCCTTCTCTGGAGGAAAAACAACGAGGGTTACATGTCAGGCTTGTAGAAGATACGCGTTGGCTGCACTGCAATATTAAAACTACCGCTATGTTAGCCAATATTTTATTAAATGACGAGGCAGTATCCGCCGGAGCAAATACCGCTCTTTTAATTCGCGATGGTTTTTTAACGGAAGGAAGTTCAAGTAATGTTTTTTTAGTCGATTCACAAAATAGAATTTGCACGCCGCCTTTAAACAATCTTTGCCTGCCAGGCGTAACCCGTCAAGTGACCATTGAATTGATCAAATCCATGAATTGGTCTTTACAGGAAGAAAATATTCCCAGTGAAGCCCTCTTTCACGCTAAAGAAATCTGGATAACCAGTACTACAAAAGAAATCTATCCGGTAACACAAATTAATAACTCTATTGTAGGACAAGGATGTGGGGGGCCATATTGGGAAAAAATTAATATACAATATCAACAATTAATTGAAAATAATCATGACTGAAAATGACTCGCTACTCACATTTCCCTGTAACTTCCCTATAAAAATAATCGGCAAAAAAACAATGAATTTCGCCAGGGAAATTACAGAAATCATTCGCCGGCATTTTCCCAATACACCTGACGAGAAAATTATTCATCAAGAAAGCCAGAAAGGTAATTATTTATCGATTACGGCTACTGTATATGTTCATAATCAAGACACTCTTGATGCGCTTTATCGGGAATTAACTGCACATCCTGATATCAAGATGGTTCTGTAATGACTATTATTCGTAACCTGGGGGTTCAGCCTTATCTGACTATTTTAGAACAGATGAAGTGTTTTACCTCATCAAGGAATGAAGATACCGCTGACGAACTATGGTTATTGGAACATCCGCCTGTTTATACTCAAGGTCAGGCAGGAAAAGCGGAACACATCTTAAACGCTGAAAATATTCCTGTAGTGCAGGTAGACAGAGGGGGACAGGTTACGTATCATGGTCCCGGCCAACTGGTAGCTTACGTTTTGATGGACATACGCAGACGACATTTGGGAATAAGGACTTTGGTGAATTCTTTGGAACAGATATTAATTGAAGTTTTAGCAAACTATCACATTAAAGGACTGGCGCGTTGTGGTGCACCAGGGGTCTATGTCGATGATAAAAAAATTGCATCTATTGGCTTACGTGTGAAAAATGGCTGTACCTATCATGGTATTGCTCTTAATGTGGCTATGGATTTAACGCCTTTTAGAGGTATAAACCCTTGTGGCTTTGCTAATCTGGAAATGACACAAATTAGCCATTATGATCCAGAAGCAAGCATCACTAATACTGGCCAGTTTTTTGCTGAAGCATTCTTATCCCGATTTGAATACTGATCATCATGCATTTATTTTCCGACTATATTCAACCATTAACTCTCTGGCTTCATGACCACCCTCACTGGGCATTATTGATTACTTTTCTCATCGCGCTGACAGAATCATTAGCTATTATTGGCAGTATTGTCCCAGGCTCGGTCACTATGACGGCCATTGGTATTCTCGCGGGTTCCGGAGTAATGCGAATTGATTTGACACTTATAGCCGCCACATTAGGAGCAATAGCTGGTGATAGCTCAAGTTACATATTAGGTTATGCTTATAGTGATCGTCTTAGCAAGATTTGGCCCTTCAAACGTTATCCTGCCTTACTTGAATATGGCAAAGAGTATTTTGCAAAACACGGCGGTAAAAGTGTATTGGTTGGCCGTTTCGTAGGCCCTTTGCGTTCCATTATTCCCGTCATTGCCGGCATGATGCACATGAACCATTGGCGATTTTTTCTGGCCAATATATTTTCGGCGGTCGGTTGGGCGGTGCTTTACGTATTACCCGGGGTTTTAATTGGCACAGCGAGTAACGAATTGTCTCCGGAAGCATCCACTCGATTATTTATTTTAATCTTACTTCTGCTGGCTGCAATGTGGCTGACCAGTTTAGGTCTTAAATGGTTAATTATCCATATGAACCGTTTAGTCCGAACCGCATTACATAACTTTTGGCTATGGGCAGCAAACAACCGTTTCCTGGCTAAAATAGTAAAAAAACTGTCACCCTTTAACGAAAAAAATCATTTTGCAACGGCTGCTTTTCTTATTGCCCTTATTTTAAGTATAACCCTCTTATTTTTACTTATTATTTCTATTTTTTCCGGCACTTGTATTGTAACTATTAATCAGCCTGTTCATCTTTTTTTACAGAGCCTGCGAACACACTCTTTTGACATTTTTTTTATCTTTGTGGCTCAAATAACAAGCCCCGTCACCCTAACTATTTTAGCTCTCTCCATTGTTCTTCTGGCAATTTATTATCATGACTGGCGTTCATTAGCCTATTATTTAAGCCTTAATACCTTTTGCTTTTTTGTTCTTGTGTTTGCCCATTTGTTAATAAACAGCCCTCGTCCTCAAGGACTTATGGACACCGAAACAGGTAGCTCCTTTCCTGTTATCGAGTTGACTTTTGCGACAGCAAATTTTCTGGTTTTTATTTTTTATCTTAATGTCTATTGTCCGACCCGGCTTAATCGATCTATAAAAACCACCTTGATATCGGCCCTGTTCCTTGCTGGTTTTACACCGATCTACCTGGGAGATAACTGGCTTACAGACTCTCTGGGCGCTTATTTATGCGGTTTAAGTATTGCTTTGTTTCATTGGATATTATACCGTCGCCATAAGTCATCAATGACTTGTTCAATTTATATTCCTTTATCAATTTTATTGTTACTGTTCTTGGCAAGCCTCCTTTCCGGTTTTCTCACCTACTCTCAATCTCTACGGAATCATCAGCCTTATTTTGCTCAATATGTTTTTACCGATGAGCTTTGGTGGAATCAAACCAAACCTATACTTCCTATTTATCATACTAATCGAATTGGACATCGGATTAGCCTGTTTAATATTCAATATGCGGGAGAAATTAACAATCTTGAGGACTCCCTGACTACTTATGGTTGGAAAAAACAAAACGACTCTTTATTTAATACTATTCTGACTCGTGTCAGTGGCCAAAAATCCGCACAAGAATCACCGCTAATGGCTCAGCTTTACTTAAACAGAAAACCTGTACTTGTCATGACTTATGAATCAGCTAATGACAATTCTATACAAATATTAAGAATCTGGCGTTCCAATTATCATTTACAACATTTTCGTCAACCTCTATGGATTGGTTCCATTCATCCTCTTTTTGTAAAGGCAAACAAGTTTAAACAATCCCCCACGCCACCTAAGCGTGCATCACTTTCATACCTAAGTTCCGCCCTCCCCTCTGTCTTTTTACAAAGACGCATTTCTTTACCTCCAAAGATTTCCAATCAACAGTTACCTATTGATGTTGAACCGGTTTTACTCTTGATAAGAGAGGATAAATAAGGTTAACTTATCAGGAGGAGTTAAAGTTTAACCTGACTTTTAAATACTATTTTACTGAGTTAAACTACATTGATTGAAACCGGCTCGTTCACTATTGTGTTTGAATCAAGTAAGGTTTGCATTCTTGTATAAACTTCCCTTCAACCATTGTTGCTCGCAAAAAGGACAAATTGATGATTAATTTATTGGAAACAATACACTCATTGTTCCCTATGCTGGGAGTGGTAATCTTATTTGTTGGTATTAAACTACAGCGTAAAAATTATCTTATCGTGGCTTTATGGCTGAGTTTAATTGCTCTGATTTTACATTACCGCGCATCGGGGGGCGAAATTTTAGGCAGTTATTTTAATTATCAACATGCCGCTATTTATTCACTTAATTTAATTGTTCTCATTTTTTCTATTCTTTGTTTGTTAATGACTTCAATAAATGGAACAGAAAACAAAATCTTACGTTATAGTTCTGGACTTCTTTCAGCAGGATTAATAACCGGAGGCATCCTTTTAGTGATAAACCTCTGGATAAATGCTACGTTTGTAGAAAATAGGCTGGATGGTACTCCCATTTTACAAGTTGCTACCTTTAACAAACAGCCCTATTGCACCTACCGCTATGTATTTTATAAGGTGGATTCTGATAATAAAATTCAATTCATGTGTCCCAATCATTATGGGTTATTACCTGCGGTAGGTCAGTTAAGCACTGCTCCCGACTTTATCATTAAACAATTACCCACGCAGTTACAGACGACTATTTCCAAAAATAAGAATTCAAAGCTCCTCAATTGACAATAGGTTTTGTTTTTCTTATTGTTATGAAATATCATGCCAGCAAAGTGAAATCCTGAAAAAGTACAGGAAAAAACGTTGTCATACGCTTCGCAAAGGCGGAGGATGAATAAGAAACTATAACCCCACTAATTTGTTAATTATTTGATTAAATGTTTGTTTTTAACATAAGGGAATTTTTTTATAAAATGATAATACGTAGCGTATTTATAGTATTCTCCCTGCTATTTTCTTCATCCTCATTTTGTATGGCTCCTCAACTAAATTGGGATAAAGCAGTTGACCATGCTATAAATAAATATGGGCTACGAACAGAACCCGAACTTATTCGATTTTTTACCAATGCTCAAGTGACCTATCCTCCGAAAGAAATGGCTTTATTGGCTTTCAAGAAAGAAAGACAGCTGGAGTTATGGGCAAAAAATGAAAACCAAACCTGGCGTTTTATACGTAACTATCCTCTCACAGCTTTTAGCGGCCGTTTGGGACCTAAATTAAAAGAAAAAGATGGACAAATCCCTGAGGGGATATATCGCTTGGTAACTTTTAATCCTTTCAGTAGCATGCATTTATCCATGATGATTAACTACCCTAATAATTTTGATCGTTTACAAGCCAGTAAAGAAGGCCGCAGGCATTTGGGAAACAATATTTTTATTCATGGCAAATCAGTCTCTGTCGGATGTTTGGCCGTAGGCGATAGAGCTATCGATCAATTGTTTTTACTCGCCCGACGTGTAGGTCTAAGCCACATTAAAATAATCATCGCGCCTAACGATCTACGGAAAGGGAAACCAGCCACTACAAATTTTGCCCAACCCCGTTGGCTCCCGGAACTATACAAACAAATATCCACTGCTTTAAATGAATTTCCCGTGCGAAAAATTGCATAATAAAATTACAAATCTCGGAAAATTTGCCAGAGATTCATGAGTAAATGCTTAAGAAGAATACCTAAGTTCCACGGCTTATCCGAATGTATGTCAATCAGGGATCCACGAACTAGCCATGGACATAGCTAATAAAAATTAGCCTTTAAGTTGACGTCATAGGGAGAGATTGTTGTGAAGGGACTTCTTTTTCTGGATAGAATAATGATTGACCATTTTTTTCTCGCCACATCAAATTTATATTATAAGCATGATTTTTTAAATTATCAGGAATTTCCTGAATTCTTAAACACTCTCTTTTTATAGGTGGAAGAGCAAATAAATAATTATTAAACTGAGAAGCATCAGCCTTTAAACGCTCAAAACATTCCGTGAGTCTTCCAAGCGCTTCATTAAGAGTTGGCTTCCCATAAAAAAGTTTTCTAAAGGCAGTAGGATACAACAGAGATTTGAGAGGAGAAAAGGAAACAAATCCCTCAAAATATTGTTCTATAAATTGCTTAAATTCAGCTTCAGTATCGTTTGTTATCAATCTATTCTGACGATTATCATTCAATCTGTTATTGACGTCTATTCCGTTATAAATAAGGAAACATATGAGTAATAGTACTACTATTATTAAAAAAGCATCAACATTGATATTAATTAGACCAAAATAGTTGGCCATTAAAGAAAAGTTAACTATTAAAAAGTTGGATAATATAGGATATTTGACCGTTGATAAATAGGAATTTCTTCTATCAAAAAATTTTATCCTCTGGCTTTGTTTAAAATTATCCACAGCCTTGTGCAATCCGTTGCAAACATCCTCCTGCCAAATTTGAAATTTTAAAGATTTATTATAAAAACTATTATACTCTTGCATTAATTTATAAAAAGAACTTGAAACCTTGCTTAATGCTTTAGTCTCTTTAGCAGTTAAGTATTCTGCAATAACAGGAATTATTTTATCTAATTCACTTTGTTTTTGATCAATCATTCTAATTAAAATCTCTTTAATACATTTCTTTTATGCTGGACAAAAAACTGGCATTTCCGTCTACAACTTACGCCTGTAACCCTACGTACCGCGCCTGTTTACGGCACGCAGGATTTCGCAAATGAACTAATGCAAATTAATATTTAATAAGCAATCAGGAGTATTATTCATGCTCCGGCGCAACCACAAAAATTCCCGGTGCATTGCGAAGGTATTCATTATAATCCATGCCATAACCAAAAATATAATGATCATCAACCTGTAAGCCAACAAAGTCAGCTTTGCTTAAACCATTCGGCACGCGCTTATGGTGTTTGTCTACCAGAACAGCACAATAAACTTCCGCGGCTCCCATTGCTTTAACTTCTTCAATAATAGCTGCCAAAGTTACACCGCCATCGAGAATATCATCAACCACTAAAACGGTGCGATTAGTTAAATCAAGAGAGGGTCTCACTTTCCAATGCAATTCTCCGCCCTTGATTTGTCCGCGGTAACGTGTAGCATGGACGTAGTCCACTTCCAAAGGAAAATCCAGACGGGGTAGCAGATTGCCCATCGGCACTAACCCACCAATCATAACGCATAAAAGGACGGGATTTTTATCATGAAGTTGTTCATGAATATTAATTGCCATACGATCTAATGCAGCCTCGACCTCTCTTGTAGTATATAAACAACTCGAATTTTCATAAACTTGTTTAATTTTATCTGGAATAGACATAAATACCTTCACGTTAAGTAATGACTTGTGCAGTGGATTGTTAATCTTGACGTTTATTAGGAATGGGAAAGAGACTTACCTTCCCCTCCTCTTTGGACTTATCGCGCACTTTTGCAACACCCTCCTTGCTCACTTCATCAATTCGAAAAACAGCATGTAGAGGGATGTAAGTACGTTTTATATTACTAAATTCTACTTTTAAACGCTCTTCAGAAGGATCAACTACCAAAGACGTATTTTCACCAAAAACAAATTCTTCAACCTCTAGAAAACCAAACATTCCGCTCTCAGATACTTTTCGTGCATAAATTTCATAAACAGCTTCCTGATTTGCAAAAGTAATACGGTATAACGGCTCTTTTATTGACATACACCCTGACCCCAAGATAAATCAAAAGCTATTATACCGAATGTTACCAGGACTGTTCAAATACTGTTGTGTCAGATTGATAAGTAGGTTGCAAGGCGCCCTCCCTTTCCCATTGTTTTGCTTTAATCGCGCCAGATAAAATATCAGGGTGGGCTTCCTCCTCTTTTTGCATAACAAGACAATAAAATCCAGCAGGGCAAGGAGAAATCATTTTACCTAATTCATTTAGAATGTGGAGATTGCGGACCCATTTTTCGGTTGATACAGGGGGAATGTAATAAAAAGCAGACAAGTTACATTGAATATACCCACGATGCAACATAGCTCGTTTAATAAAAAAAACGGACATGGGTTGACCCTTTAATGGACCAAAACAAGAATAGCGTTTTAAACGAACGAATAACCCCCAAAGACTCATTGGATTAATACCCAAAAAAACCACATAACCCATTGGCTTCAAAACTCTGTCTAATTCATCGATGGGATTTTTTTTATAGTTAAATGCCTCCATGGTAAGTGGCGCAATAATACAATCCACACTATTTCTGGCAAGAGGAAGATAATTGAAGGACGTCACTAAGGTAGACAAGGGATCAGTGTAAGGTGTTGCGCACCATTTATGACTGTAATGAAGGGGTCTCAGCCAAGGATTAGTGCTGCAATGACCCAATTGAAGTAAAGTTTCACCATAGAGAAACTCATTCAAGTGAGATAACTCAGTGGTAAAGGCATCACCTACATCAATTCCTTGAGGCGAATTAAACCAATTATCAAGAGCACGGAATTTACTTTTCTCAGCATTTAAAGACAAACATGTGCTCCATGACTAAAATAAGTTAAATTATTTTTTACCATAGAGCCAGCGGGATGAAAAGAACTTTCAAAGTTCAAAATTTTAATTAAACGTACATAGAGATCTTTATTGCGAAACAGTACATGAAGCACTTGACTACGCCACAAAATTTATCGTGCAATTTCCTTTCTTTTTGTTTATAGTGGACAAAAAGTTCAACTTACATTACGGAACAATGCTAACTATTGCAGAAAGGCAATCCTTGCAGGGGATTAGTCAATTATTGGTACAAGCCAATTTTATGGATAAAAATCAGGCATCTCGTTATCAACAGGAAGCGGCGCTTAACCAGCAAAGTATATTACGTTATTTAGTAACAACTAAACTTTTTTCTGCAACAAATCTCGCCCGGATACTGGCTCAATATTTTAACTTACCCTTAATTAATCTCGACGAGATTGATTTTGATTCAATTCCAGCCCAAATGGTTAGTGATAAATTAATTCATCGTCATCAAGTATTACCTCTTTTTATTCGTGATCACTATTTATTTTTAGCAATTGATGATCCTTTTAACGAGGATGCTTTGAAAGAAATACAGTTTCATACTGGTTTACAAACACGGTTGTTTGTGGCCGAAACAGATAAACTTGAACAATTAATTAATACAATTTTTCCCAAGAACCAAAATAATCCATTACTTGTTTATTTGGAAAATATAAAAAATGAACAATCCGAGACCTATGATGATGCTCCCGTTATTAACTTTGTAAACCAGATTTTACTTGAAGCAATCTCTAAAGGGGCTTCGGATATTCATTGTGAACCTTATGACAATAATTACCGCATTCGTTATCGACAAGACGGATTGCTAACCGGGATAACTGCTCTTCCAAAAAAATTAGCCGCACGGATTAACGCCCGTATAAAAATAATGGCCAATCTCAATATCGCAGAACATCGACTACCACAGGATGGTCGTTTTCAAATGACAAACCCGTTATCAAAAACGATTGATTTAAGGGTAAGTACCTGCCCCACAATTGATGGGGAAAAAATTGTTCTCCGTATTCTTGACCCAGGCTCCCTGCAACTTGCTATCACAACATTAGGTTTAAATAATTTACAGGAAAAACTGGTATTAACAGCTCTCGGCAAACCGCAAGGATTTATTATTGTTACAGGCCCGACTGGAAGCGGTAAAACGGTGTCGCTCTATACAGCCCTCTCTATTTTAAATAGTATTGAACGTAATATTTCAACTGTAGAAGATCCAGTCGAACTTAAAATGCCTGGTATTAATCAGGTTAATGTCAATCCGAAAATTGGCCTGACGTTTTCTAATGCGTTGCGCTCCCTCTTACGGCAAGATCCGGATACTCTTATGATTGGTGAAATTCGTGATCCTGAAACGGCAGAAATTGCCACTAAAGCAGCACAAACCGGCCATCTGGTTCTTTCTACATTACATACCAACAGCGCCGCTGAAACATTAACAAGGTTGCATAATTTAGGGATCCCTTTATTTAACATAGCCCATTCAGTAAGTTTATTAATAGCACAACGATTGGCAAGACGATTGTGCGATGTATGTAAAAAACTGCAGAAAAATCCGCCGCAACAACATTTAATGGAACTTGGCTATACCAAAAATGAGGTAAAAACCTCCTTTTTATATCAAGCTCAGGGTTGTGATCAATGTACTAATGGATATAAAGGACGCATAGGGTTATTTGAAGTTTTACCTGTATCTAAAACGATCAGTCAATTGATTATATCAGGGGTCAATTCGCCTGCCATTCATGAGCAGGCACAAAAAGAAGGGATGTTAACTTTATGGCAATCTGGCCTTGAAAAAGTTAAACAAGGTCTGACAACGCTTGAAGAGATTAACCGAGTTCTCATTAACTAGCTATTATGAATAAAACCGAAAAATACTACTACTGGAAAGGTATTAATTATAACGGCATAAAAGTGCAAGGCATGATTGAGGCGGCAAGTTCTGCCCTGGCTAAAAATGAATTAGGTAAACAAGGAATTATCACTCAAAAAATAACTACAAACCATGCACTTTATTGTCTTAAAAAGAATAAAAAAATTACTTCGGGACATATCACTTTTTTTATTCAACAAATGGCCTCTTTACTTAATGCAGGAATTCCTATCATTCAGGCCTTTGATCTTGCTATTAACACCCAGTCTCATTGGTTAATGAAGCAATTAATCATCTCTCTCAAAAAAAATATGGAAAACGGTATTAGTTTTTCGGAAGCAATGCGTAAAAATCCTTCTTTTTTTAATACACTACTATGCAATTTGATTGAAGCTGGAGAAAAGTCTGGAAAACTTGAATTAATGCTGAATAAAATCGCTCACTACAAAGAAAAAATAGAAACCATTAAAAAGAAAGTTAAAAAAGCATTCATTTATCCCGCTATGGTTTTTTCTATTGCCTGCCTGGTCAGTTTGGCTCTTTTAGTCTTTGTAGTTCCCCAGTTTGAATTTTTGTTTAAAAGTTTTGGTGCTGATCTTCCTTTCCTGACCCAGATAATTATCCAATGCTCCACTTTCTTTAAAAATTATGGGTTAATTCTCGCTATTTTTTTCGTTATTCTGAACTACAGTGTATTATTAGCCAAAAAGAAATCATCCGGATTTATCTGCTTCATAGAGACCATGGTATTAAAAATTCCAATACTTGGCCCCCTCTTTAGAGGCGCTATCATTACTCGTTTTTCTCGAACACTTGCTATTACATTCGGAGCAGGTATTCCTTTGGTTAATGCGTTAACAACTGTTGCCGGAGTTACTGGCAGCAATGCGTATACAAAAGCTATTTATACGCTTGGAGAAGAAATAGCTGCTGGACAATCCATGCAAATTGCACTTAAAAATACAAAGTTATTCCCTGATTTGGTAATTCAAATGATAACAATTGGTGAAGAATCAGGTATGCTTGAAAATATGCTCTTTAAAATTGCTGATTTTTATGAAGAAGAAATGAATCACACTATCAATATTTTAACTGACCTCTTAGAACCTGTTATTATGGTAATCGTAGGAATATTGGTAGGTATTCTAATAATTGCGATGTATTTACCGCTTTTTAAACTCGGTTCCGTAGTGTAAAAATAATGACTCAATCCTTTGAAATAATTAATTTGCCTTTAGCATACCTGTTGTTAGCTTTATTAGCCCTGGCAATAGGCAGTTTTTTGAATGTGATTATTTATCGTCTGCCTCATATGCTTTATGCAGAATGGAATGACTATTTCAATAAAAATTATACAATTAATAAGCGCATTAACTTATTTTTCCCTCGCTCTTTTTGTCCTTCCTGTAAAATCATGATCCCCGCAAGAAATAACATCCCGGTATTAAGTTTTTGTTTATTGCGAGGGCGTTGTCAGGCATGTCAACAGCCTATTTCACCGCTGTATCCTCTGATAGAAATTACAAGTTGTTTATTTGCATTGTTTAGTGCTACACATTTTGGTTTTAATTTAACGCTGTTAGCCACTCTTTTCTTCATTTGGATTTTGATTGCGCTTTTTTTTATTGACCTGAAACATCAATTATTACCCGATAGTCTCACTCTCAGCCTGCTATGGTCAGGATTAATTGCTAATACTCAATCACTATTCGCCCCTCTTCCCGAGGCAGTAATTAGTAGTGCTTTAGCTTACCTGTTCCTATGGCTTTTTATGCAAATTTTTTACTTGCTCACAGGAAAAAAAGGGATGGGCAATGGTGATTTCAAGTTATTTGCGGCTTTTGGCGCATGGTTTGGCTGGACACAACTGCCAATAATTTTGTTAGTAGCCTCTTTTACAGGCGCAATAATAGGTTTCATTTATTTAAAAATACAGGGAAAATCTACAGATACCCCTATTCCTTTCGGACCTTTCCTTTGTTTCGCCGGGCTTATCTCACTTTTTTGGGGAAAAATGATTATAGGCTGGTACTTTACTTATTGTTTTTAATGGGTAAGTACGCAGGTAAAATAAAATACAAATCCATAAATCGAAGCTAAATTGTAAGTGTTCACGGAATATAATTTTAAATGAGAAATCCATCTGTGATTTTATAATGCGATTTCCCCAGACCTTGGGGCATCTGGTTCAGCATCCTTTCGGTAACAAGTGAACTGAGACATTCGTGAGCCTTTTGTGCGTAACATGAGTTAATTATTCCTTAATATTATTTGTATATAATTAAATCAACCAAGTTATTTTGGAGATAATTATGCCAAGTTTTACTGTAGTGCAAATTCCAGGTGATGAGCAGAAATTAGTCGATAACCGAGCTCTTTTAAAATCTCTACAAACCGGTGATTTTTTTCATTGTTTTTGGGCAAAGTTTGAAACTGAAAAAGAAGCATCTGATACTGTGGCAATTTGGACTCCTAACGGCATTGCAGTAATTGTACAATATGAAGTTGTGGAGAATAATTTTAAGATTATCAGTGCCAAATTCCGGTACGGTAAAGATACTCTACCATTGCCAAAGCCTCTTATTGTTTCTGTAAATGAAAAGGGACAGATGCAACCCAAAAGTGTTAAGGAATTAACTGCTTTAACTTCGGATGAAACGCTTCCTTTAATTGATTTAACCCTATCCGATGAATCACCTAATATGGCACACATTAACGCTGCTCCAAATCACCTATCTGTTAATTCCAGAACGGATGTTATGGAAGTACAAAAAGAAATAGACCGATTAGAACGTAATAGCAGGTCTATTTTTGGGATTAATAATAAAAAGAAAGCAGATAAAATTAGAACCGCACTCGAAAATGCTATTAACAGAGGCACCGAAGATGTTACAAAGGATTCAGAAGTAAGAGAAGCACTAGGATTTCATCGAATTTTTGGATTTTTTGGGTTTAAAACCGCCAATGCACTAAAAAACATTGAAAATCCCGAAAAAGGAAAAGGGCTTTCTAAATAGTCGGCCCTAAGTAATAAGATTGTTGCTGCAATGACACTTGAGGCATTCCTATTTTTAAAGCAATCGATTGGCTTTATCCCTATCTGGATTAAAACAGATCTTCCTGCGTTAATCCTACCCGCTCCAACAACCCCCTCAATGTTTTTAAAGCTTCAACCTGAATTTGTCTAACTCGCTCACGGGTAAGATCAATTTCTTTTCCTACATCTTCAAGCGTTGCTTTTTCATGACCACGCAAGCCAAAACGCCGAGCTATCACCTGTTGTTGATTTTCAGTTAGTTTATCCAAACCCCAGTAATGGGTTTTAAACTTTAATAAAGCATTATAGATCAAAAGGTTAATTTGTTTTGAAATAGAAAAAGGTAGCTGGAACATTGTAATATCGCAATTTTTTCCCGACGAAAGGAATTTGTGATATGGACATGCACCAGCTGGTTAATATTTTCTGCGAAATAGACGATTTCTGCAACGAGTTAGATAAACATTGTGAACATTATATGCTAACAGGCCCGACAAAAAGCAAGCGCGGTCCGGCTTGCAGCTTATCGATTAGCGAGATTATGACTATCTTGGTTATGTTTCAAATGTCCAGATTTAGAGATTTTAAA
>NZ_KK211300.1:134613-140561 GCF_000621525.1 Legionella fairfieldensis ATCC 49588 | reverse complement strand
GCCTTTCGCGGGGATGACATCATTCTGTATTATTTGAGTCATTCCCGTGAAAACGGGAATCCATTCTCAGCTTACCTCATCACTTTGCTGGAGAGAAGAGCAGTTTGTCTGCGGCAAACAGCTTCAAGAAGGACCTCGCGAAACTTCAAAACTTAAGTCATAGTTACCTATCAGTTTTAATTTCTTATAATTTATTTGAAGAAATTTCGCTTAAAAAAGCATTTTGTTTATCATAAGGATCTGTAAATTTTGTTTTCTGGTTAAAAAAGGAGAAAACAGAATGTTGTAAAGTATTATTCAATTGCTCTTTATGCTTTTTATCCATGACTTTATTCGAAATTAAATGGATGAATTACCTGTAACATAAGGGATGAGCAATGAATTCATAGAAAAACCCAATGCAGGAAAACCCGCATGAGAGACTTGTTGAAATGTTGCATGAATTACAGCCAAACGAAAGCAATAATAGAGGATAAGATTATTAATTTCCTTTATTTCAGTAATTTCTATCACGGGTTCTAATTTGTTGGTAAATGGAATCTGGTTTTGTATGCAAACCTGATAAAGCTGAAAAAAATTCTTTTTAGCTAGTAACAAATTAAACTTTATCAAATTGTAAAATAATTTCTTTTAAATTCAGGTTATTTCTTATTATTCTCAATTTGATATTGATACTATTTACTTGTAACGACTGTCTGCTTTACATTGAAACCCCCGCCTAAAGCATTGTAAGTTTGAACGATACTGGTTAATAATTGGGTTTTTTCCTGTATTAAAGTAAGCTGATAGCGATCCACATTTATTTTGGCATTCGCTGCATCACGATAGTCTTTTGCGCCTGCCTTGTATTGGGAAAATGCGATGTTGTAGAGTTTTTTTGCGGCTACATAGCCATTTTGTGTTTGGAGATATTCAGCACGTTTTTTTTGTTCATTAGTAAGATGATTATCCACATCAGCGAATGCTGCCCTTAGTGTTTGCAAGTAATCATAATAAGTTGCTATATAGCGTGCCTTGGCCGCTTTAATAGTTTGATAGGCATTGCCATTCAGAAGTTTAATGGCAGCAAGGGCCTGATTGGTCCAAAATCCTCCGGTTAATCCCAAAAGTTTTTTTAAATCCAATGAAATGCTTCCCGCTGTACCGGTTAGAGCAATAGAAGGAAAAAATGCTGAGTAAGCGATGCCAAGTTCTGCATTGGCTGTTTTTATATTATTCAAGGCTACCATAACATCCGGTCGGTTTTTTAAAACCGAAGAGGGGAGATTGTTAGGAATCAGATTATTGGTCTTAAGAGAAGACAACGTATAAATTGTAGTCATGGAACCAGGATTTTGATTCAATAATAGATGAATAGCGTTTTCAGTTTGTGCAATGGCGTTTTCAATTTGAGGTATTTTTGCCTTCTCTTGAGCGATTTCTTGATCAAGAGTTGTTGTTCTTTCGATATCATCGGCTCCTTTTTTATAACGGACTTGCTCCAGCTGGCTTAATTTTTTCAAATCTTCGATAAGAATTTTTTCTCTGTTTAATTGTTCACGTTGACTCAAAAGTAAAAAATAGGAATGACTCATCTGAGTAATTATTCTTAATTGAGTCGCTTGCGCAAGGGCGCGTTTTATAGCTAATGAACTCCCCGCTGCTTTCACATTATTAATATTTTGCAGAATGTTTAATGAATAAGTGGGGGTAAGGCCAGCGTTATAACCATGAAATTTTAAGTTGGAAATATTGTTAATCATACCACTTCTGGCCAAATTTCCTTTGGGAGTGAGGTTTGCATCCCAGGTACCGCCGCCAAAACCTCGCACGGAAGCGTCCAGGGTAGGGAACCAGTCATATAGGGCAGCCTGTAATTGCGCTTGGGCTTGATCAATCGTTGCATTTGCACTTTGGATTTCATTATTTGAAGCAAGCGCTTTTTCAATAAGCTGATTAAGTTCAGGATTTTTGAATTTTTCCCACCAGCGAGTGCAACTGAAATCTCTCTTGTCGGCAGTATAAGATTGGCCACTACGTGTTCGAGAAGGGTATTTTAAACCACCTTTCTCATTAGCAGGTAAAAAAGTTTTTTGACAGCCTTCTATGAATACAAGAAATAAATATAGCCATAGTATTTTAGGTTTCATAATTCCCACTAGTCCAATGTTGTTCTAAATATCTTTCCGGTTAAAATAATTAAAATACAGGCTATTAATAGAATGGGTAAAATATTGGGGATAATTTGCTCCATATTATTGGCTTTAAGCAAGATTCCCCGTGTGATTCGAGTAAAATAGGTCATGGGAAAACAGTAGCCTAATAGCTGGGCCCACTTTGGCATGCCGAAAAAAGAAAAGATATAACCCGACAGAAAGATAGAGGGTAATTGAAAAAAGACGCTAAGCTGCATCGCCTGCATAGGGGTGGTGGCAATTGTAGAAAAGATCATGCCTACCATTAAATTAGCAATAATAAAAGGGAGCGCTGCAATATACAGCAAGAGCAAGTTTCCTTGTATAGAAATGTTGATTAATATTTTGCTAAAAATTAAAACACTGGTCAGTTGTAAATAGCCGAGAATAATATAGGGCACTACCTTTCCGACAATAATTTCAAAGGGTTTTAATGGGGTCGTTAAAAGCATTTCCATGGTACCTGATTCTCTTTCAGAGGTGATGGCTGTTGAAGTAAGCATCACCATGGTTAGCGTCAATAAAACGCCAATTAGTCCAGGAACAATATTAAACGCACTAATATTGGATTCATTATAGAGTCGATGAATGGTAAGATTGACATTTCGTGTCGAGTTGATTGTTGGTGGGGGCATTCCTAAACCTTGTTTGGCAAATCGTGCCAGGGTTTGATTCAGTATAGGTTGAATATAGGCTATTGCTCCTGCATTGCTGCCTGGATCGGAGCCATCAATTTCAGCCAAAAGTTGCGGATTCTCTCCTCGTATATATTTTCGCGAAAAATTAGCCGGGATGGTAAAAGCCAGACTCATATTGCCGCTGGCAAAATTCAGATTTTTTTTAGTTTCATCAGTAGAAACATCCACAATTTCATAATAGTTTGAAGCAGCCAGTGCACTGATAAAATCTCTGGTCAATGGTGAATGATCATAACTAATGATAGTTGTGGGCAAATGTTTGGGATCAAATTGAATGGCATATACAAAAATAATAAGGAGCATGATAGGCAGTATGACTAACATGGCAATGGTACCCCAGTCCCGCGTAATGACGATAAATTCTTTACGGATTAGCCCTGCTATTCGTCCAGTGGATATGCTATAAAATCTGGAGGATCGGTCAGTCATTGCATTAATCCTATAAAAACCTCTTCAAAGGACGAAGTGACCGCTTTAAAAGAAAATTCGCTGTGCTTCTCAATAAGCTGATTTAATTTTTCCTGATTGCGAGATGAAATTCGCAAGTCATTATTTACAATGGACGTTAAGAGTTCCGGGTAGGAACGATTAATTATTTGGATCAATGTATTTTGCTCCTGTCGGTCGCCCTCCAATATCCAGGTTTTTACTCCTGAAGAAGGGATCAAATTTTTAGTGCTTCCAGCGTAAAGAAGCTTACCCATATTGATATAGGCGAGATCAGTGCATTTTTCTGCTTCATCGGTATAGTGTGTCGTTACCAGAATAGTGGTGCCGTTTTCTATGGAAATTTTATGCAGATAATCCCAAAATTTTTTACGTGCTTTGGGGTCCATGCCTGCGGTTGGTTCATCCAGAAATAATAATTGGGGCTTGTGAATGATGCAGCACGCTAAAGCCAGTGTTTGTCGCCATCCTCCCGATAAACTTTTTGCCGGGATATTTCGGTAAGGTTCTAATGCCAGTTGTTCAATAGTGTCTTTTATTGCCTGATTTGATTGATTGATTCGATAAATATTGGCAACAAATCTTAAGTTTTCGTAGACGGTCAATCCATTATAAAAACTGAATTTTTGTGGCATGTAACCGATGTGTTTTTTGATTTCATCGCTTTGGGTTTTAATATTATAGCCCAAGCAGATCCCTTCGCCGGAAGTTGGAGTTAAAAGACCGCAAATCATACGTATAGTCGTTGTTTTACCACTACCATTAGAACCAAGAAATCCAAAAATAGCCTCTCGTTTTACCGTTAAAGAAAGATGATCAACAACCGTTTTTTTGTTGAATTCTTTGGTTAATTCCTTAATGTCAATAGCCAGCTTGTCCATTTATCCAGGTTCCACTGTTACAGGTTGACCAAGATGTGTTTGTTCCAGATCAGGATTTTCCAGTTTTGCTTCAACGCGAAAAACAAGTTTTTGACGCTCTGCCTGAGAATAGATAATAGGAGAAGTATATTCGGCGATATTGGAGATATATGAAATACGAGCCGGGTCAGGTTCTGCTTTACCATCGGTCAGAATGTTAACTCGTCCATTCAGTGTGATGTGACTGAGTAATGGTTGTGGTACAAAAAATATCACTTTAAGATTTTTGGCGGTAATTAACGATAATACCGGATAACCACCTTGCACAAATTCTCCTGGTGTATAATAAGTATCGAATATAATACCGGATTGAGGTGCATAGCTTTCTTTGCGCTTTGCTACCCATTTTTTTGCGGTAGTATCAACCTGATTATTTTTAATTTTAAAGTCGATTTCTTCAAGCTGATGTTGAGAGGCGTCTAAATCCTTTTTAGCCACTTCAAGATCATTTTGACTGGCAGCATTTTGTTTGCGCATTCCCTGAATTCGGTGATAATTAATTGTATTGTAGTCGTGTTGAACTGCAATTTGTTGTCGCTGAGCAAGTAAATCTTTACCGCTTAATTGGCTCATTTCAATAGTATAAAGTTCATTAGTTTGTTCGAGTTTAAAAAGGAGTTGATTATTTTGGACAAGTTGTCCTTTTCGCACAGGCCGCTCAACCAGCCTGCCGCCAAAATCTGCAGATAAATACACGAGATCAGTGTCAATATATCCACCGAAATGGTTATTGTTTTCATTGTTGCTCTGACAGGCAATTAAAAAAAGGGTAATTAGCCCGCTAAAGATCAATCTATGCATTTAATCGTCCTGATGAAGAGGAGCTACCTTTTTTCTGCTATTACTTGCGATTACGGAATTCATTTTACTTTACGTTGAAACCTTTGATTGAATCAAGAATAAAACGCTGTTAGTTATAAAAGATACTCGGGAAAATCCATAGGGATAGTCCTGCCCGCTTACTATTTAACCTCAATATGAAATTAAAATTTTTTCTGCTACTCTTAATCAGAGAGGCTAAGGAGAAAGAATCATGTATAAAAGGGTCTTGTTTGCAACTGATTTTGATGAAGTAGGCATTCGAGCAGCGCATAAAGCAAAGAAAATTGCTGATGAAAATAAGGCTGATCTACTTCTTGTTCATGTGGTGGAGCCAATTCCCGCTTACGCATACCCTGGTTTTGCAGGATTTGCTGAAGTAGAGGTGTCAATACGAGAACAGGCTGAAAAAGAGCTGGCTAATCTTGCCAAACAGTTAGGTGTGGATGATAAACATTGCATGATCGAATTTGGTTCTACGAAAAATGAAATATTGCGTGTGGCACAAGAAAAGAAAATTGATTTAATTGTTACAGGCAGTCATGGTAAACACGGTCTTGCGCTCCTGCTTGGCTCCACAGCGAATGCTATTTTACATGGCGCACAATGTGATGTACTGATTGTTCGTCCTCTTCCTGACCATATTGCCTGATTCAAGTATGTGGCTGTTGCAGGGCGGAGGAAATAGCCATTCTTTCCGCCAATTGAGTCAAGTGCCCTTAAAAAAAGCCAGGGGAGTGGTGTTTTTGTTCCTCGGGAGCAGCCGTTGATTGAGGAGCTTCTCTATGCTCCATCTGGGAAAGACGAGCCATGATAAGTTCCATCTGAGTTTTCATTGCTTGCTCTTGCTTTTCCATCTTGGCCTGCATTGCCTGCTGCTGCGCCTTAAG